>JAKAGZ010000045.1 GCA_021815365.1 Bacteroidota bacterium
AAATCGTGGGGGAAAAAATCTTACGCCTGGGGAAAGCCGGATGAACCTTCGATGGAAATAGTTTACTATTCAGGGCAGAACAGCGTTGTTAATTTTAAAATAAAAACTGAAAGCAATATTGTTGTTAAAGAATTTTCAGATACAGCTTCACACGGATTAAATTTTACAGACTATGACCTGACGATAGATTCGGGCAAAGCAGATTTGTATAAGTCATTCATAAATAAGAAATCGAAAAGCAAAGAAGACCAGTTCAAAGAAACAGACACAAAGAAAACTTATCTGCACCCCGGAAAGTATAATTTGGAAATTGAATCCAATGGAGTGAAGGAATCACAAAATTTTGAAATCAAAGAACCTAAACAAAGAAAAAGAGGTTCGGAAGAGAGTATTCCAATCACATCTGACAAGGATTAAAAATGAAAAATGTTATGAGGGCCCTGGCGGTATTAATTGTAATTATCATCGGTATTCTTTTCCTTAACCGTGAAATAAGTGACACGGGAGTAAAGAACAAGAAAGAAATGACCGAACAGGCGAAAGCAGACCTAATCAGAACCGATATAGAATTTTACAATATTTCTCAGAAAGCAGGTACGGGAAGAGCATTTATAGATTTTGCCGATGACAGTGCTGTGCTTATGAGGCAGGACAGATTTCCTGCCATTGGCAAACCTGAAGTAATAAAACTATACACGGGAAGAGAAAACATTATCACACCTTTAAAATGGAAACCCGTTAAAGCAGAAATTTCAAACGATGGAACTCTTGGCTATACTTACGGCAACTGGGAATTTGCATCGAAAGATAAAAGAGGTAAAGAAGATATTCTATACGGTAATTATGTGACTATCTGGAAAAAGCAAAAAGATGGGAAGTGGAAATATGTTCTTGACGGCGGCAATACAACTCCCCCGCCCGTTGGAAATAAATAAAAATGCCTGAAGTTTTTTCAGGCATCGGGAGAAAATATTTGTAGTCTGCTATTCCCCGCTTTGTCTGTAAGCCATCATTCCACCTGTAACAACCACAGCGGTGAACCCGTGCTTTTCCAGCATTTCAGCCGCCAGTTTAGAAGGTATACCAGACCTGCTGATAACGTAGATTTTTTTATCTTTATATTTATTCAACTCGTTCAGTCTGCTTTGGAGCTGCTGCAGCGGAATATTTATCGAGCCATCTATTTTGCCCAAAGCACCATTAAGCTCTTCCGGCATTCTTACATCGAGAATAACTACAGAGTGACCAGACTTTATTTCTTTCTTTAACTCCGCTGCAGATATAGAGCTCGCAGCAGAATCAGCAGCATAGGCAAAAGAGCAAGCGGCAAGAGATACAGCCAGCAAAAGCATCATCTTAAATTTTAACATATCTCCTCATTTTGTTTTGAGATAAACTACGCCGGATAATAATAAGTTTCAACTACATTAGAATTCACTAAGACAGGCAGGTTATCAATAAATAAGATCAATCTTCTAACCCAAGCTTTTTCATTAATCTTTTGTGACATTCTTCTGTCATTTTGATATTATATTTTTTATAAAATTCAATTGTCTTTTCAACAGAAGTAAAATACTTCTGGCAGTTCGGGCAGTCGTTAAGATGTTTCTTTATTTCAACACATCTCTGGGAATCCAGTTCTTCGCCAAGGCTTTCACAGATATGATCCATCACATCGTTACAATTGATCTTTTCTATTTTCATTTTTCCAACGTCCTGCTTAATTCATTTCTTAAAAATGATCTTGCTCTGTGTAACCGTGATTTTACAGCCGGAACTGAGAGCCCGGTTATTTTCCCTGTTTCTTCAGTTGACAGTCCATTCACATCTCTCAGAATAAAAACTGCTCTGTAATCAGGGGTAAGTTTACTTATAGCTTTATCAAGAATTTTTCGCAGCTCAATATTTTCAACAATGTCTGATGGCAAAGAACTCCAGTCAGGAATTACTGTCTCTGCCGTGTTTTCATTTTCATCATCGTCAAGAGAAACAAATTTATATTTTTTCTTTCTCAGCTCCATCAGGCAGTGATTCATAACTATCCTGTAAAGCCAGGTAGAAAGCTTTGATTTACCGTCAAACTGTTTAAGTGATTTTACCATGCTCAGGAAAGTTTCCTGCATAGTATTTTCAGCTTTTTCAGGGTCACGGCAAATTTTAAAAGCAAAATTATAAACGGTATTCTCGTATTTTTTTACAAGTTCAGCCAGAGATTTTTTATCGCCTGACTGAGCTTTTTTAATCAATTCAGATTCGCTCATTTGATGCTTTCCCAGGTTTTAGGATTCATTGAGTAAAGTAAATTTTCACAAAGTAATTTTCATATCAATACTTTTCCAGAGATACCAGCTTGCAATTGAATTATACGGTTCCCAGCCATTTTCTTTCGATAACATTTTAAGTCTTTTTTCATCCGGCGGCTTCCTGAGATTATAATTGAGCTTCGCAGCTTTTCTTATGCCGAGGTCGCTGGTCGGTAAAACATTCAACCGCCCCAGAGTAAAAATCAGAAACATATGTACAGTCCAGTTGCCGATCCCTTTTACTTTTGTAAATTCGGCAATAATTTTTTCATCTGTCATTTTGTTCAGCCCCTTGAAATTAATTTCATTAGTTAACATTTTTTCAGAAAGGTCTTTAACATATTTTATCTTTGCCCACGACAATCCGAGGTTTCTTAATTTCTTATCAGGAACTTTAAGTATATCCTGTGGCAAAGGCTTGCTGTCGAAGTAATCAAAAAATCTTTTCTTAATCGCCCCCGCTGCAATGGTTGATAATTGCTGACCAACGATTGATCTTAACAGAGAGTGATAATAATCTTTCTTCGGTCTTATTGTGCAGTCTCCCGCTGCATCAATTATGCGGGCTAACTTCTTATCATTACTGTAAATGTGCCTGATACCGTTTTCTATTTCGATAGAATTCATTATACTTATACACCTTAATAAAAGAATATCGTAATATACTTTAAAAATATGTTTCAGAACAAAAATAATTCAGAGCTGGAAACAAATATTCTATTTGAAGGAGTCAGCACCGGACAGCTTCTGTCGTTTATCAACCCAAAAAATATTATCGGCAGAAAGGAAGGCGATGTTATTTTTCAGAAAGGCGACCCCGCAGACCAGATGTTTTTGCTGATAGAAGGCATTGTAAAACTAAAATTTACTGAACCTGATGGTACAAACATCTATATAAACAGAACGGGAAATTCTTTTTTTGGTGAAACAGAACTATTAGAAAAAACACCCAGGAAATCTTCTGCTGTTGCCGATACTGATTGCAGAATGTACACTTTTAATTTCAATGAGCTGAAAACCCTCGTAAAAGCAGACAAAAAAATACTTCAGAATCTTTACAACAATAAAACAATAGACTTTTCTGAAAAAGATTTTTTTGCCGGAACAAAAGATCTCGCTGACCACAAAGATGACCTTTCAGACCTGGCAAAAACCACCGAGAAGCTTTCTCTGAACTTTAATGAAGAGGAAAAGGAAAGCGGGGAAAAAACAGGAGAAATCACCCCTGCTAATGAAAATATATTTGACAACATAATTACTAAAGAAGAAACCGAAGAAGAAATAACTGATGAAAGCACAGCAGATAATGAAGAGACCGAAGAAAAAGATTCGGTAATTGAAAATTATTCTCCGGAACCAATTGAAGAAAATATCGGATTAAATGATGAAGATATTGTTCCCGCAGAAATACAGACCGATGAACCACAGAAACCAGCAGACGTAACAGACTCTTTTTTTGAAGAGGATATAGCTGCTGAACCTGGAAAAGAAAATGAAGAAATACAGGAAATTATAGAAAGACCAAAAGCAGATACTGCCTTCACTGATTATTATGAAAAAATTCTGAAAGCAACTCAAAATATTTTTTCGAGATTAACTCTTGATGAGACTGCTGATGCAATTGCAGAATACGCCGCTGAGCTTGTAAATGCAGAAGGAGGAGTGCTGTATCTCGCCGAAAAAGAGAACGAAGAGCTGAAGGCAAAAATTCTTTCGGATAATTCAATTAAAGATGTAAGAATAAAATTCAGCGATGGTCTCCAGGGTATCGCTGTGCTTGAGAAAAGAACTATCATAATTGAAAACCCTAAAAAAGAAAAAAATTTTAATCCCGTAATTGAAGACCTTACGGGAATAAAAATTAAAAATGCACTGTATTATCCTCTTTTTACAAAAAGCGAAGAACCTGTGGCTGTTTTGGAATTATACAACAGCAGCCGCGGCAAATTCGATTCAAGAGAGATAGAATTGCTGAACGCAATTTCCCAAAGCATACTTAAAGCAATTGATAACTCGAAACTTGTAGAAATATTCATACAGCAAAAAAAGATTTTAACTTTAGGAGAAATATCTGCATTGATGAGCGAAGACATATCCGGCTCTTTGTTAAAGATCAAACATTACACATCTCTGATAAAAAAGAAAGCTAACTCACCCGAAATAAACAAAGCCCTTGACCTGCAGATTGAGCAGGTAAACTCAATAGAAAATTTTCTGAAATTTACTGATGCTTACGCCCATGGAAAAAATGTGATTGTGCAGAGCACAATAAAAGTAAGTGATGCGCTGACACAGGTACTAAGCTTCCTTGCTGAATACGTGGAATCAAGAAATGTCGTGATCTACAAAAAAACTGACGCCGATGCAATTATCAATGCTGATATTAATGCTTTATACCAGGCATGCTACCAGATCGCTAAAAATGCATGCGATGCGATGCCTGAGGATGGGAAAATTTATGTCACAACAGAAAAAGACGGAGACTTCATTAAAATTAAATTCAGGGACACAGGTATCGGTATTTCAGAAACGATAAAAGCAAAACTTTTCAAACCTTTTACGACTTATGGTAAAAAAAATAAAGCAGGACTCGGGCTTGCGATTGCCGAAAAAATAATTTCATACCACGGCGGATACATTTTAGCAGACAGTGTTATCGGAGAAGGCGCTACCTTTACAATTGCGCTGCCGATTGTTTTTTAAAACTCTTGCTGTACCAGCTTACAACTGAAAGATTTCCATGCCTTACAATTTAATCACAATACTAGGTCCAACCGCAGCAGGAAAAACAAAACTTGCTGCAAGGCTGGCAAAGGAGTTTGACGGAGAAATCATCTCGGCAGATTCACGGCAGGTCTATTGTGGAATGGATATAGGCACGGGTAAAGATTTTGAGGATTATATTGTAAACGGGAACAAAATCCCATTTCACCTTATAGACATTATTGATCCGGCTGAGGAATTTGACCTTTATAAATTTAACGAGCTTTTTTATAAGAGCTTTAATGAAATACGGGAAAGGAGCAGACTCCCTTTTCTTGTCGGTGGGACAGGGCTTTACATCAACTCAATACTTCAGGGTTACAGGCTGAGAAAAGCTGCATTTTCACCGGAAAGTATTAAGTTACTAAGAAAGTTTTCTATCGAAGAACTACGCGAAAAACTTTCCGGCTTAAACCCGGCACTGCACAATACAACAGACCTCCTTGATAAAGAAAGATTAATTAAGGCGATCATTATCGCCGAATCCACTGACAAAAATATTCCGGAAAGACCTGAGATAAATTCTCTTACAATTGGTATTGCACTTCCCCGTGCCGAAATTAAAAGAAGAATTACTGAACGGCTTAAAAAACGACTGCAAACCGGAATGATTGAAGAAGTTGAAAAATTATTGCAGAACGGAATAACTCATGATAAACTAATTTTTCTCGGACTCGAATATAAATACATAAGTTTGTATCTGCAGGGAAAACTTAATTATAATGATATGTTCCTGAAACTGAACAGTGCTATTCACAATTTTGCAAAACGCCAGGTGACCTGGTTCAGGAAAATGGAAAAAGAGGGAACTAAAATTAACTGGATCAACGGACCTGATTTTGAAGAAGCAAAAAGTATAATTGAAAAGAGCATTAAATGAATATGCCTCCAGACATTGTTATTAAGTACCTGCAAAAATATTCTGTTAAAGAGTGGAAAATTGAAAACATTGGAAACAGGAAATTCGACAACGTGATTGTTGTTCCCGCTATCTGTGAATATGAAAACATCAGGAGATTAATAAATTCATTATTACAAAATGACGAGAAATATCTTTATTGCACTTTGTTACTAATCGTTTTGAATAATCTGCCTTCCTCAAAAGAGGAAATTAAGATAGAAAACTTAAGAACAATGGATTACCTTCGAACCATCAATTCAGAAAAAATAAATATTCACTTTGTTGATGCATCGTCGCCGGGCAAAGAGCTGCCTGAAAATCACGGCGGCGTTGGTCTTGCAAGAAAAATCGGGATGGACCTTGCTCTGACTGTTTTTGACTATTCTTCAGCATCAAAAAAAATTCTTATCTGCACAGACGCTGACTGCACTGTTGAAAAAAATTATTTGCAGGAGATAACTTCTGCTTTTAACAAAAGAGATCTTTCAGCAGCAGTAGTAAATTACAGGCATGATATTTCAGGTGAAGACGAAAACACTGCAGCTATTATCTGTTACGAATATTACCTTAGATACTATGTGCTTGGGTTAAAATACGCTAACTCTCCTTACGCATTCCATACTATCGGTTCAACTATGGTTTGTGATTATAAAAGTTATATAAAAGCAGAAGGAATGAATAAAAGGAAGGCTGCTGAAGATTTTTATTTTTTAGAAAAACTCGCAAAGGTTACAGCTATTGAAAATATTTCTTCCACTACTGTTCATCCTTCTGCAAGAGCTTCCTGGCGTGTGCCTTTCGGGACCGGGCAAAGAGTAAACCGCTTTCTCAGTAAAGAACGCGATGAATATAAACTTTACAGCCCCGAAGTTTTTGAAATATTAAAAAGCTGGCTGACAACACTAAATAAAAATTCAAATCTTGTTTCGGATTATCTTTCTGATGCCGAAAGAATCCACCCCGAACTTTATAAATTTCTTATTCAACAGGAATTTGACAGGGCATTCAGTAAAATATTAAATCATGCTAATGATGAAAAACAGCTTAATCTTCAGAAAAAATTGTGGTTTGACGGATTCAGAACCCTGAAGCTGATCCATCACTTGCGCGACAATGGTTTTCCTGAAATTAACACGTTCGATGCAATAGATCTTTTATTTGAAAAGATGAAAATATCTTGCGATATTAAAAGAGATAAAGGTGCAATACCTGAGCTTTCTGTGCAAAAAAAATATTTAGAATCATTAAGGGAACTCGATAGAAATTAATTATGCTTATTAAAACTTCGCCTGAAGAAATAGAAAATTTTTTGACAGACGCCTCAAACACCAGGGGCTTTTGCGATGCTGTTTATTTCCCGGAAAGCAAAGAAGATATAGCAGATATTTTAAGAAAGGCAAACAAAGAAAAAATTTCTGTCACAGTAAGCGGTAACCACACTGGGCTGACCGGCGCCGCTGTTCCACACGGCGGCATTGTGATCTCTACAGAAAAACTAAATAAGATTCTTGAAATAAATACTGATGAAGAGTTTGCCGTTGTTCAGCCGGGAGTGATACTTGCTGATTTCTTAAAAGAAATAAAAAGCAAAAATTATTTATATCCCCCCGATCCTACAGAGGACAACTGCTTCATCGGTGGTACTGTGGCAACAAATGCCTCCGGAGCTAAAACTTTTAAATACGGACCGACAAGAAATTACATAGAAGAATTAGAGATCATTCTCGCTGATGGTAATATTTTAAACTTATCACGCGGTATGCAAGAAGCAGATGGTTTAAGCATGAAATTGAAAACTGAAAAAGGTAAAAAAATTTTTCTTGAAATCCCTGACTTCAAAATGCCTCATACGAAAAATGCTTCCGGTTATTTCTGCAAAAAAAATATGGACGCCATTGATCTTTTTATCGGCTCGGAAGGAACTCTTGGTGTAATCACAAAAATTAAATTGAAAATAATCCCGGCGCCCGAGAAACTGATTTCCTGTGTCGTCTTTTTTAATGATGAAAATTGTGCACTTGGATTTCTGCAAAAGGCACGTGAACTTTCTTACCAAACAAGACAGATACACCAGGCGAACGCAATTGATGCACTTGCGCTTGAATATTTTGATGAAAGAGCTTTAAGATTTTTATCAAAAGATTTTCGTCAGGTTCCTCCCGATGCAAATGCAGCGATCTGGTTTGAACAGGAAACAACGAAAGAAAGCGATGACACGATACTGGAACTATGGATGAATTTGATTTCTGAATTCAATGGGAATGAAGAGAGCGCCTGGTTCTCTTTGACTGAAAATGACAAGAAAAATATCAAAGAATTCCGTCACGCAATATCGTGGAAAATAAACGAATATATGGCTGGAAAAGGATTCAGAAAACTGGGAACTGATGTTGCTGTTCCACCGGAAAAATTCGAAGAGCTTTATCTATACTCAAAAAATGTAGTGACAAAAAATAGTTTAAAATTCGTAAATTACGGACACTTCGGCGATGCACATATGCACCTGAATATTCTGCCTGAAACCGAAGAACAATTTGAGCTTGGAAAGAAAATATATTCTGAAATCTGCAGCAAAGCTATTAAATTAGGAGGAACTGTCTCCGCTGAGCATGGAATTGGCAAGAATAAAACCAAATACCTGCTCGAAATGTACGGCGAAGAAAATATCAGGAAAATGGCTGAACTGAAAAGACGGCTTGACCCGAACCTGATACTCGGGATTGGAAATATATTTGACGAAAAAATTTTGTCAGCCTGATGCACGGCTTCAGTGGTATAAAAATAAAAAATACAGGATATAAATATGATAATCAAAACACTTTTGATCACGATATTAACTTTCGCATTAGTTAGTTGTCAGACAAGACCAGATAATGCAAACAGGAGTCAAAAAGATATGACAGACAGAGAACACACAAATAATCCTTATTACTCAAGGACAGATACTACTAAATTAAATTTACCCGATTCTGTCTGGAAAAAAATTCTGCCCGAAGATGTTTACGAAGTTGCCCGTCACGCAGCCACGGAGCGTGCGTTTACAGGCAAGTACTGGGATTTTGAAGGCAAGGGGACTTATTACTGTGCTGCATGCGGCAATCCTCTTTTCCGTTCCGATGCAAAATTTGCAAGCACATGCGGCTGGCCAAGCTTCTATGAAACAATGAGACCGAACAGTGTAATTTATAAGCCGGACAATTCATACGGAATGCACCGGACAGAAGTATTGTGCGGGCGATGCGGTGCGCACCTTGGTCATATTTTTGATGATGGTCCGCCGCCTACCGGTAAACGATTTTGTATGAATTCCATCGTGCTGGATTTTGTGCCTGACAACAGTAAAACAAAATAAATATTTCCACAGGAGAATTTTTTATGTCTATGAACCGGCGGGATTTTTTAAAAAGCTCTGTAATTGCGGGCGGAGGCGCCCTGACACTTGGAACTTTAGGCTTTAACAGATCCGATGAAAAAAATAAAAATAACTTTACAGATCTGCAGCCGATCAAGGGGACTGTTCCTATCTCCATCGAAGAAAGAAAAAACAGAATAGAAAAAGCAAAACAATTGATGCATAAAAATAAGCTCGATGCAATCATTCTGGAACCCGGTTCAAGCTTTTCATATTTCACAGGAATTTCCTGGTGGAACAGCGAGAGAATGTTCGGCGCTGTGCTTCCTGCCGAAGGAGATTTCGTTTATATTTGTCCCGCCTTTGAAGAAGACCGCGCAAAAGAAAAAATCCTTTTCGGGAATGATATAAGAACCTGGCAGGAAGATGAAAGTCCATATAAGCTGACTGCAAAATTTCTGAAAGAAAGAAAAATAAATTCAGGGAGGGTTGGCATTGATGAAACGCTGAGATTTTTTATATTCGACGGCATAAGAAAAGAATCCCCGCACACAGAATTTGTTTCAGCAACTCCCGTTACAGCAGGCTGCAGAATGATAAAATCTCCTGCTGAACTTGCGCTGATGAAAAAAGCAAATGAAGGGATGCTTCAGGCATACAAAGCTGTTTTCAAATCTCTTGAAAAAGGAATGACACAGTATGACATTAATAATCTTTTAGCAGAAGCATTTGCAGCCTTGAAACTTGGCGGAGGTGCAGGTGTTCAGTTGGGAAAATATTCGGCTTATCCTCACGGCAGCATTAAGCCGCAAAAGCTGAGAGAAGGGGACGTAGTGCTAATTGACGGCTCAGGGGTTCTTGAAGGATATCACGGTGATGTTACAAGAACAACTGTGTTTGGCGAGCCTACAAAATTGCAGCGCGAAAGATGGGCGCTTGTCCGAAAAGCACAAGACACTGCTTTCTCTAAAATTAAACCCGGTGTTGAGTGCCAGTCAATAGATGCTGCTGCACGTAATGTAATTAACAGTGCGGGTTATGGCCCCGGTTATAAAAATTTTTTTCACCGTTTGGGACATGGTATCGGAATGGATGTACACGAATGGACGTACCTGGTTAAGGGAAATAAAACTTTGCTTCAGCCCGGAATGTGTTTCAGCAATGAACCGGGAATTTACGTTGCAGGTGAGTTCGGAATCAGACTCGAAGATTGTTTTCACGTTACTGAAAACGGCTATGAATCATTTACAAAGCAAAGCCCTTCAATAGAAGATCCGGTTGAATAATTTTAACTCTTTTGCTGAGATTTTCATTAATGGCAGTAACTAATCTGCAGCTTGTCTTAAAGTAACGGAATGCTTCTTAATTCTTTTTTCAAAGCTCTGAAGTCCGGGCAAAAACTTTCCACCAGTTTCCAGAATTTTTCTGAATGGTTCATTTCTTTCAGATGGCACAGTTCGTGAATAATAACGTAATCTATCACTTCTTTCCTGAAACGAAGAAGATTATAGTTGAAAGATAAGTTACCACTGGAAGAACAGCTTCCCCATCTTGTTCTTTGCCCGCGGATAGAAATCTTTCTTAGCTTAAAGCTGAACCTGTCTGCTAACTTTTGTACTCTCTCAACCAAAGATTTTTTAGCATGCTTTCTCAGCCAGCATTCAAAAAGATATTCGATCTTTTCCTGTGCGCCATACGGGCTTGTAATTTTCAGGTGATTGTTCTTAAAACTTATCCTGTGTCTTTGAAAAAAGAGATCAAAGTCCTGGGAGATGTTTATTTCCTGTCCGAACAGGTAAAATTTATTTTCCCTGGCTTTTCTTTTACTGATATGCTTTTTGATCCATTCAGATTTTTTATGCAGAAACCTTTCTGCATCAGATAGCTGAAGCCCGCGTGGCAGCACAACTTCCAGCTCCCCGCCATTCCTGATTTGCAAACGAAGGTATTTTGCTTTTTTGCTGTGTATTATCTGGCAGGTAATTTTACTGTCGTCAAATGTAACAGTAGCCTGGCGGAATTTATTCTTCATCGTGCAGGTTTCTTTTCGTGACTACTTTCTCAATTGATTTTACCTCAGGGTAATAAAGTTTCAGCATCATTTCCTGGATAGCTAATAAAGTTTCAATCCGTTCTTCGTAAGAAGCATTGCGCCAAAATTCAATTTCAGCTTTATCAGCTTCTTCAAAGCTTTTATATATTTTAATTATCTTTTCCATAAAATACATTCATCTGTGTGATATTTTGTAAGTTGTTTTTTCTTTCGAATCCTGAAGAACGACGCCCAGCTTATTCAGCTCATCACGAATTCTATCCGATAATGCATAATTTTTTTCCTTCTTTGCATCACTTCTCAGTTGAATAAGCAGTTCTATTAATTCTTTTTCCAACTTATCATCTCCGGCAGATTTTTTTTCTTCAAAGCTTAAAATGCCGAACACTTCAACTGCTGTCCTGGTCAGAAAATCTTTTACATTCTTATAAAATTCAGAGCTGAGACTTTGATTCTCTGCGATCACCTTGTTCACGTCTCTTACAAAATCGAACAGCACTGCAATCCCCTGCGGCGTGTTGAAATCGTCATCCATCACTTCAACGAATCTGTCTTCAAATTTCTGAAAATCAAAATCAGGATTTACCCCGTCTTTGTTTTGAGTCTTTAACTCTTCATTTATCTTATCACGAAGGTTATTGATCTTTTCAAGACCCTTCTCAGCAGAGGTGAGTAATTCTTCGCTGAAATTCAGCGGACCGCCGTAATGCGCCTGTGCAAAGAACATTCTTATTGCATAAGGAGAATATTTTTTCAGTATATCTCTCGCTGTAAAAAAATTGCCGAGCGACTTAGACATCTTTTCATCATTGATGTTCAGGAATCCGAAATGCAGCCAGTATTTTACGAAGGGCTTTCCGGTCGCCCCCTCGCTTTGTGCAATTTCATTTTCGTGATGAGGAAAAATCAGATCGTTACCGCCGGCGTGAATATCAAATGTTTCGCCTAAATGTTTGCTGCTCATCGCAGAGCATTCAATATGCCAGCCTGGTCTGCCTTTACCCCAGGGGCTTTCCCAGAAAGGCTCCCCTTCTTTTGCTTTTTTCCAGAGAGAAAAGTCAAGCGGATTTTTTTTCTCTTCGTTTATTTCTATCCTTGCACCGGACTCGAGCTCATCAATTTTTTTACCGCTCAGCTTTCCGTAATCCTTAAATTTTGAAACATCATAAAAAACATTTCCGTTCACATTGTAGGCAATTCCTTTTTCTTCCAGCTTTTTGATCAGGCTGATAATTTCATTTATGTGTTCCGTTGCTTTGGGATAAACATCAGCTTTTTTCATTCCCAGTTTCCGAACATCTTCCATAAAAGAGTCAATATATTTTTCTGCAACTTCATTTGATGAAATTTTTTCCTCGTTTGACTTTTTAATTATCTTGTCGTCAACATCAGTAAGATTCATCACATACTTTACTTTGTAGCCTTTGTATATCAGGTATTTTCTTATGACATCAGCCATTAAAAATGAGCGTGCATTGCCGATGTGAAAATAATCGTAGACAGTAGGTCCGCACATATAAAAATGAACATACGGCGGGTTTATTGGTTTGAACTCTTCTTTTTGTTTCGTCAGTGTGTTGTAAAGTCTGAGCATAGTTTGAATTATCTTTGAAAATTTTGTAGTTCAAGATAACCAAATTAGGAATGAAATTTAAGAGGGCTTTAAGCAGATTATGATATAATAATTTATAGATGAGGCGCCTCCCAACTGGTTGGGACAAGTTGTTCTATCTCTACACACGCAGCTTCTCAATCAGCAGCTTCATATCCTCCGGCAGCTCTGAATCAAATCTCATAAATTCTTTTTTGTGCGGATGAATGAATCCCAGTGTTTTTGCATGCAGAGCCTGACGCGGCATAATCTTTAAAAGATTCTCCAGCCTGCTTTTCATCTTAGACAGATTTGATCCTGCAGCCATTTGAGTTCCACCGTAAGCTGCATCACCGAAGATCGGGTGACCGATCGAGGAAAGATGAACTCTTATCTGGTGTGTTCTTCCTGTTTTAAGATTAAGCTTAACCAATGCTGCAAATTCAAAATTTTCAATTACCTCGTAAAAAGTGACAGCGTGTTTTCCTTCTGTTTCACTCGCAGTAAATTTTTTTCTGTCCTTCTTGCTGCGAGTAATAAACGAAGATATTTCTCCGTTCAATTTTTTAAAAGGCTTCCAGCAGACTGCCCTGTATTCTCTTTCAATAGTATGTTTTGAAAATTGTTCTGCCAGCTTTGCGTGAGTCCACTCATCTTTTGCAACCACGAGCAATCCGCTCGTGTCCTTATCTATCCTGTGAACAATACCAGGTCTGTCTGCTTCATTAACATTGCTGAGCTTTCCCGTATGATGAAGCAAAGCGTTTACCAGTGTGCCGGTATAATTTGCATACGCCGGGTGCGCTACCATTCCGGCAGGCTTGTTTACAACGATCAGGAACTCATCTTCGTAAACAATATCGAGAGGTATTTCTTCCGGTTCTGCAAATTCGGGATGAGGCGTTACAGGATGTGATGCTTCAATTACATCACCGGGCTGAACGAGATAGCTGGATTTAATAAGCTTCCCGTTTACTGTAACAAAACCGCTTTCAATTAATTTCTGAACTTTTGAACGAGTGGCATTCTCAACAGAAGAGGCAAGAAAGATATCTATTCGTTCTTTTTTCTTTCCTTCGGGTATTTCAAAACGATATTTCTTTTCCTTTATCAGCTTCGCCATCTTCTCCGCCTTTTCCCTGCGCTTCAGTTCCCGAAACGCTGTTATTTAAAGTACCTGTAATTGCAGAACTCTCTGAAGCTTCAAAAGTTTGTCCGGTGCTCTCTTCCTTTTGTTTTTGTTTATAAAAGAAGATCAAAATTATTACGCCAATGGTCACTGCAGCATCGGCAAAATTAAAGATGGGCCATCGGTCAAAGGTTCGCCCGAAAAAAGAAAAATGAAAAAAATCAAAATCGAGGAAATCTACAACGCGTCCGTAAAACATAGATGAGTAACCATAAAATATTCCGTAGAACATCCTGTCGATAAGATTTCCTATCGCGCCGCCGAGAATAAAAGCAAGGGCAATTTTCAGAGTCCTGCTTTGATTTCTTACATGATAGATGTAAGCAACCAAACCAATGCTTGCGAGTATTGAAAAAATTGAAATCCATAGCTTGAAATCTAAGCCGGGATCGAAACCAAAAGCCATCCCCGGATTTTCAATAAATGTGATCCTGAAAAAATTCCCGAGCACACGTATCCTTTGCCCCTCGTACATTCCGTCATAATGGATTTTCAGAAAGGGAATAGAAAATCCTTTGACTGCAAGCTTGGAAATCTGATCAATTATAACGATGGCGAGTGAAATTAATAAAACTCTCAAATTATTCCTTATTTTCTTCTGAATTTTTCAGGCGATATATCAACATATTCTTCATTATATGTGCGACTAACCAGAAAGAAGTAAATCATCACTAGTAACGACCCTGACGAGTTGGGACGAGATCACTTCTTACGATAAATTTCATAGACGTAAGTCTAATCTTATTTTCTAATACTGTAATTCTTTTTTAATGTAATGGGTTGTAAGAATGATAGTGTTAAAGTTATTTCTGTTAATCACAAAGTGATCACTACTGATAAGCCCTTCTCTTTGCAAGAGAAGGGTTGGGATGAGTTCTATACTTTTTTTAATTTGCTTGAACTCTCTCTAATCTCTCCCTTACAAAGGGAGAGACTTATTATCAATAACAACTTAACATTTTTAAATTCTATCTTTACAAACTTTCCCATTATTTAGATAAAAATTATTTCTTCTCCTGCTTTTGTTTTATCGGCAAACAAAGCTGGCTGTGCGGAACCGCTTCCAGTCTTGCTTTTGGGATAAGGGGGCAGGTTTCGCACAGGTGCTGCGGCTTTTCAATACATTCGATACATATCCCGTAAGTGCCTGCATCAATTCTTTTAAGAGCTTCCTCAAGATAACCTAAAAATTTATTTTCTCTCTGTGCATAAAGAAAAGTTTTTTCTCTTTCCATTGCGTCGGTGCCCTGCTCAGCCATATGCAGAGAGTAAGGTGAATTTTCATTTATGTACTCTCCTGTTGTCGGGTCCATCATCTGATCTTTTAAATTCTGAAGCTGTTCAATAATTTCATTTTGTCTTTCAATAATAATTGTTCTGAAATGTTCGAGGTCTTTTTTACTGTAGCCTTTTATTTTTTCAAGCGCTTTGGCACGAGCCGCCGCTGAAGATTCCACTTCGATTATTTCTGTTTCCTTTTTACGTCTTCCGGATTTTACCATAGTAGATTTTTTTCCATATTTAGTTTTTTTAGTAGTGAGTAATTTCTTGTTCAATGATGTTTTTCTCGCAGTTGATTTTTTAACCGTTTTAGCTGCGGCAGTATGTTTCTTCCGTATAGTTTTAGAAGATTTTTTTGCTGATATTTTTTTTGCTTTTGCCATTTTACGGTCTCCTTTATTTAGGAATTTACTTTTTCAATTTGAATCGAACATTGATAGTCGCCTATCTTCCAGTCCTGTTTTATACTTCCGTTGAAAGAATCAACACTGGTTATGTTTTCTGCAAGTGTTTCGCCCGATACATAACTTTTAAATAAATTAATGGCAGAAATTATTTTATCGCTGCCGTTGAATTTAATTTTGATTTTGTCGGTAACTTCAAAACCAGCATCTTTCCTCATGTTCTGGATACGATTGACAAACTCCCTGGCTAATCCTTCAGCAATTAATTCATCGTTCAGCTCTGTATCTATTGCAGCTATAACGTCTTCTTCCCTTTCAACTACCCAGCCTGTTATTTCCGAACTTATAATTTCAACATCTTCCCTGCTGATTGTGATTTCTTCACCTTTAATATTCAGTTTTATATTTTTGCCGGCTTCGAGATCTGCTATTTCTTCCTTCCCTAATTCTTTGATGGCATTTGCAACCATATTTACTTTTTTCCCGAACTTCGGGCCTATCGCTTTAAAATTTGCCTTTGCAGATTTATTTACTATTTCGGAATCGTCAGTAAGCACAACAAGTTTTTTGATATTCACTTCGTCTAAGATTACATCCTGCATTTCTTTTATTGCGTCCTGTTTCGATTTTTCGACGACGACCATAATCTTTGAAAGCGGCTGACGTACTTTCAGGTTCGACTTTGCCCTCATAGCGCGGGTAAGGTAGACGACTTTTTGTGCTATTTCCATTTTCTCTTCAAGAACTTTGTCGGTATACGATACTGCAGGAAAATCTGACAGATGAACAGACTCAAATTTTTCTTTTGCTGTAACCGAGTTTAAATTCTGATAAAGTTCTTCTGCAATAAAAGGCGAAAAAGGTGCGACTAATTTACAAATATTTATCAAACATTCGTACAAAGTCTGGTACGCAGATAATTTATTTTCATTCAGCCCTGATTTTTCGGAAGCAGATTTTGCAGACCAGAAACGTCTTCTGCATCTTCTCACATACCAGTTAGAGAGATGATCAATTGTAAAATCTGACACAGCCCTTGCAGCACGCGTCACATCATAGTTATCCATATTCTCCTGATATGCTGAAATAAGTGAATTCATTTTAGATATGATCCACCGGTCAATTTCAGGTCTCTTCTCATAAGGAACAAGCTCTTCCCGGAAACTGAACTTATCTATGTTAGCATAAAGAGCAAAGAACGAATAAGTATTTAAGAGCGTTCCGAAAAATTTTCTCTGCACTTCGGCAAGACCTTCTTCATCGAAAAGAGTAGGACGCCAGGGGGGACTATTTGTTACAAGATACCACCTCGTTGCATCGGCTCCGTATTTGTCAAAAAGAATAAAAGGATCAACAGTGTTTCCTTTCGACTTAGACATCTTCAGCCCTTTCTTGTCGAGGATCAGCTCATTCACTATTACATTTTTGTATGCAACATTATCAAACAACATTGTTGCGATAGCGTGAAGAGTGTAAAACCATCCTCTCGTCTGGTCTATCCCTTCGCAGATATAATCAGCGGGGAAAAATTTTTTCTCAAACAATTCCTTATTTTCAAAAGGATAATGATACTGCGCAAACGGCATCGAGCCGGAGTCGAACCAGACATCAATCAGCTCAGGTGTTCTTTTATAAATTTTTCCGTTCTTCTCAAAAAAGATTTTATCAACAAAAGGTTTATGAAGGTCTAACGATTCAAGTTCTGAAACTGATCTCCGTTTACCATTCTCTTCAACAAAACCTTTTTTCAGCTCTTCAATGCTTCCGACTGCGAACATATCGCCATCTTCACTGATCCAGATCGGAAGAGGTGTTGCCCAGAACCTGTCTCTTGACAATGCCCAGTCTTTATTTTCTTCAAGCCAGTTGCCGAATCTTCCTGCACCAACTTCCGGCGGCTGCCAGTTGATAGTCTTATTAAGTTCAGCCATTCTTTCTGCGACCGAAGTTGTTCTGATAAACCATGACTCCCTTGCATAATAAATTACCGGAACATCTTCGTGGCGCCAGCTAAAAGGATATGAGTGAACTATAGTTCCTTTTTTAAAAAGTTTCCCTTCGGCTTTTAATTTATTAATAATGCCGGCGTCAGCATCTTTTACGAACTGCCCTTTAAAATCTGTAATCTCATCTGTGAATAATCCACCCCTTGTAACGGGCTGCAGCATCGGCAGATCATATTTTTTTGAAATTTCATAATCGTCCTGCCCGAAAGCCGGTGCAATGTGAACAATGCCTGAGCCGTCTTCTGTGCTTACGAAATTTCCACAAAGAACATAAAAAGCTTTCTTAGGAACTTTCAAATAATTAAAGAGCTGTTCGTATTCAGTTCCCTCTAACTTTTTCCCTTTGAATTCTTCAAGCACTTCGTACTCTCCCTCAATGACAGAGAGCCGCTCTTTTGCAAGAATTATTTTCTTACCGCCTGATTTTATTTTTACATAATCTATATCAGGACCAACAGCCAGCCCTACGTTTGAGATCAGCGTCCACGGGGTGGTCGTCCAGACCAGGAAATAGGAATCGGAATTTTTAATTCTGAAAAGAACATAAACAGATGGATCTTTCGTTTCACGGTAGCCTAAAGCCAATTCGTGAGACGAGAGAACAGTTTCTGATTTGGGATCCTGCGGCACAATTTTATAATCTTTATATATCAGCCCTTTATCGAACAAAGTTTTCAACGCCCACCAGACTGACTCAATATAATTATTATCTAATGTTATATATGGATTGTGAAGATCAACCCAGTAGCCCATGCGGGTTGTCATTTTTTCCCACAGGTCGAGATAAGTAAAAACTGATTTGCGGCATTCTTCGTTGTACTTTTCAATGCCGTATTCTATTACTTCACTTTTATGTTTTATGCCGAGCTTCTTTTCAACTTCAATTTCTACAGGAAGACCGTGTGTGTCCCATCCTGCTTTTCTCTCAACCCTGTAACCGCGCAGAGTTTTGTATCGGCAAACAAGGTCTTTTAATGTACGCGACATCACATGATGAATTCCTGGTTTGCCGTTTGCTGTCGGCGGACCCTCGTAGAAAGTAAATGATTTGTCCTTGTCTCTGGAGGAAATACTTTTTTCGAAAATTTTGTTTTCTTTCCAGAACTTTAAAATTCTTTCTTCAATTTCGGGGTAACCTGCCTGTCCGGTCTTGCCAGTCGGCAGACAGGTAGGCAGGTTTATATTATCTAAATTTTGTTTAAACATTTCCAGGCAGTTAATATTAGAAAATACCAGTAGGGTTTAGTTTTATAAATCTTCGTACTTTTTAATTAATTCTTTTTCTGTCTCTATAAATTCTTTAAGCTCGTTTTCAATTCTCTCTTTTTTCAGTGCAATGTTTTTTGCAACTGCTTCGGCATCATTTATTATTTTCTGCGCTTTGATCTTTGCTTCCTTTATTTCAAGCTCTGCTTCTTTTTTAGAATCTCTAGCTGATTCTTCATACATTTTTAATTTTTCCCTGTCAGCAGCATAATCTTTTTCAAGGTGAATTATTTCAGAAACAGACATGCCGAAAAATCCCATCGCGCCAAGGGTAATATTCCTCAGGCTGTAGAGTATCAGGTTTTCGGTCATTACTTCGCTGGCAATAAAATATTCTCTGAAAAAAGTAATAACAACAACGCTGATCAGAGTTGATGCAAGAATAGTTGCAAAAACTACTTTGCCGCCCGTCACCCAGTTCAATGTTCTGTCAATGAACCATCCGCAGGCAAAACAAAAAACCGAAAGGATGAACCACACAGCAAAATTATTATCTCCAAACTTGAAGAGGTTTGTGTTCATAAAATTTGAAGAGAACATCAAAACCCCAAGCAGAACCGGAGTAAAAAGCCTATATGATTTTTTTACTTCCATTATATTCTTTTAATTACCTCTTTCATAATTAAGGTCATTTTGGGTTCGGCTGCAACAGCCGCAGCAATTATTTCTTCTACATTTACCGGCTTTAATGAATCGGGGAAACATTCATCAGTCACAATGCTTATTCCCATTACTTTCATTCCCATGTGATTAGCAACAATATTCTCCGGAATTGTAGACATACCAACAACATCAGCACCTATTGCCCTCAAAAATCTGTATTCTGCTTTTGTTTCAAGATTCGGACCAGGTACTGCAACGTAGACACCTTTCTGAATTTTTATTTTATTGTCGAGCGCAGCATCTTCGGCAATTTTTAAAAGCTCGCTGCTGTAAGGCTCGCTCATATCGGGAAATCGTGGTCCCAGATCGTCTTCATTTTTACCGATGAGCGGGTTATCGCCCAGAAGATTTATATGATCAGTCATCAGCATCACGTCTCCTCTGCGGAAAGATGGGTTCATCCCGCCGCAGGCATTTGAGACAAGCAGCGTTTTAACACCGAGGAATTTCATAACCCTTACGGGATAAGTGATCTGCTGCATCGTGTATCCCTCGTAATAGTGAAAGCGTCCCTGCATAGCAACTACTTTTTTATCACCAATTGTACCGAAAATTAATTTTCCTTTATGCGATTCAACAGTCGAAAGAGGAAAATGCGGGAGAGTTGAGTAATCAAGCTCGTGTTCAATTTTAATTTCTTTAACAAGTCCGCCCAGTCCTGTACCAAGAATTATCCCGACGGGAAATTCATCTTTTGTTTTTTCCCTTATAACCTTCAGTGTCTCGTTTATCTTTGTAATCAGTTCGCCCATTTTTTCAGAGAAGTTTATTTACAATTTCGTTAGCGTCAATTTCTAATTTTTTAATTTCTTCCGTTTTTTTAGGTTTTTCTTTTTCTTCTTCCTTTTCCGTATCCTGAGCTTTTACTTCAAGTATCCGGGATTGTGTATTTACTATCGCTTTCAGTTTAGAAACGATCATATCCCTTTCCTCTCTCAGGTGAATTACAGCATTCCTGATCTCGTTCGCATTCTCTCTTGCCTTTTCAAGTATCTGCGATGCTTTTATTTCTGCTTCCTTGATTATCAGCCCGGCTTGTTTTTTTGTGGATTCTATAGATTTGGAAGAAGACTCCTGCGCTTTCAACAGTGTGTTTTGCAGATTCTTTTCAATCTTTCTGAACTCGGTTAATCTTTCATTCGCTTCTTCAAGTTCCTTTTTCAGGGAATCATTTTCCTTCTGGATTATTTCAAATTCATCTGCAAGCTTTTCGAGATAAGCCTGAACTTCTTCTTTGTCGTAACCCCTCAGACCTTTATTGAATTCCTGCTTTTTAATACTTAACGGGGAAACTTTCATAGTTCTATCCAGTTTTTTGAATAATTTCTTTTGCCGAAAATTGCCGAGCCGATCCTCAGCATAGTTGCGCCCTCTTCGATTGCAATTTCAAAATCGGCTGTCATTCCCATTGACAATTCCTTCAAGCCCAAACCCTGTTCATTTAATTTCTCTTTTAATTTACGCAATTCGCTGAAACTTTTCCTGATTAAATTAACATCATCTGTAAAAGGCGCAATAGTCATCAGCCCGACCGGGGTAATATTAGAAAATCCTTTGCAGGCAGAAACCAGGTCTATTACTTCCGCTTCATCCGTAAGTCCTGATTTGGTTTTTTCATCCGAAGTTTTAACCTGTATAAGAACTTTTTGATTTTTATTTAATGCACCAGCTTTCTTATTTATTTCCTCTGCAAGAGAAAGAGAAGTAACCGAATGAATAAACTCAGCAGACCTTACCACGTACTTAACTTTATTTTTCTGAAGGTTGCCTATAAAATGCCACGTGATCTTGCTGCCAAGCTCACGGAATTTTTCATCAAGTTCCTGCGCTTTATTTTCACCAAAATTAAGAACACCTGCATTGAATGCCTCGCTGATCGAACTGATGCCGAAATTTTTTGAAACAGCAATCAGAGTTATTTCTGAAATATCCCTGTTTACACTAAAGCATTTTTCAGCTATTCTATCTCTGACAATCTGTAAATTCTTAGCAATCATATTCAAATTAAGATTGTGAATCTATCGTTTTTTGCCTTAATAATCAATAAAATCAGGGCTTGATAAAGCTTGTTAATGCAAATTTAACAGCAGGTTTAGTCCTGTCAAAGATACATTTAAAAGGGAAAATAATGTAATAAGGTTATTGTTTCAGTAGTTTTTCTCTGCTACTAAGGTTGCTAAATGTAATAAGGTTTCCTTTTGCTCTTTCATTACTATTTTGGACTGCTTAAGAAATAAAAAGTTTTCCTTGAAACCTTATTATTTGTCCTGACCTTAGTAGCATAAGTCTACCCTCAAATTAATTAACCTTATGACCTTATCCAATATAAAAACCTCAAGAACTTGCCTTATTCCTCAGGAAGAACATTTTGAACCGATACGTTCATTCTTTTTAAGTACTACCATATTTCTCTCTTATTTTTTGTAATTTTTAATTTAATAAACAGAAGAATTTTCCGGAGAGCAGATGAAACTACAGATTATCGAAGAAATTAAAACTAAAGCAGCAAAGAAAAAGAAGATTATCATCCTGCCGGAATCTCACGATGAGCGGGTGTTAAAAGCTGCAGAAATTTTACTGAAAGAAAATATCACTTCCGTAATTACACTTGGAAATGAGAATAAAATAAATAATGATATAAAAAAACTCGGGCTTAGTATGAGCGGGCTAAGGGTGATAGATCCTGAAAAATCTGATAAGCTCAGCGACTTTACAAATATTTATTTTAATCTCCGCAGAAAAAAAGGCATCACGATTGAAGAAGCGCGTCAGACAATGAAACGCGATCTGTTCTTCTCGGCTATGATGCTCAATGAATCACTTGCGGATGGCAGTGTTGCTGGTTCGTTCGCATCAACTGCAGATGTATTAAAAGCCGGGATACAATGCATCGGAATGACGGAGGGTATTTCTGTTGTATCAAGTTTTTTCCTGATGGTTCTTCCTGAAAAAACATATTCCTTTGCAGACTGTGCTGTCGTTCCTTCACCCGATCCTGAGCAGCTTGCTGATATTGCAGTATCAGCAGCAGACAATCATAAAAAACTGACCGGCGATGAACCTTATATCGCTATGCTGTCGTTCTCAACCAAAGGAAGCGCAAAGCACGAATCAATTGACAAAGTCCTGCAAGCTATGGTGATTGTAAAAAGAAAAAGACCTGACCTGAATATTGACGGCGAACTGCAGTTCGATGCAGCAATTGTTGATTCAATCGGGAAAAGAAAATCACCGGGAAGCAGCGTTGCCGGAAGAGCAAACGTATTAATTTTTCCTGATTTGAACGCAGGCAATATCGGGTATAAAATTGCTGAAAGACTCGGCGGTGCAGCGGCAATCGGACCAATAGTCCAGGGTTTGAAAAAACCTTTCTTTGATCTGAGCAGAGGATGCAGCGTTGAAGATATAGTGAACACTGCCGCCATCGCAGCTTTGATGAGTTAAAAAATAAATTTCAATTATCTACTAAACAATAACAAAACAAGAGATGACATCTTTTATAAAAGAATAGATATTTATTTTTTTGAAAGTAATGCCGTCTTTACTTTATCTGTATATTTTTTAGAAGCAAAAAGATGTCATCTCTCTATCTGCGTAAGTTCAGTTATCTATTATCTTACCAAGGAATTTATCTATCTCATACTCCCTTACGGATAAAATCAAAAAAGGAATGCACGTTATTGTTTCAGCTAAATAATTTTTATCCGTTAAAAATATTATGAAAGTAATTAGAAAGAGAACCACACCTGAAGTAAAGAGCAATTCCCCGAAATCACTTATCATCCAGCCTGCATATAAAATTATTAGGAATAAAATTAAGTATGCCCACCAGGAAAAATTCAGCAAATGATCATTAAACGGACCAAGCGAATAAAATGCCGACTGTTCCCACTTCAAAAAAGGATATACCAGGCTGAAGCCGACAGCAAGAGAAATAAAAGCAAACAAAACCAGGTTTTTAATATTGTACCTGAAATAATAAAACAGTGAAAGGAAGAAAGGAATTAAAACGATGATGCTTGTGGCGAGCAAAAGCCCGAACAGTAATGCAAAGATAAAAAACTTAATATTTGTTTTTTCGGGATCTGAATACCGATCCATTAAAAACAACACAGCTATTACTAATACCGGATTTATAAATACTCCGCTTATATTAATTATTTCATAATAAAGCGCTGGCGAAAGCAGAACCAATAAAATTTTTATCCCGGCTTC
>JAKAGZ010000046.1 GCA_021815365.1 Bacteroidota bacterium
TGTTTTGGCGGGGTTGTTTTTAGTCGGCTGCCAGGATTCCAGTTTGAATCCCGTAAGTCCTGACGGAAATAAACCGGCAATAAATAAAACAGACATAGGCGGACTGCAGGACAATATTCTGCAAAATACTTCTTTGGTCGTTCAAAAAATGATTAATGGACGCCAGGGCGGAAACATAAGGATTGATAAAGAAGTTGCTCAAAATTACAGGAAGGTTAGGGTAAAACTAAACCTCGAGTTTAGAAGAGGCTCCTTTAACGGCGCACAGAACATTTCAGTAATTGTTAATACTGCTAATGCGTCTATAACTTTTATCCCTCATATTGAAAAATTTAACGGCGAGGTAAAACTTGATGTATCAATCGAGGGAATAGACCTGAAAAATCTGAACTTAGACGGATCAAGAAAAGTTAAGTTTGTCTACTTCGACGACAACGGGAATGTATCGGAAATAGTTAAAAGTATAAGAGTTAAAGCCGATGATAATACTGGAACTTTAAGCGTTAGGGGTGCTGAGCTGAAGCACTTTTCAAGATACGGCTGGGCTACATAAAAGAATTTTCCAAGCTTTTTAGACGACAATGACTAGGTTTTATAAATTTATGTTAAATAACTTAATAGGAGTAAATATGAAAAAACTCTTTGTTCTTGCTGCTCTTGCTGGTTTATTTTTAGTCGGCTGCCAGGATACAAATGTAAATCCTGTAAGCACAGGCGACTCACAAATAACTACAGCAAAGACTCTTGCTTCATTATCTGACGATTATTCAGTTACCCAAACTATTGACGGAAGCAAGGGTGGTGTAATAACATTTACAAAAACAAACGTTGGATCAAACGGCGTTCAGACGGTAAGTGTCAACTTGTCGTTTGCACCCGGTTCATTTGAAGGCGAGCAGGATATCACTGTTGCCGCTGATTTTAACGATGCTTCTTTTTCTTTTTATCCGCATATGGTTTTTGATGATTCCAAAGTTACCCTTAATGCTAATTACACAGGCGTCAATCTGAATAACTTGGATCTATCCAAGGTTACGAAGATTGATTTTTACTACTTTGGAGATGACGGAAGCAAAGAATTGATCAAAAATAACGGAGTAAAAATTGATCTGAAGTCTGGCGGTCTTGAAGTTAAAAATGCGAAGCTGCCTCACTTTTCAAGATACGGGTGGGCTACATAAAAATAGTACAAGCATAATAGGAATTTGAATAATATAATTCCTTGTTGATATGATTAGATAGATCTTGAGACACATTAATTATCAATAAATAAAAATAATGGGTCAAAGTAAAAATGAAAAAACTAAAATACGGTCGTTTGTTTGATGAAATATTGGAGATCTTTTTTAGTGCAGATAATGCTGCAGAATTTCGAAAACTTGCAGAAGAAAAGAAAGCAGACACGGATTTATCAGGCTCTGATTTAACTATGGAAGTTAAAGAACAAATGAAACCTGAGTCCGGCATAACGAACATTAAACAGCAGATTGACTTATTGATAACGTTTGCATCTGAAAAGCTTTCAGCAGCAAAATATCTTGGATTAGTTCAGAATCTTGGTCACTACAGTATAACTATCGGTGAACTTAATTCGGCTGCAGAAATTTTTGAAGAGATAGTATCAAAAACTAAAAAAGATAAAAAATTATTCGAACTACAAGCTGATGCTTTTGCCAGCCTCTCAGAAATTTACAGGAGAAAGGCAAAGTGGAATGAAAGCTTCAGCTATGCAAAAAAAGCTCTGGCTATCTATAAAAAGAATAATGATCCGAAAGGTCAGGCACGCTGTTCTAACCTGCTCGGTACAATTTATGGAGAACAGGGCAATTTTATGAAAGCAAAGCAGCATTTTGAACAAAGTCTTAGCCTGCTGGGTAATTCTAAAGATTCCGAGTTCAAAGGCAAAACAGAGATCAACCTTGGCATAGTTAACAATATCCTCGGCAGCTATGATGAAGCTCTTTCTTATTTCAACCGTGCATTGATTACTTACAATAAAATATCCGACCTGAAACGCATCGCAGAAATCCAGCATAACATCGCAATGATGCACGTTAACACGAAAAAAACACAAACCGCACTGGAAGAATTTGACAGAAGTATTTCGACCTGCATAAAGATCAGTTATTTGCCGGTCCTGGGAATATCTTATCTCGGAAAATCATATACCTTCACATTACAGCAGGATTATAATCTTGCAGACGCCTTCGCTGACAAGGCTATGCAGATCTGCCATAAAGTGGATGATAAACTTTCTATTGCAGATGCTTATAAAATTAAAGGTATTATTCAGAGAAATCTGAAGAACTATGATAAAGCTGAGAACTACCTCAACACGAGTATGAGAATAAATAAAGAACTTGGCAACAAGTTAAATGAGGCTGAAACATCTTATGAACTCGGGCTGCTTTATAAAAACACAGGCAAAATAAAAAGCAGCAGATCGAGATTTACAGAAGCCTTGAATTATTTCAAATCACTTAAAGCAGATTCAAAGGTAAAAGAAATAAAAGAACAGATGGCAGCACTTGCTGCTTATTAAATTTTATCTAAAACAAAAAAAGCCATCCGGCATTTGCTGGATAGCTTTTTTTTTACTTAAGTTATTTTTGAATTTTAAAATCCGAAAGTTAATCCCGCACTCGCAGTTTTAATATTTGCAAATTTATAATCAATATTAAGATTCAGCACTGCCAGTTTGAAAGCAGCACCAACAGTAAAACCTGTAGAATTTGCACCGTTCATATCAAAATGTACATTGGTTTGCTGCAGCACACCATTACCATCAGTATAATTAAAATTATAATCAATTGTGGTAGTTGATTTTTCTGTTGTAAGCCCGATATATGGTGTAAAGGCAATTATGGCTCCCAATGTTTTACTTACATAAAGTCCAAACATTGAAGCTTTTGTCTCGAAAACAGTGCCAACCTTTAAGTCCTGGTAAAATCCTCCGACTGCAAAATCAATAGGGAACTGATCATTAAACCACACCGCCGGGTTATGCATAGCACCAAAACCCCAATAAGTAAAGTCACCTAAGTTTTTGATATTAACTTTCGGAAACCATCTCACAGCAAAGTTAGTACCCAGGAAAGTCCCTAAGTTTAATTGTATTGCTGCTGTAGGAAATAAAGACAAGTTGTTGAGATACCCTTTCACACCTAAATCTATGTTTTGTGTAGGTATATTATATGTTATTCCACTGGAGGTTGAGGTAAAACTTTGCCCGTTAAATGTAACATTAACCTTCTGATCACCTGAACCAACTATTGTAGGACCGGAAATGCCGACAGTGAATTCCCTGTTAAGAATTTGTTTTTTAATGTCTGCTCTGTCGCTTGGAATGGGAATATTTTGAACTAACTGATCTGCCTGGCTGTCAGTAAATCTGAAAATACCGGTAGAAGTAAAAGTTCTTACTGCATCATCTATCACCGAACCCATAGCAATAACTTTTAACTCAAGGCTGAAAGAAAATTTTGTCGGTGATGGTGCTTTTGTAACCCAGCCTGTGTTCAGGTTTGAACCAAAGCTGTTTATTGCCGGTCCAACATAACCTGTGGCTGCATCTTTTGAAAGACTCTTAATGGTATTATTAAAATCACCATCAGAGCTGGTCTGTGCGAATGATGTTATTGAGACCATTAAAAAACTACAAAAAAATAAAGTAGCTGTTAGTCTTTTCACACAACCTCCTTGTTAATGATAAATAAAGAATTTTTTAAAATATATCCCAAATATATTACTTATTATCAATAAGCAAACTGTTTGAAATGATTTTTAAAAAAAATCACATTTTGGTCTACAAAATCACACGTTTAAAAACTCTTCCCAGATATTAAAAAGCTGATAGGTAGCAAAAATATCATCTCCGCAGTAAACGGCTATTTCTTTGACTTTGCCGGCATCATAGAGATTCTTTACATCCATACCCGAAATACCTTTGGATTTGGGCGACTCAATGCCAAAAGCTTTACAATAAAAATCGAGATTGAATTTTCTTGTTATACCGTAATATGTAAATTGTTCAAGCAAGTCGATGTGGAATGAAGTATCGAAACGGCTGGTTATCAGGTTTCTGCTTGGTTTAATTTTAAGCATTGCAGAACGAATCATCAGGAAAGGTGCGTCAAAATTTCTTCCGTTGAAAGTTACAACCCTATCGGTTAATTCGACAATTCTCCAGAATGAACGAAGCATATCTTCTTCACTCAAACCTTTATAGTGAATGTTTCTTTCTTCAGAAACCCATTCTTCATTTTTTTGACTTTCATAATAGACGAAAGCTTTTTTCTTCACTACGTCATACATTCCGATAGCAACTACTTTTGCAGTGAAAGGATAGAGGCTCAGATATCTTATCGCTTCATCCGTTTTTTCAATTCTTAGTTCTTCATCTTTTTCTTTTTCAGCATACCTCAGCAGATATTCCTGCTGACTTTCTGAAAGAGATTCAAAAGGGTAAGCGGATGTTTCAATGTCAAATACTATTGTTCTCATATTTAAAACATTGTTTAAAATTAATTCCTGACTATTTCTACTCCCTCATCAAAAGTTTTTATCTTTTCGATAAATTCATCAGGCAGAGGGGCAGACCTTTTTGTAACTGGATTCACGTGAACCAGTACTCCTTTTCCTTCAGCCAAGACATCATTGTTTTGTTCTCTTTCGACTATGTGCTCAAACCCAAAACTCGAGTGTTTAATATAAGAGATCCTCGTATAAATATTCAGATCATCATCAAAAAAAGCTGGCTTGAGATAATTGATCTCATTCCTTGCCATATAAAACAAACGGTTATCACTGAAAATACCTTTGGCAGGAAGAAGCCCAGCGTCTTTTACATAATGTATTCTTGCTTGTTCAAAATAATTAAAATAGACAGCATTGTTCAAAATCTTAAGCATATCTACTTCGTTGAATCTTACTTTTATCTTGTAAAGATGTCTGAATTTAGATTTCTGGAATTGTGGTTTCATGTTTGTTTCAAAGTTGTAAAGAAAATTTTTATTGCCCGGTCTTTTTATTTCTTATCATTGATTCGATTAAGTTCCACATATCATCGGGAACAGCTTCAAGCATATTGAATTGTCCGGCGCCTTTGAGCCACTCTCCCCCGTCAATTGTAATAACTTCGCCGTTAATATAAGAGGAAAAATCTGAAATCAGAAAAGCTGCGAGGTTAGCCAGTTCCTGGTGTTCGCCTGATCTTTTTAAAGGAACTTTATTCTTAAAATCGAATTTATCTTTCAGATCGCCGGGTAATAATCTGTCCCATGCGCCTTTTGTAGGAAAAGGACCTGGTGCAATTGCATTTGTTCTTATCCCATACTTCGCCCATTCGACAGCCAGCGAACGGGTCAGTGCAAGCACGCCTGCCTTAGCGCAGGCAGAGGGAACAACATACGCCGAACCTGTCCATGCATAAGTTGTAACAATGTTCAAAACTGTGCCTTCATTTTTATTTTTGATCCAGTGCTTTCCGAAAGCAAGAGTGCAGTTGTATGTTCCCTTCAAAACGATATTGACTATTATATCAAAAGCACGGTTTGAAAGTCTTTCGGTTGGACTGATAAAATTGCCCGCAGCATTGTTAACTAATCCATCTACTCTGCCAAATTTTTCTATAGAAGATTTTAAAAGATTTTCAACTTGTGTATAATCTGTTACATCGCATTTAACCGGGAAAATTTCTCCTTTTGTTTTTTCTGCAAGCTCTTCGGCAGTTTTTTGCAGAACATCAAACTTTCTGCTTGTGATTACAACTTTTGCCCCAAGTTCAAGAAAATATTTACTCATTGCTTTACCAAGCCCGGTTCCCCCGCCGGTAACGACTATTGTCTTCCCTTTAAGAGAATCCTCCTTCAGCATTGGCTTTGAATAATTTTTATCCATTTTTTAATTTATATTTTTTAATGATGTAATATAAGAGACCCAATCCATTCCATTAGCCGGGTGATGAGGGACTAGTGTTGTGTCAACATATAATTGCCGCTAATTCGCGAATGGCATTAGCGTATTCGCGGCTATATAAAAAAATTCAAAAAGACACTACATAATTGACACAACACTAGGAATCTTTAAAATAAATAATCAGAAACAATAGTTGTTGGCTTCAATTAATTTGTCAGCGATTCTTCTTCTTAACATCACTGTATTAACGTTTTCAAGTTTAGTAAAACGTTTCAGCCCTAAGAGAAGCATTTTAAGCTCATCTCCCTGTGCGAAGGCTGTTATAGCATGCTTGCCGTATAAATTAATTTTTTCCATTGCATCGCTGATGTAAACCCGCGTCATATCAACATACGGTTGAAGTTCCTCAGCAGTTTTTATTTTAGAAAGTTTCATCGTTCTGAGGTAGGCAGATTCGCATGCAAACACTTCAATCATCATATCGGTAACATTCATAATAATTTCCTGTTCATCCTGAAGTTTGTGCATTAGTTTCTGAACGGCGCTGCCTGCGATCATAAGGATCGCTTTTTTAGCATTGCTTACAGCAGCTTTTTCTTCCGAAAGAATTTCTCCTCCCCTTTCTTCAAAAGAAGGAACCGACATTAATTCTTTCTGAACAGCTAAAGCTGGACCCATCAGGTCTAATCTCCCTTTCATAGATCGTTTAAGTAACATATCAACAGTCAGAAGGCGGTTGATTTCATTAGTGCCTTCAAATATCCTGTTAATTCTTGAATCTCTGTATGCACGTGCTGCGGGGTATTCTTCCGAGTAACCATAGCCACCGTGAATTTGAACAGCCTCATCAACTACATAATCAAGCATTTCTGATCCATAGACTTTGAGCATTGCACATTCTATCGCATATTCTTCAGCAGCAGCCAGGGCAGCTTCTTCATATTTCTTACCACCGCTTACGAGGTCTTTAATTTTTTTATTTATCAGATCGCTGACCCGGTATGTAGCTGATTCACAAGTAAAAATTCTAATAGCCTGCTCTGCAATTTTATGTTTAATTGCCCCGAAACTGGAAATCGGCTGACCGAATTGTTTCCTGGTGTTTGCATATTCAATATCAATGGAAGCAATTTTTTTTGCGCCGCCTGTTGCCATTGCGCAAAGCTTAAATCTTCCTACATTCAGAATATTAAATGCGATGTAATGCCCTTTGCCGATCTCGCCTAAGATATTTTCAACAGGAACTTTAACATTATCCAGGAACAACGCCCTCGTAGAAGAACCTTTAATCCCCATTTTATTTTCTTCCTGCCCGCGGTTAAACCCTTCAGACTTCGAATCAATAATGAAACAGGTAAACTTATTCCCGTCAACCTGCGCAAATGTGATAAGTATATCAGCAAAGCCGCCGTTTGTAATCCACATCTTCTGCCCGTTAAGGATATAATATTTTTTATCGCCAGAAAGTTTAGCTGTGGTTTTTGCTGAAAGAGCATCAGAACCGGATGTTGGCTCAGTCAAACAGTATGCTGATTTTAATTCGCCGCTTACTAACTTCGGGAGATATTTTTTCTTTTGTTCTTCGGTGCCGTAATAAAGGATAGGTAACGTCCCGATTCCGGTGTGAGCAGCGAAAGAAACTCCGAACGAATGACTTTTACCGATCTCCATTGAAATCGCTGTATTGGAATTAAAGTCCTCGCCAAGCCCTCCGTACTCTTCGGGAATTGCTGTTCCGAGCAGACCTAATTCGCCTGCTTTTTCCATCAGCCTGATCGTGAGGCCAGGTTCCTGTTTGTCAATAGCATCGAGCCTGGGCCAGATCTCTTTTTCAACAAACTCTAATGCAGAACCAGCCATCATTTTCTGTTCATCGGACAACTCTTCAGGGACAAAAACTGAATCAGCTTCAGTTTCTTTAATAAGAAATTCTCCGCCCCTTAATATTTCTGTCTTAATTGTATTTTCCATTGCACTATTAATTTTTTAGTTGATAAATGTTTATTTAAAAATCAGTTTAATAATTCATAAACAGCGGCAACACCCTGTCCGCCGCCGACACAGGCTGTCACCATTCCATATTTTTGTTTCCGTCTTCTAAGTTCATTTATTAGTTGAACAGTAAGTTTAGTGCCAGTGCAGCCAAGCGGATGTCCCAAAGCTATTGCGCCGCCATTAACATTTACTTTATCATAGTCTAATCCTGCCTCTCTTATTACTGCAAGCGACTGAGATGCAAATGCTTCGTTTAGTTCTATTAAATGTATGTCGTCTAATTTCATGTTTGCAGATTTCAGAGCTTTTGGAATTGCAGCAATAGGACCAATGCCCATCACTCTCGGATCCACGCCTTCGAGTGCGTATGATTTCAGAACAGCAATCGGTTCAAGGTTCAGCTTTTTGATCATATCTTCAGACATAATTAAAACAAAAGCAGCGCCATCTGATGTTTGAGAAGCGTTACCTGCGGTTACAGTTCCACCGGCTGCAAAAACCGGTTTCAGTTTTGCCAGCGCTTCGGGAGTTGTATCAGCCCTCGGACCTTCATCTGTATCAACAACATATTTTTTACTTTTCTTCTTACCATTTTCAATAAAGACTTCCTCAACTTCGACCGGAACTATTTCATCTTTGAAAAATCCTTTTTGAATTGCGTTCACGGCTTTCCTGTGCGATTCATAAGCAAACTTATCCTGGTCTTCGCGGGAGATTTTAAAATCTTTTGCAACTTCTTCTGCTGTTAATCCCATGCTCAGGTAATATTCCGGATGGTCTTTTGCTATTTTGTAATTTGGTGCAAGCTTCCAGCCGACAGTCGGAACCAGGGACATTGATTCAGTACCGCCTGCAATAATGCAGTCAGCAAGCCCTGAACGGATTTTTGAAAATGCAATCGAAATAGATTCTACTCCTGATGCACAATAACGATTGACTGTCATTCCGGGAACTCTCATTGGCAGGCATTGCAGCGCTATCATTCTGCCTACCTGCAGCCCCTGTTCAGCTTCAGGAACTGCATTGCCAACTATGAGATCGTCTACAAGATTGGCATCAAGCTGAGGAACCTTGCTTAACAAATATTTAATAACATCTGCAGCAAGATCATCGGGGCGGTAATTTCTGAATCCGCCTTTTTTAGCTTTACCAACCGCTGAACGATAACCGGCTACTATATATGCTTCTTTCATAATATTTTTTTATTTATTGAGTATTATTTTTTTTGAATTAATTTTTAATTTCTTAATGGCTTCCCTGTTGTTAAAATGCTTTGAATTCTTTCCAGGGTTTTCTTTTCACCGATCAGGCTGAGAAAAGCTTCGCGCTCAAGATCGAGCAGGTAGCGCTCAGAGACCAGAGTTGGTGCAGTTAAATCTCCGCCGCACATTACATAAGCAAGTTTCTCTGCAATTTTTTTATCGTGCGCACTTATATATTTTGCATTATAAAATGAATATGCACCTAAAAGCAAAGTAGATAATGCTGATCTTCCCAGAACTTTAATATCATTCCTCTCTTCTTTCTGAGTATAACCCTGTTCATATAATTCCAGCACTGCTTTTTTAGCCTCAGCGATAACCCGGTTCTGGTTTACAACATATTGATCACGACCTTCCTTAAAAATTCCAAGATCGAAAGCATTGCGTGCTGAAGTCGCTACTTTAGCCGTTGCAATATTTAAAAAATATTCCTGCAGGGCAGGTAATTCAACAGCATTTTCAATATACTTATCAGATGCACGCAGGGTCATCTCTTTTGAGCCGCCGCCTGCGGGAATAATTCCAACACCGACTTCCACTAAACCAATATACGTTTCAGCGCCTGCTACAACTTTATCGGAGTGCAGACATACTTCACATCCTCCGCCAAGAGTCATTCCGTGCGGCGCCGCAACAACAGGGATTGCAGAATAACGTATCCTCATAGTTGTATTCTGAAACATTCTGACAGCCATATCTATTTCATCGTATTCCTGCTCAGTTGCAAGCATGAACATCATAGCTAAATTTGCACCAGCAGAAAAATTCTGACCGTCATTACCAATAACCAATCCCTTAAAATCTTTTTCTGCAATTTCAATTGACTTTGTAATTGCTTCAAGAATCTCTGAACCTATTGAATTCATTTTCGTCTGGAATTCCAGGTTCAGAACACCGTCGCCAATATCGTGCAGGGTTGCACCAACATTTTTCCACACAGGTTGACTAGACCTGTAATTATCCAGAATAATAAAAGCACTTTTGCCCGGAATATTTTTATAAGAGGATGATTGAATGTCATAAAATTTTCTTTCGCCGTTTTCAATCTTGTAGAAGGAAGTATTTCCCTTTGCAATCATATTATTTACCCATTCAGCGGGTTCAAGATTTTCTTTCTTCATTTCCAGAACAGATTTTTCCAGACCAACAGCATCCCAGGTTTCAAAAGGACCGAGTTCCCAGCCGAAGCCTGCCCGCATCGCATCGTCTATCTTATAAATCTCATCAGCTATTTCAGGTACACGGTTTGATGAGTATTGGAAAATCATAAAGGAAAGTTTTCTCAGAAATTCACCGGCTTTATCTTTTGCAAGTGTGAGCTGTTTTATTCTTTCCCTTAAATTATCTATCTGCTTTGCTGCAGTTACTGATGAGTGCTTAACTTTTTCAGAAGCTGCATATTCGAAAGTATTAATGTTAAGCTCGAGGATTTCTTTTTTGCCGTCTGCAGCAGTTGTTTTTTTATAGAATCCCTGCCCGGATTTATCACCAAGCCAGTTATTCTTCACCATCTTTTCAACAAAATCCGGCACTATAAATAAATCTTTTGACTCGTCAGCGGGACAATCTTTATAAATATTATTAGCAACTTTTACCATTGTGTCAATACCAACAACGTCAGCCGTTCTGAAAGTTGCTGATTTCGGTTTGCCGGTCAAAGGTCCTGTCAGCGTATCAATTTCACTTATCTTCAGTCCCATTTCCTTCATTAACCTGAAGACAGCCATCATACTGAAAACACCAATACGATTTGCGATGAAAGCCGGTGTGTCTTTACAAAGGACAGGAGTTTTGCCCAAGTATACATCACCGTAGTAAGTCAAAAAGTCTACAACTTCATTTTTTGTTTTTTGCGTGGGAATAATTTCCATCAAAGGCAGATAACGGGGCGGGTTAAAGAAATGCACTCCGCAGAAATGCTGCTGAAAATCTTCACTTCTTCCTTCAAGCATTGAATGGATCGGGATGCCGGAAGTGTTGGTAGTTATCAGCGTACCGGGTTTGCGGAATCTTTCTACTTTTTCGAAAACATTTTTTTTAATATCAAGATTTTCGACAACCGCTTCGATTATCCAGTCGCACTGTTCAAGCTTGTTAAAATCGTCTTCGAAATTTCCTGTTTGAATTCTCGAAACGAAAGTGCTGTGATAGAGCGCTTCCGGTTTAGACTTCAGAACATTCTGCAGATTATTATTGACGATCCTGTTCCTTACTTCGGGGCTGTCGGGTTTCAATCCTTTCTTAATTTCTTCACTGCTCATTTTATCAGGAACAATATCCAGCAAAAGAACACTGCAGCCTATATTTGCAAAATGACAAGCTATACGCGAGCCCATTACTCCCGAACCAAGGACCGCAACTTTTTTAATTTTTCTATTCATAATAAAGTCTCAATATTTTTCCTGAAGTTGTAAAAATTATTTAATGAAGTTTTAAGCTACAAAATATGATTATCTGAAATATCGGCGTAAATTTTTTCTATCAGGTCACTGTATTTATTGCTAACAAATTCTCTTTTTACTTTTAATGTCGGTGTAAGCTCACCGCTTTCAATAGACCATAAGTCATGAACTAAAGCTGCTTTCTTCACTTGTTCAATATGTCCAAAGCGCTTGTTGTATTTTTGAATTTCTTCCCAGATACGATTTTTCACTTCTGCAGAGGCAGTTATGTCTTCCCTGTTGACAAGATTGAGCTTTTTTCTTTTAGCCCACTTCCTGATAAACTCAAAGTCAGGTTGAATGAGTGCTGCGGCAAATTTCCTGTTTTCGCCAATCACCATAATATGTTCGATGAAAAAAGATTCTTTCATTTTATTTTCGATCGGCTGAGGAGCGATAAACTTACCACCGCTGGTCTTAAAAATTTCTTTTAGTCTGCCGGTTATTTTTAAATATTTCCCATCAAGAATTTCCCCGACGTCTCCTGTGTGAAACCATCCATCTTTATCAATTGCCTGCAGAGTTGCTTCAGGATTATTGTAATAACCAATCATTAAATTCGGACCTTTGGTCAAAATTTCTCCATGTTCACCGATTTTTATTTCAACATCCGGAATAGCATAGCCTACAGTGCCGAAGTAATATCCCCCTTTTTCAAACCTGTTACACGTAACAACGGGTGAAGTTTCTGTAAGCCCGTAACCTTCAACAACAGAAATACCCGCCGCAGTAAAAATTCTTGCAAGCCTCGGCTGCAAAGAAGCAGAGCCGCTGATTATTCCTTTAATTTCACCGCCAAGGGCTTCGACCCATTTTACGAAGACTATCTTTCTCGCAAAGAATAATCTGAAATTATAAAACCAACTATTGTTCCCCCTGTCATCATAGTGAATTGCAAGGTTTACTGCCCATCCGAAAATTGCTTTTTTAACAATATTTAATTTATAACCTTCAGACATTATTTTCTCAAAAACTTTTTCGAGAAGCCTTGGAACAGTGGTAAAATAATTTGGTTTTACTTCTCTTATGTTTTCACCAAGCTTTTCAAGATTTTCAGGATAATTTATCGAAGCACCCAAAACAATATAAAAATAAACGGCAGTTCTTTCGAAGATGTGGCATAGCGGCAGAAAGCTTATCGTCGTTTTAAATTGATCAACAGGCATAACCTGGATGAGTGAATTAACATTCGACATAATATTCCGATGCGAAAGCATTACACCTTTAGGAATCCCTGTTGTACCGGAAGTATAGATAATAGTAGCAAGGTCTTCCGCGGTTATTTTCTTATTAATTTCATCCAAAGCATTCCTGAGGTTTTCATCAGCGCTATTGACAACTTCAGTCCAATGCGAAGCGTTATCAACTTTGTCAAATGTATAAATTGCTTGAATTTTTGTTTTTATTTTTTTACTGACTCTCTGAACCTTCCTGAATAATTCTTTATCCTCAGCAAAGACAATGCGGACTTTTGCGTCATCAAAAATAAAAGCATAATTATCCTCGCTTGTGTTCGGATAAAGGGGAACAACAACAGCACCAACCTGCAGAATTCCAAGATCAACGAAATTCCACTCAACACGGTTCCTGGAAATAATGGCAATCTTGTCCGCTTGTCTAATTCCGAGCTTTAATAATCCCAGACTGACCTTGTCAATAATATTTTTAGCTTCAGCAGTACTGAATCTTCTCCATTCGCCAGTTACTTTATCCCCGAAAGCGTTTGCAATCGGATTATGTTCAAGTTGATATGGAAGTATATCTATCAACTTGCTGTTGCTTAAAACTGCACTCATAAATAACTCCTCCTCTGTCTTAATTATTTAGGATTGAAAATAAGAAGAACAACTTAAATTAGCAAGCGAAATTTCGCTTAATAAGAAAATTAGCTTTATTTTTTTAACGAAATGCTTATATTTAATCACTGTGAAAATATTTACTCCATTTAAATCCAGAGCCTATGAAACTCTCAGAAAATAATATCAGGTTAATATTCGGGCTGAAGCTCAAACAACTAAGGCTTGATAAAAATCTTTCTTTATCTGAACTGGCTAAAAGAAGTTCACTCTCAGTTTCGTACCTTAACGAGATTGAGAACGGGAAAAAGAATCCTAAGCGTGATAAAACTGCGTCTCTAGCAAAAGTGCTCGACGTTCCCTATGACGAGCTTGTATCACTCAAACTAACAAAAAGCCTGGCGCCAATTGGCGACCTGCTCGAATCAAATATTCTTGAACAGCTTCCGCTTGATCATTACGGAATTGATGTGCACAAGCTCCTGCTTCAGATTTCACAGGCACCGCTCCAGCTCAGCGCTTTGGTCTCAACTTTAATCGAGCTGGCTAAGAGTCTTGAATTAAGTGAAAATAATTTCAGCAAGACTGCAATTAGAACTTATAAAGAATTAAATGAAAATTATTTTCCCGAACTTGAAGATGCTGTTGAAAAATTTTGCCGGAAAGTAAAGTTCAATAATAAGCCGCCTGTAATGTTTAATGAACTTCTTAAAGTTTTTACCGGCGAGCTGAAATATACTATTGATGAAGACTCTATCCCGGATACCCCTGAATTTGCAAACGTAAGAGGCATAAATATCCCGGCGAGGAAAGGGAAAAAGTTATTGATCAACAAAAAACTCACCGACTCACAAAAAGCATTTATAATCGGGAAAGAGATCGCTTACAATTACCTGAACATTACAGACAGAACTCAAATTTATTCAGACCTCAGCCTGGATTCATTTGACCAGCTCCTGAATAATTTAAAAGCATCATACTTTTCTACTGCATTGATAATAAATAAAAAAGAATTGATCGGAGACCTTACAAAATTTTTCGCAAAGAAAAATTTTGACGGAGATTTTCTTCTGTCACTACTTGACAAATATAATATCTCTCCCGAAATGCTGTTTCAGAGAATAACGAATATTCTATCCAGGTATTTTAACATTAGCAGCTTCTTTTTCCTTCGCTTCAACTCCGAAGTTAATTCTGATGTATTTCATCTTTCAAAGGAAATGAGACTTAATACAAAGGAAAACCCGGGTGGATACATGACCACTGAGCATTACTGCCGCAGGTGGGTTTCTATCAGGCTTATAAAAGAACTGGAGAAGCTTCAATCAAAATCCCGGGCTTTTCAAAAGCCCATTGCCGGCATTCAAAAATCCACTTTCATTAATTCTAATAATGAATACCTGAATATTTCCGTTGCTAAAAATACAGCCCTTTCGAAAAAATCAAACTACAGCGTAACACTTGGTTTCCTGCTTAACGATGAGCTAAAAAATAAAATAAATTTCTGGAACGATCCGACTATACCAGTGAAAGTAGTTAATGACACGTGCGAACGATGCCATTTAGCTGATTGTAAAGAGAGAGTTGCCCCGCCGGTCATGTATGAAAAAAATTTGCAGCTCGAAAAACTCTGGCAGGATATCAGGAAATTAATCAGTAATTCACTGGTGTGAACAGTAATGGTTACATCCAATTTATGCTATAGGAATAAATAATAAGTTAACAACGGAAGTACACAAAATATAATTCTTATTTGCCCCGGCATAGGGACTCTGGTGCATAACTCATTAGTTATAATTCATTGATCCTCTACAAGGATCAACAGTTTATTCTGAATTTCTACCTGCCTGTCGGCAGACAGGCAATAATAAAACATCTACGATGTTTTTTATTATATGAATGACCTCGGAGAGGTCATATTTTTGTAGTAAGAAAAAAATCATAATACCCAAATCCTCGTAGAGGATTTACAAAACTAAATTAGATTTTTACAATGCTTTGTTCAAAACTCTGAATAGCATTCTTCACATCATCAGAAACAGGTACAGAAATTTTTTTTGAATAATCAAACGATACAAGTTTAGTAACTGCTTTAGCTGCTGTTTTCCTATTGCCATCTTCAACCACAACGATCAGGTTTTCAATGTCAGAGCTTTTGTTGCCTATTCTTGCACAATGTGTATAAACTTCAACCTGATCGCCCAGCCGGATCTGCTTTATATAATCTATTTCAATCCTTGCTATTACAGCTCCGAAAGCAAGATTATTGTTGGGTATATTCAGAACTTTATTAAAGTATGCTATCCTTGCTTCCTCAAGATAGGAGAGGTAAGCAGCATTGTTAACGTGTCCCATCGCATCGAGGTCCGAAAATCTTACTGAGATATGAATTTTATGTTTAAAATCTTTTAACTCCATCGTATAATGTTACTTGAAAACCTCCTCAAATATTTTTTTTGTTTTTTCTATATCATCAAATGAAATATCCAGATGAGTAATCGCCCTGAGTGAATCAATTTTTCCCACAGATAACAAAAGCCCTTTTTCCCTGGTTCTTTTCAGAGCATCTTCTACAGAAATTTTAAGAGGTTTAAAAATTAGAATATTGGTCTGAACAGAACTCATATCAATTTCGAGTGCAGGGTTTTCATTTATGGCTTTCGCAAGTATTCTGGCTTTCTCGTGGTCTTCCTTTAATCTTTCCCTGTTATTCTGCAAAGCGTATAGACCGGCAGCAGCAATAATGCCAAGCTGTCTCATCCCTCCTCCCCATGCTTTTCTTACTCTGAACGCTTCTTTTATAAAATCTTTTGTGCCAGCAATGATAGAACCAACAGGAGCGCCAAGACCTTTTGAAAGACAGCACGAAACAGAATCAAAGTGCGAGGCATATTCGCTAACGGGAACACCTGTCTCTGCAGAGGCATTCCAAATTCTGGCGCCATCGAGATGATAATACAGGTTATATTTTTTAGCGAGCCTTTTCAGTTCAATAATATTTTCGATAGGATGAATGGTTCCGCCTGCGCGGTTATGTGTGTTTTCAACTTCCAGAACTTTAGTCCTTGGCATATAGTAGGCACTTGATGGACGAATAAAAGGTTCAACCTGGGCAGGAGTAATAACACCTCTGCTGCCGTGAATTGGCAGCATTTGAATTCCGCTCAATGCTGCCGGTGAACCTGATTCATAATTAAAAATATGAGAGTCTGCCTCGCATATAACTTCGTCACCCGGATTTGTTAAAACATTCAGGCAAATCTGATTGCCCATCACACCGCTTGCTACATAAAGCGCTGCTTCTTTGCCAAGCAATTCGGCGGCATATTTTTCTAATTTATTTACGGTCGGATCTTCCTTAAATACATCATCACCCACTTCGGCTTCAAACATTGCTTTGCGCATTTCTGCTGATGGTCTTGTAACCGTGTCGCTTCTTAGATCAATAATTTTTTCCATCTTATATTATTTTGTTTTTAGGATTTACTTTTAAACTTACAAAAAAGCTGTTTTATTTATCTTAACTTCTTTCTGAATTTTAATATCAGAAAGTATAAAAATACTGACAGCGACAAATAAGATGCGAAGTAAGGAATTATCATAGGATGCTTTGAAAAAAATGTTTCGCCTTCCTGAATTGGTACTGAGCCTACGAGCACTGTTCGTGTAAAAAGTTTTGTTTCTTTCAGTGTTCTTCCAAGCGGATCAATAATGCAGCTAATCCCACCGTTTGCAGCGCGGATTACTGACTTCCTGTTTTCGACAGCGCGAAGTACAGCGATCTCTTTATGCTGATATGGTCCGCTTGACTTTCCGTACCAACTGTCATTCGTTACAACAGCTATTAAATCAGCACCCTTGCGAATAAAATTCGTAACGAAGTAAGGATACACTGATTCGTAACATACAAGTCCGTTTACTTTTAGTGTATCTGCTTTTGAGAAATCATCAGTTCTTAAAGGGACAGAAAAAACAGAAGTATCGCGCCCGACATTCCAACTGGAAATTCCAACTCCCCATTTAAAAAATTTCCCCAGGAACGGCAGTGCATCTACAAAAGGAACTTTCTCACCAAAAGGAACAAGCTTCATTTTTCCGTAGCGTTCAACCTTTGTCGTATAGGGTGAAAGAAGCAGTATTCCATTATAAATTGAGTAATAAAATTCACCGATCTTGCTGTACTTTGCATCTGAAGGAATTTTTTCATCGCTTTGATAGTAATGAACATCGGGCATCCCTGTAAACAGGAAGGAATTTGTTCCCTCTAAAAATTTATAAATAGAATCTTTTATGCTGTAGTATGCCGGGCTCATCAGGTAAACAGGACCAAGCGCCGTTTCAGGCCAGACAATAAAATGAGCCCCCTGCTGTACTGCTTCACGGGATAGTTTCAGATAAAGTTCTGTCGCTTCCTCAGGATGATTATCTTCCCATTTCTTCCACGGGTCAAGGTTCGGCTGGATCAACCCGACTTTTATTTTATGCCCGGAAACTTTGAACGTCGACAAACGATATGAGCCGTAAAAAATTACGATCGCAAATATTATAATTATTCCTGCTGCATCAGCAGCAAATTTTTTTGGCGAGGTCTTATAATTAATAAACGCTTTGTAGAAAAGAATATTCAGATAAATCACAACTACTGAAATACCGACTGATCCGATTACATCTGCAACCTGGATAAAAACAGTAAAGTGAGATAACCCGCTTCCAAGCGTCAGCCATGGAAAACTAATGTCAGTAAGCATATAGACATATTCATAAGTTATCCAGAAGAATGGAAATGCCAGCAGAGCGAACTTTTCGTTAAACGACCTTCTTGCAAAGTAAAAAAGTGTCGAAGGAATCAGGAACAAAAGAGGGTTAAAAAATAATAAAGTTCCGCCCGCGATCATCAGGAAAGGATCCGTACCTTTCTGCCAGCTTCCTACCCAATAAATTGTTATGAGATTAAAAAAAAAGAAAGCCAGGTAAGTTGAACGGTTTATCTCAGCTAAAGTTTTTTTCCTTTCGATTACAATAAAATATGGAACGAGAGCAAAAAACATTAAAAGCTGGAACGGAAATGGAAACGGCGGGAATGAAAGTCCTAACAAAACACCACTCAATATCAGAAGCAGCCGGTCATTCTTCCTGCGTTTCTTTTCTTCTGCAGTCAGAATTATTTTATTTTTTCCCCGGAACCCGCTTCGCCCGTTGGCGGACAGCGAGGCGAGTTGATTACTATGTGAAAAGAATCTTTTCAACTCTGTTTTTTCCTTTTTGACAGAAAATATTTAAGGATAAGGATTACTACAACAGCCGCAGTAATAATCAAGACAATATTACTATATGCAGATAAATATTTATCAACCATTGGGATGTTATTGCCGAAGAGAATACCCGCATAGATAATTATTGAATTCCAGATCAGGGCGCTGATAGTTGAAAGTATCACAGTTTTTTTGGCATCCAGTTCGCTTAATCCGGCAAAAAAAGAAATTACAGAACGTGTGCCGGGCATAAATCTGTTGGCAAGAATTATTCCGAATCCATATTTAATAAACCATTTTTCGACTTTATCAAGAGCTTCAATAGAAATAAATTTTATTTTACCTGCACGTATAATTTTCTTATCAAGCTGAGAGCCGAATAAATAAAGCGTCATAAACCCCAGCACGCTGCCCACTGTAGTTAGAATAAGTGTGGGAAGAAAATGAATTGTGCCTGTCGAAATTAAAGATCCACCGATAATAACAACAAGATCGCTCGGCGAGGGAGGAAAAACGTTTTCGATATAAGAAAAGAAAAAAAGAACTACGTATAACCAGAACGGAGTTAAACGGGAGATGTCAGTAAGAATATTTTCAAACATAAATTATTTTTTAATAAGTAAAACTGTTGCAAATGCTGAAACACCTTCACCCCTGCCTACGAATCCAAGTTTTTCAGTAGTAGTAGCTTTGATTGAAATATTATCAGCCTCTGTTTCTAAAATATCTGCAATTTTTTTTTGCATTTGCGGAATGAAAGGACCCAGTTTGGGTACCTGCATCGCAACTATAGAATCAATATTACCGATTGTGTAGCCGTTGTTCGTAATTAATTTGTAAACTTTTTTCAGAAGAACAGAGCTATCGGCATCTTTAAATTCAGGATCAGTATCAGGGAAATGTTCACCGATGTCGCCCAGGGCAAGCGCACCTAAAAGCGCATCGCAAACAGCGTGCAAAAGTACGTCAGCGTCTGAGTGACCCTGTAAACCTTTGTCGTATGGAATTTCGATCCCGCCAATAATTAATTTTCTTCCTTCTGCAAAAGCATGAACATCGAAGCCTATGCCAGTTCTGAAATTATTTTTCAAGGTCTTATCTCGAAGCGTGTGAATTCATTTTTAGAATTATTCCATTCAATATGAGAGCCTTTTACAGATGCATGGGAAGGACCGATCCTGATTTTATTATAAAGCTCCTCAATTAAATATTTCTCTCCTTCCACTACTGTTAGAACTTCGCCGCTATATAAGTTTTTTACAAATCCTTTTAGCCCGAGCTTTTCTGCCTCGCGAAAGACAAAATACCTGAAACCTACACCCTGCACAAAACCATTGACTAAAATTTCTGCTCTTTTATCTTTTTCATTCACTATCATTATTCCTTTTTCCCATCAATTCACTCACTAAAAGTCCTGTAAATATAAATATACATCCGACAAACCCAAAGTTTGAAATTTTTTCATTGATGATGAAGAAAGCGAAAACTGCTGCAAAGATGGGTTCTAAAGAAAAAATAATTGCGGCTTTTGTAGGTGAAACAGCATTCTGAAATTTAGTCTGTAATGTTGTAGCAACAATAGTAGCAAACAATGCCGTATAAAGAACTGTGAATATGACCTGTCCGTTTATTGAAAATCTTATTGGCTCAAACCCTATGCCTGAAAGAATTAAAACAAAAAACAAGCTGCAAATCCCTGTTACAGCTATCTGCATAAACACGAGAAGTTTATAGTCATACTTTTTGCTTACAATATCAAGGTAGACGATATAAAACGCAAAAGACAGCGCACACAGCAAAGTAAAAAAATCACCAAGATTAAAATTCCCGCCTATCTCAGAAAGAATATCAAAATACGATGAGCCTTTGCTGGAGAGAAAAATTAATCCCGCTAAAACCAGCAGCATTCCAAAAATATTTTCCTTTCTGGGCTTCCTTTTCTCAATAACAAGCTGAACTACGGGAGTGAACATCACGAAGGTACCTGTAATAAATCCCGACTTAGTTGCGGTAGTGTAATTCAATCCTACGGTTTGTGTCGCAAAGCCTGTAAAATACAGTAGTCCAAGAATTACTCCTCCTTTTAGAGCTTCGAGCGAGGATATTTTTATAACAGGGAATATAAACGGCAGCAAGATCAGAGTGGCAATTGTAAACCTCAGTGAAACAAAAAGCAGAGGCGAAACTTTCATTAAAGATATTTTAATAATAACAAAAGTCACCCCCCATAACAGCGTTGTTAATAATAATGCGCCTTCGGCTTTAAATTTTTTCATTGATGATTTTATAAAATGAAAGATGATTCAATAAGTAGGTTCAGAAATATTATCTGAGATACAGTAAAATCATTATTCATTATCCTTTTCTTTAGAATACCCAAAAGACTTCAGCATTTTTTCATCAGTACGCCACTTACTTTTTACTTTTACGTGCAAGTCAAGATATACCTGGCGCTGCAAGAATTCTTCTATCGAAGTACGGGATTCTTCCCCGACCTTTTTCAGAGCCGCCCCACCTTTACCAATCAATATCCCTTTCTGACTTTCCTTCTCCACTATTATTTCTGCCTGGATAAAATCTTTCCTCCCTTCTCTTTCCTTAAAGTCTGCAATTACAACTTCACAGCTGTAAGGAACTTCGTCTTTGTAAAATTCAAATATTTTTTCTCTTATTATTTCTGAGACAAAAAATCTTTCATCTTTTTCAGCAACAATATCATCGGGATAAAATTTACTGCCTTCCGGCAAACATTCAATTATTTCTGTGATAACACTGTGCACATTGTACGCCAGCTTTGATGATATAGGGATGATTTTCCTGAAGTATTTTGTTTTTTCCACTTTATCTATAAGCCCACTAATATGCTGCTGAGTGGACAGGTCTATCTTATTTAATAAAAGAATTTTCGGTTTTTTGCTTTTGCTTAGCAGATCATATATGAAGCTGTTCTTCAGAGTTTTTTCTCCGCCCGGATCGAGCGCTACATCAAGGATCAGAATAATAACATCGGCATCTTTAACCGACTGCACTACTGCATCCATCATCTTTTCCTGCAAAAGATAAACAGGTTTAAGAATACCAGGCGTATCAAGAAAAATTATCTGGTAATTTTCATCTGACAGTATCCCAAGAATTCTTTTCCTTGTCGTCTGCGGCTTGCTGGTAGTAATCGAAAGCTTTTGTCCGAGCAGCGCATTCAGAAGTGTTGACTTCCCTGCATTCGGCAGACCTAAAATTGTAACATATCCAACTTTCGGTTTCATACTTTTTAAAATCATTATTCCTTTTATTGTTACAAATATACTAACAAACATTGATTTTGGTGTTAAATTAATGCTATTATTCTTTAGTAATTTATTAAAGAAAAGTGAATGAATGAATTTTTTTTCATCTTTTAATAAAGTACTATCCGCTTTTGAAAAGCATAAAGTTGAATATATACTTATAGGCGGATATGCAGTTGCTTTATACGGGATTCCGCGTGCTACAAATGATATTGATATTTTCGTAAAGCCTGAAGAAGAGAATTTTAATAAACTAAGAACTGCATTAAAAGAAGTATTTAACGATAATTCAATTGAAGAAATCAGATTATCAGAAAAGGAATCATATAACGTTACCAGATATGGTACGCCGGAAGGATATGCTATTGATATTTTATTTCAATTAGGTGAATTGTTTAATTATTATAATATAAAAGCACACGAAATTGAAATTGACAAAATAAAAATCAAAGCAGCCAACATTGATTCTCTTATTAAAATGAAAGAAAATGCTTTTAGAAATATTGATAAAGAAGATTTATATTATCTTAAGAAGCTAAAAAAAGATGCCGGTATATAAATACAAAACATACCAGGATGCCCGCGATGCATTAATAGTTAAAAATCCTGATGAGAACTATTACAAAATGCTTGCGGATTTCTACGAAACCTTCGGCAAAATTTTTACTAAAAGATTTCCGCATGGTGTTTATAAATTCAAAACAATTGAAGAAGCCCAAAAGCAAAAAGAAGACTGGATATTAAACCGGTTGCAGTGATTATTTTTTATCCACAAGTTTCCTCGTACCGGCATTGTACGCGGACCCAACATCCGGATACCTCTTCATCAAATATGTTCAGATAAGAAAGAATTATTTTGTAATGGTGTAGTGCTTACAGCTCTTCCTGTTCGGCGAGCCATCGCTCAGCATCTATTGCAGCCATGCAGCCAGTGCCTGCCGCTGTAATAGCCTGCCTGTAAGTTTTATCCGCAACATCACCGGCAGCAAAGATACCGGGAATATTTGTCTGTGTTGTCCCGGGTTTAACTTTCAGATAACCTGTTTCATCCATATCAAGAATACCTTTGAAAAGATCCGTGTTAGGTTTATGACCAATTGCAATAAACAAACCATCAGCACTTAATTCTTCAGTCTGACCGGTCTTTGTATCTTTCAGTATTACGCCTGTCATTACTTTGCGCCCGTTCTCTTCTTTGCCAAGCACTTCTTTAACAACTTTGTTCATAAGAAATTTTACTTTGGGATTTTTCTTTGCTCTCTCAAGCATAATTTTTGAAGCCCTGAACTCCTCGCGCCTGTGAATCACAATAACTTCTGAAGCATACTTTGTCAGAAAATTTGCTTCTTCCATAGCAGTGTCGCCGCCGCCGATCACAAGAACTTTTTGATTTTTAAAAAAGAATCCATCGCAGGTTGCGCAGGCAGAAACACCATAACCCATATATTTATTTTCACTTTCGAGTCCCAATAATTTTGCAGAAGCTCCTGTGGAAATTATTACAGCATCAGCTTTATATTCTTCGCCTTCAAAAGTTTTTAATATGAAAGGACGCTTGGAAAAATCAACTTCAGTAATTTCCTTATAAATAGATTTAGCTCCAAATCTTTGAACCTGTTTTCTCATTATATCCATTAATTCGGGTCCCTGAATTCCGTGCTCGAACCCGGGATAATTTTCAACTTCGGTAGTGATGGTCAATTGTCCGCCCGGCTGCATTCCTTCAAAAATAACAGGATTAAGATTTGCTCTGCCTGTATATAACGCCGCTGTAAATCCCGCGGGTCCTGAACCAATTATTATTACTTTATAATGATTATCTGCCATTATTTCTCCGTATTCAGAATTAGAAAAATTTTCAGTAAATAAATTAAGAAAATTTGGTTTAATAAAATTTTGTATCTAACACTCAGTACACCTGTTCTTAATTATGATGACG
>JAKAGZ010000047.1 GCA_021815365.1 Bacteroidota bacterium
GGCTCTTCTATGGCTGTTGTGGGGCTTATCGAAGGGCTTGCGGAAATCACTGCCGGATTCTTTAAAGGATATTTCGGAAATCTTTCGGACAGGATTGGAAAGAGATCAGTTTTTGTGAGAATTGGTTACAGCCTTTCTGCTATTACAAAACCACTGCCGGGAATTTTTCCTCACATTTCAACAGTGCTTTTTTCAAGAGTTACAGACAGGATAGGAAAAGGAATCAGAACAGCGCCGCGCGATGCATTGCTTGCAGGTTATTCAGAAAATAATTCGGGTGCTGTTTTCGGATTCCACCGGGCGATGGATACACTCGGAGCTGCTCTCGGTCCGATAAGCGCACTGGTTCTTCTCCATTTCTTTCCTGATAATTACACTTTGATTTTTCTTGTTGCGTTCTTTCCTTCAGTGATTGCAATTGGTTTTACTGTTCCTGTAAAAGACAAACCGGTTGAAGTTCATCATAAGGAAAAGAAAAATTATAAATTGTTCTGGAGTGCAGCCCCTGCTGAATATAAAAAGTTAATAATCCTCTTTACACTTTTTTCATTGGTGAACAGCAGCGATGTTTTCCTGATCTTAAAATCAAAAGATGTTTCTCACTCTTCTACTCTGGCAATACTTGGCTATATATTTTATAATTTTGTTTATGCTCTCGCTTCATACCCGCTTGGAAGATTTTCTGATAAGTACGGGAAGAAAAATATTTTTGTTACCGGACTGCTGATCTATTCTGCTGTTTATCTCGGTTTCGCATTAACTTCTCACCTAACGGTTGTCTGGATATTATTTGCATTTTACGGAATTTATGCTGCGTCAACAGAAGGAGTGGCAAGAGCGTGGGTATCAGATATGGTTCCTGATAAAAACCGGGGAACAGCGATCGGCTTGCTTACTATGCTTTCCGGCTTTGCAATTATGATAGGATCTTTTCTCGCGGGAATTTTATGGGATCAGCTTGGTTCTCAGGCACCTTTCCTTTTTTCTGCTGTTGTAAGTTTTGTGATTGTGATATTATTCTTTTCGATCAAAAAGACATAGACACTTTTTTTACAAAGCTTCTTACCCGAAAAGAATTTGGTAACCTGCCTACCCGCTTTGCAGCGAGGCGAGCCGTAGGCAGGTTTGACTTTCCCTCTGACTTCAATGTAAACGGCTATTTTCTTATTTTAAATCCTGAATTTCAGGTAAAAAAATGTCTGACAAAAGAAAAACTGCCGTTGTTGCGGTAAGCGGAGGAATGGATAGCTGCGTCACCGCGGCGATCGCTAATGAAAGTTATCGGTTAGCTTTTGCGCATATTAACTACGGACAAAGAACGGAGAAAAAGGAATTAAAATCTTTCAATGACATTGCTGATTTTTATAATGTTGAGAAAAGACTGGTGATAGATTTCACTCATCTTTCAAAGATCGGCGGCTCATCTTTAACAGATGAAAAAATAAAAGTAACAAGAGCTGATCTATCCAATAAAGAGATCCCTTCTTCTTATGTTCCTTTCAGGAATGCGAACATACTTTCAGCGTGCGTGAGCTGGGCTGAAATATTAAAAGCATCAGCAGTTTTTATCGGTGCAGTTTATGAAGATTCATCCGGTTATCCTGACTGCAGACCATCTTTCTTTTCGGCTTTCGAAAAAATGACAGATGAAGGAACAAAGCCTGAGACAAAAATAAAGATCATAACGCCGGTAATTAATTTTTCAAAAGCAGAGATCGTAAAGAAAGGGACTGAGCTAAAAGCTCCTCTTGAGCTGACGTGGTCGTGTTATCAGAATGAAGACGAAGCCTGCGGAGAGTGCGATAGCTGCGCACTGCGCCTGAGAGGTTTTCAGCAGGCGGGTATTGAAGATCCGATCCCTTACAAAATTAAACCAGTATATATTTGAGGTGGTATGCTATTGTTATTGACGAGTCTTTCACGCATCTTGTTTCAGAAATTTTTAATTTAAGGCATAACATAACTGTAAAACATAAATTCAGAACATGCAATTAAGACTATTTGAACCCGGTGATTTTTTAACGCTTAAAGAAGCCAGTAATTGGGCATCAGAACATTTAAAAAAGAAAGTATCAACTTCAAATATTTCCTACCTTATTAATTATGGGCGAATTCGTAAATACGGTGAAAACGGAGATCTGTTTGTTTCAAAAAATGAACTTACAGAGTACTATAAATCTTTTAACGGTAAAAGAGAAATTCATTACAAAAGTAAATTAGGAGATGATTTAAATTGGGCTTTATCTTTCGACCAATACAAAGAAGCAGAAACAACCAAACACGTACATCGTCTCCATCCATACAAGGGAAAGTTCATCCCTCAATTAGTTGAATACTTTTTAGATAATCATACAGACGATTTTAAGAAAGAAGTTTATTTCCACGAAGGCGATATTGTGCTCGATCCTTTTTGCGGAAGTGGTACAACATTGGTTCAGGCAAATGAGTTGGGAATGCACGCAATAGGAATAGATATTTCCTTTTTTAATTCATTCATTTCAAACTGTAAAGTTGATAAGTATGATGTTCAAGATGTTGTTCAACAATCAAATTTAATTACCCTGAAATTAAAGAGCTTTTTACAACACCACTGTACTTTGGAGTTTGAAGAAGAACTGTTGAAGGAACTTAATGTTTTCAACAACAAATATTTCCCAAGCCCTGAGTACAGGTATAAAGTTAGCAGAGGACAAATAGATGAAGACAAGTATGGGAGAGAAAAAGAAAAACAGTTTCTGCCTATATATAATAAACTGGTTGAAAAGTATGATATAATTCTGACACGGGAAAAGCATGATACATTCTTAGACAAATGGTTTTTTCAGCAGGTTAAAGATGAAATAGATTTTGTTTATTCCAGGATAAAGGGGCTGAAGAATTCAAACACGAAAGACATTTTGAAACTTATCTTAAGCAGGACAATTCGCTCGTGCAGAGCAACAACCCACGCTGATTTGGCGACGCTTATTGAACCAATTAACTCTACTTATTATTGCAGCAAGCACGGTAAGATTTGCAAACCTTTATTTTCAATTTTAAAATGGTGGGAAACCTATACAGAAGATACCATAGAAAGACTTTCTGAATTTAACACACTAAGAACTGATACAAAACAAATTTGTTTGACTGGGGACAGCAGAGAAATTGATTTAGTTGAAGAACTGAAAAAGGCAGATAAAAAATTTGCAACTTTGGTGAAAAAGCAAAAGATAAACGGAATTTTTTCAAGTCCGCCTTATGTTGGTTTGATTGATTACCACGAACAGCATGCTTACGCTTATGATTTGTTCGGTTTTAAGAGAAGAGATGAGCTTGAAATCGGACCTTTATTTAAAGGAAGAGGAAGAGAAGCGCAATCTTCTTATGTTGAGGGAGTAGCTCAAGTTTTATTGAATTCTAAAAAATATCTTGCAAATGACTATAATGTTTTTCTTGTAGCTAATGACAAATCAAATCTATATCCTGCAATTGCAGAAAAAGCAGGAATGAAAATCGTTCAGCAGTTCAAACGCCCTGTACTTAATAGGACAGAAAAAGATAAGGGAGCTTATTCAGAAATAATATTTCATTTAAAAACAAAATAGCCTATACTATAATGGAAAAATTATATGCAATTAGTTACAAGCTGAGATATGCTGAAACAAGTGACTGGGGAACCGAATATCTTAAAGCAAGCAGTAAAGGACAAGCAATGAATATTTTTGCCAAGACTAGAAAAATCTTAACTGCTAAATTCAAAAGTTATAATGATTGGCATTGGGAAGAAGGAGTATGGTCTGCAGAATTCCATAATATAAAACAGGTTAAAGAAATGCCTTGTCCTCATTGCAGTGGAACAGGAGTTATTCATACGTAGGATAATCACTATATGGCTCTACCAGAAACACAAATAAAAAACCTAAAAGATGTTTTAAAAAATAGTTTAAGAAATAAATTTGCCAACCATAGTCCTGAACCAGCTTCAATGCCTTTCCATACAAGACTATTGGGAAAAGACAGATTAGCACTTTATCAGTTTATTCATTCACTCAATACAAATTTTGGCACAACCATTTTTGAGCCTGTTGCAAAAACTTTAGCCACAGAAAACTTTAAATTAGTTCAATCTCAACAAGTCGCAGGATTACAAATAAGTTCAGAGGCACATAACGTAATACAGAAAATTATGGATAATCTTGCAACCGCTGTTACTAATCCAAATAAACCTGAAGAAATTGAAGCGATAAGAAAAGTATGTCAACAAGGTGAAATGAGAAATGTAAGGCTGACAAAAGTTGATATTAAACTTGTTGCTAAAGATGACACAATCTATCTTTTCGACTTAAAAACTGCCAAACCAAATGCTGGGGGATTTAAGGAATTTAAAAGAACACTTTTAGAATGGATTGCTTCATCACTTTCTTCCAATCCTAAATTAAACATTCAAACACTAATTGCCATTCCATACAATCCTTATGAGCCACAACCATATAATCGTTGGACAATGAGGGGAATGATTGATCTTCAGAACGAATTAAAAGTAGCAAAAGAGTTTTGGGATTTTCTCGGAGGTGAAGGCGCTTACGAGGGTTTATTAGATTGTTTCGAGCAAGTTGGAATAGAAATGAGAGATGAGATCGATAAATATTTTTCAAGGTTTAAGGGATTTTAACTATAAGATTTCTCATTGCTCCTATGATAAACAACTGGACAGAAGAAGAATTAAATATTCTTAAAGAACACTACCCCTCCAGGGGTTCAAGATTTGTTGCTGAGCTTGTTAACCATAGTCAGAAATCAGTAGCGTCTAAAGCCAAAAAGCTCGGATTAAGTCGTATTCCTGTATGGAGCGAAGATGAAATAAAATTCCTGAAAAAAAATTATAAAAAGAAAGGTCCTGGATATGTTTCTGAGAAGTTGGGCAAGGGTCGTATTTCAGTAATGGCTAAGGCGGCGTTAATGGGAATTCGCTATGATGGAGTTCGCCCCTGGGAAAAATGGGAAGATAATTATCTCTGTCGTCATTATGACAATAGGAAAAAATCTTCAATTGCACGAACACTTAAAAGATCGATTCCTTCTGTAATGGGCAGGGCAAAATTTCTGAATCTGCTCGGGACAAGATCTGAGCTGTGGTCTGAAGAGGATAAAGATCTTCTAAAAAAACTTTATCCCGATAGAAAAATCTCCCTGCAGGAAATTGCAAATAAATTGCATAGAACCCGATATGCTGTTATGTTGCAGGCTCAGTATTTAGGAATAAGCAGACCGCAGCACGATCATGAATGGACAAGAAAGGAAAATAATTATCTTAAAAAAAATTTCAACAAAAAAAGCTATTCTGAAATAGCAAAAAATCTCGGCGTTACTCAAAGTGCGGTTCAGCATCAGGCGAGCAGGTTAGGATTGAAACTGCGTGAAAAAGGACGCCCCTGGACTGAGAAAGAAAAAGAATTTGTTATACAGAACTATAAAAAGCTCCCGACTAAAGAAATCGCAAAGAGAATAAACAGAAGCGTAAATGCTATTATTACCATAGTAGGACCACTTGGCGTTAGCGCCGGAAGACCACAACCCTGGAGCCCTGAAGACAAAGAATACCTGATAAAAAACTATGGACGTGTTTCTTTGGGCGAAATTTCTGACCTATTAGGGCGCAGCGTTATCGCTGTGACGGGAATGGCTATAAAATTGAATCTGAGTAAAAAAAGGAAAAAACTGTAGTCAAATAATTTTATATTAGATAAACCATGACAGACAAACTCAAACTCCTCGAAATATTTCCCAACCCGAAACCGGAGAGAGATTACACAGTAATTCACGAAGCTCCGGAGTTTACATCGCTCTGCCCGAAAACAGGTCAGCCCGATTTTGCAACTATCCGGATCGAGTATATTCCTGATAAGTTTTGCATCGAGCTTAAATCGCTGAAATTTTACCTGAACTCTTACAGAAGCGACGGAATTTATTTTGAAAGCGTTACGAATAAAATCCTTGACGATCTTGCTGAAATATGCAAGCCGCGCTTTATGCGTGTGACAGCGAAGTTTAATGTGCGGGGAGGGATTGGTTCTGTAGTAGAAGCTGAATACAAGCGCTGAGATTTTAACTTAATAACTCAACTTACACAAACACGAGAGGCGAAAAGATGACATCTTTATTTTTCAAACAGAAATCGCTTAAAAGCAAAATTTTTAGCAAAGGGATAGAATACCTATTTTATTTAGAAAAGATGTCATCTTTGAACCTGCGTAACTTAATTTGATAATAATTATTATGCGATAAACAGGAATTATGTCCGCCACTCAAACAGCAAAACAGGAATTTATTAAAAACCGCGATAAGCTTTTCGGTGATAAAAGCCTGCAGAAGAACTCACTCAGATTCAGTATGGCTTACAGCCTGCTTGTTGAAGAATATATCCGTTTACTTGCCGACCATAAAAAATTTAAGTTTGCCCTTACCTCTGCGGGCAGCTTCAGCAGGAGAGAGCTTTCGCCATATTCTGATATTGATATTATTTTTATTGCTGAAGACGTTGATGAGCACAGGGAAGAGATCTCAGGGCTAATTAAAAAATTCTGGGATAACGGTGTTGAAGTATCACATACTATCAGGGAATTTTCGGACATTAAAAAATTTCTCAAAACCGATCTTCACACGTTCACACAATTTTTTGAAACAAGGCTGCTGATCGGCTCAAACAAAATTTACAGCGAGTGGAATAAATTATTGTTCGATTCAATTACAGATAAAATGAAAGCGACTCTGTTCCAGGGGCTTGCTTTTGATATTTCTGAGAGACATGAAAAATACGGAGGCTCTCCAAAAGTTCTCGAGCCTAACGTAAAACTTTCAGCCGGAGGGCTGCGTGATTTCCAGGCGATCGAATGGATGTACATCCTCAAAAATAAAATCCTGCTTAACAAACAGAACGAGACTACACAGGCGGAAATTTTTATTGATATTCTGAAAAAGGAAAAATTTACAAGTGTAAATGAGTGCAACAGGCTGCTTGAAAGCTATAAATTAATTTTAGGCGTAAGAAATTATCTTCACCTTTTGAGTCATCAGAAGAGCGACCGGTTTGAATTTACTATGCAGGAAAAATTTTGTGAATTGATTTACCAGCGTAAAGATACACTTGCTTCATTTATGAAAGAATATTTCGACGCTGCAAATATTATTTGCCGGTTCACAAAATCAATTATAAAAAGATTTGATGAGGAATTCTCAAACCCGCTTCCTGATTCATTGGGTATTGATCTTGACGGCATCTTTAAAATAAAAGGAAAAACGATTTATCACACCGGCAGCGAGGGACTTACTCTTTCAGACACATTGCGAGCTTTTTATTACCGCGGTTTATACGGCGCACGTTTTGATGAAAACCTGAGAACTAAAATACTTGAAGCCGTGGATAAAGTTTCTGAAAAATCTTCTATCCAGCCCGAGTCTTCTGTTTTCTTCAGGGAAATATTGAAATTGTCTAAAAATGTCGGACAGACTCTTTCAGTAATGAATGAACTTGGAGTGCTCGGCGCATTTATGTCTGAATGGAAAGAGCTTGTAGGATTTATGCAGCACGGGGTTTACCATTGTTACACCGCCGATGAACACACACTTGTTACAATTCAGAATATTGAAAAGCTTGAAAAAGATAAATCACCGCTCGGTAAAATTTTCAACAAAATCAAAAATAAGGAAATATTATACCTTGCACTTTTATTCCATGATATTGCAAAGCCAATAAACATTGCCGGGCACGAGATCATAGGTGCTGAAATGGCGGTTGCAATTATGCAGCGGCTTGGTTATGATGAAGAAGAAATCGAGCGTGTATCTTTTCTTGTAAAAAATCATCTTGTGATGGAACAGGTCGCATTCAGGCGTAACCTGAACGATCCTGAAACACTTAATAACTTCAGTGCAAAATTTAACTCGATCGAAGATCTCGATCTGCTTTATCTTGTAACCTATGCCGATCTCTCTGCTGTTAATTCTGCAGTCTGGACTTCGTGGAAGAGCGACCTGCTTGCCGAACTCTATATGAAAACAAAATCAATGCTTGAAGAACAGATCAGCGGCGAGGAATTTTTAGTCTCCAACACATACATAATTCCAAGAGATATCAGCAGACATTCACAAGTTATTTCGGAAGAACATGTCCAGGAACATATTGATTCTATAAATGATATTGCGTATGTCCATCATTTCTCTGACGAAGAAATCGCCAGGCATATCGAAGAAATTCAAAAGGGCGTGAAAGTTTCAGCTTTGTTCAAAGAGATCAGCGGGTACACGAACATAACTGTAATTACAAAAGATTTTCCCTCGCTGCTTTCAAAACTCTGCGGTGTGCTTTCAATAAATGATCTGAATATTCACGATGCTAAAATTTTCACAAGGAAGGACGGAATTGTAATTGATACATTCAACGTGACTGACTTTCGCACACACGATATTGTAAGCAGGGATAAGTATGGAAAGATTGAATCCGATCTCGAAGCAGTGATCTCAGGACTGTTGAAGCTGAATGCAGAAATTGCAAGAATGAAAAACAGGTGGTGGAGGATTGAGAACAAATTTTTTAAGAGAAGCGGAAAAGTAAAAGTCATTTTTGAAAAGCAGGAAAAATATACGATAATAGATATTTATTCCCCCGACAGGCTTGGATTCTTATACCAGGTAACAAGCAAGATGAACGAGCTTGGGCTGGTTATATATTTCGCAAAGATCTCCACAAGAGGCGATGATATTGTTGACTCATTTTATGTGCTTGACAGAACCGGAAAGAAAATTTCTATCAATGATTACCAGTTCATAAAATCGGAACTGACAAAAACCATTTCACAAATGTTATAGGATAAATTTTGAACTTCATGGAAAAAGAAAAGCCGATCGGGGTATTTGATTCCGGCATCGGTGGTTTAACAGTAGTAAAAAGGCTTGCATCAGCATTACCAAATGAAAATATTATTTATTTCGGTGACACAGCGCGTGTGCCCTATGGATCAAAATCCAACTCTACTGTAATCGAATACGCTCTTCAGGATGCAAAGTTTTTAATGAATAAAAATGTTAAAGCGATAGTAGTTGCCTGTAACACCGTTTCGTCGGTAGCACTTAATGAACTGGCGAAGAATTTTAATGTGCCGGTAATCGGGATGATAGAGCCGGGTGCTAAGTTTGCTGTAAAGCATACAAAGAACGGAAGGATCGGAGTTATTGGTACAAGAGCAACAGTAAATAATAAAGCTTATTCAAAGGAGATCAGAAAGCATAACCCGGCAATTGAGGTGTTCGAAAAGGCGTGCCCGCTGTTTGTCCCGCTTGCTGAGGAAGGCTGGGTCAATACAAAAGCTACTCATGAGATTGCGGAAGAATATCTGAAAGAATTAAGAGAGCTTGATATTGATACTCTCGTTCTTGGCTGTACTCATTATCCGATTCTTGCAGATGTAATCCAGGAAGTGATCGGGGAAAATGTTACTCTTGTTGACTCCGGGATTGCATCAGCAGAGGTTGTAAGAAATGAATTGAACAGGGTTGGGTTCGAAACAAATTCAAACGCACAGGGGCACCACGATTTTTATGTAAGCGATATTCCGGTAACTTTTAAGGAAGTCGCCGAATTATTTTTAGGCAGACCTGTAAAAGATATTCATAAAGTGGAGATAGAACACATTGCAGTTGATTAAGAAGTTATTTCACTTATTAATTTTTTTTTACCCTTCAAAAATATTTTTCAGTTCATTGTAGTCCTTCGTCTTTCCCAGAGCCAGCATTAATTTTATTCTTGCTTTCTGTCCGTTAAGGTATTCTGCAAATATCACCCCGATACTGTGCAGCCATTTGCCGGCGCCGGGGTAGCCGTAAATGTCAAGAGTTTCCCCAGCGGGGCAGCGTGATACAAGAACAACGGGGATATTTTTTTCTACTACATATTTAATTCCTTCAAAAGCAGCAGGCGGAACATTTCCAACTCCAAGAGCTTCAACCACTATTCCTTCAGCGCCGCTGTCTGCAGAGAACCGGAAAAACTTTTCATTCATACCGGCGTAAACGGTGAGCATATCAACATTGGTAATTATTTTTTCAGTCTCAATTGTTTCAAGCTTGTAAGGGGGACGGTTTATTATAACTTTACCATTTTTTACCAAACCCAGTGCACCGAAATCCAGGCTGTGAAAAGTGTCTATTTCATCTGTATAAGTTTTCGTAACCTCGCTTGCAGCATTTATTTCGCCGTTCAGGCAGACAAGCACGCCGAGGTTCCTGCAACTTTCATCCATACAAATTTGAATAGCATCGAGGAGATTTCCCGGTCCGTCCCAATCAGGCTCCGAACTGTTTTTCATCGAGCCGATTAATACTATGGGAATTTCGGTTTTTATAGTAAGGTCAAGCAGGTAAGCCGTTTCTTCGAGAGTATCCGTTCCGTGTGTTACAATAACACCGGAATAATTTCCGTTCTTTATAAGATGTTTAATTGTACCCGATAATTTAAACATCAGTTCGGGAGTCATGTGGGGTCCCGGATATTTTCCGAAATCATGACAGGTAATATTTGCAAGCTTTTCTGCTTCAGGAATTTTTTTAAGCAATTCTTCGCCTGAGTAGCGGGGAACTGCGCCGCCGGTTTTTTCATCTATCATCATTGAAAAAGTTCCGCCGGTAAAAACGATGAGAATATTTTTACGGTCCATATAATTTCAGAAACGGTGAATAATTTTATATCAAAATATATCTGCATTTTGTTTGTCATCCAATTGCAGGCGTAATGGATTTTGCCGAATGTATTTTCTGATAAGATAAATTAGAGACCTCTAAAAAATTAAAATAGCACACGGATGACACAGATTTAACAGATTAACACAGATATAATCCGCAAAAATCAGCCAAATCCGTGTCATCAGCGTGCTATCAAAATACTATGGTATTGGATAAATCTATTTTTCAGGGGTCTCTAAATATATGTTCTGACTTGAACAAAGCTGTAAATGAAGCTATTTTTAAATCGTTAATAAATTAAGGAAAGCTGAATATGTTAATGGTAGAAGATGTTGATTTAACTCCCAACCCGCAGGCGTTAAAATTTATTTTAAACGAAAAATTACTACAAGTTGAGACAAGACAATTCTCAAATAAAGAAGAAGCACAGAAAGATCCGCTGGCAAAAGGAATATTCGAAATCGATGGGGTAGCTTCAGTCTTTTATATGGATAAGTTTGTAACAATTGAAAAGAAAAAAGACACAGGCTGGGGGCAGGTACAAAAACCATTTATTAATTTCTTAAAAACCTTTGATAGAAATTTAATCCCGGAAGAAAAAAATGTGCAGTCTCCTAATGAGCACGCCGGTGAACTGATGATAAAAGTAAATGAGATTTTAGATCAGAGAGTCAGACCGGCTCTTGCAGGCGACGGCGGTGGTCTGCAGGTTTTGGGTGTTGACGGCTTTAAGGTGAAGATCCGTTACCAGGGCGCCTGCGGCTCGTGCCCGACTGCTATCAGCGGAACATTGATGGCAATTGAAAACTTGCTGAAGAGAGATATAAATCCCGCAATCGAAGTGGTAAGCGCATAATACAATCCTTCCTTTATTTTTGTTAACCAACGGATTTATCAGTTGGTATTGCAAGAATCAATATACTTGCTTCCCTTTTTTATTTCTTTTTTCATAAATTGTGAGTAAGCAAAATCTCTGGAATTTTAAAATGGAAAGGTCAGAGAATCTTTATTATGCATCGGCAGTTATTTCCGGTATCAAGCTCGATATCTTTTGTACGAGAAAAGGTATCAGGAAGCTGTATCTGAATAAAAAATCCTCCCGGCTAAACACAAAAGAAGCTACAAAAATTTATCCGGATGATCCTTTTATGTTCGGGATATTCACACAACTGAAAGAATATTTCGATATGAAGAGAAAGAAATTTTATGTGCCGCTCGATATTGAAGGGACAGAATTTCAGAAGAAGGTGTGGGGTGAACTGCAAAAAATTCCTTTTGGTAAAACAGTTTCATATAAAACTGTTGCAGAAAAAATCGGAAATGTAAAGGCTGTCAGGGCAGTCGGCAGAGCAAATGGTGCAAACCCCATACCGATAATCATTCCCTGTCACAGAGTGATTGCAAGCAACGGAGGGTTAGGAGGCTATACCGGAGGAATAAACATAAAAGAAAAATTGCTGGAAGTTGAGGGGTGTTTAAGTATGGAGTTGTTTTAAAATAAGTGCGGCTCACCTTCAAGGTGAGCCGCACTTATTATGAAATTAAAAAAAGCGATCACAAACCGCTTTGAATTTCTTATTATTTAATTTCGCCAACCTTACTGATGTCGTCTATCTTAACAAATTTTTCGTTGAACTTGTAAGTCCCTTTTGATGATTTTACGCTCTTAATAAGTTTTACACTAACACCGCTGACCTTAGTTTTTGCCTTAGCTTTATCAGCAAAAGTTTGTTGTTTAGCCATATCTTTTTCACTCCAATTTTTTCGGGTTCAAATATAGAGAAGATAAATAATAAATGAAAGGATTTTTAGAGAAGTCAGGTAATGTCAGTGAATACGGCATCAGTCAACCGCACAAGGTCGAAGGGTGAAAGGCGGACCTGTGTTCCCCTCACGCCTGCACTGATATAAATTTTCTCAAAAATCTGTGCTGTTTCATCTATATATAGAGGGAATTTTTTCTTCATCCCTACAGGCGAGCACCCGCCTCTGATATAACCAGTTGCTTGAAGCAGGTCCTTCTCCTTTAGCATTTCAATCTTTTTATTTCCGCTTACCGAAGCTGCTTTCTTCAAATTCAATTCTGCTGTTACAGGAATACAAAAGATATTTATTCCGTTTTTATCTCCCTTTGCAACAAGAGTTTTAAAAACAGAATCAGGATCTGCTCCAATTTTATTTGCAACGGTTAATCCGCTAAGATCATCTTCGTTAACTTCGTAATTGTGTGTTGAGTGCGGAATTTTATTTGCTTCGAGAATCCTGATCACATTTGTTTTTGACATATTAAGCTTGAAAAAATTTCGGATTACTCAGATTACCTGCTGCCGCTGAATTTCAGCTCATCGTACGAAAGATCATAATTCTCGCATTTCAGCAGAAACTTTGTATAGTCATTTTCAGGTGAGCTGAATATCTTTTCTGCACTTCCGCTTTCAACTATTTCACCGTTGTACATTACAAAAATTCTGTGGGCAAGCTTTCTTAAAATTTTCAGGTTATGAGCAATGCAGATCATTGTAAGGCTGAATTCTTCATTAATTTTTTTGAAAAGATTTAAGAGATTCAATTGTGATTCCACATCCTGTGCAGAAAATGGTTCATCGAGAATAAGCATCTCTGGTCTTGCTGCAATAATTCGTGCGAGTGCTGCGCGCTGCTGTTCGCCGCCGCTCAGCTCAAAGCCTTTACGCTTCCGGAGATTTTCAGGAAAGTCAACAGAGTCAAATATTCTTTTCTTTTCTGAGCTCGTATCAGTTTTCTTTTTTTGCCTGATAAGAATCGCTTCATCAACAATATCTTCGATCGTTCTGAAGGGATTTAAAATTTCGTTATTGTTTTGAAAAAGTATTTGTACAGGATTAGTTTTTAAATTTTGCCACTCATCTGAAAAATTAAAATTTATTTTACCGGAAGCAGGGGCTAAAACTCCCGCAATTAATTTTGCAAGAGTTGTTTTCCCGGAACCGGATTCTCCTGTAATCCCTGCTATTTCTTTCCTTTCAATACTCAAAGAAATATTTTTTAGAATTATTTTCTCTTCGCCACGTTTTAACAAAGACCCGGTGTGAGCAGAATAATTCAGGTTTTTTATTTCAATCAAAGTGCCCATTTTTCTCCTGAAGAGGTGGGGCTCTCAATCTGTTTGTTTGCTTGTAAGAATTCATTCAGCTGCGGATCATTCAGTGCATTAAAAAATTCACCGGCTTCATAAAACTCGGAAAGCCTGCTGTTCGACAGGTATGCAATTTTATCCGACACTTTTTCAGCGAAGAGAATATCCTGCGTTACAAGAAGAACAGAATTTTCATTGCTCTTTGCAAAATCTTTCAGCTTCAGCAGGAATAAATTTGCAATAGCTGAATCTATGCCTGAAGTCGGCTCGTCCAGAATTATAATTTCGGGCTTTGAGAGCAAAGCAAGAACAAAGCTTACTCTTTGTGCCATCCCGCCGCTTAGTTCGTAGGCATACATTTCAAATAATTGTTTTGAACCCGCTAAAAGAAAATATTCCAGCAGATCATTTACTTCGTTTTTATCTTTTGTAAGAAGGTCAAAATAATATTTCAATTTTTTCAGATGATCAAAGCTGTTCACTGCATCCTGGAAAACATATTTGATTTTATCTCTTCTTATTTCAAGCAGCTTTTCATTTTTCAAAGCCAACAGATCTTTCCCCTTAAACAAGACACTACCTGAAACAGAATAAAATTTATTGTCCAGGAGCCCTGTGACAGATTTAATGAAGGTTGACTTGCCGCTTCCGTTTTTACCGAGCACAGTGAAAACCTGGTTCCTGCCCAGATCAAAAAAAACATCTTTCAGTATAGACCTGTTCCGGCTTTGTGACCTGATGCTGATTTCCTGTATCTGTACCTGAAGCATTTTAAAATGAAATTTTTTATTTACTGAACAAAATAATAAATTAAGCCTATATTTATTAGTATTAATTAAAAGATCACAGTAAAAATTTTTGGGGACAGAATGTTTCAAGGAGACGGTAATAAGCTGATTATTTTATTAGCGAAGTCAGTAACAGAATATGAAAAATGAAATTCTTAAAGTACTGATTAAACGGGTAATTTCATCATTAATAGTTTTGTTCCTCCTTATAACTTTTATTTTTATTCTTTTACGAATTTCACCGGGTGACCCGGCTGAAAAGTTTATCTCGCCGGAACTAAGCCCACGCCTTGCAGAACAGGTAAAACAGTCTTTCAATCTTAACAGCCCTGTTTTTGATCAGTACAGAACTTTCATTACGAATCTTTTTAAGGGAGATTTTGGTATTTCTTATAATTACAGGATGCCGGTTCTTTCGGTGATAATGCAATATCTCCCCTTCACGCTGATCTTTTCTTCGATAAGTTTTGCTTTCCAGATTGGTCTTGGTTTTTTATTTGCGCTTATATCGGTTCAAAAGATCAATGGGTTTACTGATAATCTTTTCGCAAAGATGAGCCTGGTTATTTATGCTATCCCTTCCTTTGTAACCGGTGTCTTTCTGATCTATGTTTTTTCAGCTTCATTAAATATTCTCCCATCATCGGGTCTGCGCTCTTTTGATTCCGGGTCTTTTTCATTCATTCAGTCTTTTTTTGATTATGCAAAACATTTGATCCTTCCACTGGTAACACTCTCACTTGGCGGCATTGCAGTATTTTACAAATACCTGAGGGATAATCTTGAAGAAACATACAATAAACCCTTTGTGCTGAACCTGCGTGCTAACGGGTTAAATGAAAGAACAATCACATTAAGGCACGTCATACCGAATGCTGTTGGTCCGCTGATTGCAGCAGCAGGGGTTGAGCTGGGAATTCTTTTCGGCGGGGCTTTGATCACTGAAGTTATTTTTGCACTGCCCGGGATGGGGAGATTGACAATTAATGCGATCCTGGCGCGCGACTACCCGCTTGTTATCGGCTGCACTTTTATTTCAGGAATTCTTGTTATACTTACGAACCTCGCAGCGGATATCTTAAAGGCTAAAATTGATAAAAGATTAATCAAAGGAATACTTAATTAGAGTGAAACTCAGAATAAAAATATGGCAGTTCATCATAGCTATTTGTACTGTAGTTTTTATTTTAAGGGTTTCGGAAATTTTTTATTCCATTGAGCTTCTGTTAAAATACTTAAAACTATTTTTTACTGATGTGTCTTTGGCTGCTGGTCAGCTCAATTTTTCTTTGCTTGATAATTTTTTCTCCACTGCACTGATAATTCTGATCCCTTTTTATATTTATTTCAAAAAGAATCAGGGCGGGATTCTGAATAAAGAATTAAATTTCACTGCAGCAGCTCTTTTGCTTCTGCTTACTTTTTTTGTTTTTGCACCAATAGTTTCAGGTACCAACCCCGATTTTGAAAGAGACCTCAGCGTAACAAAATTGCTTCCCCCTTTCAGCAAAGTAAAAATTCTTCATCTTGCTGAAGAGAGGAAAACCTCCTCTGATCAGCTATCGCAATTTTTAGAATTAAAAAATAAAGTAGTTAAACGATCATACAATGAAAATATAATTTTTGTTGACAGCGTGCAAAACGGAAATGTTGTTACATATTTTCAGAGAGGAAGAGCCTTTCATCTGCCGGCTGCAAAAGTTAAATATGCTGAAGGGAAACCTTTTGTTACAGAAAAAATTTTTCTGCTTGGGACAGATGAACTCGGCAGAGATATTTTCTCCAGGCTGGTTTATGGTGCGAGGGTCTCTTTATTTGTTGGACTCGGCGCTGTAATGATCACAATGGTGCTCGGACTTGCGCTCGGATTTTTAGCAGGCTTTTTCGGAGGCTGGGTTGACTCTTCGCTGAGCAGATTTACAGATATGCTGCTTGCTTTCCCAATGATATTTTTAGTTATTCTTATACTTGCCCTCTTCGGCAATTCGCTTGTATCAGTTATTGTTGTTCTTGGCTTTTCGGGCTGGATGAGCCTCTTCAAAATAGTTCGGGGAGAAGTGATCGCAATGAAAGATAAAGAATATTTTGTTACTGCAAAGATGATAGGGCTTTCAAAGTATAAACTATTAACAAAAGAAGTTCTGCCGGTAATAACAGCATCGGTAGTTGTTAACCTTGTTTTTCAATACGGCAATGTTATACTTGCAGAAGCAGCCTTAAGTTTTCTTGGGCTTGGCACCGGCGGCAGTTATCCTTCCTGGGGGCAGATGATCGAAACAGGGCAAAGTTATCTTACTTCTGCCTGGTGGATGATATTTTTCCCCGGGATAACATTGTTCATTACTTTGTTTGCAGCAAATAATTTTGGAAGAGAAATTAATACTTATTTTAATCCGAGAATAAAAAACTGATAATGCTTAACGAACGATATTTAGTAAAGAAAAAACTTGGTCAGGGGAGAAGCGCGGTTTATCTTTGCCGTGATGCAGAATTCCCCGGTAAAGATATAGCAATAAAAATTTTATCTCCAGATGCTCTGCCGGAAGAAGTACAGGTTTTCAGGAATGAATATTTTATCCTGAGAAAATTAAACCACCCAAACATAATAAAACCGAATGAACTCGGAACTATTGTTAAAAAAAGCGAATCGGAAAAAGAGATTTCCACCGGCAGCAGATTTATTACGATGGAATTCTTCGGCGGCGTTGAACTGCTGAAGTATCAAAAATTAAAAGATGAAAAAGCATTAATAGAAATAATCAAACAGCTTTGCTCGGTGCTTTATTATCTCCATCAATCTAATTATATCTACTATGATCTTAAACCGGAGAATATTTTAGTTGATGAGATAAACGGAAAGCCTGAAATAAAACTGATAGATCTCGGTTTTGCTCAATACATTCCTGACCTTGAAAGCAGAACAGTAAGGGGTACCGCTGAATATATTGCGCCGGAATTATTGAGAAACGAAGAGCACGACCACCGTGTTGATTTTTATTCGCTCGGTATGCTTTTATACAGAATAATATTTGATTCTTTTCCCTTCGATACAAAAAATGAAATTGAGATTTATAAATCCCATCTTGAAGTAGAGTTTGATTTTCCGCCTTCTGTTTCTTCTGAGAAGCTGATAAATGCTGTAAAAAAACTTTTAAGTAAAGAACCTGAGAAAAGATTTTTAAACGCTCTGCAGGTCCTGGATGCACTTGGAATAAAAATAGATGAAAGTTTAACACAGGATTGGACGCCTGCTGCTGCGTTTTCCGGCAGAAAGGATGTGCTCACTATTCTTAGCACATACCTTGCAGATGAACAGAGCGGAGAAGTGTTTGTGATCAAAGGTTCTGAAGGTGCCGGCAAAACAGCACTGATAAACGAGATTTATTCGAAGCACGAAAATGTCATTATTATTCCTGATGATAAATCAAAAACCGGAAGGGAGTTCGTAAAGCTGCTGCTAAAAAGAATAATTTATTCGGGATGTGTTTATCCACATATCAGTAGTGAAGAATCTGAGAGAATTGAAAATCTTGCCAGCGATTTGCCGGACAACCTGATAGATGAATTAAAGTCCATATTAAATAAAATAACAGCTCAGTGTAAGTTCATAATGCTGCTGGATGGATTTAATTTCTATGATGATTTCACACTCGAAGTCTTAAAAAACATTTTCCCGATACTCCAGGTTAACGGAATTAAGATCATATTAACTGAGAACGCTGATGAGGTTTCCAAATCAGTAATGATAAATAATATCCGTGAAATAAACCTGACCCCATTTACAAATATCCAGCTTGATGAATTTGTAATGCGCAGCCTTTACCCGCTGTTCCCGCGGGAAGAACTAAAGAAAATTATACTGCAATATGCCGACCTGCTGCCGGGGAATATCACAGGTTTCATCAAAGACATAATACTTTTAAAAATTGTTCAGTTTGATTCCGGAAATGTGAAAATAATATCTGACGAGAAAACCTCTTTGCTTTTGAAAAGTTCTCACGAAGGAATATATGAAATAAGGCTCGGCACTTTGAGAGAGGAAGAAAGAAATATTTCTGAAATTATTTCAGCTTTTGAAATCACACTTGATGTAAAAAGCCTTTCGCTTATTTCTGGTCTGCACGAAGAAAGAATTTCCGAATGCTTAACAGCACTGCAAAATAAAAACATAATACAGCAGCTTACTTTGAATTTTAATCCTGTTTTTGTAACAGAGGGTCTGAAAAGATTTGTCTATTCAAAAATTCAGGATAAGAAAGAATTCCACAAAAACATTGTAAAACTATTAAAGGAAAAGATCCCTGGTTTTAACAGGACAGAATTATCGCGGCAGTATGAGCTGTCGGAAGAATTTTTTGAAAGCTACAAAGTTTTGAAAGATGAGATTGCACAGGCTGAAAAAATTTCTGCTTATTCATATCAGAAAAAATTATTAACTCATCTGCTGGAAATTCCGCTTCAGGATGAATTGAAAACAGAAATTAAAGTTGAATTGTGCAATGTCCTTTTCAGGATGAGTGATTTTAAATCGTGTATTGACCTCATTGAAGAGCTTGGTACGAAGATCAGCAGCAAAGAAAAGCTGCTTGAACTTGCTGCGCTTAAGGGAAGTTGTCTGATCGGGCTGGGTGATTACCAAAGCGGGAAAGATCAGCTTAATTCTGTTATCCGGCAGATAGATGACAACGCGACACGGCAGCAGTTATTGGTAGACATTGCAAACGCTGAATTTGAATTGAATAAATATTCTGAAGCCTCTGAGCTATGTAATAAAATAATCGGAGATGAAAATGCATCCGGGCTTGATAAAGGCAAATGCCATAACTTTCTCGGATTAATTGAAATCTACCGTGATAACAACCTGGGCGGGGCACTTCTGCATTTTGAAGAGGCTGAGAAAATTTACCAGCAGTCAGACCTCAGGCTGCGTGTTGCGCAGATGGAAATGAATATGGGAAATATTTACAACATCAAGGGGGATCATGATCTGGCGGTAACTTACTGGAATAAATCACTCCAGATGAATCAATCAATTGGTAACCTTGACCAGGAAGCAAAATTACTATTGAATTTCGGAGTATTTAATTTCGATAAGCTCGATTTTGAAAAAGCAATTGAATATTACCAGCGTGCTTCATCAATCTTTTTAACTCTCGGAAACAAAGCAGGGCACGCATTAGTGCAGACAAATCTCGGCGAAATAAACCTGATAATTTGCGAATACCAGAAAGCTATTGCTGCCCTCACAGACGCAAAAAATATCCTGGAAAAAATACAGAACTACAATGAATGCCTTGAAGCTGTCTTCCTGATTTGCAGGGTTTATTATATAATCGGTGATTTTGTTTCTCTTGAAAGGCAGTTAAAAGATTTTGAAAGAATAATTTCTTCAGAGTCTGTCAGCGATAAGCACAGGGACAATTTTGAGCTTATGAAAATATTGAAGCTTCTCCCGGAGAGACAAGAGAATGAAAACGGATTAAGAGAAAAAATAAATAAATTAGCTGGTGTGAGAGACAAATATTTTAAGAATGAAGAAAAGAATAATTACTTCTTTTCATCAGTACAGACTATAAAGATTTTAATTCAACTGAATGATTGTCAAAGAGCCTTTTCAGAATTACATTCGGAAACATTTGTAAGCTTCTGTAAAGAGAATAATTATTTCGAAGCGGAGAGGCTTTATTTGCTCGGGTATCTCTCGGCTGCTTCTGATAACAGAGAATTAAAGCCAGCGGTAGATTATTATCTCAGCGCTTATGAGATAATTAAAGACCTGAATATCACTGAGCTGACGTGGAAAATTTTGTTTGTGCTGACTGTGGTCTATGCCGAAAGAGGAAATTATGCACGCGCCGGTGAATTTTTGAATTATGCTGAATCTGTCCTCGGTTTTATTGCCGATAAATTCACCGACCCAAGATTAAAAATGGTCTATTTAGATCACCCGGACAGGCAGGCTGCCATAAATACATTGAAACGTATTTCAGAACAAATATAAAAAATGCCAGACTCTAAAATCATCATAAAAATATATTCAGACGATGAAGACATTTCTTCGGTCTTTTCGGCTGTTAAACAGCTTGAGTTCAGAGATTTCCAGGTTGAGTGCGTAGTGCAGAAAAAGGTAGAGATAAATCCTGATGACATTTTAATCTTTCAGATCACAGACCTTGGTTCAAAATATTTAAACAAGATTCTTAAAATAAAAGAAAGCATCAGCAACATCGTGATCTTCGTTATTAATCATAACGACGCTGTGCTGGTAAGTTCATTAGCCAAGTTAGGATTTGTGGATCTGTTTGTGCTTCCGTTTGAACTGCCTAAATTCAATTCCTATTTGGCAGAGATCATTACCAATAAATCTTACATAACAGCAAAAACAATAACATCGGGGACAAGAAAAGACGTTTACAATATTAAATCTATAGTTGGCACCTCTTCTGAATTTTTAAAGATATTGAACTTTGCCAAAAAAATTGCAGACAAGCCTGATATAAATGTCGTAATTTTTGGCGAGACAGGCACAGGCAAAGGACTGATTGCAAGGGTAATTCACGAGTACAGCAAAAGAGCAGCCGATCCTTTTATTGATATTATTTGCAGTGCAATTCCTGAAAATTTAATGGAGTCTGAATTATTCGGATATGAACCCGGTGCTTTTACAAGCGCTAAAACAAGAAAGTACGGGTTGTTCGAACTTGCAGAAAATGGTACACTGTTTCTTGATGAAATGGGCGACCTCAGCCTGGGCATTCAATCGAAACTTTTACGAACCATTGAAAAAAAACTTGTGAGAAGATTGGGCAGCATAAATGATATTCCGATTAACGCACGCCTGATCTCAGCCACAAATAAAAACCTCGAAGCAATGATCAGGAGCGGGCAGTTCAGAAAAGATCTTTATTATCGCCTCAATGTAGTTTCAATTGAAATTCCTCCGCTTCGCCAGAGAGGTGATGATATTATACTTCTTGCAAATAAATTTATAGAAGATTTTAACCAGCAGTTCGGCAAAAATGTAAAGAGGATTGAGAAAGAGTTGAAGGAATTTATAATGAATTATCCCTGGCCCGGAAATATCAGGGAACTGAGGAACTCCGTTGAAAGAGCGGTATTGTTAAGCGAAGACTCAACATTAAAATTAAAGGACTTCTCCAATTTATTACAAAATATAGATACAATGGGAAGGGAAAAAAAACTTGATCTCTCCCGGCTTCCGCAGTTTGTTAACTTCGAAGTCAACTACACAAAAACAAATATGAGAGAGCTTGAACGGCTTTACGCCAATTATGTTTTTGAAAAGACAAAGGAAAACAAAAAAAAGACCGCTGAAATTTTAGGTGTTTCCAGACCCAAACTGGATTCACTTTTAAGCTAAATGCCCTCCTTAGTGCTAAATCGCTGCTTAAATCAGAAAAATAATTTGAATTTAGATGATAATCACAATATTTTAATCAAAAGTGTAAAAAATTTTTACCTTTTACCCAATTTTACCTGCACTTTTCGGTAAATATTACCTATCCAAGCTTACCTCAGCCAAAATTTATAAGAAAAACAAAGATTTTTTTAGTGGCATAATGCTTGCGTTATAAGACTCGCTTAAAAAACTATTTTCAATTTTATTTTAAGGTGTATTATGTGCCACAAATTATTTTCTGCAACAGCTCTTCTTGTTTTAGCAGTTCTATTTATCAATATTTCAGGAGTAGCTCAAACTCCGAATAATGTTGAAAAAGCTACAAGATTTCGTGTAACCACAGAAGCTGCAACATTGAATTCAGCTTCGAATACTGAAATCAATACTGCAAGTCAGGTTAACTCTCCGGTTTTTGTAAACAGATCTTCCTCTCAGCTTGAAGCAATGGGAAGCCGTTATGGTTGGGCAACTTCTAATTCACAGTTGAGTGCTCTCGGCAGCCGCTATGGTTGGGCAACTTCTAATTCACAGTTGAATGCACTCGGAAGCCGTTATGGTTGGGCAACTTCTAATTCACAATTGAACGCACTTGGCAGCCGTTATGGATGGGCTACTTCTAACTCACAGTTGAGTGAGCTTGGCAGCCGTTATGGATGGGCTACTTCTAATTCACAGTTGAATGCTCTTGGAAGCCGTTATGGATGGGCTACTTCTAACTCACAGTTGAATGCGCTTGGCAGCCGCTACGGATGGGCAACATCTAATTCGCAGTTGAGTGAGCTTGGAAGCCGTTATGGTTGGGCAACATCTAATTCGCAGTTGAGTGAGCTTGGAAGCCGTTATGGTTGGGCAACATCTAATTCGCAGTTGAGTGCTCTTGGCAGCCGTTATGGATGGGCTACTTCTAACTCACAGTTGAGTGAGCTTGGAAGCCGTTATGGATGGGCAACTTCTAACTCACAGTTGAGTTTATAAAAGACATAACCAGCATGCCTGAAGTGGAGAAGGCATGTTAGTTCCTATAATAAATAAACAGGTAAAGCAAGCCTTCAATTAATCGTTGAAGGCTTGTCTGTTAAAGTTCCTTCCGGTACGGGTATTGGTGCATAAAGATTTTTTATGAAATGATGGGCAGTGCAATACTGCTGCTGATGTTTTTCAAAAATTTCAGGGGTTGTTGTGAAATACTTTTTCGTAAACAGGGAGCTGTACTTAATTCCCCTTCCCCAACGGGGAGTAGAAATCTTTTGTCATTTCTTTATTTTCCTGCTCGCAGTAAAATTCTACTTTCC
>JAKAGZ010000048.1 GCA_021815365.1 Bacteroidota bacterium
TGCAAAAGCAGTGAGAGTAATCGAATTGCTTGACAATAAAGGATAAAGGAATAAAGATAAAAGTACGCCAAGTATAAACGGCAGAACTATACTTGACTGGCCAATAAGAAAGGCAGCATTGCCGCGCCCCTTCAGCAGTTTCGGATCAAGCTCTAATCCTACGATGAACATAAATAAAAGCAAACCGATCTGGCTTAGTATGTTTAAGAATTTCAAGCTTGATGCGGGAAAAATAAATGAAGATACATCCGGTGCTAACCATCCTAAGACAGAAGGACCAAGCAAAATGCCTGCTACCATTTCTCCAACAACCTGCGGCTGATGAATTTTTCTGAATATAAATCCAACTATCCGCGAGAGTATTATTATTACTGCAATCTGAATTATTAAAATTAAAAGAGTATTCATTGTTTTTAAAAAAGATATAGAGAAATAAGAGCTAAGGAAGGTATAAAAATAAAAGTTATAAAATAAATGTTTTTGAAGATCTATATCTTATATTTAAGATAAAAGAATGATCTCATAAAAGCAAGATAGTTCTTAAAGCCTGAGTATGAAAATATTGTTAACGTTTGCAATAAAGAATTCTTTGTTTGGTCAATATCTGAAAAATAGGGAAACCACTGATGTATAAATTTGACAAGCCTATGTGGAATGGGTATATTTAAATTCTGAAAATACAAATTAGTCGTGAAAAATATTTTTTTATTTCATGAGGTAATTTGTTGGGTTAACACCTGAATATAAAAGCTTATACCGCGGGGTGGAGCAATTGGTAGCTCGTCGGGCTCATAACCCGAAGGTTGTAGGTTCAAGTCCTGCCCCCGCTACTAAACTAAGAGAAAGCCTCTCACATAGCTCAGAGGCTTTTTTATTTTAGGAGTGCAAGATGCCATATTACACATACGTATTGACGAGTAAAGAAGGGTATCATTACACGGGACACACTAATAACCTTAATCTGCGAATTTTCCGGCATCAACTCAAAACAACGCACTACACCAAGAAAGGAACGGATTGGGATCTTGTTTACAGCCAGGAGTTTAGTACACGATCAGAAGCAATGAAACACGAAAAATGGCTGAAGAGCGGCATAGGAAGAGAATGGTTGAAGAAGAATATAGCGGGGTGGAGTCCGCCGAAGGCGGAGTAGCTCGTCGGGCTCATAACCAAGAAGAATCTTTTATTTTAATAGTGAACAGCTTATTAGTAAAATTAGGCTTGTGATATTGTATTTGTTTTTATTATGAAGAACTGTAATGCCATTTTAAACTTAAGATACTGGTAAGTGATGAAGGGTATCATTATACGGGGCTTACATCAGATATAGAAGTACGGCTAAAATGACATCAAGAAAAAATAATTTGGAAAATAAAAAAAAGATTTTTATCTTTACAAACTAAATAGAGAGAATATTAAGTTGTGGCTTATTCACTTTCTTTTTCAAAATCAATACTTGTGTTGGTATTCATATCTGACAAAACAAGACGCGGTGAAACAGAGTTTATCTCAGCCAAAGTGATGTCAGATTTACTTGATATTCCAAAGCCAACATTATCAGTCATTTTAAATAACTTAATTCGAGCCGGGATACTGGAGTCAAAGGAGGGCATATACGGCGGTGTCAGGCTTGCAAAAAAGACAGATAATATATCTTTACTTGATTTATTATTAGCAATTGAAAATGAAAAATCACTTTTCCAAACAGATTTCAGACTAAATGTTCAAGGTGATAGACCGGATAGTGTGAAAAAAAGAGTTAGTGACATTCTAAAACGAGTTGAAGGAATTATGAAGGATGAACTAAAGAAAATAACCTTGAATGACATTTTAAATACAAAATAAAAATTTTTAAACATAACTATATATACTGAATATGCAGTTTATAAAATCAATAATTAAAAAACCATCTATCTTTTTGATGGCACAACAAAGCGAGTGGTATCCACAATTTTTAAAACCTGTAGCAGAGACTGTCATTTCAATTACTAGAACTGGGAAACTATTGGATGTAGGTACAGGGCCGGGGATGTTGCCAGCTTTGCTTAAAGAAAATTCTAATCTTCAAATTATTGGAACTGATATTAATTCTTCAATGATTATTGAAGCAAAGAAAAAAGTGAACTCTCGAAATGTTTCTTTTTACATTCAAGATGAAAATACATTCAAAGATTTTTCGGATTCGACGTTTGATATAGTTACATTTTGTTCAGTTTTGTTCTTGCTAAGTGAAGAAACAAAAAATAATATCCTTAATGAAGTATCAAGAATATTAAAACCTTCGGGAAAAATAATAGTACTAACTCCATCCACCAGAAAATCTTTTTTTTCTACTTTGAAAGATATTTGGCTTTTCCCCTTTTCAAAATATAATTGGACATTTTTTGTCTGGAAAAGGGCAACATCAAATCGTGCAAATATTTGGCATAATGAAAAATGGTTATACTATTATTCTAAAGAAAACCATTTTGAATACACTATCTCAAACGTGTTTTATAACTATGCAACTTTAGAGATAATCAAGAAACAATAGACTAATACTTAACTGAGAAAGGAGAAACAAAATATGAAATGGTATCAGTATCTCGCAGCATTTTTTGCTGGATTGTTTTTAGCAAACGCTATTCCGCATTATGTTAATGGCATCTCAGGAAGTCCATTTCCTTCACCATTCGCAAATCCCCCGGGTTTTGGAAATTCACCACCTTTAATAAACGTTTTATGGGGTGCCTTCAATTTACTCTTGGGCTATTTACTTTTAAGGTATAGTAAGACATCAATTAACAATAAAACGTCTTTATGGATTTTATTTGCAGGAATTGTTTGCATGGGCGTAACGTTAAGCTTAGCCTTCTCACATAGATAAAATTTGTCATTAAGAAGAGATTCAAAACAGTAGATATAAATCATTTTCAACAATAAACAAACATAAAGGTGCTTAAAAATGAAAAACAAAATCAAAATATTTGTAATTGCAACTCTGGCAATTGTCAGTATTGTAACGTCAGGTTTAAAAAGTCAAGATAAAACAACTTTTTCTATTGAAACAGACCCATCTACATTTGTTTTTAAGGGCTATGCGGTTCACATACGCATTAAACCGGCAGCAAGTCATCATTACGTTTTAGGTGTAGGATCTTACGCTCTTGACTTGCCAAGCTTAATGGTAGATATTAATACTAAAAATAAAGGGAAAGGCTGGGATGTAAGAATCAATGACGCTTACTCACTGTTTGGAGAATACTATTTTGAAGAAGCGAACCATAATTGGTTTATAGGTTTACAAATTGGAATACAGAATTACAAAAACAGTAATTCAAATATTCAAAACCAGGAAACCAAATATAGTAATCTTTTACTGATGCCTTCTATTGGTTACAACTGGCAGCCTTTTGAGTTCCCTTTGTATTTTAAACCTTGGCTTGGGATAGGATATACTACGAAAATTTCGGGCAGTAATACAATTGCAAACCTGGAATATAATATTTCGCCTTTGATTCCTTTTGTAACGTTGCATATTGGTTACACTTTTTAATTATCCGATACTTTTGTGTACGGTATTTAGCCTTGCTAATAAACTAGTTGCTCCTTAGGCTAATATCCCGGAAAGCCGGAAGGTGAGTTCAATCCGCCCAAGGCGAACTGTCCCGCTACAAAAATAATAAGAGTCCGGCTTTTGTCGGACTTTTTTCTTTTAGGGGGAAATATCACTGACTGATTTTTATTAAATTTATATCTGTAATTTACGTTTGAAAATTATTTGCTTTAATCCTATGACAAAACTAAACCTCGGCTGCGGAAAAGATATTAAAGAAGGATATATAAATCTTGACATCGTAGATTACGGCGGAAACCAGATACACAATATAAATTCCTTTCCGTATCCTTTTAACGATAACACATTTGATGAAATCTACGCTTCTCACATACTTGAGCATCTTGATAATTTTCACAATACTGTAACCGAGCTTTACAGAATAAGCAAGCCTAACGGAATAATTATAGTTTATGCACCCTTCTTTCTGAATACGAAATATTTTGGTGAACCAGATCATAAAATTCCGTTTTCAATAAGGACTTTCGATAATTATGAATACATCGGTAATCGCAAACTTAAATTTTATGAAAAATGGAAGCTTAACCATCGAACTAATTACGAAGGAAAAGCTCAGTTTGAAGTTATAGAAAAAAAATTTATTGCTTCGCACTTTACACCTTTAAAATGGATGGACTTTATAATAAACATCGAACCGGTGATTTATGAAAGATTTTTCGCCGGTATTTTTTCTCCTGAGGAGGTTTACTTCAAGTTAAGAGTAATAAAATAGTTTCCGTTTTTAATTTAATCTTTATACATTATATTAAAACAGTTTATTACTATTATTTTTTCGCATCGCGATCAAGCTGACAGGCAAATGAAATTCTCCGAGTTTAAAAAACAGATAGATACTTCAGGAAAAATTTCCTTTAGCAAGGAAGAAGGGGCAGAAAAGCAAAAGAATCTCGAACTAATACTTGACGTTGTTGATAAAATTAATAAAACATTAGTTTTGGATGATGTACTGCGGCTGGTAGTAAAAAATTCGATTTCGATAACCGGATCGGAAAGAGGATTTATAGTTCTTAGCAATCCAAAAGGCAAACTTGAATTTAAGCTGGGTCTTGACTCTGAGGGGAATGAATTATCTGAGGATAAGTTCAATATCAGCACTTCTGTAGTCAAGGATGTTTTTACAACCGGTCAATCAAAATTTATTGAAGGCGCACAGAGCGATGCTAATTACGACCCCAGTAAAAGTATATTGAGATTGGAGCTTCAGACAATTCTGTGTTCTTGTTTAATCACTGACGATAAAAAGATCGGAGTAATTTACGTTGACAGCAAACATCTTCATAAAGTAAAAATAAAAGAAATAACAGATACATTTGAAATTCTTGCAGGGCAGGCTGCTACTGCTATCCGCAATGCACAGCTTTATGATGGTCAGATACAGGCTTATAATGCGCTGAACGAGGCAAATATTCAGTTGATACAGGCAGAAAGAAAAACCCTCAGAACAAGTATAGACTCGGAAATTGGTCAATCTTTACAAGGGCTTGTACATCTCGCTCTTCTCGAAACTGAAAGCCTGATGAGAACAATTGAAAAAACCCAGAAAGATCTTGAAAATCACAAAGCTTTTTCTGATTCTGTTTTTTTTGACAGGCTGAAATTAAAATCCAAAGTTGCGATTGACAGTATCAGGAATATTCAGAAATATGCTCAGGTGCTGTCTGAAACTGCCGTAATATCCTTAAATAAAGATGCAGGTGAATTAAATAAAACAATCCAGTCGGTTATAAAATATATTTCGCCGATGAAAAAATTTGTCAGGGTCGTATTTAAAACAGAATTTAACAATATACCTATGTGCAAGTATGATTCCGAACAGATACAGCACGTTTTAGTACACCTGTTCAATAATTCTGCTGACGCAAAGCCCGATGCGAAGATAACTATAAAAACTTTTTTGGAAGAAGATAAAGTATCTGTAATTGTGGAGGATGACGGGCCCGGGTTTCCGCCTGAGATGACAAATCATTTTGCCCAGATACTTTCTCCCGAAAAAAACAGCTACGGATTATTTCTTTGTAAAAGTATAATCGAAAGACATAATGGAGAGATAAAAGTTTTAAGTAAAGAAAAAGGGGCGGCGGTTCAATTTTCAATACCATTGAATTAGAGAATGAACGAATCACTCGAAAAATATTTTAAGCAGCTTTTTGAGCCGATCTATCTGCCAATAAAAATAATAGATGAAAGCGGGAAAATCGTCTTTGCAAACCAGGCTTTCGTTTTGCAATGGGAATATACGCTGCCTGAATTAAAAGAGTATTCTGTTTTTACTGATGCAGAATTAAAAGGGAACGGGATTATTAATTCTATCAGGGAAACTTTCCGGTCAAAAGGATATTGTTTTGTAGAAAATTACACCGACTCGCTTCTTAAATCCAAGGGCATTACAATACCAATTTACAGGACGAAACTTTTTTATAGCTTCCTGGAAGGAAAAAATTATATTGTTTTTCTTCACGAAGATCAGACAGAGATATACCTTGCCGAAGAAGAAGTTAAAAAAGCAAGAGATGCAAACAAGGAAGCTGAAAGACTAAAAAACACTTTCCTGAATGTCCTTTCGCACGAGCTTAGAACGCCGCTGAATATTATACTCGGCTATTCTTCCCTGATCCGTGAAAGTATGAAAGATAAACTTGAAGAGGAAGACAAAGTATATCTCGATAACCTTCACAGCGGAAGCGAAAGACTTTTCAGAAGTATAACCCAGATGCTTGAATTTGCCCAGCTCGAAGCAGGCACGTATAACATGAACTACGAAACTTCAAACCTTATTTCAATTATAAATAATTGCATCAATAACATTACTAAAGAAGCTGATAATAAAAAGCTTGAGATAAAGAAGCAGTTAAAACACGAAAGCATTTATGTGGATGTGGACGTTCAGTGTCTTGAAAATGCCATTAATAATATGCTGAATAATGCAGTTAAATTTACGCGCCAGGGTTTTGTGGAAATTGAAACCAATATTATCGAAGAAAGAGAACTTGTCCTTTGTAAGATAAAAGATTCGGGTGTAGGAATTTCAACCGAATATATGGATCATCTTTTCCGTCCATTCAGCCAGGAAGATTTAAATATCGGAAGGAATTATGAAGGCAACGGGCTTGGGCTTGCACTTTCAAAAAGATTCATCGAAAAGATGGGCGGCTCTCTTTTGGTGGACAGCATAAAAGGTGTCGGCTCCACTTTTACTTTTACCCTGCCTCTTTCTCAGAATGCTGTCTCAAAGAACAAAATAAAAGATTCAACCCCCGGAGCTGTTTCAAATAAAATATTAATGCTTGATGACTCAGGCGAATCACACGACCTGATAATTGCCTTCCTTAAAAAATCTCATATCGTTGAAGCATATAGCTTCAGGGACTTTAAGCTTGAACATCTCAGGAAACAGGACTTCTCCGTTATAATGTTCGATGTAAATCCCGGCAGGTGGGACCAAGGATTGATCATCTGCAGAGATATTAAACGAATAGATCCGTTCAAACGACCGATAATAATTTTATCAAGCGAATTTGTTGAAGAAAAGATCAGAAATTTTTATGAAGCCGGCGCAGACAAATTCTTAGTAAAACCTTTCTCGAAGTATGAACTTGTAAAGGCGTTGGAAGAAATATCCAACACATAATTTTTTCCCCTTTGAAGTATAAAAAAATATCCAAAGTCCTCATTTTTTAATAAATTTCATTCAGCATAATTGAAAATTTTTTGTTAGCCCTGAAATCAATTAAAGGCAGCATTTATGGATTTAAAAACCAAGGTTCAGAAAGCTTTTGAAGATTGGGAAAGGAATGAATATCAAAAAGCATTAAAGCTTAAACCGGAAAGACAAAAAGAGTTTACGACTGTTTCCTTTACTCCTGTTAAACCTCTTTATCAGCCGAATGATTCAGATAACGAAAAATATCTGGACAAGATTGGCTTTCCCGGGCTCTATCCTTTTACACGCGGAATTCAGCCGACAATGTACAGGGGAAAATTATGGACAATGCGGCAGTACGCAGGTTTCGGAACTGCAAAGGAATCAAATGAGAGGTACAGATATTTGCTTTCACAAGGAACCTCTGGTCTGTCTGTAGCATTTGATCTTCCCACACAGATTGGTTATGACAGCGATGACCCGCTTGCCTACGGCGAGGTGGGAAAAGTAGGTGTTGCGATTGACACTCTTGCAGATATGGAAATTTTATTTGACAAGATTCCTCTCGAAAAAATTTCGACATCAATGACAATCAATGCCACGGCTGCAATCTTGCTTGCGATGTATCTTGCTGTAGCAGAAAAACAAGGCGTGCCCAGGAATAAAGTAAGCGGCACTGTTCAGAACGATATTTTAAAAGAATACATTGCACGGGGAACATATATTTATCCTCCGAAAGCTTCGATGCGTCTCATCACAAATATTTTTGAGTATTGTGCGAAAGAAGCTCCGCACTGGAATACAATTTCAATTTCCGGCTACCATATAAGGGAAGCCGGCTCGACTGCAGCACAAGAAGTCGGATTTACTCTTGCTAACGGAATCGCTTATGTTGAGGCTGCTCTTAAAGCCGGGCTTGATGTAGACGAATTTTCTGGTCAGCTTTCTTTCTTCTTCAATGCTCACAACGATTTTCTTGAGGAAGTTGCAAAATACAGGGCTGCCAGAAGGCTCTGGGCAAAAATTATGAAAGAGAGATTCAAAGCAAAAAAGGAAAGATCAATGATGCTGAGATTTCATACGCAAACAGCCGGCTCAACTCTTACTGCTCAGCAGGTAGATAATAATATTGTGAGGGTAACAGTTCAGACTTTAGCAGCAGTGCTGGGCGGCACGCAGAGCCTCCACACAAATTCAAAAGATGAAGCGCTTGCTCTGCCAACAGAAAATTCTGTACGCACTGCATTGAGAACTCAGCAGATAATTGCTTACGAATCAGGAGTATCTAACACAATTGATCCTTTGGCAGGCTCTTATTATGTTGAAGCAATGACCGACGAAATTGAAAATAAAGCTGAAGAGTACATAAATAAAATTGATGCATTAGGCGGAATGATTGCTGCAATAGAAAAAGGATTTGTGCAGATGGAAATTCAGAATGCTGCATATCAATTTGAAAAACAGCTTGAAACCGGCGAAAGAATTGTCGTTGGTGTAAATAAATTTCAGGTTGATGAAGACGAACAACCTGAGTTGTTAAAGATTGATATGAAAATCCAGGAAGAACAGATAAAGCTTTTAAAGAAAGTACGCGCCGGCAGAAATGATGACGAAGTCAGAAATAAATTATCTGCGCTTGAAAAAGCGGCGGCTGGCAGTGATAATTTAATGCCCTTTGTTTATGATTCTGTTAAAGCTTATTGCAGCGTTGGTGAGATCAGCGATGCAATGAGAAAAGTTTTCGGCGAATATAAAGAAAGTGTTGTAATCTAAAATTAAACCGAGAGGTTGTGATGGATATTTCTCACATCGAGCACATCGGGGTTGCAGTTAAAAATCTTGATGAAGCTGTCAGCTTTTATGAAAATGTTCTTGGATTAAAATGTTACCGGGTCGAGCAGGTTGAAGAACAGAAAGTTAAAACGGCTTTTTTTAAAATAGGCAATACTAAGATTGAACTTCTTGAATCAACAGAACCCGAAGGACCGATCGGCAAATTCATTGAAAAAAAAGGTGAAGGCATTCATCATATTTCTTTTGCAGTTAAGGATATTAAAAAATCTTTAAATGAGGTTGAATCGAAGGGAATCCGGTTAATAAATAAAGAACCTGTTCCAGGTGCAGAAAATATGCTGGTTTCATTCCTTCATCCGAAATCTACATTCGGAGTTCTGACCGAGCTATGTCAGCAAAGAGAATAAATTTTCAGAAAAATTATGCAATGGTCAGCCTTCTTTAAAAATAAATATTTGCGCGGTGAGTTTATTATTTCCATTATTATTTTGCTTGTCACCCTGTTTGTATTTACGAGATTTTTAAATTTCAATGAGAGCAGAGAGGGTGCAGCACTGCCGGATCCGGTTTTACATTTCTTCGATGCAATTGATCTTACCTGGTTTATCTTCTGCCTGATTTATTTTTCTTTGATCGTTGTGCTGATTGATCTTATCGGTGATCCCAAAAGGCTTGTATTTGCAATGCAGTGTTATACATTGTTATTACTGGTAAGAATGCTAATGATGTACCTGACACCACTAAACCCTCCCGAAGGTATGATAGCGCTTAATGACCCTTTTGTCCAAATGTTTGGCGCAGGACACGAGCTGACGAAAGATTTGTTTTTTTCCGGCCATACAGCTATAGTTTTTCTCTTTTACCTTTTCAGCACGAAAAAATTATTAAAGATTTTTTTCCTGTCATCTTCAATTTTAGTCGGAGTGTTTGTGCTGCTTCAACACGTGCATTATACGGTTGATGTAATAAGCGCGCCTTTTTTTGCTTATGTTAGTTACAGGCTGATCTATCTGCTGCAGGAAAGAAAAGTAAGTCCGTAATTCATTTGAAAGTTTGTAAATGAATAATTAAGTTCACTACTGGCAAGGCGAATTTTTCAGTCATACAGTGATCAACTAGGTTTTCAAAGAGTTAAAGGAGAAAAAATGGGTCTGTTTAGTTCAAAAGAACTTCGGCAGCTAAGGTCAGAAAACGAAGAGTTAAAAACCAAATTCCATTTCATGTACGAAAAAGATGAAAAGGGAAAGAGACTTGAAGAATCACTCAAAAGACTCCAGAAAGAAATTTATGAAATTAATGAGTCGAAGAGAACGTTAAAGCACGATATAGAAAAGTTGCACTATGAAGAGGAAGAAAAAAAATCGCAGCTCAGTGAGTTAAGTAAACGTATCGGGGACTTAAGTGCAAAAAAAGAAGAGCTTCAGGATGCGGTTCTCTCTTACACAAAGCAGATACAGAATATAAATGATGCCCTGGAAGGGAAGCAGGACGAGCACCTGCAATTAGAATCAGGCATCCTTGAAAAACAAAAACAGTCTGAAGAGTTAAGTAATCTTCAGGATGAATTCAGAAAACAGATTGAAGATATTAAATCGAAGCTGGAATCACTTAACCAAAGGGAAGTGGAGATAAACAACAGAATAGCGCTCAAAGAAAAAGAAGTAAAGGATATAGAAGAAAGGGGGCTCCTGCTAATTGAAAAACAAAGCGAACTTGACAGACTGATCGAGGAAAAAGAGGGGATGATTTCTTTTCTTACTGAGAAAGTCAAAAGACTGAAAGAAGATGAAGAAGAATATAAAAAGAAAGTAGAGAATCTCACCGTTGAAGAAAATAAAAAGAATAGAAACCTAAGAGAGATTGAAGAAAAAATAAAAGCGAGAGAACAGGAACAGACGTCACTGGAAAATGCTCTCAGGGAAAGAGACAGGGTCCTGAAGGAGTTTAATGATAAGGCAAAAGAATTATATGAGCTTGACCAGTCTGTTGCAATTAAGGCACAAAAACTCTCGAAGCTGAATCTTGAGCTTATGGAAATTGAAAAGAAGAATGAGCTAATTAAGGAAGAAATAAAATCATTTGAAAAAACCCGCGAAGAGCTGCAAAGCAAAATTAAAGAGGAAAAAGATAACGCTGAAAAAATGTTTGAGCAGAATAAAAAGCTGAAGGAGCTTGTCCCTCTTCTTGAAAAACGAAAGATAGAAATTGAACAGAGCAATGCTGAGCTGGAAAACCGTTTTTCAAAAATGTTCCAGAAGTTCAGCAAAGAATTGAACGAGATAAACAAGAAAAGGAGTGTTCTTGAACAAATCGTACTGAAGAAAGAAAAAGATATAGATGAGCGTGACCAGGCTCTTTATGAAAAAATTTCTGCGCTCGAAGAAAGCGAACGGGTTTTGAATATGCGTAAATCAGAACTTGAAAATGTGGAAAAGCTTGTGTGGAATGTTAACCAGCAAAAAGAATTAATGCAAAGCGAACTGCAAAAACTTTTATCCGAAGCTAAAGATAGAAAATCCTTTAACAGCGATATAAGATTTGAAACAGAGCTGCTTCAAAAAAAACGGGATAATCTCGACCACGAAATGCGCGAGCTATTTTCTACAATGATAAACGGTTATAATAAATCAGATGAACGCAGGAAAAAATTAATGAATGAGCTAAATGAGTATGACAACCAGCTTCAGCAGATCAGAGAAAGAGTTTCAGATTCGATGAATGAACTTGTTGATCTTCAGACTTCGATAAACAATATTAAAATGGAACAGGAAACCCGCAAAGGAGAGGTCTCAAAACTTATTTCGATAAAGAAAAAATTGCAGGATGAAATTGCAAAACACCAGATAATTCTCCAGAGGTTCCAGAAAATAAGGGAGAAGCTTAAGATTGATCAGGCTGTTGCAGTAAATAAACAGGCTGCCGGGCCATATCCCGGAGCCGCCAGCAATGCTGCTACTCGCAGCGTAGACGAGAAAAAAAATCCGCCGATTTACAAGATATAATTTTTTCTTTTATCTACTGCAAACCCTTAACGAAATGAAAAACCCTCAGGGTCTGTTCGTAAAAAATATTCTTATTTAGGTACTGATCTTAAAAATGCGCCAAATCTTTTTTGCTCTTCAAGGCGGCACGACCAAACAAGCTCGCCATTCCACACGGTTATATCCGGGCAGCCATCGCACATGCTCTGCTCTCCTCCGGGCATAAAATCAACAGGCTGGATGAACATGATGGACTGCATATGAGCTTTCTTGAATAACCTGAAAGGATTTTTCAGCATTTCTTTAGCAGCTTTTCTTACACCTTTATCGAAAGCGGAAAGCAGCAGCACCGTTGATCTTCCTTTCCGTGTTAATTTAGGTGAAGCATAGGAAAGATATGTACCCTTGAATAAATGATGACCCGCCATTATGATTTCCATAAACCGGGGACCAACATATCCATAAATTTTATTTCTTGTTCCGACTCTTTCTGTAAGAAGCCATTTGTATGAGTCAGCTTTCTCAGTTCCGTTTAAGTAAGCGCAGGGAGTGAAGTCAGGAAATTTTTCCCTGATCTTAGCAAGCACATCAGTAGAAAGAATATCAACTTTTCTTTGCGTATCTGAGTGATACATAATATTCTGCCAGTCGATTTTTTGTCCGCCCGCATACCAGTCAAAAGGCATTTGGGGGACAACGTGTCTGAAGGCAATGAATACCATTGTTTGCACAATGTCAATATGTTTTGCTGCCCACTCAACCATCCCCGGTACAAATTGTAACGTATCTTCATAAACAGTTGAGTTAAAAGAGCAGGCAATGTTTCCTGCATCGGCAAGCATCTGTGCATAATGCAAACGAAGTTCGTTTAATTCAAGTTCATTTTTTCCTCTCCATTCGCCCGGTCTTCCCTGTTTGCTGTCTACGTGGAAGGTGAAACCATACACACCGGCTTTTTTAAGTTCGAGGAGTAACTCTTTGGTTAATGCTTTCCCGTTTGTATTAACAATAGGTTTCAGCCCTCTTGTTTTAATTTCTTTGACAAGATCAATTATATACGGGTAAAGCAGCGGGTCGCCGCCGGCAATAGAAATGCAGTCTGTGTTCCTGTATTTTTGAAAAATATCAAGTTCTCTTTTTACTTCTTCAAAAGTTTTGTGAGAATTTTTTTCATTCTCTCTGTAGCAGCCATCGCATGCAAGATTGCACATTGCTGTTGGTTCAAGCCAGGAGATAGCATTGTCCGGTAGAGTCCAGGGAAGTCTGTATAGTTCACGGTTATTCAAATTTGTAGTTTCCATAAGTACTCCGCAATATTGATGTAATTTCTTGTCTAATTTAAAAATATGAAATTTGTAATGAAATATAAATACAGCCAGGAATATTTTATTGTCATCGCAAACCGGCAATCAGGCTAAACCACACGATAAAATTCATAACAGTATTTCGGATGCTTTTTAATATATTTAAACGTTGAAATTGAAATTCCTAATCTTGTTTTTAATTACGGAGATATATAATGCCGATACAGACAAAACAACTTGATGATTTAGCGATCAACACGATCAGATTTTTAGCAGTGGATGGGGTACAGAAAGCAAACTCCGGTCATCCCGGAATGCCAATGGGCTGTGCGCCGATTGCATATCTGCTCTATTCAAAATATATGAAACATAATCCCTCAAACCCTAAGTGGCTTAACCGCGACAGGTTTGTTTTGTCTGCCGGGCACGGAAGTATGCTTCTGTATTCTATACTTCATCTGTGCGGATATAATGTCTCACTGGATGATTTAAAAAAATTCAGACAGTGGAAAAGCATAACGCCGGGTCATCCCGAATATGGTTTAACGCCCGGCGTCGAAACAACAACGGGTCCCCTTGGGCAAGGGATTTCTAATGCAATCGGGATGGCTATCGCACAAGCTCATCTCGCAGCAATATTTAATAAAGACGATATAAAAATTCTTGACCATTTTATTTACGGCATCTGCAGTGATGGTGACCTGATGGAAGGGGTCTCACACGAAACTGCATCAATCGCCGGGCATCTGAAGCTCGGTAAAATAATTTTCTTTTACGATAACAACCACATTTCAATTGATGGTCCGACGAGCCTCACTTTTTCTGAAGATATTCCCCGGAGATTTGAAGCTTATGGATGGCACGTAAAGCACGTGAAAGATGTAAATGATATTGATGCTCTTGAAAGTGCAGTTGAAGAAGCACAAAAAACTGCTGATAAACCATCGCTGATAGTTACCGATACACACATTGGCTATGGAAGTCCGCATAAGCAGGATACTGCAGGCGTTCACGGCTCGCCGCTTGGTGAAGAGGAAGTAAAGCTGACAAAGAGAAATCTCAACTGGCCTGAAGATAAAACTTTTTACGTTCCTGATGAAGTTTCAGAATTTTTCAGGAGCGTTAAAGAAGAAGGGGCAAAGAAGGAAGAACAATGGGATAAATTATTTGAAACTTACAGTAAGAAATACCCTGACGATGCGAAACTTTTTATTGATTTGATGAATGGGAAAACCGGTGATGAGTGGAAAAATAAGCTGCCTTTGTTTGATGATACCAGCAAGGAAGTTGCAACAAGAACGTCATCCGGCAAAACAATAAATGCAATCGCTCCTTATCTTCCCGGATTTTTCGGCGGTTCTGCCGATCTCCATCCATCTACCGATACCTTTATGGATAATTACGGAAGTTTTTCTGCAGAACATTATGAAAACAGGAGCGTTCACTACGGAGTGCGCGAACATGGTATGGCAAGCATTCTGAATGGAATGGCAATTTACGGCGGTGTAATTCCCTTCGGTGCAACTTTTTTAATTTTTTCAGATTACCTGAGACCTGCGATAAGATTAGCTTCTATTTCCGGTGTAAGACCAATCTATGTTTTCACACATGACAGCATCGGTCTCGGCGAAGATGGACCTACTCATCAGCCGGTAGAACATCTCGCGTCGTTAAGAGCAATTCCGAAATTAGTCGTGATCAGACCAGCGGATGCTAACGAGTCAGCTTATGCATGGCAGGCAGCAATTGAACATGAAGGGAGTCCTGTTGCGCTGATTTTAACGAGGCAAAAACTTCCCGTGCTTGATCAGAAAAAATATGCCTCAGCAAAAAATCTTTTGAAAGGTGCTTACGTATTAAAAGACAGCGGAGGAACCCCGGATATAATTTTAATGGCAAGCGGTTCGGAAGTTTCTATTACACTTGCTGCGGGTGAAAAACTAAACGCTGAAGGAATAAAAGCAAGAGTTATTTCATTCCCAAGCTGGGAATTGTTTGAAATGCAGCCCAATGAATATAAAGAAAAAGTTTTTCCTTCTTCTGTCAGGGCACGTATTTCTGTTGAAGCAGGTGTTAGCCAGGGATGGATAAAATATGTTACCGCTGACGGAGTATCTATCAGCATAGAAAAATACGGTGCCTCCGCTCCTTTGAAAGATGTGATGAACGGTTATGGGTTTACTGCAGAGAATGTTTACAAAACGGCAAAGGAAGTATTAGCGAAGTTCAAAAATGAAAAAGTCCGGTGAAAAAATAATTATTGGTGTTCACGGACTTGGGAATAAACCATCGAAAAATGTTCTCCGGATATGGTGGGAACAAGCGATTCTTGAGGGATTGAAAAAATATAATTATCCTGTAAAAGATTTCAACTTCGAACTTGTGTACTGGGCAGACATTCTTCACGAAATTCCTCTTGATCCGGAAGAACAAAATAAAAAGAGTCCGCTTTACGTGAGTGAAAAATATATTCCTGAAGTATTATCCTCTTTCTCTGAACCTATGACGCATCGTCAAAAAGCAATTGAATACCTTGAAAAATATTACAGCAAAATATTGATCAATGGAATCTTATCGTTAAACAGCCCCTCTCTTATGAATTTGTTCATACATTTGTATTTGCAGGACCTTGAGAAATACTATTCTTTGTACCACGTAGAACAAAATGGTGGTAAGCGTTTGGCAAGAGAAGTAATCATTGAAAGGTTCTGCGAGGTGGTCAGAAAACACAGGGATAAAAAAATTTTAGTTGTTGCTCATTCGATGGGTTCGATCATAGTTCACGATGCATTATTCAAATATATTCCTGAGATAAAAATTGATACGCTTGTTACAATCGGATCGCCGTTAGCACAGAAATATGTAATTCATAAAATTCTGGAAGAGCAGAAAGACAACGGTATAGATGAACTGAAAACGGCAGATAATATTGAGCGAAGCTGGTTCAACTTATCGGACCTGCAGGATCAGGTGGCGTTAAATCACAAAACAGCAGAATTTTACAAAGCAAATAAAAAAGGAATTGTTGTTCAGGATATGCTTGTTCAGAACAAGTATGAATATGCCGGAGTTCGGAATCCGCATAAATCATTCGGCTATTTAAGAACACCTGAATTTGCAGAAATAGTTAACAGATTTTTAGCAAAAGAAAAATTCAGTCTGTGGCAATGGATAAAAAAGAAGTTTTCTTAAGGGCGTACTTCTGATTTTTAAGAAATTAATAGTATCTCTATAATTTTATTTTTTCAATTCTTTCTCAACAAGCTCCTTCACCTTTTTTGAAATTTCATTCGGGATAGTCATTGAAAGATCGTAATGTTTTATTTTCCAGCCGTCTTTCGTTTTAACAAAAAGCCCTGAGCCTCTTGCCGGACCAAAACCGGCGACAAGCACTTCATCAAACCAGGCATAAGTTTTATCATCTGACAAATAAATATTTCTTTTTGTTGCATAAATATTCCAGGCTGATTTTTTCTTAAACCATGGATCAGCCCATTTTATGAACTCTGCTTTCGTCCAGTATTCTTTTGCATCAGTCCCCATAAAAACTGCATCATTTGCTAAGTATCCGAAATAAGTCTTAGCATCAGCAACAGCAGCAGCGTGGTGCCAGTTAGTTAATATATGATCTAGTTCTGTTTTTAGTTTATTCTCATCGGCAGGGTTAGAGACATTAAACAAAAAGACAAGTGCCCAGATAATGCTTACCATAAATATTTCCTTATGAGGTTTTTAAACAGCTTATATTAATTTAACCAATTATTTGATTTGATAAACGTAGAAATTGAGAGTAATTTAAATGGTGTAAAATAAAATATTTTTTAACATCATGTGGGGGTAATATGTCTTTCGATCCGGTAAGCGATATTCAGGATTATCTGGTCTTTGGCGAATACGGTGATGTAAATCCTTCAATTACCGATTCATCAACCTATACATTTTTAAGTCCTAAAAAAATGGAAGAGCTTTTCGATCACGAAATTGAAGGCTGCTTTCTTTATTCACGTCACTGGAACCCGATAAATAAGGATCTTTCCGAGGCACTTGCAAAGCTCGAAGGTGCAGAGCTCGCTCAGGTTACATCATCAGGAATGGCTGCGATAAGCTCAGCAATTTTTCAGCTGTGCAGTATGGGAGATGAAATAATATCAGGTCATACTATTTACGGCGGGACGTATGCATTCTTCAAAAATTTTCTGCCAAGGTTTGGAATTTCTGTAAAGTTCATAAATATAAATGACACCGATGAAGTTGTTAAATCTATTTCGTCGAGAACAAAAATCATTTATTGTGAATCAGTCAGTAACCCGCTTTTGGAAGTTGCTGATCTGCCTGCATTAAGCAGTGTGGCGAAAGCTAATAACATTACTCTTGTTGTTGATAATACTTTCAGCCCGTTAACAATTGCACCTATAATGCACGGAGCAGATATTGCAATTCACAGTCTGACAAAATTTATTAACGGAACAAGCGACTGTGTAGCCGGCTGCGTCTGTGGTTCATCGGAATTTATTCACAAGCTTATTGACATTAATAGAGGTGCAAGCATGCTGCTGGGACCTGTGTTAGACAGTCATCGGGCTGCAAGCATTTTAAAAAATCTGCACAGCCTTCATTTAAGAATACAGCAGCATTGCAGGAATGCCATGTTTCTTGCTGAGAACCTGGAGGGACTTGGAATAAAAGTTTTTTACCCCGGACTTAAATCTCACAAGCATCATGAAAGAATTAATCAACTCAGGAATCCTGATTTTGGATATGGTGGTATGCTTGCTATAGATCTGGGCACAAGGGAAATAGCTGATAAACTTATGGTCAGGATGCAGGAAGAAAAAGTAGGATATCTTGCTGTGAGCCTGGGCTATTTTAAGACCTTGTTCAGCTCGCCTAGTCACAGTACATCATCGGAAATTCCTGTTGAAGAACAGAAAGAGATCGGGATCAGCGAAGGTTTGATAAGAATATCAGTTGGTCTTGATCATAATATTCAAAGGACTTTTGAGAGAATTAAAAAGTGTCTCAGGGAAGTTGGTTATAAATAGATAATTACAGGGACGCTGAAAGGCGTCTCTATATTATTACCCACAGAAATTATTAAGGAGCTTTTAATATTTTTGTAACAGTAAATATCAGGAAATTGAAAAATTACAGTGTAATTATTTTCTGTCTTTAATATTAAAATGCTATACCCACCCCGAATCCGTAGAAAATCCTGTTAAAATTTTCCTCATAATTTATTTCGTGATATTTGTTATCATAATTAGAGATATACGTCCTGCTGATGTTGAATGTTGCACGATTAAATCTTATTTCAAATAAATAAAAAATTTTATCGAATAAATCAGCTTTGAAACCCAATGAAACAAAAGGAGTATTTGTATTACCAACAGTTTCTTTTACGTCTCTTGAATTATATACGTCGCGATATAAGTCTATAATTGACTGGTCTATTGAACGGCTGTAAAAATAATGGGTAATACCAAAGCCCAACATAGGTGTAAAAGAAGCAAAATTAAACTGCCAGACTATTCCCAGATCAGCAGAATATTCTTTAAGATCGCCCGTAAAATTTTGAGAATATCGGTAAGTAGTAAGTGTTCCATCAAGGTATGAAAAACCCGCTCTGAAGGAGAAATTTTTGTAGAAATTAAGATCAGAGTTTAGCCTTATACCAGTAGTTCTCTCAAATTTAAATATGCCCCAAGGATTAGTTGAAAAAGGGTGTGGGGTTGCTGATAAAAAGTGCTGAACTGAAAAAGTCAAATTCTGAGCAGTCAGTGATGCAGGCAATAAAAAAAGGATCAACATTATTTTTGATTTTGAAAACATATAATTATCCTTTAGATAATTTGAAACTTATTTGTTGTAAATGTCTATAGCATTGTTGAGTTTATTTTTTTTGATAAAGTATGATACAACGCTTCCAACGCTGAGGGTAATGCCGAAATATTGAATATATTTAGCTTCGGTCCTGGTAGATAGCATTCCATAAACTGCAGTTGACAAACCAACGAACAAAAGTTTAAAGGCTAACTTGTTAAAAAAATTATATTGGTAAAGAATATTCATACTTGCCTGATTGTCATCTAAAGATTTCGTTAAGCTCTGATAATTCACTTCTTGTATTGTGCTATCATTTTTTGAAAAATAATCATACGAGTTACTGTTATCTGTTTTGAACGGATTATAGATTGAGTAAAGCTGCAAACGGCTGTTCCTGATTCTCCTCAGCAGCGTGTTTTCAATTTTATAATCAGAACCGGACTGATTCACTTTTTGATAAACTGTAAAATATCCCCTTTCATTATTGATGTTGTTAATGTCATAAAGACTTATCTGCAGTGTATCATTATATGAGATGACGGTATTGTCAAGCCTATCCTGTCTGAATTTAATATCCCCGTAAAGTATTTTCCTGTTTTTTAATTCAATGTAGTTTGAGTTACCTGTTTTGTTTAGTTCCTGTGGGTATAAAATTCCATGGCAAACGGCTGCTAAAATTGCGAAGTAAAAAATCTTTTTAATCATGTATACTCCTCTGAATTTATAAGTAAGTAAATATTGTCAGACACCAGGAACTGATTCTTTGGCTGGCTACCCTCTCAGTTCTATCTTTTAACATCACAAGTATTTTCGTCGCAATGAAAATAAACATCAGTAATGATTTTTCCAAGAAAAATCTGGTGTTGGGACAATTTGTGTATTAAGATTTGCAGAAGATGGAAATTGAAAAGATATAATGCTTTATCTATCCAACTATGGCTTTATTATTTTTTACAGATTTCGGGGCTTTGTATTTTGTAATATATTTATATTATAACTATGGAATAAAATAATTAATTCACCAACTAAAAATCTTTATAATCATTATGCGATTTGAACGCTCAGCAGGAATTTTGCTTCACCCGACTTCTCTGCCGGGGAAATATGGTATTGGCGACCTTGGTAAAGAAGCATATAATTTTATTAATTTTTTAGAAGCCGCAGGACAAAAATTGTGGCAGGTATTTCCTCTTGGTCCCACCGGCTACGGCGATTCACCTTATCAATGTTTTTCAGCCTTTGCAGGCAATCCTCTGCTAATCAGCCCCGAAATTCTGCTAGAAGAAGGATTCTTAATGCACAATGACCTTGAGAACATTCCGTACTTTAATCCTAAAAAAATTGATTACGGCGAAGTGATTAAGTACAAACACAGCTTGCTGAAAAAATCCTTTGAACATTTTAAGAATAATTCAAATGGAAAAGAAAAAGCCTTCGATGAATTTTGTAACAGGAATAAAAGCTGGCTGGAAAATTACTCCTTGTTCATGGCGTTGAAGGAATATTATAACGGAGCCGTATGGTCGGACTGGGATAAAGAACTTGTAGCACGAAAAAGATCAGTACTGAACAAATGGAAAGAAAAATTATCAGACTCTGTTTTATACCAAAAATATATTCAGTTCCAGTTTTTTCATCAATGGAAAAACTTAAAAGAATATGCGAATAAAAAAGGAATAAAGATAATCGGTGATATTCCGATCTTTGTTGCTTATGACAGTTCTGACCTTTGGAGTAACAAAGAAATTTTTACTGTCGACAAAGAAGGCAAACTTACCTTTGTTGCAGGTGTACCGCCGGATTATTTCAGCGCAACAGGACAGCTTTGGGGAAACCCTCTCTACAAATGGAACGAAATGCAGAAAGACGATTTCCTCTGGTGGAGAAAGCGCATTTCAAATTTACTAGGAATGGTTGATATTATCCGCATAGATCACTTCAGGGGATTCGATGCCTACTGGGAAATTCCTGCAGGCTCGCCTACTGCACAAACCGGCAAATGGAAAAAAGCTCCCGGTGAAAAATTCTTTTCCACAATTAAAAAATATCTTGGCGAGCTCCCGATTATTGCAGAGGATCTCGGAGTGATTACAAAATCAGTAAATGCCCTGAGAGACAAATTTAATTTTCCGGGCATGAAAATTCTGCAGTTTGCATTTGGCGATGGAATGGAAGAGAGATTTTTGCCGCACAATTTCATTCAGAATTGTGTGGTTTATACCGGCTCACACGATAATGACACCACACGCGCATATTTTGAAAAAGCAAAAAATGAGAACAGCAATATTTACCAGCACGCACAGAAATATCTGAACTGTTTCAATGAAAATATTGTTGAAGAATTAATAAGAGCTGCTTATGCGTCAGTTGCCGATATAATAATTATTCCAATGCAGGATATTTTAAACCTGGGAAGCGAAGCAAGGATGAACTTCCCCGGCAAGCTCGGCGGATGGTGGACGTGGAGATTTACCTGGGACCAGGTTCAGCAAAATTTAGCGGCACATTACCGCGAATTAGCTTCTCTTTATGAAAGACCCCCGATCAGAAAACGTGAAGAGGTTGAGATAAAAACAGAATAAAAAGGATTCGATATGTTTGAATATATCAGGAATATTTTAACTGCAAAGGCAGAAGATACAGACTCTAACAAAAGTTTTCAAAAAAGGATACAAATTGCTACCTGCGCTCTTTATGTTGAAATGGCAAAAGCAGACGATCATTTTACAGAAGAAGAACGTGAAAAAATTATTTCATTTGTCAGAAACGAATTTCAACTGGACGATGATGAGATTAATGAGCTTATCGGGCTTACAGAAGAAAGTATAAAAAAGAGCGTCAGCATTTACGAATTTGGTACCCTGGTTGAGAGCAATTTTACGCAAGACGAAAAATTTGAGCTGTTAAAAAATTTATGGAGGCTTATCTATGTAGATAAAAAGCTTGATATGTACGAAGACAACCTGATCAAAAGAATCGGGGATTTGCTTAAGATGGAACATAAAGAAGTCATTACCGCAAAACTTATGGTCAAGGGTGAACTGAACCTGTAGCTGAGCTTACTTTATTTTTATTCTGAAGAACCGAGAAATCCAGATGATTTTTATAAATGAATTTATTCGTCTAATAATTTTTCAATAGCTGAAGTCAATTCTTTGCTTTCAGGTTTTACAGAGCTTTTATATCTCGCTGTTATTTTTCCTTTCCTGTCGATCAAAAATTTTTCAAAGTTCCAGCTAATGTCAGATTTCCCGGTTACACTATTGTCCGTCAGCCTTGCGTAAAGCGGACACTTATCTTCACCCAGAACTTTTATTTTATCAAACAGCTTAAATTTTACATTATATTTTGTTGTGCAGAAATTCTGTATCTCTTGATTTGTACCTGGTTCCTGTTTTCCGAAATCATTGCAGGGGAATCCTAAGATTTCAAATCCCCGGTCCTTATATTTCTCATAAATATTTTCCAGACCTGTATACTGTGGAGTGAAGCCGCATTTACTGGCTACGTTGACAATAAGCAGCACCTTTCCGTTATAATCTGAAAGATGAATTTTCTTCCCGTTCATATCTGTTACAATAATGTCATTTATATTATCCTTCACAGCATCTCCGGATTTTGTTTCAAGGTTAAATTCATTATTTTTCAAGACAGTGAAACTCAGGAACAAAATTGAAAAACAAGACGCAGCAAAAAAATATAAAAGTGATCTTCCCGCCGTCATATTTTATTCCTTATAATTTATTGATAAAATTGAAATAAAATATGTACACAAAAAAGCATTATATCAACCTATTTTCGTCTGCATTTCTTCTTCTGCTGAATATACAGTTTATTTTAAGGTATTCAGGAATATTTCCGTTCACCGACCTCTTTGCTGTTATTTTATACCTGGTTTTATCCGGAGGTTTGATCCTGATTTTTGACAAAGTAATAAAAACAAAAACTAAAAAGGAAGCCGGGATAAAAATTTTATTGGTTCTGCTTTCGCCAGCGCTTTATTATGAAATAATTAATATAAGCGGAGTATTTATAAATCCGGTATTAGTAATAGCTGTGTTGTTTTTAATGGATCGGTATT
>JAKAGZ010000093.1 GCA_021815365.1 Bacteroidota bacterium
ACTAATTTTAAGGAAGTATATTGGCTTTCCGCTGAGATAAAAATGATTTCATTTATTTTTATCAAGTGAGGTTTACTATTAACATTTACAAATATTTTATCATCATTTGTAAGACTGGCAGTAAATTCCGATTGCTGCTGCGGTTCAACTAGATCTCCTTTTAACGCCTGGACGCGTTTTAATCTTATTTCAATTGATCTGAGCAGATCATCTGCTTTGAACGGTTTAAATAGATAATCATCCGCACCGCTAAGCATTCCTTTTCTAATATCATCGCGCTCAACTTTTGCTGTAAGAAAAATAAATGGGATGGACTTTGTAAGTTCGTTTTGAGATAATGTTTCGAGAACACCATATCCGTCAATCCCGGGCATCATTATATCGCAAATTATCAAATCGGGTATTTCTTTAATTGCAGTTTCAATCCCTTCTTCACCGTCTTTACTAGAAATAACTGTATAATTTTCCTCGGTTAGGAGTGTGGTGATATTCTCACGCACCTTTTTTTCGTCTTCGATGATTAATATTTTTTTATTCATCTGTTCTCCTAGGAAGTTTAATATTGAATGTGGTTCCTTTCCCAATTTCTGAGTGATAACTTATTGCCCCGTTGTGTAAATCTACTGCTCTCTTTACAATTGAGAGCCCTAGTCCTGTACCTTCAATCTCACCAACATTTTTAGTCCTATAAAATGGTTCGAAAAGGTGAGTTCTATCTTCTTCTGGAATTCCAATACCTTCATCCTTTACGTTCATCACTACACTATCACGAGTAGAGAAAACTAGAAACTCTACTTTACTACCTTTGGGGGAATATTTGAAAGCATTGGAGAGAAGATTTGTTATTATAAAGCGGATTAATTTTGGGTCGAGTTCAAATATTTCTTGATCGGCAGTGTATTTGAAAATCAACTTATGGTTTTTATCTTCGTTAAATTTTAATTCTTCAATTATATCCCAGCAAAAAAGGTGTAAATCAATTTTTAACGGATTGAATACTATCTTACCGCTTTCGGAACGGCTGATAGTTAAGACGTCGTCAAGCAAGTCCGTCAAATATTCAATTGAACTCATAATTTTTTCAGCATGTTCATTAAATTTATCTTCGCTCCATTTTTTACCATATCTCTTAAGCAATTCAGCAGAAGATAATATTGAAGTTAACGGGGTTCTAAACTCATGTGAGGCAATAGAGATAAATCTTGTCTTGAGTTCGTTAAGTTCTTTCTCTTTTTCTAAAGAGTATTGCAGCATCATTTCAATTTCTTTCTCTTTTTCTATCTCTATCTGCAACTTTTTATTTGTTCTGTCAAGTTCTTTTGTTCTTGTTTCAACTAAATCTTCTAGGTGATTTCTGTATTTATGAAGCTCTTCTTCAGCTTTTTTATAGTCCGTAATATCTCTTGTTATGCCTATGAGTGCGTAAGGTTCTCCTTTATCATTCAATACGGAAGAAGTGCTAAGAGAAATAGGAAATACAGTTCCACTTTTTTTTCTGTTTAATAATTCTCCAAACCAACCTTTTTGCAATGTTGCATTCCTGATTATTTCAAGAGTAGTTTCTTGATTATTAGAGGCATTGACAAGAGCTATATTCTGTCCAATAAGTTCTTTTTCTTCATATCCATAAGTTTTAAGAAAAGATTCGTTTACAAATAGAATATTATTATTAATATCTGTTAAACTGATACAATCGCTTGTACTTCTTACGGCTTGGGCAAGGAGATCAATAGTTTGTTCGGCTTCTTTGCGCTCTGTTATATCTTGAAAGATTTCCAGTACAGCTTTTTTGCCTTGGTAAATCATTGCGGTATGACTTATATGGAAAATTTTTCCGTTCAGAATATTTTCTGATTCTAATTCTAAAGTTTCACCAATATTAATATCCTTTTTCAAAGGGCAGTCGCCACATTGTGTCTTATCATCACGGTATGAATCCCAGCATTTTTTGCCAACAACTTCTTCTTTAAAAATATTTTTAAAGCTGTCACTGATAAAAATAATATTTCCAGTTTCATCTACTATGCTCATTCCGAACGGAATTGTCTTTAATAAAGATTTGTTGAATTCATAGCTTTCCTTCAGTGCTTCTTCGGCAAGTTTCCGCTCAGTAACATCGTCAGCAAGTACAAGCCGGGCTGTTCTGTTCTCATACTTTATTAAATGGGATACTATTTCTACGAAGATGATTTCACCATTTTTCTTTTTATGCCGCCAGATGCCAGCACTGTTGATTTCCTTGTAAGTATTATCAACATTTTCCAAGAGAGCGTTAACATCTTCTATCGGGCGTATATCTTTTATTGTCATCTTCAAAAATTCATTTCTCGAATATCCGTAGTGCAAAATGGCAGATCCGTTAACTTCAAGAAAAGCTAAATTCTCTAAATCATATATCCACATTGGCTGCGGGTTATTATCAAATAAGTATCTGTACTTATTCTCGCTCATTATCAATAATTCTTCGGTTTGCTTGCGTTCTGTAATATCCAGCACTACACCGCAAACTACCTTTTGAGAGCCTGTATTAATAACGTTTGTACTGATTTCAACAATTTTTTGAGTGCCGTCTTTTCGAGTGATTGTAAATTCATCCGGACCGGTAGATTTTCCAATCAGATTTTTACCGAGCAGTAATGCGGCTTTAATTTTTTGTTTCTGATCCAGGAGTTTTAGTTCTATAAAATTTTTCCCTATCAAATCTTCACGGTTATAACCGACGATTTCTTCAGCTTCTCTGTTTCCGTAAAGAAAAGTGCCTGTGAAATCGCTATAGTAAATTCCAATTTTTATATTCTCGACTAGTGTCCTGAATTTAAATTCAGATTCTTTAAGAGCTATATCAAACTGTTTAGTCTTAGTAATATCTTGAACTATACCGAATACAATCTTTTTTTCTGTGTCATATTCGGCTATTGAATGGACATCTGCAATTTCGCCAGTATCAGCTTTTTTAATTTTGAATTCAATATCGAGCGGTTCACCGTGCTCAATTAATCTGCGCATGGCGTCGTCTAATTTTGAGCGGTACTTATGCAAAGCCATTTTCTGAATATTAGAAACCTTTAATTGTGTTTCGTTAAGACCATAGATTTTAGCTGCACCTTCGGAAATAACCATGTCCCCGGAATCCAGATAGTATTCCCAGTGACCTGCTTTTGTAACTGACTCTGCTCTTTTTAATCTTGCTTCGCTCTCGCGTATAATTTTTTCTGAATGGTCCTCGGCAGTCTTATCACGAAAGATCAAAACCGCCCCTTTAATTTTTCCAAGTTCATTGCGTATAGGTGCTTTGCTGTAAGCGATCTGTATTTCTCTTCCATTCTTAGAAATTAGAATATTATTGCCGGAAGGTTCGGCAACAGCTTCTTCGCTTAATGCTTTTTTAATTGGGTCTTCTACTTTTTTTCTTGTAAAATCGTCAATGATATTAAAAATTTTTTCAAACGGTTTTCCTTTCGCATCTTTTTCCATCCACCCGGTTAATTCTACCGCAGTATTATTCATCTGTTTAATTCTGCCTTTGATATCGGTTGTGATTACACCATCGCCGATACTGTATAGAATTGTTTTAAATTCTTCATGCGATTCCCGTAATTCTTTCTCCTTTACAAAAAGCCCCATAAAAATATTTCGCTGCCGGGTTCTGTAAATTAAAATTAAACCTGCACTTACTAAAAGAATTAAACCGAGTGTAAATATTATAATTGTAAGAGCTCTTAAATAAAGATCCTCGTATACTTCACTTTGGTTTATTTGAGCGGCAATGTACCAACGAGTACCGGGAACGGGCGCCATGTATGAGAGAATCATTTCATTGCCGTGGTAATCCCTCCCTTCATATATACCTTGGTTGCCCAAAACCGCCTGCACGGCGGGATCATCTTTCTTGGTTAATGGTATGCGGAAATTGAGGTCTATGTTTTTATGTCTTCTCAATCCGGTGAGATATTGGATGCTATCGCCGTCTTTTCTAAAAATAAATGTTTTGGATGTTTTACTCGGTGTAGGCCATGTTTTTATTAATGGAAACAAATACACTTCCGGATCAACACGGAATATCAACGCTGCAACAGTAACATTCTGATCACCAATTATTGGCGCAATTATATCATAGTGAATTTTATTATGCAGTTGCCCTTTATAAAGATCAGTAAATGTCAGCTGTTTCTTCTCTGATGCTTCTATAATTTTTATTGAGGTGACATCATCAATCTTTACTAGTTTATCATCAAGAGTCAGCAGTAATTTCCCGCTTGGAGAAGAAATGAAAATATTTTCATATAGGTATTTCTTTTGGGGCAGACTTAACCGTTCTATCAACTCTTTTCTTAATGATAAATCTTTTCTGTTGCCCACCCACTCTTTAATTTTCTTCTGAAAGAAAGGGGATTGTGAAATCACTGTAACATCAGCGGTTCTATCTTGATGCCATTGAACAAGCTGCTGGATTTTCATCTCTGCAATAGCTTGTATCTCACGGTGTTTACTTGAACGTATAGATTTTGATTCGTATGAAAAGAAAAAAAAAGCGCCGGTAATAAGTAAAACACTTGTAACGCCTATTAAAGTAAGCACCTGCCATATATTTGTAGTTGAGTTAGAATCTCTTATCATGTAAACCAGCTCTAAAAATTTTATCGCCTACTATTTCATTATACATCGAAAAATAAAACTACTTTAAAAACATTGCCGCGCATTAATCCTATTCTTTTCAAATTGCAATAATAGTGTCATTAAGAATGAGTGATATTGGGATTGATATTTTAGAAGTTTTAAGTTCCTCCCTTATCAATGTTTGTATTTTATATAGACCAATCATTAGCCCGGCGGTTCCGGTGAACTTTTAATAGAACTCATTATAAATTAAGTGATAGTTACTCAAATTTCAAATAACACAAGAGTTAATGGAGTAATTAATAACGAATGCTTATAGGTGGCGGGTTTTAATCCGGAATATAAATGGTGTTGACAGAGTCTGAATTCATGGAAATAATTTACTCTCTTGATAAGAAATCATATCAGTGGAAAACGTTGTCTTTAAGAATAGACTAGGTATGATGCATCTTGATAGAATAATTAATTCTTTAAGTATAAGATGGATTTCTATAAGAATAATTTCTATTTTCTTAATGTAAGAGAGAAAATAAATTGTTCTTATTAGAAATGAGGGATTTATGAAATACCCTGCATTGAAAAATTACATTGACGGAAAATATGTTGCCGG
>JAKAGZ010000094.1 GCA_021815365.1 Bacteroidota bacterium
CTTTGGATTTATCTTCACGGTAGCACAATACCATTTAATAGCTTCGTCATAATTCTGCAATGTTTGATAACATGCGCCGAGTGATTCCATGTATCTCCAGTCGTTCGGTCTCATCTGATTGGCTCTTCTGTAGTATGAAATTGCGGCTGTGTAATTCTTCTTTAGGAATGCTCTCTGACCGAGATTAACAACAGCTTCCAAAATGTAATCTTTAAATTGGCTTTCACGTCCTTCGGTAAGTTTAAGAATTTTTACATATTGTTCTGCCGCTTGATCGGAAGAATCCATTTTTGTATAAACCTGCGCTAACCAATAGTTAGTTGTAAAAGTTGTATCTACTAATTCTTTTGCTTTCAGAAATGCTTGTCTAGCGCCATCCCAGTTATTCGCCTCGTAATAAGCAAAACCCTCATTGCGGTAAGCCGGTTCATAAGTTGGATCCAATTTAATTTTAGCCGAATAATATTTTATTGCCATATCGTAATCTTTGTTACGGAAATAATTATTTGCCATGTCCATGAACAAAGCTGATTGTGTGCTGTCCTTTTGAATTACTTTCTCGTAAAATTTAATAGCCGTTGAATCGTCTTTGATCATTTGATATGCCCTGCCGGCGTTTTTCAAATCACTTATAGTCATTTCGGAATCTGGGACTGCTGAATAATATTTTCCAGACTCATCAAATTTTTGTAAAACGAAAGACGCAATTGCTGCGTTTTTGCTTAACACATAATCGTTAGGAAACTTCTTTAATCCCTCTAGCGCATACTGATAAACTTTTTCATAGTTTTTTGTTTCTAGTAAAGCTCTGGTAACTTTTTGATAGGCGTCTTCCGTTTGATCTAAAGCCAAATATTTTTCATACATAATGGCTGCATCTGCAAATAATTTTGCTTTATATAGAATTGTAGCACCTTCTAAAAATGCTTTTGCGTTTTTCTGGTCAATCTGAACTATCTTTAAATATTTGTTAACTGCTTCTGTATATCTTTCTGCTTTAACTAGAGCTTCTGCGCTTTTGAACTTTAGCGCTATATCCATAGAATCAATTGCTTCTGCTTTGGCGTAGTAGTTAATAGCATTTTCAAGCACGTTCATTTTAGAATATGCATCGCCGAAATATTCGAAAAGTTTTTTATCGCTCACATTTTTTTGCTCGAGCGGAATCAATATTTTAAAAGCATCAGAAGTGTTGTTAGCATCAATCATCTCTTTTGCGATTGTTAATGCTTTAGTATAATCTTTATTCTTGATCGCTTTTTCACCATCGCTCAAAGAACTTTGTGCGTTGACATTAATTATTGTAAAAACAATACCGAAAAATATGAGCATCCGTTTTTTCATTTTTTACCGCCGATTTAGTTCAACCATTTTTACAGGAACCGTTGCAGGTCCCAAATTATTTTGTGAAACTATTTTTTGACCGTCATAACTTGTTAAGAAAGTTGAAAACCCCGCCGCCAGACCTATTCCGTAATCGTTAATAAAAATTGTTGTGGTTCTAACTAATGGGTAGGACTCGCTAACAAGATATGCAACATATGGTTTGTAATATAACGATTCACCGTCACTTCTTGTTTTAGAAGCTACTTCTAAAATTTTTACTCCTTTTACACTAGATAATGTATTTAATCCAACAAATCCTAAACTTTTTCTTACAGACTTTACTTTGTTAATCGTTTCTTTTTCGCTTTGAACTATCGAAACATTTTGGGGATTCTGATCGTCAAGCAATTTTTCTTTTAAATACTCGTAAACGCCTGAATTCGGTTCCGGAAGAAATACTGTAAACCCGCGCATTTCTCCTTTGAGTATTTTTTTTATCTCATCAATTGTTATCTTTTCTCTAGGGTCGTCATCGCGGACAATAGGAACAACAGCATCAAAACAGAATTTGAAACCCTTCAGTGGAGATTTCTGTTTATCGTAGAAGGTTCTTTCTTCATTATTCAAATTTCTTGAGCTGACGAATAATTTTGCCTCTCCGTTAAAAACTGCGGTGATGCCTTCTCGTGCTTTAACTGTAACTAAATCTATTTTACTTTGAGGATAGTGTACAACAAAGGAATCTCTTTCTGCTTTAACCACATCATAAAGAGATTCATCAACATAACATTTCAAATAACCCTTTATTGCAGTTTCCTGGCGTTCTTGGCAAGATGCAAATATTGCAATAAACCCCAAGAGCAAGAACAATATTTTAATCAGATTCCTCATTACTCTGTCGCTTTTTATTATTAAACGTAGTAGCAACGATTCTGAAAATACCATAGAGAGTAAGCACTATTCCCATCATCAACTTGAGTTGAGAAGGAATTTGGGCTGGAAATATATTTGTAAATAAAATTGCCAGCCCAAGTAAAATAAATATTGCACCAGCCGTATAAGCAATATACGTCATTATATTCTGCACTATTGATTATCCTGCAATTGAAATTTGTAAGGAAGCACAATCCAAACAGCTATTGGATGCTGGTTCTGAATAGCAGGAGTGAACGCGGATTTCATAGCCGCGGCAATTGCTGCGTCATTAAACAATTCAGAATCAGTTTTAATTACAACAGCTCTTTTGGGTTTACCTTCTTTATCAACCAGAACTTTAACAAATACTTTTCCTGTTATACCGGCACGTTTTGCAATTTCAGGGTATTCTGGTTTTGCACTAACAACCATTTCGGGTCCCTTTTCATAAGCAACAAATTTATCGAAATCAGGTTCATTATCGGCTTCGATTTTGATATCTTGAGTTATCTGTGCCGCTCCCGAACCAACGTCGTTGCTTAAAGAAGGTGCCGCTTGCTGGCTCATCTCTTGTTGAGTTGCAATTGTCTGTTCCGGAGGAGCTTCATCCGAAGGAACTGGAACAGGCACGCCAACAGTAGGAGCAATTGTTTGAGCAGCTACAGCAATCTGAGGAGGAGCTTCGTTTGTAAGAGAAGGTGGTGGTCCGAGCTCGCTGTATTTCATCATTTTTACTGTTGGAATGTTATCGTATTCTTCTCTGGTCATAGCTTGATAAACATAATATGAAGTCAAGCCAACTATATGAAGAATAATTGCAATCATCACTCCGATGGAATAATTTCTGGGGTAGAGCTTCTTTAATTCGAAGGCTCCGTAAACCCCGCCGTTATTTTTTGTTGAATTAGTCTCTGACATTTTTCTCTCCAATCCTTAGATGGTTGCTTTTGACATTTCTTTCTTGTCTATATCGGTCATTGGCGAAAAGGCATATTTTCCCAATCCAGCAAGATTTAATTCGTCTACAATATCAACCATAGCATGATACTTGCTCTTTCTGTCAATTTTTATAAGAACAACGAATTTAGGATTTTCAGTTCGTTTCTCAATTAAAAACTTTCTCAAATCGGCAAATTTAAGTTTATGAGGAAGTTCAAAGCCGACATTCCAATAAAGGTTCATTTGATCATCGCACCGAACCGTCAATAGGTTTTTTTCATCCATTTTAACTGTCGCATCTTTATCAGGAGGAAAATTTAGTTCAAGTACGTTGGGTTTTCTAAAAACGGTTGTAAGCATGAAAAATGTAAGAAGCAGAAAAGCCACGTCAACCATAGGAGTCATGTCTATTCTAATACTGACTCTTTTTTTAGCTTTTTTCTTTCCACGCTTTTTGTGGCCGCCGCCACCACCGCCGCCAACATCTCCACCGGCCATGTTCTACTCCTATAATTAATTATTTTTAAAATTAGTAACCATTACAAATCTTGATATAAGAACTTTCTGTAAAATATCTATAACATCGGAAACCTGACCATAATCTGCATTAGCATCTGCTTTAACAATAGTTCCAAGTTTTGGATTGGCAATTCTTGCTTTCATAAGAAGTTCACCTAATGCTTCCGGTTTAACTTCAATGGCTTCTTTTAATTTGCCTTCTTGACCAAAAATACTTTCCATAAGCTTAGATGAATCGAATCCAAGATAAATCTTACTGCTGTCGCTTATGCTAATAGTCATTGTATTCGACTCAGGAAGCTTCGCTTCAGAATGCGAGAGCGGTAAATCAATTTGTACAGCTTCCGGTGGTTTGAACTGCGTTGTTAACATGAAGAATGTTAGCAACAAAAAGGCCACGTCCACCATAGGGGTCATATCAATTCTAATCGCGACTCGGGCTTTTTTAATGCGCGGCATTAATCACCTCACTTGCTTTTAAGAAGTTGGATTACATTGTATGATGCTTCATCCACCTGGAATGTGAAGTTATCAACTTTATTTACAAAGAAGTTATAAGAAACGATACCAACGATAGCAACCAACAATCCGCCGGCTGTGTTGAATAATGCTTCAGAGATACCGGTTGCAAGAGCAATAGCATCTGGCGCACCAGATTGAGCAAGAGCTGCAAATGCACGGATCATACCGATAACTGTTCCAAGAAGACCTGTCATTGTTGCAATTGATGCGATTGTTGAAAGAGCGATCAAGTTCTTTTCCAAGATCGGCACTTCAAGCATCATTGCTTCTTCAACTGAACGTTGTACTTCAACGAGTTGTTTTTCGGCATCAATAGATGATTTGCCGGAGGTCAATTCTTTATAACGGCTTAAAGCTGCTTTAAGCACGTTAGCAACAGAACCGCGTTGAGCGTCGCAAGAAGCAATTGCTGCATCTATTTGTCCGGCTCTAATTTGATCTATTACGCCTTTAAAAAATTTCGGAATTGCTTTTTTACCAGCTGCTTTTCTTAATGAAAGAGATCTTTCGATAATAATAGCAACGTCCATGATTGAAAGGGCAATTAAAAGAGAAATAAGAGGACCACCTGTGTAAGTACGTCCTAATGTGTTAACTGGTTTTTCTTTGGCTGCATCCGAGAAGTTGGCAGGATTACCTAAACCGACTTCATAGATTCCAACAGAAACTACCATTGCCAGAACAAAGAGGATAACAATAAAAGCAGACTGTTTCATTTTACTACTCTCCTTATTAATAAATAAATAAAAAATGTTACTTAAAGAATAACCAATAACTATGCCGGAATTATTTAAGCACTAATTCCATCTCAAATTTCGCAAAATCACGGAAAGCGTAGAATTCACGATCAAACTAGAAGGAAAAAAATTGCAGAGTGAAAGTAAGGGGATTTCATTTTGCAATCAAGGGAAAATAAAATGTTCTATTAAAATACTTTA
>JAKAGZ010000049.1 GCA_021815365.1 Bacteroidota bacterium
ACCATCTGTAATATGTTTCATTACACGCTCAACAATCGCATCACACCTTGGGTTTCCAAAAGTAAGTACCTCGTTCATATTAAATTTTTTCAGCAGTTTATCTTTCAGAATATTCCTTGCCCTCAGTAGCCGTACTTTTACATTAACTTCACTTATCCCAAGAGTTTCAGAACATTCCTTTACGGACATCCCTTCTACTTCTCTGAGTACAAAGACAGTCCTGTATTTCTCAGGAAGCTCGCTTATCCCCTTTTCTATAATATATTTCATCTCGCCTTTCATAAATTCTCTCTCAGGCGTTTGATGTTGCAGAGCAGGATTAGTTACAGGCTTATCTTCTTCAACATCAATAAACCGCCGGTTTTCAGACTTCTTCTTCCTTCTGAACATCAAACACTCGTTAATCAATATCCTCGTCAGCCATGTAGAAAATTTTGCCTGCCATTTGAACTGCTCAATTTTTTCAAAAGCTTTTATATGAGTCTGCTGAATTAAATCATCACAGTCAAAATCAGAAATGCCAAAAGATACCGCAGTTCTATAGAGCCTCTGATTATAACGCTTCATTATTATCCGATATAATTCAATCTCACCGGCTTTAATTCGCTGAATTAGTTCTTCATCGCTGAGTTTTTCTTTCGATCTTTTTTCTATTATTTCCATAACTTTTTTGTTTGCCAATATAAAGCAATAGGCTGTATGAAAAATAGTAAAAAGAGATCACAAATTTTGTAACCTTTGAATTTTCAAATCATCTATAGGTATGAAAAATCAACAGAAGGAGACTTATATGCTTATTACGAGTATTGTAATTTTTGCAGCCGCTGCTGTTATGGGACTAATAGTAATTACAGCGCTGTTAAAAGATAAACCAACACCGAAGCCTGCTGTGTTTGCACATGGTGCTTTAGCGGCAGTAGCATTGGTTTTAGTAATAATTTTTGCAATAAATAATCCCGGTCACTCACCCATACCAAGCATCGTGCTTTTTGTAATTGCTGCTATCGGAGGATTTGTACTTTTTGCAAGAGATATGTCGAAAAAGCCCGGACCGAAGGTTCTTGCCGTTATACACGCACTTGCTGCGGTAGTCGGATTTTTAATTCTGCTGGCATTCGCCTTTGCTTAAAATGAATAAGCAGATAGAAAATATTTTTAAAGGAAAAGCAATGGGGCACCCGGTCCATATAATGCTGGTGCATTTCCCCGTTGCATTTTTCCCGATGAGCGCTGTACTTGATCTTCTGTCAATAATTTATTCAAACAGCGCTCTTTCTCTTTTTTCTTTTTATTCTTCATCTGCAGGAGTTATTCTTGGAACGCTTGCAGTGATCTTTGGCACAATTGATCTGATTAAAATCCCTTCCAAAGAAAAACATTTTAACATTGCATTAATTCACGGCGGACTGAATCTTCTCTGGGTAATTATTTTTGCTGCAATCGCAGGAATAAATCTTAAATATTACCCTGAGATAAATATTGCCGGCAGGACACAAACGATAATTGAATTTTTATCAGTCGCCGGAATGATCTATTCCAATTTTCTTGGCGGTGAGCTTGTACTTAAATTTGGAATGGGTAAAAAAGAATTATAAATATTTTTTCGGATATTCAAAAAATTTGAAACTGCAGCTTTTGCTGCCGAGATATTTCCATGAATCAAAATCAAGCTGCATACATATAATTCCACAGGTTGGAATGTTATCCGTTTCAAAGTCGCATAAGTAGTTTGAGAGATAAGTCAGCCCGGGGTTATGACCTATCAACATAATATTATTTATTGAGTCATCAGTCTTCTGTAAAATCTTTAGCAGATCGTTTTTCCCGGCTTCATAAATATTCTCATCGGCATCAATTTCTTTTTCAGAGATTCCCATTTGCTCTGCGAAAATCTTCGCTGTTGTTAGTGCGCGGTTTGCCGGGCTGGAAAGTATCTTATCAACTTTTATGTTTTTATTATGTAAAATTTCTGCTATAAACGATGCATCTTTTTTGCCCCGCTCATTCAACGGTCTGTCAAAATCAGAAACTTTTTTATTTTCCCAGCTCGATTTTGCGTGGCGTACAAGATATAATGTTTTCAATTGTTATTTACAGAAATAATTATTGACGGTTTGACATTAAAGGCTTAAATTATAATATAAAATAACAATATGGGGATAAATTACCCAATGAAAAAAATATTTCACAGCTCCTTGTTCCTCTTAATACTGCCGCAATTTCTATGTGCTCAAAATGATGAGACCAGATTCCAGAATGATTAAGATTAAATTATCGAGAGCAACGGTGTCGGTTGGATATGTTATACATTCGCCATCAAAGACAAATGATAATTTTCAAGCGGTATTTCTGAACATTCATGGCAGAATCAGCGAGTTTAATCAGTTCACTAAACCGCTGAAAATTGGTTTATTTTTTGAACCGGGAGTGAATATGCTTCTCCCCGTACCTGTAAAAGGTGAGGTCTTCTCTCTTCCAATGCCATATTTTAAAGGAGGACCGGAAATAAAAATTAATAATGAATTATATGCCAGTCTCTCTGTGGGCTTTAATTTATTTCTTTACGGAAGACAATTTTTTCCCTTACCCTTCAATGGAATAAATATCTTTTATCTTACAAATATTTCTGAGAAAAATTTTATTGAGCTTGAATCGGGGGTTCATACCCTTCTGCCATTTACATCAGATTTACTCTTTTATATCAATGTTGGCTTTTCAATAAGATAATATAATTGCCATTCAGAAACACCACCCGGCTTTCAGTCATTTAACCAGGAGTAATAATCTATGAGGGTGCGTTCACCTGATTATCTCCCCTGGGCTGAAGCCCGGCAATTGGCTTAGGGCAGCGGAGATATTTATTTGTAAGAGTTTAATGCCTTCATATAATTTACACGCTCAAACAAAGAAGAATCAGCAATATTCTTATGACTGATGCTTCCCCTCATCTGGTCAAGCGATTCGTATTCGTTTACCTCCATCCAGTAGATCATTTTTGTAAGTACATCAGTAATATGTCCGATCCCGTTCCGTAAAATGCTTGAAAGCATTTGAGTAACTTTTGCACCAGCCATAATCATTTTTATAACATCTTTTTCATTATCAATGCCGCTGGTTGCAGCAAGATCGAGATCAACTTTGCCGTAAAGTATTGCGATCCACCTTAGAGGCAGGCGCGAATCCATTGGTGTGCTGAGAAGAACATTTGGAATTACTTCAAGCTTCTCAAGGTCGATATCCGGCTGATAAAACCTGTTGAACAAAACTAAACCATCTGCACCGGATTCTTCAAATCGTTTTGCCATCCAGGCCATTGAACTAAAATATGGGCTCAGTTTTACCGAAACAGGAATGCTGACTGAGGATTTAACCTGCTTAACTATATCAAGACACTCTTTTTCAATTTCATAGGCTGATATACTAGGATTGGTAGCGAGCTTGTAAATATTGAGTTCAAGAGCATCAGCACCAGCCTCTTCAATTTTTTTTGCATACTCTGTCCAGCCGCCAAGCGATTTCCCGTTCAAACTTCCAATGACAGGAATATCAACCGCTTCTTTTGCTTTCCTTACGTGTTCAAGATATTGGTCAGGTCCAAGCTTAAATTCTAATTCCGTCGGGAAATATGAAATTGCTTCAGCGTGGCTGTCTGCTGTTACAGAAGTATGGTAATCCAGTTCAAAGGCTTCGTGTTCAAGCTGCTCCTCAAATAAAGAATACATAACTACAGCAGCAGCACCTGCATCTTCAAATTTTTTTATGTTTGAAATTTCAGCGGACAGCGGTCCCGCTGAAGGAACAATCGGATTTTTTAATTTTAATCCTAAATAATTTGTTTCGAGGTTCATATTAATTCCTTTCTGATAAATTACCTGTAATTATTTACTCTCCTTATTTTCAGCCTGCTTTTCTGAAGCAAGCTGTTCGTATGTATTCCACCTGTCATTAACATCCTGCTGCGCCAGCTTCATTAATTTTTCCGCAGTCTGCGGGTCTGATTTTGTCAGCATTTTATATCGCGTTTCCATATAAGCATAATCTTTTAAGGGGATCTTCAATCCTTTAGATTCAAGTTTAAAAGGATTCTTTCCTTCTTTTACAAGATTCGGGTTGTACCTGTAAAGCTGCCAGTATCCTGAATCAACTGCTGCTTTTTGATTCTTCATTGCAGTACCCATATTTATTCCGTGCGCAATGCAATGGCTGTATGCAATTATTAATGAAGGGCCATCATAAGCTTCTGCTTCGATAAATGCTTTTACAGTTTGAGCATCGTTAGCACCCATCGCAACTTTTGCTACATAAACATTTCCGTAAGTTATTGCCATTAAACCAAGGTCTTTTTTGCCAAGGGGTTTTCCACCTGCGGCAAATTTTGCAACAGCCGCTCTCGGCGTAGCTTTTGACATCTGTCCGCCAGTATTTGAATAAACTTCTGTATCAAGAACAAGCACGTTCACATTTTTGCCGGAAGCAAGCACGTGATCGAGTCCGCCGTAGCCAATGTCATAAGCCCATCCGTCGCCGCCCATAATCCATACAGATTTTTTTACAAGATAGTCTGCAAGACTCAACAGATGCTTTGCGTCATTGTCTTTGTCGAATTTTGAGCCCGATAATTTTCTCTTCAACTCTTCTACTCTTAGTCTCTGCTCATAAATTCCTGCTTCATCTTTCTGGTCTGCATTCAGTAACTCGTTAACAAGGGTCTCTCCGATTTCGGAAGCATATTTTGTAATTAATTCTCTTGCCTGCAGATTATGTTTATCAATTGCAAGCCTGAAACCTAAACCGAATTCTGCATTGTCTTCAAAAAGAGAGTTTGACCATGCCGGTCCTCTGCCTTCACTATTCATTGTCCAGGGAGTGGTTGGAAGATTTCCGCCGTATATCGAAGAGCACCCTGTTGCATTTGCAACCAGTGCCCTGTCGCCAAACAACTGGGTGACTAATTTCACATAAGGCGTCTCTCCGCAGCCTGAACAAGCACCAGAAAACTCAAAAAGAGGTTCAAGGAATTGTGAATCTTTTACTGAGGAAGTATTAATTTTTCTTCTGTCATATTCAGGAAGGCTCAGGAAATAATCCCAGTTTGCTCTTTCTTTTTCTCTTAACGGAAGCTGTTCTTCCATATTAATAGATTTTAATCCTGTTTTTGTTTTGTTTTTTGCGGGACACACATCAACGCATAAGCCGCAGCCTGTGCAGTCTTCAACAGCAACCTGGATTGTGTATGCCATACCTTCTCCAAAATCTTTTCCTTTGAAAAGCATGTGCTTGAATGTTTCAGGAGCGTTTTCGAGTAATTTCTTGTCGTAAACTTTTGCGCGGATAGAGGCATGCGGGCAGACTATCACACACTTGTTGCACTGAATACAAATGCTTTCGTCCCATACAGGTACTTCGAGCGCAATATTTCTTTTCTCCCACTGCGCCGTTCCCACAGGGTAAGTTCCGTCAACCGGCATTTTACTTACAGGAACATCATCACCTTTTCCTGCGATTATACAGGCTGTAACCTCCTTCACAAATTTAGGTGCATTCCCTGATACAGCGGGCTGCAACTGAATTTTGCTCGTAACTTTACCGGGAACTGAAACTTCAAAAAGATTTGCAAGCGTCTTATCCACAGCATCAAAATTCATTTGTACGATTTTATCGCCTTTAGCTCCGTAAGTTTTTTTGATCGAATCTTTGATCATCAGAATTGCCTGCTCTTTCGGAAAAATATTTGAAATAGCAAAGAAACAAGTTTGCATAATCGTGTTAATTCTTGCGCCCATTCCTGTCTCAGCGGCAACTTTATATGCATCTATTATGTAAAATTTCATTTTCTTTTCAATCAGGTCTTGCTGAACTTTTTCAGGGAGGGTTTCCCAGACCTCTTCTTTTGATGCTTTTGTATTTAATAAAAATACTGCACCATCAACGGCATCGGAAAGCATATCCATTTTTTCGAGGAATACAGTCTGATGGCAGGCGATAAAATTTGCCGTGTTTACAAGATAAGTTGATTTTATTTCCTTCGGGCCGAATCTTAAATGTGAGATCGTAGTGGAACCGGATTTTTTTGAATCATAAACAAAATACCCCTGTGCAAAATAATCAGTCCCTTCTCCGATAATTTTAATAGAATTTTTATTAGCACCTACAGTACCATCTGCACCAAGCCCGTAAAATTTCCCACGGAAAGTTTCGGGTGATTCTATAGAAAAACCGGGATCAAAATCGAGGCTCGTATTTGTTACATCATCTTTTATGCCTATTGTAAAATGATTCTTCGGTTTTTCTTTTTTCATTTCATCAAAAATTCCCCTGACCATTGCTGGTGTAAATTCTTTTGAAGAAAGCCCGTAACGCCCGCCTGTAATTTTCGGATAAGCAAACTTAAGTTCACCGCTGAGATGCTTTTCCGAAATGGCATTAACAACATCGAGATAAAGCGGCTCGCCGGAAGCGCCGGGTTCTTTCGTTCTGTCTAAAACTGAAATAACTTTTGTCGTTCCAGGCAAAGCGTTAATAAAATGATCAATCGAAAAAGGTCTGTATAATCTTACTTTAAGTAAACCCACTTTCTCTTCCTGTTCTGTCAAATATTCAACCATTTCCTCAGCGGCACCGCAGCCAGACCCCATCATTACAATTATTCTCTCTGCATCAGGCGCCCCGACATAATCAAACAAATGGTATTGCCTTCCAACCAGCTTTGCAAATTTGTCCATGTATTTCTGTACAATCCCCGGGCAGGCTTCATAATATTTATTTACTGTTTCCCTCCCCTGGAAATAAACATCAGGATTCTGCGCTGTTCCTCTTATTACGGGATGATCGGGACTTAATGCTCTCTTCCTGTGTTCGATGATCAGATCCTCGTCAAGCATTGCCATCATATCTTCTTTTGTGAGTTGTTCAATCTTCATTACTTCGTGTGAAGTTCTGAATCCATCAAAAAAATGTATAAAAGGAATTCTTGCTTCAAGAGTCGCTGCCTGTGCAATTAAAGCCGTGTCCATAACTTCCTGAACAGAGTTTGAAGCTATCAGACCAAAACCCGTTGAGCGTGTTGCCATAACATCGCTGTGGTCTCCAAAGATTGAAAGAGCTTGTGCAGCGATTGACCTTGCCGATACATGAAAAACCGTTGAGGTTAATTCTCCTGCTATCTTATACATATTTGGAATCATCAGCAGAAGTCCCTGCGATGCTGTAAATGTTGTTGTTAAAGCTCCTGCCTGCAGAGCGCCGTGTACACTTCCTGCAGCTCCGCCTTCGCTTTGAAGCTCACTTACAGAAGGAACTATTCCCCAAATATTTTTCATCCCTTTTGCAGACCATGCATCACACCACTCGCCCATATTTGAAGAAGGTGTGATCGGATAAATTGCTATAATTTCATTTGTATTAAAAGCTACATAAGCAGCAGCCTCGTTTCCATCAATAGTGACTTTCTTTCTTTTCATCTTTTTTCCGTTAGAAGTAATGAATGTGATTATTTGTATGAAACATATATTTTCTAAAATTATACCAAGTCAAAATCCTTTTTCTTTGAAGCTTTTTGCCTTTTTTTATCGAATTTGACAAGCCATAAAATGAAAAACTTAGGGTTTTCTTGATACTGAGAAGTTAAAAAATTGTTCTCTTTCAGGCGGGAATGACTATCTCTATTGTTACTTCATTCTGCTTAAAACCGATCACACCTTAATTCTTACATCAACAGCGTAAATCGAATGGTCTTCTGTAATTATCAACGGGTTAAGATCAAATTCTTTAATCTCATTATAATCGAGCATCATTTGAGCGGAAGATCTTATAACTTTTTTAAGTTTAGAAAGAGGGAAAGGTTTTTCTCTCCGAACACCTTTCAAAATTTTGCCGATTTTTGTTTTACTAATCATATCATCAATATCTTTTTCAGAAAGATAGGCTGACTTTAAACAAGTATCGTTAAAAATTTCAACATACTTCCCGCCGCTGCCGAACATTATCATCGGTCCGAATGATGTATCTCGAAAACCACCAATCAGTATTTCGTGCCTTGCTTTTACAAAAGGCTGGACTAAAAATTCCTCTATCTCAATTTTATGTTTCTCAAAACTTTTTTTTATTTCTGCTACAGATTTTTTAAACTCACTCCTGTTTTTGATATTCATCTTCACAGCGTTTAATTCTGATTTATGTACAACATCTTTTGCAATTCCTTTTACAACCAAAGGAAAGCTCAGCTTCCTTTCCGGTTTATTAATATTTTCTGCTTTGATAAAAATATTTTTTACGGAAGGGAGCTTATATTTTTTTATCAGCTTTTCAATTTCATCTGAGCGGAGAAAGCCAGAGCCTGTTATTTTTGTTTTATTCCGACGGGGTAAAAGAAATATTTTTTGATTTCGTCTCTCTGAATAAAAAAGCATGTCAGCAATAATCTTTGCAGGGTCTTCAGGATTTCTGAATAAGGGTTTTTTAGTTAAAGATTCCTTTCTGTATTTATCCCAGAATTCAGGCAGCGGCATAACCACCTGGAACAAAGGTTTATCAGGTTGAATGCTGTTAATTTTCTCAATCACCTCAAAAGCCGGCACCATTACCGGCTCAACAAAAACAGAAATCACAGCATCAACATTTTCATCGGATATTATTATCTCATTTACACGTTTAAATTCTTCTGCTGTACCGCCCGGTAAAAGATCTACAGGATTATTTACACTTCCCTCCTGACGGACTATTTCCTTCAATTTATTTTTTGTTTGCTCAGACAACTCAGCTAACTTTAAATTTTGTTTTTCTAATGAGTCCACCGTAAGAATTGCCGGTCCGCCTGCATTTGTAACAACAGCAACATTTTTACCTTTTGGCAGAGGAAAGTTTTCAAAACCTTTTGCAGTGTTAAAAAGTTCATTTAAGTTACTTGCCCTGATAATTCCAAATTGATCTAAGACTGATTCAACAACCCTGTCGCTGCTCCCCAAAGCTCCTGTATGAGATTGTGCTGCTTTAATTCCTGAAGATGTTCTGCCGGCTTTTAGTATGATCACAGGTTTTGTAATGTTTCTATGAATGAAATTATTTATAAATTTTTCGCCATCAGCAAAACTCTCAAGATAGAAAGTAATTGTTTTAATTCTTTCATCTTCCTGCCAGAAATGAAGCAGATCATTTTCAGAAATATCTGCTTTATTACCAACGCTTATAAAATGTCCAAACCTGATATCCGTTTCTCTCAAAGAATTTAAGATCGCCGCACCAATCGCCCCGCTTTGCGAAAGGAACCCCGTCTGACCAGTCTCAGGCTTTTCTGCTACAAAAGTTGCATTAAGACTAACATCCTTAAAAGTTGTAATCACTCCCATACAATTTGGTCCAGCCATTCTTGCCCCTGAGGTTTTTATTTTTTCCAGGATCCTCTCCTCAGCTTTTTCGCCTTCTTCACCAGTTTCCTTAAAACCGGCTGTAACAAGAATTATTGAGCGGACATTTTTTTTCAATAACTGATCTATAGATTCCTCAACAAAGTGTTTCGGAACCACAACCATTGCAAGATCGATCTGCTCATTAATTTCTTCAATCGTTTTATAACATTTATATCCGAGAATTTCATCAGCTTTGGGGTTAACAGGAAATACTTTTCCTGTAAACCCGTATTCTTTTACAGACCTTAAAAGTTCATAGCCAATACTTTTTTCTTTCGCAGAGGTGCCGACGATGCAAAAAGCGGAAGGGTAGAAAAAGTCCTTTAAATTTTTATCCATTAAGAGTTCTCTTACAATTTTAATTTTTATCTTGCTTGCAGGGCAAAGTATATGCCAGATTAATAACTAAAAATAACATCATTTTAAGTATATTTTATCAGTGCTTTCTTCGGAATTACAAAAACTTTCTTACAATTAAAAATGAATAGTATGGAAACACAACAAAACAAATATGACGTTAACTCGCTTTCTGATATGCTGCCTGAGGATTTCAGAAAATACGGATACCGCCTTGTTGACTGGATCACAAACTACTTAAAGGACGCAGAATCATATCCTGTGCTGAGCAGGATAAAACCAGGCGAAGTAAAAGAAAAAATTCCTTCTTCACCGCCTTTTAATCCTGAATCGTTTGAAGAAATTCTGAAAGATTTCGATAAAATAATTGTACCCGGAATCACTCACTGGAATCACCCGGGCTTTATGGCATATTTTAATTCGACTGCATCCTCGCCCGGAATTTTAGCTGAACTTCTCATCAGTGCTTTAAATTTAAATGGAATGCTTTGGAAGACTTCACCTTCTTCAACTGAGCTTGAGCAGGTTACATTAAACTGGTTCAGGCAGATGCTTAGCCTCCCTGAAAATTTCTGGGGAATTATTTATGATACTGCTTCTGTAAGTTCGATGCACGCAATTGCCGCTGCAAGAGAAAACGCAAACATACAAACAAGGGAGAAAGGATTAGCAGGAAGAAATGACATTGGCAGACTTAGGCTTTATTGTTCTGAACAGGCACACTCTTCGATTGACAAAGCAGCTTTGACACTTGGGATAGGGCTTGAAGGAATAAGAAAAATTCCAGTTGACAAAGAATTCAAAATGATCCCTCAAAAATTAAGCGAAGCAATTTCAGAAGACAGAAAAAACGGATGGCTTCCTTTCTGCACTGTTGCAACTGTCGGTACAACTTCAACAACAAGTGTTGATCCTGTTAAAGAAATTGCCGGGACCTGCAGCAGAGAAAAAATCTGGCTTCACGTAGATGCTGCTCATGCAGGCGTCACTGCGTTACTGCCGGAGATGAGAAATATTTTTAACGGTATAGAACGTGCTGACTCTCTTGTAGTAAATCCGCATAAGTGGATGTTTGTCCCAATAGATTTGAGCGTCTTGTTCACAAAGCATCCTGGTATTCTAAAAAGAGCATTCAGTCTTTCAGCAGAATATTTAAAAACAGAGCTGGATTCAGAAGTTGAAAATTACATGGATTATGGAATTCAGCTTGGCAGAAGATTCAGGTCACTAAAATTATGGTTTGTAATTCGTTACTTTGGCGTGGAAGGAATTCAGAATATACTCCGCGAACATTTACGGTTGGGAAAACTTTTTGCCGGGTGGATTGACGAACACCCCAACTTTGAAAGAATGGCGCCAACACCTTTCAGCACTGTCTGTTTCAGAGCCAACCCGGGAAATACCAATGAAAAAACACTCGATGATCTGAACGAGAAATTAATGAACAAAGTAAATGAGACAGGAAAATTATTTATCACTCACACTAAGCTGAACGGTAAATTCGTAATTCGTCTTGTTGTCTCCGGGATCAGAACAAAAGAAATTCACGTCAGAAATGCGTGGGAACTAATTCAGAAAACTTACCAGCAGATAAAATGAATACTTTCTGTCTATTATTTATGTTTTTAGATACTAACCTGGTGTTTTTACTCAAATATCTGGGAAATGTCTGTTATCAAAAAATCTGACCAGGTTAAGGATTCGTTGCTTATTAAAATATTTTTGAAGGTTTTATACCTCTGATTAAATTTCACTATACCCTTATGATATTTAGTGCTGGTGGTTTTGACTTCAACGGTGATTATTTTCTTATTCTTCTTAAGTATAAAATCTACTTCATCGTTTCCTTCTCTCCAGTAATAGAGTTCAAAATCATATATCCGCGACTGGTTAAGAAGATATGAACCTACAGCCTGTTCGATACGTCTGCCCCATATATTCGGGGAGGAGATAGACTGTTCAAAATTCAATCCGGAGTAAACAGAGGCAAGTGAATTGTTGTAGACGATCCATTTAGGAATGCTTGATTTAACGGAAACTTTTGAACCGGAAAATTTCTGAATAGCAGATATCATCCTGATTTTATTCAACAAATCCTCATAATGCACTAAAGTAGTAGTGTTTCCTGCATCATTTAGCTGACCAAGAATTTTAGTATAAGAAAGAATTTCCCCTGCATATTTACAAGATAGTTCAAAAAGATTCTTCAGCAATGCAGGTTTCTGAATTGAAGTAAGCTGCAAAATATCCTTTGAAATAGTAGTCTCAACGATTGAATTTAATATATAGTCTTTCCACCTTTTTTCATCTTTAATAAAAGCTGCAGCGCCGGGGTAAGATCCGAAGAAAACATATTCCGAAGGGGTCAAACCAAATGCATTCTGCATTTCTATGAAGCTCCAGTGCGGGAGCTGAATTACCTCAAAACGCCCGACAAGAGATTCTGTCAACCCCTTCTGCATTAAAATTGCAGATGAGCCCAACAACAGCAGCTTGATAGGAGTTTTGTTTCTTGAATCGAGGTCCCAATTCTTTTTGACAACTTCGCTCCAGTTGTGGATTTTTTGAATTTCATCAATCACAAGCAGCAGTTCTTTTGCTTTAAGACTGTGTAATCTGATCCGCGCTGCTTCATATTGTTGTTCTATCCAAATAGAATCCGAAGGCGGGATTGCATCAGCAGAGACAAAAATATGAGGAAAGGAAAGTTTTTGAACTAATTGCTCGGCTAAGGTAGTTTTACCTACCTGCCGGGACCCGGTAATGACCTGGATAAACTTTCTTGGTTCTTTTAACCTTTTAAGTAAATCTTTTAGCTGGTATCTCTCATACATAAAATTTGCTCATTACACTGAGTAATTTTACTCAATTGTCTGAGTAAATTTACTCAATGTGAATTTACTATCCAAATTTATTAATGATAAATACTATCATCATTTTTTGTTTCGTCATTATTAAATTCTTCTGCAAGGTCATCTTCATCTTCCCAATCATATCTTTTAGGCGGATCGAGCTTTTTAAATAAAAAAGAGCAATAAATTCCTGTAAGCGCACCAAAGAGATGGTATTCCCAGCTTATCTCTCTGTCAATCGGAAAAATTCCCCAGATGATCCCGCCGTATAAAAAAGTTACAATCAATGCCAGCGCGATGGAACGGTTATCTCTTCTGATGATGCCGCTGAAGAATAAAAAGGAAACAAAGCCGTAAATCAAACCGCTTGCACCGATGTGGTAAGCGGGTCTTGCAAAAAACCATACGAAAATTCCCGGGATGAAATACACCATTGCAAAAACTTTAAACGCTGATTGCGGGTAAAAATAAATTATCCCACCGCCTAAAAGCAGAATTGGGATAGAATTAGAAATGAGGTGATTAAAGTTTGCGTGGATCAGCGGTGCGGTTAATATACCGATCAGACCGTTGATCTTATGAGGAAATAAACCAAGATGGATAAGATTAATACCGCTTATTATTTCCAGCAGTTTTATCATCCACAAAAGCAAAATAAAACCAACGGGTATTACCACACTTAAAATAAATTTATGCTTTTCTTCATCCATTATTACTGCTTTTATTTATATTAAGAAAAACATTAGCAAGTTATTAAAAATATCACTTATTTACCCGACACAGTTACAGAAACTATTAACTCTGTGCCTTTATAAATAATCCGGATAATTTCCATTGTAATGTTGCGGCTTTGTTTGCATATTCTAAAAAAATTTATTTTTAAGAATGGAGTCGTTATGTTAAAAAAAATCTGTTATTTTTTTTACGCATCACTTTTTGTATGTATAACCATATATGCTCAGAACTCTGAGCAAAAATCTGTTTCGGTTACTGTCTATAATCAAAATCTTGGGGTTGTAAGAGACATCCGGGACATTGATATAAAATCAGGAACATCCACAATCGCCATTACTGATGTTGCGCAGTTTATAGACCCGACAAGCGTGCACATAAAACTGAACGGCGATGTTCTCGAACAGAATTATCAATACGACCTTGTAAGTCTAGATAAAATACTGCAAAAATATATTGACAGGGAAGTACATCTCATCGGCGACAACAACTATGAAATTGAAGGCACACTGCTTTCATACAGCGGCGGAGAGATTGTTCTCAGGAAAAAAGACGGCGGTCTTTTGATGCTTCCAAACACAGGCAAATACAGATTTTCCGTGGGCTCGCTGCCCGAAGGATTAATCACAAAACCAACCTTACTCTGGCTTGTGAAATCGCCTTCATCTGGCAGACAGGAAGTTGAAATCTCCTACCAGACTTCAGGCATGAACTGGCACGCTGAGTATGTTGCCCTTCTGAACAAGGATGATTCTAAAATAGACTTAAACTTGTGGATAAGTATTACAAATAATTCCGGCGCAGCGTTTAAAAATGCAAAATTAAAATTAGTTGCCGGCGATGTTAACCTTGTAAACAATATTCAGCCAAGACCTCTTTATAATGTTCAGGTCATGCATGAAAGTACTACTGCTGCTGCAGAGCAATTCAGAGAAAAGGCTTTTTTTGAATATCATATTTATAATCTGCAAAGAACGACTACTTTAACACAAAATGAAACCAAGCAGATCTCTTTATTCGAGGCTCCTGGAATAAAGGTAACAAAAAAATATTTATACCGAAGCGGGTATTATTATGGCAATAACCCCAGCAAAGTTTCCGTAATTGTTGAGTTTGATAACACAAAAGAAAACGGACTCGGAATCCCTTTGCCAAAAGGTAAAGTAAGAGTTTATAAATCTGACGGCGAATCAAATGAATTCATCGGTGAAGATCTGATAGATCATACACCAAACAAAGAAAAAATAAAATTAAAGATCGGTGATGCGTTTGATATTCTTGCTGAAGAAACCCAGACAGACCACAAGCAGATCAGTGATAAAGTTTTTGAAAATTCTTATGAAATAAAAATTAAAAACAGGAAGAAGGAGGATGTTGTTGTAGAAGTTGAAAGAAACCTCGGATTGAACTGGGAAATTCTTGACTCATCAATAAGCTATTCAAAGAAAAATGCACAAACAGTTGTATTCCAGGTTCCTGTTAAAAAAGACGATGATACAGTTTTGAAATACAGAGTAAGATATTCTATGTGAGATATACATTGCCATTGCAGATAATTTTTATTTGCAATGGCAAACCTAATATTTGGTGTAAAACTCACCGACGATCTGTTCATACTCGGTAAGGCTTTTGCATTGAAGATCAATAACATGGTATTCTTTAAAAAACCTGAGCTTGAAACTCTCAAACGCTTCTTTGGATTTCCAGCGGTCTATAGCAAGGTAAATATTTTCTCCTTCTATTTCTTTCAGCAGTGATGTACCCATATAATCATTAACATTGCTGAATAATTTCACCCATTCGCCGTGAGGTCCGTAAGTTTCTTCAAACTCAGCTTCTAATCCCTTCTTGGGTTTAAACTTCCAGATAACTACGAACAAATTTATTCATCCTTACGGTAGTTAAAGATATAGTTACCAGTTAATTGCCGGGTGTTTCAACTGAAACCCGGTTGCATCCTGGTATTTTTTTGCAACAGCAATCAACTTTCCCTCATCAAATAATTTACCGATGAAGCTTATGCTTGTCGGCGTCCCTTTCTTCGAAAATCCGTTAGGAACAACAACACAAGGATTGCCTGTTAAATTTGTTACCAAAAGATCATTGCCATGCCAGGATGGCGCAACATAAAGATCAATATCTTTCATCATGTCAAACATCTTTTGAATTAAAATAGTTCGGATCCTGTTTGCATTTATATATTCAACGGCGGGGATGAACCTTGACTCCCTGAAAATATTCGGCCATGCATTTTTTCCCTGGCGAACCATTAATGAATCTCTTCCGCTCCTTGTCAGCTTGTCGAAAGCAGCGCCGGCTTCTGCTGTTAAAATTATTGAAATGTCATCAGCAGGTATATCAGGCAATTCAATAGGTACAAGGGTTGCACCGAGTTTTCGTAAAGTTACGAGTGAAAGTGAATCGTTATCGTGAAATGCGTACTTGCCTTCAAAATCCTTTTTAAGATAACCGATCTTTAATCCCTTAAAATTTATTTTTTGGGAATAACTAAACGGATAATTATATAACGTCTGATCTTTTCCATCGGGTCCATAAATGTATTTAAAAACGATCGCACAGTCTTCCGCATTTCGGCAGATAGGACCAATCTTATCCATTGACCAGCTTAGAGCCATAGCTCCTGTCCGGCTTACGCGCCCGTAGGTTGGGCGCAATCCAGTAACTCCGCACACTGTCGAAGGTGAAACGATCGAGCCCCAGGTTTCCGTGCCGATCGCAAAAGGCACCAGACCTGCAGACGTAGCCGAAGCGGGACCTGCAGATGACCCGCTCGATCCCTGCGTAGTATCCCAGGGATTTCTAGTTCTGCCGCCGAACCAATAATCTCCCATTGCAAGTGCACCCAATGTCAGCTTGGCGATAAGCACGGCTCCTGCGGCGTGTAATTTTTTTATAACCGCTGCATCTTCGTCTATCATCTGATCTTTATAAGGCATTGCACCCCAGGTGGTTTTGTAATCTTTTGTTGCCAGCAGGTCTTTTACTCCATAAGGGATACCGTGCAGCAAGCCGCGGTATTTTCCTTTTGAAATTTCTTTGTCTGCTTCTTCAGCTTCTTTCATTGCGCGTTCTTCAGTGAGTGTAATAATACACTCCAGCTTTGGTCCGTATTTCTTAAGCCTATCAATGAAAAATTTAGTGAGCTTAACCGATGTGATCTGTTTTGTTTTTATCAGGTGCGCTAACTGCCCGATCGAATAAAAGGCAAGGTTATTAATATCCTTTGGCATTTTTGTTTTTGAATAGTCGCTCACGTGAAATGTATTTTGCGTGGTTGAAACTTTGAACCCATCTGGTATCGGGTTGAAAAGCACAGCAGGCATTACGCTGTTGTCAAGATTAAATTTCCTGATTGCCTCATAATTTTTAAGCTGATCGTTCAACCCGTCTAACATCGAATCTTCCTTAGCCTCATTAAACTGTAAGCCAATAAGTTGCTCGGCATAGTGGATTATTTGACGAGTGACGGGATTTTTTTCTTCCCTCGCTGTGTAAATAGCACCAAGGAAAAATGAGAAGCCTGCCAGGGCTAAAATACTCCAGTACTTATTTGTTGTCTTTTTCATTTTCGAACCCTCGTTTTTACTTTGTACAAAGGAAAATTATTTCAAGAATACATCAATTGCAACGATTTAAAATTATTTTTTATGTTATGCTAAAAATAAGGAGGAAAGAAATACTATCTTTTTTTACGAAAAAGAAAAATTTCCATTTTTTCAACGGGAAAATTTTTTTATATGAATTCTAATCAAAAGGAAAGATGGCATCTCTCCATTTTGCGTAATGTAAGTTATTAATAATGTTTCGGTATTTTTTCTCTGATACTGTCTAAGGTTGATAGATTCAATAAGGTTTTCTTTTGCTCTTTCATTTGTAATTTGGATTCTTTAGAAATAAAAAATTTCCCTTGAAACCTTATTTCTTGTTCTAACCTTAGTAGCACAAGTCTACCCTCAAACTAATTAACCTTATGGCGCAGCCACCACTTCGTGGTAATCATCTCCTATGTAGGAATCCCAAGCACTTGCCTTATTCCTCAGGAAGAATATTTTGGACTATAAATGATGATTGAAGTTTATAAGACTGGAGTTCTGACCAGATTATTTCTTTGTAACTACATGTAATAGTTCCTGTATTCTTCTGACCATTGCTATAGCATCCTGTTTTTTGTAATAATCGAATGCAGACTGGAGATATTTACGCGCTTCTTCCTTTCTGCCTTGTTCGGCGTACAGAACACCAAGCTCGTAGGAGCTTTCAGCTTCGTTAAGAACATTTTCAAGTTCTTCGTTAATTCTCAGACTGGAGAGAAGATAATTTTCTGCACCTTTGTAATTTTTAACCCTCCTTTCAATGACACCTTTAATTTTATAAATGTCGGCAATTGAAAGTCTGTCATTAAGTTTAAAACAAATCTCCATTGCTTTATCTGCAAAAGCACTTGCCAGCGGGTAATCTTCAAGCTGTGTATAAATAAATGCTTTGCCTAAGTAAGAGAGAGACAAAGTAGGCAGGTAGCCTGCTTTTAAGGCTGAATCAATACTCAAATCAAATTCTGAAAGAGCAGCCCTGTACTCACCTCTTTCAGTCATCATCATGCCAAGGTTATGCCTTACTTCAGTAATTCTTCTGAAGTCCTGTATTTGTTCAAACTTGATCAACGCTCTTTGGTAAAAAGTAAATGCAGCATCATAATTTCCCTTGATGCTGTTAACAATACCAAGGTTAACTTCAAGCATTCCGACAAGCGGAGCGTCTTTCTTGCTGCGTAAATAAGAAAAAGCTTTCTCAAAATGCTTGTTAGATCCGTTAAGATCGCCCCTGTCACCGGCAATTGTTCCTAAAAGATTTTCACATTTAAACATTCCTTTGTTGTCTTTAAGCTGGCGGAATAACTTCTTTGCTTTGTAAACTGCTTCTATGCTTTTTTCCCACGCAGCCTGCCTGCTAAAAATATCACCGAGAGCTAAATATGAGTATGCTGCAACAGTTCTATATTGAGCATCATCTTTTATCATATTCAGCACGTGCATATAAATTTCCTCTGCAGTTCCTAACTCTCCCTGTGAAATTGAAATATCACCCAGGTATTCTATGAACTCAACCAGCTTATGCCCTTTGAGTTTCTTTTCAGCATAAGAGATCAGGAAATTCATGCTTGAGTGATAGTTTTGTGTTGGAGCTATTTTTGAATCTAACTGATTTTGAGTTGGTTTATTAAGCGAGGTCTTAAAAGGTTTTTTGGAAGCAGAGTTTTTCTCGAGTAATTTTTTGTACTCAGCTATGTCCTCAGGAGTAAAATAATCCTGAAGCAGTCGGTCCATTATTTGAACTATTGTTAGCAATTAGCCCTCAATTTAACCCTGTAAATATAGCAGATTTTTTAAAGCAGGCAAAAGTAAAGCCATTTAAACGCCTAAAACTAACTATAAGAGGCTTGTTTCGGCGTATATCTGACATAGTGGTATCAGTTCTTCAGCAGTTTATAAGACAAGAACCATTCCCACGAACTACCGCCTTTATACCAGGCTTTTGCTATTCCTGCAGAAAAAGTTGATTCAAGATTAAACCAATGTTTAAACACAAAATTTATCTGCGCGCCGATATTCCCCCAGACTTTTGCACCGCCGTTTTCAACAGCTAAAGCGCTCGAAAATACTGACATATCAATATAATTAATAAAATGCTGGCTGATTCCAACTCCGCCAAAACGTATTGGCGGGAGATTATCCTCCAGCATTAACTTTGCAAATTTATCTGTCTCAAGACTGTAAATGGGGATACCCGGAAATCTGAAAATATCCCTGTATTGTTTAACCTCGACATCTTCAACGGCGCGGTTTCCAAACCCTCCGAAAAAATAATGTGCCTGTGCAAGATTGTTGTTCTTATGATTATAGCCCAGCCCGATTTTGAAATGAAAAATATTGTGAGGTGCGATCCACGTTGAATAGTTATCCCATTCGATATGTGCTTCTGCCGCTGCTTCAGGTCTTTTAAAATTTGATGCGAAAGAATTCAGCGTAATATTGAACTCGTCACCGCTTTCGAAATCTACGCTGCCGATGCTTCGCCTGAGATTTTTTGAATTTAAATTTGTTGACGCAGTAACGAAATCCGGCTGCGAAACTTTAACAAGGTTATCGTTGATAGATTGAACCCCGGTGTAAAAATCTATCCCGGTCTTCTGCATTATTTTATGCGGATTATCATACAGCCAGTAATGAGTATTTGCTAATGATATTTTTGTTCCTATCATTCCTCTCTTTCTTTTGTTGAACAGATCGAAAAAATCCGGAGCGTTGTAGTTGATATCAAGCTCAAATCTTTTTTCGTATTCATACTTCCCCCTGAAATGAATTCTAGGGCTGACGGAGTTTTCATTGAACGGTGAAATTCCAAATTCAAGAGTTATATCGTGAGTGATCATCGGGTCCGAAATACGTGCAAAAAAACCAAGTACTTTTTGCGACTGAAACCCTGTTATCACAGGAATGAAGGTAAGTATTTTAAGATTAGCCAAACCGCTGTATCTTTTTTCTTCCTGCATATCTGTTTTGTAATTATTATCGTTTGCAGAATTAAGTGCCCAGTTTAATACCTGCGGGTTCCTGTCAATTATTTCCTGCCCGAGATAATTTATTGCCGGCAGATGAACCGCCGGTTTGTTAGAAATCATAACAGGAAGAAATCCATCTGCTGTAAACTCAAAAGCAAAGAGTGAATCTTTCGAAATATAAATCGGGTTGAACAACCCGGTAACAACGTGACTGAAAGCTTCGATCTTATTATCCCGCAGGTCAGATCTGTAAACATTTGAAACGCCGTTTGTATAGGCATTCCAGTAAAGATAATTTTCATCCGGGCTCCAGGAAGGATTCTCCGGTGTTCCGCTTTCAGTAACAACTTTGTATTTAAATCCTTCACCGGCTTTCAGCCTTTCAAGATTTACTAATATAATTGACTGCTGCCCGTTTGATTTGTGATAAGCCGCCGCCATAAATTTTCCTGAAGGACTTACTGAAAGATCGAAAAGATCATCGCCAACATCAAAGTCAACAACAGGGTCAATTTTATTATACGGATAATCAGAGTGAGCAAGAGTTATTCCTCCGCCTGAGTGACGCAAACCCCATAGCTCGTGCGTTTCAGGACTCACTGTGAGATCGCCAATCCTGAAATCCTTAAAAAGCTCCTTCGTGTCACCTGACTTTACATCCAACGCCCAGATATCCCTGTAAAGCTCGTTGTTATTTGTTGTGTAAAAAAATAATCCTGTTTTCTTATCGAATGCTGTGGATGAAACAGTGATGTAGCTTGGTGTCGGCAGGCTGCTTATTTCTTCCTGCTCTCCGGTTTTCAAATTGATTTTTTTAATTCCTGCAAGATGATCGGGTCTGTGGAAACCGAAATAAATATTATCCCCTGACTGATCAAGGTAAGGGTGAGTTACCCAGCCGGTTGGTTCATCTGTAATTTTTCTTACTGCTGTTAGCGGATACGATTCAAGTTTATTAATATTTTTTTGCTGAAATGTTTTTTCATAATCTATAAAATCATTCCAGGCTTCCATCAGGCTGATACCAAACTCATCTTTAAATTTATTTCTGAATCCTGAATAGAAATCGTGCTTCTGTGCGCGGTACCATTCAATAAGAGCATCTGCGCCGTATCTTATCGCAAGGTACGAATTGAACCGGGTGCCGTATAAATAAAACAAAGTTTCAAGCAGGAATGACCTGTTGTAATATTTAGTATCGAGGTTCAGATAATCAGGAAAATTTTTTTTCTCATAAACCATGCTTCTGAAATACATCTCGTCAAAATTTCCAAGCGTTCTTCCGAAGCCCCCGCTCAGCCAGGTTTCCATAAAAACAGCAATTCCCTCCTGGTGCCAGCGTGGTGTATATCTTTCATAACTGGTAAGCAGACTATAAAGCACCGAGAGCGGTTGTGTTTTTTCAGGCGCGACTTTTGAAAAGATCTTTCTTGTAACTTTTTCAATATCCGAGGCGCCGTCATCAACAATCACGTGCACAAGCTCGTGGCTTAACAACCATTGGAACCTTTCGTTGTAAGGGATATTCTCGTATCCCTGTTCCAGCGGCTCAATCTCCAGTCTTATAAAATCCTCAGGCACAGTAGTGGTCGAGCCGAAACCGTAATCAAAAACATCGTAAGGGTTTATTATTATTTTTTCTGATGGCTGCACATTAAAAATATGAGTTAAATGGCTGAGAGCATTTTCACCGGATGCAAGAAGATGCGGAACAAAAACAGAATCCGCTTTTCTGTAAATAACCTTAAAGTGACTGCTTTCTGCTTCATACCAGTCTACCTGGGAAAGAACAGGCTTTGAAACGGTGAGAAAAATAAAAACCAATAATATTGAAAA
>JAKAGZ010000095.1 GCA_021815365.1 Bacteroidota bacterium
AGCAGCGAAGAAGAAAGCTGGCATGTAAAAAGCAAAATATTTTGAGCCCAAAAATTTCTCAAACTTTTCCACTAACGAGGTCTTTTTCTGTAAGGACTGTTTTTCCTTCCTTTGCTGTTTTTTATTTCTCACCATTACTGTCAATCAGCCTGATGAATTAAATTTTGGTTATTTTTGAAACAAATGTCTGAAAAATAATGTCTCAGTAAAAGAGTGTTGATATTTATTTACGGGTAACTTAACAGGTGTTTTTTTCTTATTTTATTTTTAAAGTCCAACGATCGAAAATATAATCAGGAGATTTATGCGCATTCAATTTATTGGCGCTGCAAGAACAGTAACCGGGTCAATGCATCACCTCATAATCAATGGGAAAAAGTATCTGCTTGACTGCGGCCTTTACCAGGGTAAACGAAAAGAAGCTTTTGAGTTGAACAAAAATTTCAACTATTTCTCACCTAAAGAAATCGAATGCCTGATCCTCTCACACGCCCATATTGATCATTGCGGTAACATTCCAAATCTTGTAAAACAAGGATTCAAGGGAAATATTTACTGTACTTCGGCTACAAGGGACCTTATTGCATATATGCTGAGAGACAGTGCACATATCCAGGAAAAAGACGTTGAGTTCGTGAACAAGAAAAGGATCAGGGACGGTAAAAATCCTTTCGAGCCTCTGTACACAACCGATGATGTCGAAAAAGCGTTGGAACTGGTTCAGGCTGTAGACTACCATACTGAATTTAAAATCAGCGATGATATTTCTTTACAATTTTTTGATGCCGGGCATATACTTGGATCAGCGATTACATATTTAATTTTAAAAGAAAAGCTGCGAGCCGGACAGGCAGGTTTTAAAACAATCCGGCTTGGATTTTCCGGAGACCTCGGCAGACCGAACCTGCCAATCTTAAAAGATCCAGAATATATCTCTGACATTGATTACTGGATATGCGAAAGCACTTACGGTGGAAGACTCCACGATAATATCGGGAACCTCGAACAGAATTTAGCTGAGGTTATCAACAAGGCTGTTGAAAGAAAAGCTAAAATAATTGTACCCGCATTCAGCGTTGGACGAACGCAGGAATTAGTTTATTCCTTTCACAAGATTTTTGAGAAAGGATTTGCAAAAAGGATCCCGATTTATGTTGACAGCCCGCTGGCAGTTAACGTTACCGGGATATTCAGAGAACATCCAGAATGTTTTGATAAAGAAATAACGGATTTCATGCACAGCTACGAAGATCCTTTTGGCTTTAATCAACTGACCTATGTTAACAGCATTGAAGATTCAAAAAGATTGAATGACCTCGATGGACCGATGATGATCATTTCAGCTTCAGGCATGGCAGAAGCCGGCCGGATACTTCATCATCTAAGAAATAACGTTGAGAATCCTGACAATATAATTTTAATGGTCGGTTACTGTGCAGAAAATACTCTGGGAAGAAAGATCATTAACAAAGAACCAATCGTTAAAATCTTTGGGGAAGAATTTCATTTAAACGCTGAAGTGATCGTTCTGCATTCAATGAGCGGTCACGCTGATGAAAATGAGTTAACAGATTATTGCAGAAAACTTAACATAAACAGCATAAAAAAAGTCTTCCTCGTACACGGCGATTATGAACAGCAGGAAATTTTCTCGCAGCGGTTAAATGAAATAGGCGTTAAAGATGTGCAAATACCGAAGCGCGGCGACACTTATGAGATTTAAGATAATCTTATTTTTATTTTATCTGCTGATGATCTCGGGCTGCCAGAGAGATTCAAATTTAGTGCAGCCGGATGACGGGCTTCCGCCTGCTGTGCCGGTTAACCTAACTGTTTACTACGCAGCGGAAGGAGAAATTGGGATTCTCTGGCAGCCAAATTCTGAACCTGATCTGAAAGGATATAATGTTTATAGAAAAACCGGCAGCGGCAATTATAATTTTTTAGTTTTCACTTCGAACTATTATTTTGTAGATGACTCATTAGAATATAATGTGACTTACTATTATAAAGTTTCTGCTGTTGATCTCAGCGGAAGGGAAAGCCGGAAATCTGCTGAAGTTTTTGCAACACCAAAAAATTTCAGACCACCGTCTGCGCCGCGCAGCCTGCTTATAAATGCGAGAAACTGGGAAGGAAAATTATCTGTCTACTTAAGCTGGGACAGAAATCCCGAAAGCGATGTCGCTTACTATTATATCTACAGAAGCACTCAGCAAAATTTTACACCTGACTCAACTAATCTTATCGGGAGGACAATCAATTCGGAATTTTCTGATACAGTAAATCTTCAGTTCTATAAAACATATTATTATGCAGTAAGAGCTGTTGATAAGGGCAGCCTGATAAGTGCACCGGGTGCAACAGTCAATGATGAAATTTATGAAATCTCTCAGCCAATCTTCCCTGCTGATAACTCAAACCTCAGCCCGTTCAATAATTTTAAAATATTGACTATCAAAAAACCTGCAACTTACCAGATAATTGTTCAGACGAATAAATACTTCGGCGATTTCTGGTCGACAACATTTTCTTCTTCTGCAATCAGCGATACAATTTCCGTTGCTTTTAATCCTCTCTATCTCGACTATAACGTTACATATTACTGGAGAGTAATAACATATTCACCGGGTGGATATTCGCCAAACAGTATATCACAGCAGTCCAGGTTCACGATCAAGCAATAAACCTGTCGAATTTAACCCAAAAAAATTCTATTATTGTACAGTAATAATCAGCAAAAATTCTTTTGAAGAAATTTCCACATGCGGTCATAATAATCTTATGCCTGTCAGCAAAAACATTCTCTCAGAATGTAGTTGACAGCTTATCGTTTATTCAGACAGGAAAAGTAACGAATAATCTTTTAACCGATTTTAATAAACAGCTAAACACATACTTGTTTGCTGCCGCATTGAACTTTGAAAAATCATTCAACAATATTTCATTTAGAATAAATGAAAATTATAATTCTTCATTCATCCGCTCGGCAATAAAAAGTGTAAGAGACGAACATTACCTTGCGATTTCTTCTTCTTATAAATTAAATCCATCCTTGAATATCGGGATACTGGCAAATAATAATATTCTTTCCGACAGCCGTAACATAGAAATAAACCAGGCATCACAATCAAGTGCAGCATTTTTTACTCAATATCAGCCCGAACAAAAAATTTACCTATCACCTTTCTTTGGCTATATCAATAATGAACAGATTGGTCAAAAAGATTTTGGATATCTTTACGGCGCCGAGGCTTTAATAAATGAAGTTAAATTTTCTGACAACACACTCTACTCACAGATAAAATTCAGGAACGAGGATATTTCACCGAGGAAAAATATAATGAGATTCTATAACTTTATTCTAACTAACGACCTCGGGCAAAATTCAGGTAACATTATCAATGCCGGTTATTCGCAAAACAGAAAAGATTTTTATTTTGCTCCTGACACAATTACAGCGATGGAATTTAATATCAGCAATAATATTCAAAGCAGGATTGAATCAGACTATTTCTTACAGGACAGATTTACAAATAAGAAATTTCTGAACCTGTTCGATCTCGATCTGACAGGAAAATTCTTATGGCGGACGGTTGACAGGGATACACGATACAAGAGCCTTTTGCTGAACTCGCCCTCAATTTTCGATACAAAAATAAATGAACTTAAAATAGATTTTGAATCAATAGCTGCTTACAACTCCCCCTTCTTTAACGGATCACTCGGGCTTATGTATTCTGAAAGAGATGAGAACCATTTAACAAAAAATCTTGATGGAACAAATCCAATTTTGTATGAAGAAAGATCAGAGCTTGAAAACAGGAAAAACAATAAAGCCTTACGCGCAACTCTCGTCTTAAACGGAAGCTTTAATCTGTCGAAGACGGATATTATTTCACTCAGTCTCTACCAGAATAAATTAAAATATGACACACCGAGCACACAAAATTTTGACGACAGGGACGAGATGCTTTCGATAGCCAGGCTGCAATATGCCAAATTGCTTACTCCATTTTTTGAATTTTTTATTACTACTGAGGCTACGATCAACAGGATCGTTTACATCTTTTCTGAAAAAAGTTCAAACAATAATATTAACAGGATCATACGGCTCAATACCGGTGGAAATTACAGGGGTAAAAATTTTACAACTCTCAACTCTTTTGAAGTCTCAGCAAATTATACCGTTTATGATTATGAAGATATAACTCCGAATTACAAAAGTTTTTCATTCAGACAATTTACAGCAAGGGATTCATCAAGCTTGAAGCTGAGCCGTGATCTGAAATTCTCAAGTTATGGTTATGTAAAATTATCAGAGCAGGGAGATTTGAAGTGGGCTTCATTTTCAACACACCCGACAAGGTACCTGCAGGAAATTTTTTCTGAATCCAAGTTCACTGTAAACTTTGAACCAGTTTGGTTTTCGTTAGGGGCAAGAATATTTTCTCTTAATACATACAGCTATAAGATCAGCGAGAAAATACCCGATTCAAAATTTTTAAGTCTTGCACCTTTATCTGAGATAACCATTTTAATGAAACAGTCATTATATTTGCGGCTGTACGGCTGGTATGAGTTTATTACTCTGAACGATAGTGACAGAAGACAGCAAGTAAACCTGTCAATTCAGATGAACTGGAATTTTTGAAATTGATAAAAAATAAGTATTATTCGATCCAAAATTCTAAGGAAATTTTTTGGCTGACAATAATTTCTTTCTGGAAATAGAAAGCAATCCTAATAACCTTATCACAGTAGAAGAATTCGTTAATTATTTTTCCAAAGAAATAAATTTAGACGAATCAAAACTGCCGGGGCTTCTTCTCGCAGTTACTGAAGCAGTTACTAATGCGATCATTCATGCTAACAAGAGCGACTCTAATAAAAAAGTGCAGATGAGTGTAAAAACTGAGAATGGTAAGCTTATCATCTCTGTAAAAGATGAAGGAAAAGGATTTGACCCATCGAAAGTTCCTGACCCGACAGAGCCGGAAAATTTATTAAAAGATTCAGGGCGCGGGCTTTATCTTATGCGTGTCTATATGGACGATCTTAAATA
>JAKAGZ010000096.1 GCA_021815365.1 Bacteroidota bacterium
TAACAACAATATTGCTTTCAGTTTTTATTTTAAAATTAACAACGCTGTTCTGCCCTGAATAGTAAACTATTTCCATCGAAGGTTCATCCGGCTTTCCCCAGGCGTAAGATTTTTTCCCCCACGATTTACTGTAGGTCATTTCTTTAACAGGAAAGAGGTAAAGTTTTTTCGCAAGCAAATCGCCTGTTAGCTGCTCAACATATTTTACGCTCCCGATATAAATTGACCTTCCATGTGTACCTATAACCAGGTCCTTTTCACGCGGCTGAACAATCAGATCGTGAACTGGAACATCGGGCATCCCTTTGAACATTCCCATAAAAGAATTTCCGCCGTCAAGAGAAACATAAAGCCCGTTGTCTGTACCTGTGTAAATGATTTTTGAGTTGAACGGATCCTCTTTTATGACATTAACCGGTTCCGCCGGCAAATCATTTCCAAGTTTTTGCCACGTAGAACCATAATTGGTTGATTTATAAATATAAGAATTAAAGTCATCCCAGCGGTAACCGTTTAATGCTGCGTAGACTGTTCCAGTATCTTTAAAGGATACAGAAACTCTGCTTACATATAAATTCTGAGGAAGGCTGTCGGAAATTTTTGTCCAGCTTACCCCGCCGTCTTTCGTTACATATATCAGCCCGTCATCACTTCCTGTGTAGATTAACCCGAATTTTAAAGGCGATTCATCTATCGTTGTAAGTGTACCGAAGGGAACATCTCCTTTCTTTCCGCCCTTTGTAAGATCACCAGAAATTGTTTCATAAGTTTTTCCCTTGTCGAGTGATCTGAATAATTTATTTGCGCCGATATAAAAAATATCATGGTTATGTGGAGAAAGTTTTATCGGTGTCTGCCAGTTAAATCTTAGCGCCGGCTCGCCGAGTTTTCTTTCCGGAGTAACACGCTCAGTCTTTCCTGTATTTTTATCTACGCGGTAATAGTTTCCGAATTGAAAGCCGGTGTAAACAGTAGTGTTGTCTGTCGTATCAACCTGAACCTGCATTCCGTCACCACCCATGATAGATTTAAAAGGATATCTACCTGAAGAATACCAGCGGTAATTCGGAGTATAATTATTAGGACCGGTCCACACACCATTATCCTGAAGCCCGCCGTAAACATTATATGGTTTGTCCATATCTACTGCAACAGAATAAAACTGTCCGACAGCCGGAGTGTTAGCTTTAAAATAAGTTTTTCCGTTGTCGTAAGTAATATTCAGCCCGCCATCGTTGCCGATTATTAAGTGACCCTCTTTATTCGGATCAACCCAGATAGTGTGAAAATCTCCGTGAACATTTTCCGCATCAATTGATTTAAAAGTTTTACCGCCGTCTTCAGATTTTAATATCGGCACACCGGCGATATAAATGTTTTTATCGTTCTCAGGGTCAACACGTATCAATCCGAAATAATACCCGTAGGTATAAAAAAGATCATCGAGATATTTTTCGTTCGTTTTCTTCCAGGTTTTTCCGCCATTATCAGAGCGGTAAACTTCCGCCCCGATTACCGGTGTATTGAACAGGTCTTCATTTGCATCTGAAATATATTCTGCAAGCGCTGATGGTTTGATCTTATCTTGACTTACCATCTGTTTGATTTTCTCTGCACTGTATTCCATCGGGAAATCATATTTATCCAGGAATTTATTAATGTCTTCGTCTTTTAATTTCAGAAAATCTTCTTTGCTTATCTTCTCAAGTATTTCTTTTGTCAAAACAGGTTTTTCTTTCTCTTTTTCTTTCGGTCTGTGATCCTGGTTATCTACAACCGCATAAATTATCTGCGGGTTTTTCGGGTAAACAGCCAGTCCTATTCTTCCAACACCGCTGTCTGCCGGGAAGCCGCTTTCTTTTGTTGTAAGAAGTTTCCATGTCTCGCCGCCGTCTTCACTTTTATAAATCCCCGAAGTTTTTCCTGCTTCTTCAAAATTCCACGCTCTCCTTGTTCTGTACCATGCAGCAGCGTATAAAATTTTTGGATTTTTCGGATCTATTGCGAGATCAATTACGCCTGTGTTGTCGTCTATAAATAAAGTTTTCCTCCACGTTTTCCCGCCGTCTGTAGTTTTAAAAACTCCTCTCTCTGGATTGGAAGAATAAAGATGACCGATTGCAGCAACCCAGACTGTGTTTGGATCATCAGGGTCAATTATTATTTTTCCTGTGTGCTGTGTTTCACCAAGCCCGGCATACTGCCATGTTTTTCCTTTGTCTGTACTTTTGTAAACACCCGTTCCTGCGTATGAAGATCTGCTCGAATTATTTTCCCCGGTTCCAACCCAGATGGTTTCACCATGTTTCCAGTCAACGGCTATATCACCGATTGTCATAGAAGCTTCGTGATCGAAAAGGGGAGTGAATGAAATTCCGTTGTTCACGGTTTTCCATAAGCCGTCCGAAGCATAAGCAACATAAAATATTGTTGGGTCATCCGGATTGACGTCTATATCAGTTACTCTGCCGCTCATTATTGTTGGTCCGACAGAACGCAGCCTGACATTTTTTAGCAGCGAATTTTCTCTCAGCCTTTCTCTTTGTTTGAACGCTTCAAATCTTTTTTCTGCTGAAGTTGCAGGATAGGGATTAGTCTGCCCAAACAAAAAAGTGCTGACTAAAATTATTATTGAAAACAGCAGCAATGATCTTTTCATTTTAATCCTCTTTAATTGAATTGAAAATTTCCTGAATTTCGTCCGATTCAAAAATTTTAATTTTTTCTTTCTGTCTTTTTGACATTTCTAACATCGCTCCCGCTACGGCTTCAGCGCGGATGGCTCTGCATTTTCTGAATTTGCCGACTAAAAAGGGAGTACATAGATTCACTAAAAATATTCCTGTCCTTTCTCTTAACCTGATTTTCTCTCTTTTGCCGTCTAAAAAAGAAGGTCTGAAGATTGAAGTCTGGTCAAAATTTAATTTTAATATTTCCTGCTCGGTTTCACCTTTTAGCCTGGTATAAAACGCTTTTGAATTAATGTCAGCACCTATGGAAGAGATCAGCAGAAAATGTTTGACATTATTTTCTTTGCATATTTTTCCTGCCAGCAGCGGATATTCATAATCTACTTTTCGGTAGTGCTGTTTTGAATCAGCCTGCTTGAACGTTGTTCCAATGCAGCAGAATAATGAATCGCCTTTGAAAAACTCTGAAACGAGGCTTAAGTTATCAAAGTCAGTAATCTTCTGAATAAGTTTTGGATGTGAGATTTTGATTTCTCTTCTTACAAAAATTACAACCGTAGAAAAATCAGGATCGTCGAGAAGTTTATTCACAAGATGTCCGCCAACAAGACCTGACGCCCCTAAAACCAGTGCCGTTTTTAGTGATCCTTTATTTTCCATAAATTAAAAAAATAAATCAGGATGAAGAAATGGAATTAATGCCGTAATTAATCCGGGTACGTATAACTCTGACCTGCTCATTCTTCCATTTGTAAAGAAACCGATAGCGCCGTGCTTCTGTTTAGTGTTTTGTTCATTCTGAATTTTATCCATAACATCGCCAAGCTCAATCCCATTTAAGAGATCGTCAATAATTTTTTGTGGGAGTTCAAAATGAGGGGATGTCCCGAACCCGGTTTGCCCTTCTTTATTAATTATACACATGCCGCCAAATGCGAACCATCTGTTATATGTTTTAATTATTCCTCCTTCGATACCGACAAAAAAATCTGCGTTCAGGCTTTCAACCTGGTTTTTTTGAAGCAATGCCAGCGCCCTGTTTTTTGCGCCCTCAAAAGTTTCTTCATTTACAGGCTGCGCAGGGACTTTGCTCTCAACGTTGAATCCCGATACCTCAACTTTGTCAAAATATTTCAGAAAGGCAGTCTCGACTGAAGAAATTTTAACAGGATTTTCTGACCCGACAAGTACCTTTGTCATTTATAGAGTCCTGATTTTATATTGAGTGAAGCTGTATATAAAAATATAAAATTTGGAGAGAAAGAAGAAAGAAAAAAGTATAAGTGGTCTTGTGGCTGACCGGCAGTCCTGTATCTCTGCAAAGAACGCTTTTATTTAACTGAATCGAACCGTCCGCTCGTTCCGGCGGAACGGAGTTCTGACGAAGCATCTGCCGGATTATTTTTCTTTTTTGCTCCTGGCTTTTTACTTTCTCGTCCGGCTTTGAGGGATTAAAGAGAGGTTAGCTGGCATAATTATCGAGTTATATTTTATTTTCTTCTTCATATATCTGTTTTCCTTTCGTTCAATATCCGGCGCCGATAATTCAAATTAACTATGAAATTGAAATATTTACTCTTTTGTTAAGACCGATTTCAATTATTCTACTGAAGGTTGAAAGCTGAATATCACTTTTTCCAGCTTCTATCCTTGATATATAACTTTTTTTTGTTCCGGTTTTGTCAGCAAGTTCCTCTTGAGTTAACTTGGCTTTTTTCCTCTCCTCTTTTATCATTTCTCCAAGTCTAAATGCAAGTGATTCTGTTTCGAACTTCTCTCTCTTTGAAGTTCCTTTTTTCCCATATTGTTTGTCTAAGTGGTTTTCGAATGATGTTAACTTTTTCATTATCTGTTCCTTTTCATTTTTTCAATAAAATATTCTTGTTTCAATTTTATTCCTTGTTCAATTTCCCATCTCGGTGTTTTATCAGTTTTCTTTACAAAGCAATTTAGCAGGACTATTAATTTCCCTTCATCAAAAAAACTAAATATCCTTACATTTTTTGAAACTACTGACACTTTAATTTCATATAATCCATCTGTCCCTTCAAGATATTTTAAGAATTTAATTGGAACTCTTTCAATATTTCTTACAAGATCAAGGACAAAATCAATTTTCTGTTTTGTTTTGTCATCTTGCTTAGAATAAAAATCTAAGAAGTAATTACCATAGAATAAAATTTTTCTTTTCACATATTGAAGATAACTAATTAGTTAACCTCATTCAATAGATATTTTTATTACCAAATTATTAACACGCCTAACGGCTTCGCGCAAGCAGGCAGCCGGGCCTGCCAGAAAAGAACGTTTTTATTTAACTGAATTGAACCGGAAACCATTTTTTCTTTTTACCTGTTGGCTTTTTACTT
>JAKAGZ010000006.1 GCA_021815365.1 Bacteroidota bacterium
AAAGTCTTTGCTTGATTGGGATATCCTTTTTCTTATTCCTGTTCCATGGACTTCACCCTGGCTGGCACCTGCACTGTTCAGTGCGGCGCTGATCTTTGCAGCAATATTAATTTTATATTTTCCCAGCAGCTTCGGAAAGAAAATATTAAAGAAAGGAGAATGGATTGCTGAGTTTCTTTGTGCGGCGCTTATTATGCTTACGTTCTTTTGGAATACTTCATCAGTATTAAAAGGCGGATCGCCGGTTCATTATCAATGGTGGCTCTTTTTACCGGCAGTAAGTATGGGGTTAATTATTTTTCTCCGGCATTTTTTAAGTAGCTCACCATTGAATTTTGAGTCCAGAAAAGATGAGGCTAAGAAATGATTTCTCTCCTTTAAGTTGTTTAATGTAAAGAAATTATATGAGACCTCTAAAAAATAGAAATTTTCGGAACCAAGGTATGTTTAATAGCACGCTGATGACACGCCTGCGTGCCGTAACGTCACTACGGCGTGCAGGCACGGATTTGGCTGATTTTCGCGGATTAGATCAGTGTTAATCCGTTTGATCTGCGTCATCAGCGTTCTATTTTTAATTTTTCAGAGGTCTCTATGTGTTACTCCTTATTTTTATCTTTTACAGTTACGCGCTGAAAAACGAGAGGGTAGCTCTTCTTGACTCTGTATAACAATTTTCCAATATTCACCGGTAGTTTTTCAGCCTTTGGTTTAATCCTATGACAATGCTCTGCGTTTATCAGCCCCCGATAGATATAGGAGATAAAATTTTATTCTTTATACTTTTTATAAAAATATTTTTCTTACCATCAAAAAGGGACAATCTATGAAAAAATTTCCATTATTGTTTTTTCTGGTTTTATCGGTTTCAGTTTTTTCATTTGAGTGTCATAAAGAAGTGACTAAAAATAATGACACACCCAAACTAACGAAACCCGATACAATCCCGCCCGGGAGCGCAAAAGTATCTGCCGAAGTTGTTTCTATAGAACCCGTTGATAAAAATAGCGCGGGTCCCTGTGCAAAATTCCCATGCATCGCTGTTGTAAAATTAGAATCTATAGAATACGGTTCAGCCTTTCCGGTCATGTCGGTTGGTAAAAATTTCAGAGTTAAATTTAATTTTACTTTAGAACCAACCTCAAAAGAAATGTTTCCGAATATGAAGGAAACTTATCCGGGGTTAAAAGTCGGAGATAAGTTTGAGGCGGTGGTTGGGTATATGGAAACAGCAAACGATAATGAACCCGCATATACAATTAACGCTTATTCAATTTTAAATAAATAAAAGGTATGATTATGAAAAAAAATAATTTACTGATCTTCTTCGTTGGGGTACTCTTTACTTTCTCGGTTGCTATGGTTGTATATAAAACAGAAAGCAGCAGGAAAATTGTAAGACCAATTTTTGAAAAAGCATCTTTCGGAGAAAAAGATGATCCTATAGCAAGAAGCGAATATGAAAACAGGATGCTGGTAGACCCGGCTACCGGTAAAATTCCTGCAAATATAAGAGAGAAGGAATTGAAGTTTGCGTCCACACTTCCAAAGGCTGAAGAATTTTCATTGTTAAAAGGGAACAAAACAGCAGCTTTAACCTGGAATGCAAGAGGTCCTATTAATAGAGGCGGGCGAACACGCGCACTTGGGATTGATGTTCGTACACAAACACCGGGGAATGTTACTATCATTGCAGGCGGCGTCTCAGGCGGAATCTGGAAATCTACAGACGACGGCACAACTTGGGTAAATAAACTTTCACCTTCATTAATTCATAATTCTACATGTATTGCTCAGGATACAAGAACAGGACACGAAGATACGTGGTACGTTGGTACAGGGGAAGCTTATGGTAACTCGGCTTCAGCCAGCGGCGCTGCGTTCCGCGGTGACGGTATTTTTAAGTCAATTGATAATGGCGAAACCTGGACTTTATTAAGCAACACAACAACAGGACAGCCTCAAACATATACTACAGCAACACCGTTTAAATATGTTGCCGATGTAGCAGTAAATAAAACTACCGGAAGTGTTTTTGCTGCTGCAGGAAATACAATAAGAAGAAGCACTAATGGCGGTACAGACTGGACAGCAGTACGAGGAAGCTTTACTAGCGGTATAGCTTCTGATGTTCAGATTACGAGTACCGGCGTCATCTATGCTGCTATTCCTTCCGGTTACACAGACGGTGGAATATGGCGTTCAACTGATGACGGCGGTAGCTGGACTTCAATAATACCCTCAACTTTTCCGGCAACTTATGGACGACCCGTAATAGGAATAGCACCTTCAAACGAAAATGTAGTTTATTTCTGGGTCTATACCGGATCAGGTGCCTCGGGAACATCACTTTGGAAATACACATATCCTGGAAGCGGTAACGGCGCTGGAGATGCAAACTGGGTTGACCTGACGGCTAATCTTCCAACAAGCATTGGCGGTAGTGTGGGAGATATGGATGTGCAGGGTTCTTATGATATGATCATTAAAGTTAAACCCGACGATCCTAATTTTGTTGTTATCGGCGGGACTAATCTGTACAGAACAACTAACGGATTTACCACACAAATTGGTTCCGCTGGCTGGATTGGTGGTTATGCGACCGTAAATAATGTTAGTCAATATGCTAATCATCATCCTGATCAGCATTCGTTTGTATTTTTAACCTCTAATCCAAAGATAACTTATTCTGGTCACGATGGCGGCATAAGCAGAACAACAGACATAACTGCATCACCTGTAACCTGGACAAGCTTAAATACTGGTTATGTAACTTCACAATTTTATTCAGTAGCAATTGACCCAACAACAGCAAATGATAATACTATTATTGGCGGGCTGCAGGATAATGGAAATTACTTTACTAATTCTTCAAGCTTTACTAGTCCGTGGGTTGAGCTTCCGTTAGGAGGAGATGGTGGTTTTACTGAAATTACTGGCGGGCATACCGATTATTATTTTGAAACTCAGAATGGAAGTGTCTGGAGATTTCTGTTAGATCCAAATGGAAATTATACAAATTTTGCTAAAGTAAAACCGAATTATGCTACCCATTATTTATTCATTAATCCATTTGTGCTTGATCCTAATGATAATAAAGTAATGTATATGGCTGCTGGTGATAGTGTGTGGAGGAATAGTGATCTTACAGGAATACCTTTGGGAAATCAATCTACAACAAGCGTTAACTGGAGTGCACTAAAGAATTCATACTCAGGCTATGCTGTCACTGCAATCGGCGTTTCTAAAACTCCTGCAAACAGGATATATGTAGGTTCTTCAGGCGGAACAATACTGAGAATAGATGGAGCGAATGATCCTAATGCAGCATCTACTGACGTAAGCACGGGAAAGGGATTACCAATTGGATATGTAAGTTGTATTATAGTTAATCCTGCAAACGCAGATCAAGTAATTGTAGTTTTTTCAAATTATAATATTCCAAGTTTGTTTGCGACAACTGATGGAGGAAGCAACTGGCAGGATATAAGCGGAAATCTTGAGCAATATCCTGACGGATCCGGTAACGGTCCTTCCTGCAGGTGGGCTGGTTATTATGATGATGGCGTTAACGGTGCTTTCTTTGTTGCTACGAGCACTGGGCTGTACTCTACTACAAATCTGAATGGCAGCTCAACAGTCTGGACACAGGAAGGTGCAAGCACTATCGGAAACCAGGTTTGCACTATGGTAAGAGTAAGGCAATCTGACGGGACAATTGTTGTGGGCACACACGGCAGTGGTGTTTATAGCGCTAAATATGTTAAAGTTGCCGTTGATAATTCAACTTCTTCCATCCCGACAAGCTATGCTTTATCACAGAATTACCCGAACCCGTTCAATCCTTCAACAACAATTAATTTTGCTCTTCCTTCTCCGAATCACGTGAAGCTTGCAATATATGACGCAGCAGGAAGGAAAGTAAAAGAAGTTGTCAACAGGGATTATGAAGCAGGAGATCATTCTGTGAAGTTTGATGCATCAAATCTCGCAAGCGGAATTTACTTCTACAGAATAGAAGCCGGAAGCTTTGTTGAATCGAAGAAGATGGTTCTGCTGAAGTAGGGGTATAGGGGGTATAAGGTATAGGGATATAAAGGTATAGGGATATAAAGGAATAAGGGAAATAAGAGACTTAAAATGTTATCCCCTTATACCCTATACCATTATACCTGTATCCCCCTATACCTGTATTCCTTTAATTCTTCTGATACAACCCGATAATATTTCCATCGGGGTCTTTTATTAAAGCATAATAACCCATCGCAGGGATGATCGTCTTTCCTCTGAAAACCTGCCCGCCTATTTCTTTAACTTTTACCAGCAGGCGATCAATATCGGGTACATTTATATGGAATGTAGTCGTGTCGCCGCTTCTGACAGTTTCAACTTTTCTTAAGCCGACAGTTATTCCTTTGTGAGTGTTATATAAAAGATAACCTCTGCCGAAAGGCTTGAAATCCCAGTTAAAAAGTTTCATAAAAAATTCAGTAGTCCTGTTAAGATTAGTGGAAGGTATTTCCACATGAGCGATGAGATCAGCAGTCATTTTACACACCGTAGTTTGTATAATAAAAAAAATTCTGATTCAAACTTACCCAAAAAATTCATTAGAAATGAATTTTTTGCCGAAGGCAGATAGTAAAACTTTTTAAGAAAAAGTTTTACTATCTGGGTTAACCCCGACAAGCCTTCAATGGTTTTGATGTTTGGTTTTAAAAAATAACTATTCTTCAAATTCTTTTTGTCAAAATGCTTATAGCTTGTCGGCCCGTAGGGCAAATTTTCCAATAGGAAAATTTGGGTTAAAATATATTTTGCAGAAAAACTTAAATTTTCTTAAAAACAAGGCATTTTATTTTTGAACGGCTTCAGATTTTTGTTGACTTTAATCAGCGTACTTAATAGTTTTTTTCGTGTCCAAATTAAATAATTTGTTTAACAATCTCTGAGGAGTATTATGAACAAAAAACTATGGACGGCGTTCGTTGTAGTCTTTATCGTTTACTTTGTGCTTGACTGGCTTGTAAACGGTGTGTTGCTGCATTCGACTTATGCAGCAGAAGATGTTGCAAAACTAATGCGCCCCGAAGCCGAAATAAAGATGTGGATCATTATTGTATGTGATCTCTTCTACGCATTCTTCTTCACATTAATTTTTTCGAAAGGCTTCGAGAACAAGGGGATTATGGAGGGGGTCCGCTACGGTCTTTATGTCGGGCTGATGGTCAGCCTGCCAATGGCTTATATTACTTATGCAGTTCAGCCGATTCCTTATACTCTTGCACTGCAGTGGTTTATATATGGACTTCTGGTGAACATTATCTGCGGGATTGTTCTTTCTTTCATGTTCAAACCAAAAGCTGCTGCAGCCACAGCGTAAAACTTTTATAAAATTTTTGGGCATCAAAAAACCCCATTCCACTTGAAAAAGTGAATGGGGTTTGCTTTAAAATATTATTTGTATTGTTAACCCCGACAAGCCTTCGATGATTTCGATGTTTGTATTTGAAAAATAACTATTCTTCAAATTCAAATTCTTTTTGTAAAATGAAATATGGCTTGTCGACCACCCGCAGGGCAAACCCGCCTGCCGCGGACGGACAGGTTTTCCTAAAGGAAAATTTGGTTTAATTACTGCTTCCTGTAGCTGTAACCTTAGTGCTTCCGTTTGGTCCTGTTGATGTAACAGTAACTGTAACCGGCGCAGCAAGAGATGAAGAAGAAGTATCAGTTACGATTACGCTGAAGTTTGTCCACTTAGCTTTGTTCTGAGTATCCGGCAGGAGTATATTAACATCCCCCAGAGTTTTAACATTTTGTCCGTCAACTGTAACGACAATACTGGTGCCTGCTGCCAAAGGATTTCCGTTCTGATCAGAAACAGTATAGTTGAATGTCTGCGATCCTAAATTAGGGATTGTAAAAGTTGCCGGAGAAATTGAAGCCTGCGGAGTTCCAGAAAATAAAACTATAGCTGATCTGCTTATCTGATTGTAATTTTCATCTGCTGTTGTTGCCGTAACAGTTGCAAAACCCGGACCGAGAATAGGATCGTTTGGTCTTGGATTGCCGGAAATTAATGTAACTGAGCCGAGACCTTTGTTATCTGTTTGTGTGCTTGCTTCAATAATTCCGCCGGTAGTAGAAAAGTAAACTGATGTTTTAGGTCTTACGGGGTTAGAATATTTATCACCAACGCTTACGCCAACGGTCATCTGCTGTCCGAAAATATCATACCCCGGAAAATTCAATACAGATGGAATAATAGAAAAATGAGCAAGGTCGGGCAGCCCGCCGTTAATTGTAATGCTGACAGGTGTGGATTTTAAAGTTACAGAGGGAAGTTTGACTTCAGCAATGATCTGCACTATACCTGCTTTAGTTCCGCTGGTAATATTTACAGTAGCCTGTCCCAGGTTATTCGTCTGAACTACCGATGGACTTATCACTTCACCGCCGCCCGGCGACTTTGCAAGTGAAAAATTTACATTGACAGAATGAGCTAAATCAATTGCATTACCTGATGAATCAACAACCTGGAAGACAAGGTTAGCAATTTCAGGAGAGCCGCTTCCTTTTACTCCTATCGTGGATGCTGTCTGCGATAAAAGATAAATACTCACAGGATCTCCCGACGCTGGTGTGCCTGTGCTTACAGGGCTTAATGAAATTACCGGAACGGTGACATTGCTTTGAGGTGTAACTGTTATAGTTGTCGTGTCGCTTACCATTCCTGACTTTGAGGTAATTATTGTAAAGGTGACTGCAGCAGAAAGATTAAAATCAGTTGTAAATTTACCTTGTGCATCGGTTAATACGCTTACATTAAAAGTTGAACCTGTGATGTGCACGAGGGCGCTGTCAATTGGTATGCCGTTGACTTTATTTATTACCTGTCCGCTTACAGTAGACTTAAGCGTAGTTCCGCCTCCACCCGTACCTCCTCCTCCGCTCGAGACTATTGTTGAATCAGGTTTACAGCTATTAATTAAATATGGAATTATGAGAATAGAAACTAACAAGACAAAATATCTTAAGTGCATTATCTTCCGAAGAGTTGATCGCGTCATACTATGACTCGCAAAATATTTTATAAGTTGCGAAATAAATTAGCCCGAACTGGTTTCAATGTCAAGCCTGCATCGGAAGCAGGTATCTGCACAAGCTGCAACAGGCAAAACAGCTTTAAATGTATTAACTCAATAGAAATGTCAATATGTTCAACTATTTAGAAATGTCAGTAATTAATTTTAAATAATAATTAAACCATTGCATTAGGGTAACAGAAGGAGGGCATAGCCCAACGGGAGTTACCCTAATGCTGAACGCAAAAAATTCCTCCTCCTATCATCTTTTAGCCTTTGATTCATCTTTCTGAAAGGATGATCTTTTGAAGGCTTAATTATTTTTAAGCCTTCATCTCTTATTCTCTTTAGCACTCTATAGGTATGCCTCTGTGATAACCCTATTAGCTCAGAAGCTTCTTCTACTGTCAGTTTCTTTTTTCCCACTTGTTTTATAACCGATATTCTTTTGGCTTCTTTTTGACTCATTGTCAGTATTCCTTCCATATAAAGATTCTCCTTCTTTTGAGAACCTTAATTCCTCTGATTTTTTACTGACATTTCTAAAGAGTCATTACAGGTTCTAAAAAAATCAGCCATAAACAAACAATGCGATAACTTTTTTGCTATATTAAATTTAATTTGGATAGCATTGAAAAAATTTGGTGAATAATAAAAAAGTAGTTGACATTATAAAAATTTAAAATTAGATTTGAACCAAAATTATGAAGAACTTAGCTGAGACATATAACAATTCAAAAACTTTTGCCTCTTTTAATTGGTGGTGGAGGAATAGATTTATTATATGACTCAGTTATTTTGAGAAAATAAGTTTATACAACTAAGAAACCCCTCTCAACAACTGAGAGGGGTTTTTTGTTTTATAGGAAAATATGGATTTCGAAGAATTTAAAATATTATCTAAATCTTATAGCCTGATCCCTGTTTATGAGATTATCACAGCAGACCTGCTAACTCCTGTAACAGCTTATCTTAAAATAAGAGAAAAAGGAAAGCTTAGTTTCCTTCTTGAGTCAGTAGAAGGCTCTGCAAGCATGGCGAGGTATTCATTTATTGGCTGCGACCCGTACAAAATTATTTTTAACAGAGGAACAAATATTACTGTAGTTACAAACGGTAATGAACAAAACTATAATGAATCTGTTTTTGATTTTGTAAGAAGAGAATTAAAGCAATACAAGCAGCCCGCAATTGAAGCTCTCCCGGATTTTAAAGGAGGGCTGGTGGGATATCTCGGCTATGAAAATATTTCTCTGATTGAAAAGGTTATAAAATTTAATAATAAAAATTCCGGCAACCCTGATTCTGTCTTTGGGCTTTATAATACTATACTTGCTTTTGATCACTATAAACACCGGATAATTTTGATAAGTAATTTGAGAATAGACAAAGAAATTAAATTAGAGCAGTTGTACGAAAGAGCTAAATCAGAGATTTCTGTTCTTAAAAAGAAACTAAAATCTGAAGCAGATTTAATTAGTGGATTTAAAATCGAAAACACCTTCGCTGACAACATTGATGAGAATGATTTTTTCAGCCAGGTAAATAAAGCAAAACGGGATATTGAAGAGGGTGAAATTTTCCAGCTTGTTTTATCTAAAAGATTCTGTGCAGAGTTTTCAGGCGATCCTTTTAACGTTTACCGGGCATTGAGAATAATAAATCCATCACCTTATATGTATTACCTTGAACTCAACTGCGGGTCAGGCGGTCTTATAAATGATTTTAAAGTAATTGGTTCATCGCCTGAGGATCTGCTGAAAGTGAAAAACCGAAAGGCTCAGGTTCTGCCGATAGCAGGTACAAGGAAAAGAGGGGCGACTCCTGAAGAAGAAAAAAAACTTGAGAATGATTTGCGGAGTGATCCGAAAGAACAGGCAGAACACACAATGCTTGTTGACCTTGGAAGGAATGATCTCGGCAGGGTCTGCAGGTATGGCTCTGTTAAAGTTACAAAGAAAATGAGAATACAAAAATATTCGCACGTGATTCACCTTGTTTCAAAAGTTGAGGGAACTCTTGCAGATGATAAAGATTCGATAGATGCGCTTATGTCCTGTTTCCCCGCAGGGACAGTTACAGGTGCGCCAAAGATAAGAGCAATCCAGCTAATTGAGCAAAGTGAAAAAGTGCAAAGGAATATTTACGCCGGTGCCGTAGGCTATTTTGATTTTTCAGGAAATCTTGATATGTGCATAGCAATCAGAACTCTTTTTACTTCAGGTAATAAAATATTCTGGCAGGCAGGAGCCGGCATAGTTGCCGACAGCAAGCCGGAACTTGAGTCGAAAGAAATAAAAAATAAATCAGCCGCTATGGTAAGTGCATTGAAATATGCTGAGGAGATAAATGAAAATTCTGGTAATTGATAACTATGATTCATTTACATACAACCTGGTACAGTTACTTGGGAGGTATAAGAATGATCTCATCATTAAAAGAAATGATGAAATTACACCGGAAGAAATTTCCAGATTGAATCCGGAAAAAATTCTTATTTCACCGGGTCCCGGCAGACCTGAAGACTCAAAGATATCTTTAACAGTTATTAAAGATTTCGGCGGAGAAATTCCCGTTCTTGGTGTCTGCCTCGGGCACCAGGTTATCGGAATGATTTACGGCGGAAAGGTTATCAAAGCACCGGTGCTTATGCACGGAAAAGTTTCTGAAATTTTGCACGATAGTAAAACGATCTTCAAAAATGTACCGCAGAAGTTTATTGCTACGAGGTATCATTCACTTATAGTGGAAAGAAAATCTGTACCGCCGGAGCTGGAAATCTCTGCTGAAACCAGTGACGGAATTGTAATGGGACTCAGGCATAAAAAATATCCGGTTGAAGGGATTCAATTTCATCCCGAATCTATTCTTACTTCCGAAGGTGAATCAATAATAAAAAACTGGCTGAAGTTATGAACGTTTCTGTTAAAAGTCTTATAGAAAAATTAATTGAAAAAAATGATCTCTCATTTAACGAGGCTTATGAATTGATGTGCAGTATTATGCGCGGCGAAGTGAGCGATCCTAATATTTCGGCGGTTTTAGTTTCTCTGAAAATCAAAGGTGAAACCCCGCAGGAGATTGCAGGCTTCGCAAAGGCGATGAGAGATAATTGCATTAAAATTAATTGCGATCAGCAAACAACCATTGATGTCTGCGGCACCGGAGGAGATAATTCAGGAAGTTTTAATATTTCGACTGCAGTTGCTTTTACCGTTGCAGGCGCAGGCATTAGAGTTGCAAAGCATGGCAACCGTTCGATATCCAGCAAGAGCGGCAGCGCTGATGTTCTTCAGGAACTTGGTGTGAATATTAATATTACACCTCAGCAATCTGAAGAAGCTCTTGATAAGATCGGCATTGCCTTTCTCTTCGCTCCCGTTTTTCATCCTGCAATGAAACACGCTGCAAATGTCAGAAAAGAACTTGGCATAAAAACTGTTTTTAATATGCTGGGACCTCTTACAAATCCTGCCGGAGTTAAAAAGCAAATGATCGGAGCTTTTAACAGGCACGCAGCAAAGCGGATGGCAGCAGCCGCAGAATACCTCGATTACGAAAAAGTTTGCTTCCTCTGCAGCGATGATAAATACGATGAAATTTTCCCCGGCAATTCTACCGATATTTTTGAATATGAAAACGATAAAAAAATTAACAGCTACACGATAACAGGCGAAACTTTTGGTTATCCACCTGCAATTCACGATGAAATAAAAGGAAACACTCCCGTAGAAAATGCAAAGATCATTTACGATGTTTTTACCGGCAAAAGAAAAGGCGGGGCTTTTACTACAATAGCAGCCAACTCTGCGCTTGCTTTATATTGTGCCGGCTTTTCAAAAGATCTGATGACCTGCAAAGATGCAGCAGAAGTTTCGATAAACAGCGGTGCCGCCTTAAAAAAAATTGAACTGCTGAAAAATTACAGCATGGCTTGTTAATAAAGGGTTTTAATATGAGCATCCTGGATAAAATACTTGAAAGCAAAAAAGAAGAAATAAAAAATCTTAAAAAGAAATTTTCAGCTTCTTCTTTCGAAGGTATGGAACTTTTCAGTGGACATAAAATCAGTTTTATCGAAAGGACGAAAAACAATAAAAGTATTTCGCTCATCTGTGAAATTAAAAAAGCAAGCCCATCAAAAGGAATTATAAGGAACGATTTCAACTACAGGCAAGTTGCAGAAATTTATTTCAGGAACGATATTGAAGCTGTCTCTGTGCTTACTGATAAAATCTTTTTTCAGGGCGATATAATTTACCTGAGAGAAATTGCTGAAAATAAAAAAGCACCCCTGCTGAGGAAGGATTTTATCATAGATGAACTCCAGGTTTATGAATCAAAAGCTAACGGCGCTGATCTGATCCTGTTGATAAGTGAAGTGTTATCAAAAACACAGATCAATGAGTTTACAGATATTGCAAACAGGATCGGGCTTGATGTTCTTTTAGAGGTCCATTCTGAAGATCAGCTTGAGAAAATTAATTTTGATATGAATTACCTGATTGGTATTAACAACAGGAATTTAAAAGATTTCTCAGTTTCTCTCGGGACTACAAGCCGGTTAAGGAAATTAATTCCTCCAAATGTTTTTGTAGTCTCTGAAAGCGGGATCTCTAATCATGCAGACGTTTTATTCCTCAAGAATACGGGTGTAAATGCCTTGCTTGTTGGAGAGTCTATTATGACAGAAAAAGGAATCGAAAATAAAATTCGTGAATTTAAAAAATGGTGCAGCAGCACCGAAGGTGTGTAAAAATGAAAGTTAAAATTTGCGGTATTACAAATTACAAAGACGCTCTGCTCTGCCAGGATTATGGCGCAGATGCTATAGGCTTTATTTTTTATCCGAAGAGTAAAAGATATATTACGCCGGCAAAAGCAGCATTGATCATCAATCGTCTCTCACCGTTCATTGTTAAGGTCGGCATCTTTGTCAATGCAAAGCTTTCATTCGTAAATGAAACGGCTGAATTGACCCGCATAAATATCGTGCAGCTTCACGGCGATGAAGATGAAAATTATTATGCCGGAATAAACCTGCCGGTAATTAAAAGCTTCCGCGTAAAAGATAATTTTGATTTCAGGGAAGTTTATAAATATAAAAAGGTCGGCTATTTGTTAGATTCATATTCAGATAACAGCTACGGCGGAACAGGTAAAAAATTTAATTGGGATTTGATCCCGGATTATCTTAAAGATAAAATAATTCTTTCCGGAGGTGTCAGCGAAAAAAATATTGAATACATATTTCATTCAATAAATCCTGCTGCTGTTGATCTTTCATCTTCTCTCGAAAGCAGGCCGGGCAAAAAGGATGAAAAAAAAGTAAAAGCATTTTTTAAGAAAGTAAACAAGCTGAGGTATTTATGCTAATATTGATGGGGCTGAATACGCCGAGAGAGGACATTGAAAAAGTAAAGCAGAAAATAATTTCAAAAAATTGTACACCGCATGAAATTCCCGGTTCATCAAAGCTTGCGATAGGCATAACCGGTCCTTCAAACAATTTAAATGAAGAGGATTTTTTATTAATGGAATCAGTAGAAGAAGTAGTTCGTATTACCAAACAATATAAGCTTGTCAGCCGCGAAATGAAGCCGGAAGACACAATAATTAATATCGGTAAAGAAAAAATTGGTGGAGAAGAACTCACTATTATTGCAGGTCCCTGTTCTGTTGAAAGCCGTGAACAGCTTTTTGAAGTCGCAGGTCAGCTTAAAGAAATAGGAATAAATTTTTTGAGGGCAGGTGCTTATAAACCCAGAACGAGCCCATATTCTTTCCAGGGATTAAAAGAAAAAGGGCTTGAATTTCTGAATGAAGTAAAAAAAGAACTTGGAATGATAATAGTTACAGAAGTAAAAGATACACAGACTCTGCCGCTGATTTTTGAAGTCGCAGATGTAATTCAGATTGGCGCGCGCAATATGCAGAATTTTTCTCTGCTCGAACAAGCCGGACGGCTTTCAAAAACAATTTTACTTAAGAGAGGTCTGGCTGCTACGGTTGAAGACCTTTTAATGAGCGCAGAGTATATTCTTTCCCAGGGGAATTATAATGTCATTCTTTGTGAACGCGGAATAAGAACTTTTGAAACAAGCACAAGAAACACGCTCGATCTTAACGCTATCCCCGTCATAAAAAAGAATACGCATCTGCCTGTTATTGTTGATCCTTCACACGGAATTGGAATGTGGGATAAGGTTTCACCGATGGCAATGGCTTCAGTAGCCTGCGGCGCCGATGGGTTAATGATTGAAGTGCACAGTCACCCAGAGCAGGCTTTGTCGGATGGATTCCAGTCGTTAACACCGGAAAATTTTAAAAAGTTATTAATTAAATTAAAACAATTAGCACCTGTTGTTGATAAAAAGGTAAAGCTCAATGTATAATCCAATCAAATATAATTTGCCTGATAAGGATGGAAAGTTTGGCAGGTACGGCGGAAAGTTCGTACCGGAAACACTTATCACTCCGTTGCAGGAATTGGAGAGAACCTATCTCGGATTAAAAAACAATCCTCGTTTTCTTTCTGAGCTTAATAAGCTGAACAGAGAATATTCGGGAAGACCTACTCCGCTGACTTTTGCGGAGAATCTTACAAAATATTTCGGTAAAGCAAAGATCTATCTTAAGCGCGAAGATCTTTGCCACACCGGCGCTCACAAAATCAATAATGCGCTTGGACAAATCCTGCTTGCCCTGAGGCTTGGCAAAAAAAGAATTATTGCTGAAACCGGTGCAGGGCAGCACGGTGTTGCGACTGCTACTGTTTGTGCAAAATTTGGATTGAAGTGTGTTGTGTATATGGGCGAAGTTGATATCGAAAGACAAAAACCAAATGTGTTCAGAATGAAATTGCTTGGTGCAGAAGTTGTTCCTGTTAAATCCGGCAGCCGGACTCTTAAAGATGCAGGCAATGAAGCTATCCGTGACTGGGTAACAAATGTTAAAGACACTCATTACATAATTGGTTCTGTGGTCGGTCCGCATCCATACCCGATGATGGTGAGAGATTTTCAATCCGTTATCGGAACAGAAACAAAAGAACAGATATTAATACTTGAAAAAAAACTCCCGGATTTTATCATTGCCTGCGTTGGCGGCGGCAGCAATGCTATCGGAATTTTTTATCCGTTCATTGATGATGATGTGCAGCTAATTGGAGTTGAAGCTGCGGGACTGGGGCTGGATACAGACAAGCACAGTGCAACGCTGACTCTGGGAAGGGAAGGAATCTTTCAGGGAATGATGAGTTATCTGCTGCAAAGCAAAGAAGGACAAATTTCGGAAGTGCATTCCATTTCTGCGGGACTCGATTATCCCGGCGTTGGTCCTGAACACAGCTACCTGAAAGATATTTCGAAAGCCAAATATTTTTCAGTTACAGATGAAGAAGCATTGAACGGCACAAAACTGCTTTCAAGACTCGAAGGAATAATCCCTGCTCTTGAAACTGCTCATGCAGTTGCCGGGATTGAAAAAATAATTCCTGAAACAAATAAGGAACAGGTAATTATAATAAATATCAGCGGCAGGGGAGATAAAGATCTGGATACGATTAGAAAGAATGCAGGCTTGTAAAATTGATAAATCAGGATATCGGAAACTCTGCTTTGCAAAATTGAATCTATAAGGATATTTTAGTATTGAAATTATGGCAGCGGAGGTCATAATCCGGTTATTCTGCTTTTTATTGTTAAGGAGCATCTGTGAAAATTCAGTACGAAAGCAAAAATCTTTTAATAGAAAAGGTGTCTGATATAATTAGATACAAAGAGGATATTGAATTTGCTTATATCTTTGGTTCCTTTGCTTTAGTGGAAAGAGATCATCTAAATAGAAATGATTTTAATGATGTTGACATTGCGGTGTATCTTTCTAAAGATAAAGTTGAAAATATTCTCTCCTTTGAAATGGAAACAGAAGCACAGCTTGAAGAACTTTTTCATCTCCCGTTTGATGTAAGAGTTATTAATGAGGCACCCTTATCTTTTCGGTTTAATGTAATAAAATCCGGCATCGTAATTTTGGATAAGAATAAATCACTGAGAACTGATTTTGAAGGATTGACATTGAAGGAATATTTTGATTTTGTACATTTGAGAAATGAGTATTTGAGGGAAATAATAAATGCCCCTGTTTAATTCAGATAAAATTGCCAAGTTAATTTCTGAAATGCGTAAAGCATTTGAGCGCTTGCAAATTTTAAGCTCAAGTGAAAAGAACAAATTTCTGGAAAACCTGGACAGGGTTGACAGCGCAAAATATAACTTTATCGTTGCAATCGAGTCGGCTATAGGCATTTGTAACCATAAAATGGCTTCAGGATACCGGAGAATTACGGAGATGCTTTTCAGGTTTTGTTTGAACAAGGTGCTTTTGATTCTGAATTTATAAAAAATCTAAAACGATGGCAAAATTCAGAAACAGATTAGTTCATATTTATTGAGAGGTAAACAACGAACAGATTTATGACTTTCTCCAAAATAATCTGAAAGATTTCAAAACTTTCCTGAATAAAATTTCAGAATATCTGCGGCTATAAATTATTCGATCTTATTCAAATTAACTTATTTCAACCGATGCTTCCTATTTCAGATTTTATAAAGGGAAAAAATAGTGAGGGCAAAAAAGTGCTCTCTGTTTTTTTGACCAGCGGATTCCCCGACCCAAAAAGTTTTACCGAACTTGCATTAAAAATTCTGGATGCCGGAGCGGATATGTTAGAGATTGGTTTTCCTTTCAGCGATCCCTTAGCTGATGGTCCTGTTATTCAGCACTCATCGAATACAGCGCTGCAGAAAGGAATAAACCTTGAAAAGACTTTTGGATATGTAAAACAGATCAGGGAGAAAACCGAAAAGCCATTAATACTTATGGGATATGCAAATCCTGTGATGAGTTACGGAATAAAAAAATTTGCCGAAGACTGTAAATCTTCCGGTGTTGACGGGCTGATAATTCCTGACGTACCCCTTGAAGAATATGAAAGTTTCTTTACACCCGATTTTAATGGATTGGAAAAAATTCTTCTTATAAGTCCAACTACAAATGATGAAAGGATAAGGTTAACTGATGATAAAAGCAGCGGGTTTGTTTATTGCGTAAGTGTTAGCGGAACCACAGGAAATGAGAAAGCAGAAAAGGATATTGAGTTCATTGAACATAGCCGTTCTATCTTAAAAAAGAATAAGATGCTTGTTGGTTTTGGAATTTCATCTGAAGAGGACGTTAGAAAATATTCTCCATTCTGCGATGGTGTGATAGTTGGCAGTGCTGTTATCAAATCACTGATGGAAGACGATGACACAACTGAAGCTGTGAAAAGGACACTGAACCTTGTTAAGAGATTGAAAGCAGCTCTTTGAAATTTATGAACCTGCTTCACAAAGTTTACCAGCTAGGGTTAAATTTTAATTCAAAGGAGCTGATTTAGGAATAATAAAATAAAAAATTGTTCCCTCGTCTTTCTTTGATTCTACCCAGATTCTCCCGTTGTGAAATTCAATGATTCGTTTTACAATCGCCAGACCGATACCCGTGCCTTCATATTCCTGCCCATGAACTGCGCGTTGAAACGGCATAAAAATTTTATCAAGATAACTTGCTTCGATCCCTATTCCGTTATCTTTTATAAAAAAACAATACTCTGTTTGTTGTTCGTGATTTTCCTTTAAGCCTATCTCTATGCATGGTGCAGGGTTGTTGTTATATTTTATCGCATTTGAGATCAGGTTCCTCCATACTTGTGGAAAGCGGACAGGGTCGCATATACAGGACGGAAGATCCGGCTGGACTACAAGCTTAACGTTTCGTTTTTTCAGAGTATACGCAAACTCTGTTTGTATATCATTTAACATATTGTTCATAGAAATCGGTTCTTTTGAAAATTCTACCTGACCAGAAGTGGCAAACTCTAACAGATCGCTTATAAGCAGAGACATACGCTTCCCCGAAGCAATTATATTTTGCAGGAATTGTTTTCCTTCATCTTCAATCTTGTTTTCATATTCGGTAATTAAAGCTTCTGCGGATCCTATAATGCCATTCAAAGGCGATTTAAGATCGTGAGCTACTATATATGAAAAATTTTCCAATTCTTCATATCGTTTGCGGATTTCTGTCACCATTGTATTGAATGCTATAACGAGTATCCCTATCTCGTCTTTTGTTTTGGGCTGCAGTTCTACTGAGAAATCGCGCCCTGCAATACGCTGGGCAATTTTTACAAGTTCAAGAATTGGTTTCGAAAACTTTTGTATTGTCAGTATCACTACTGCAATTGCAATAATTATTGCAAGTAAAGAACCTGTAAGGATCATTGATAACGCTTCGTCCCTTTTTTCTTTTACTGTAATGTGTGCAGAATTGACTTTTCCCTTAACTGAATCAATTATAACGGCAACGTCTTTATATAGCTGTTCGCCGTAACGGTAGTCCATTTCTTCCATTAATGCGGCAGCCTTTGGATTTATTTTCACATTTTTTAGCTCAAAAATTTTGTGTGCAACAATGTGTATGCTGTCGATATAATTATTAATATCGTGGAGTCTTTGCTGTTCTTCAGGAGCCGATAAGTTTTTTTTCAGTTCCACAATTCTCTGCTCGATGGAGGCATTGATATTTTCATAATCATCAAAATATTTCTCTTTTCCCGTAATGATATAGTCGTTCACAGCCATCAACAGGTCGGAAGCGCTTGATTGAAGGTGGTAAGCAATGTGCTGTTTTACTGTTTCTTCCTCAAGTTGTTTAAGGCTATTGTTTGCAGTATTCAGTCCTATTAAAGCCACTGTTCCAATTACAACCATTAAAAAAATAAGAAATATAAAAGGCAGCATGATTTTTTTAGCGATAGTTAAACGCATATATTTCTCCTCAATAATTTCATGATTTTAAAATGCGAATACTGCTTATGCTTCCAAAGTTTTTTAATGACTTTGTGAAGTAAAGCTACAAATAAAAAGTTAATTAAAACATAACAAAAAAATTTATTTAGGATGTAAAAAGTTGAAAAATATAAACACGGGGAACATAAGTTTAACAAACAATATTTGCCTAGGTGCAATGTACCTTGGAAGTAAAACCGATAAGCTGACTTCCGAAAAAATATTAGATACGTTTACAGAGAACGGCGGATCGTTTATTGACTCAGCAAACATTTATGCACACTGGATTACCGGATGTAAAGGCGGGGACAGTGAAGCTTTTCTCGGCGAATGGATCCGGAAAAGAAAAAATCGTGATAAACTTTTTATTGCAACCAAAGTCGGCATAGCTTATCCGGGTGTTGAAAGAGGTTTAAAAGCAAACCAGGTAAAAACTGAATGCGAGAAAAGTTTAAAACGGCTCGGAGTTGAAACAATAGATCTTTATTATTCTCACGCTGATGATCCCGCAACCCCGCTTGAAGAAACCCTGAAGGCTTTCGATGAGTTAATTAAGGAAGGAAAAATCCGTGGTATCGGTGCGAGCAATTACAATACGGAAAGGTTTAAAAAGTCGCTGATGATCAGCAGGCAAAATAGTTTTGCGGAATTCTGCTGCATTCAGCAAAGGCATTCTTACTTACGACCAACGAAAGATTTTAAGTTCGAGACACAGGTTTTAGCTGACGAATTTCTTATGGAGCTTTGTAAATACGAAAATATTGCTCTGCTTGCTTACTCTCCTCTGCTCTCAGGGATTTTTACAAGTGACAATAAAACTCTACCACAATTTTACAACACGGAACAAAACAGGGGAAGACTAAAAATATTAAAAAATATTTCCGGCGAAACTAATTTTACTGTGAACCAGATTGTTCTTGCCTGGATGCTGAATTCAGAGCCCCCTGTTATTCCTGTCATTGGGGTCAGTTCTTTGGAGCAGCTGGAAGAAAATTTAAAAGCTGTGGAAATAAAACTGGATGAAAATCACAAAAAAATTTTAGATCAGTATTTTTATCAGAAATAATCTCTTTGCGATCTCTGCGTCCCTGTCTGCCTTGTCGGTATCTCTGTTGGATCTGCTATTATGTTTCTGAACCATTTGCTTTCCAGTTCTCTATGTATCCAGTATCCACAGAAACCAGCTTCATATACACTATTGTACCCTCCGCCCGGATATGTATTTGCTTAATTCCTCTGGCGATGGGTTCATTGACATTGTTTTCAATTCCATCTTGTTTGTTCTTATTGTTACTGTCCACTGTTTTTTGTGAACATCTTTTAACTTCCCGGACAATGCTTGTCCTTTCTACTTTTAAACATAACTTCTTAGTAAAAGAAGCAAAGCATAACAGCAAACCTTATTACATTATTGTGACATAAGCGTCGCCAATAATTGCCATAGTCCACGCTGTAACAGAACGATTATAATTTAGCAGCCGGCAGTTGCTGGACTAAACCGGCAGTTTCGTGAAAGAGGATTTAAACCCGGTTTAGAAAAAATCAGTCCAAAACAAACAATGTGACAACTTTTTTTGCTAGCCTAAATTTAATTTTGGCAGCATTGAATTCTATATTAAGAATTTGTTCTTTATTTTTGCATACGTAATTTTGCGGGTATGGAATTGAAATTAAAAAACATAGAAAAGTTTGTTGTGATCGGCGACCGGGTTTTGATCAGACCGGAAGAAAGCTCTGACAGAACTGCAAGCGGGTTATATCTTCCTCCGGGTGTTTCTGAAAAAGAAAAGATTCAAAGCGGTTATGTAATAAAAGTGGGCCCGGGTTATCCTATCGGCTCACAAGGCGATGATGAGCCCTGGAAAGAACCCAAAGAGCCAATAAAATTTATTCCTCTTCAGATCAAAGAAGGCGACCTCGCAATTTTTCTCCGCAAAGAAGCTTACGAAATAGAATTTGAGAAAGAAAAATTTCTGATCGTTCCTCAATCCGCAGTGCTTATGCTGATCAGGAATGATGATGTGGTATTTTGATTGCTTATTCCCACCAGCTTAATATCTGAAAACGTGATGATTTAATATTATTCTTTGCATTGGTTATTGCCTGGCTGCTGTAATAAAGCTGTGCATTTCCGGTTGCCTGCATATCAACACTTTGACCAACGAAAATTGAAGCGCCGTAAATTCCGGAGTTGCCTGTGGTTTTAGTAGTAATAGTAGATTGACCGTATGCAATAACAATACCGTGAAAAGTAAAATTCCCGCTCATTGATAAATTGCCGTTCACAATAAGAATCCCATAGCCTGAAGCATTTCCGGAAAAGCTGACATCTCCGGATGCGTAAGTAATTTTGGGGTCGGTAGCTGTTCCAAGTACAGTTCCGTTTGAATATGTGCCGGAGGGAAGGGTAATATCGGATGCAAAAATATAATTTTCAGTCAGAGCAAGCCAGTTAGTAGAATCATTGACACAATATACGCTTGGCTCCTCTCCCGCTCCCTGGATTGCATCACTGACCTTTGGTTTTATATTGTTAACTATGTAAGCACTGTCTGCGGGTGAATCCACTCCAAAACCAGGCAGAGGTGTACCCGGTATCTGGGTTCCGTTTATGTCATGGTCATTCCCGTTAATATCTATATTACCGTTTAGATTTAAACTTAAATTGTTTGATGATACGTAAATGGATGAATTTATATTCGGCAGAGTAATCTGGCTTCTTATTGCAGTTGCTATGCTTGTATGATCCACTCCGTTAAAATGCCCGACAGATTTAATTTTTAAAGTATCGGCACCCCAGATGTAAATGTCATAAGAGCCTTCCATTAAGGAATTATTTAAAAAATTTCCGGTAAGTGATTTATTCCTTCGTAGTTTTTCAAGATATATTTCTATACCTGAATTTGCGATCAATCTTGCGTTAGTTTCCGAATAAGAATCAATAGCTGTTTTTAACCCATTGTCAGTATTTTTATTCAGGCTGAATATCAGGATCGAAATTATTACTGATATACCAATTGCAAGTATTATTACAGCTTTACCCATGGTCAGATGTTCCTTGGATTAATAGTTAATTCCCAATAAGTGAAGAGATATTTATACTCCTGTCCTTCATAAACTTTCGAAGGCGATTGTACCCATATTTCTGCTTTTATGTATTTGATGCTGTCAAGTGTCGAAGTCACATTTCCCAAAATGTTTTTATAAGTAAATCTCAGGTCAGTTATTCCCAATGATGGACCTTTTGAAGTATCACTGTTGACAACTCTGTACAAAATCTTATCACTTGGATTTTCAGTATTTGAAACTACTGTCGAATCGCTGAGTAAATAAGTTAAAGTATCCACTACACCATTCGAGTCAATATCAGAGTAAAATTTGATCTTGTTTGGCATAGCAGTAATTATTGCTGTGTTGTTATATCCATAACCAACTTTTCCCAGGTCATTTCCCAGTATATCTGCAATTGTTTTCGCATTCTGCAGAAGCTGAAGATCAGAGTTTGATTTAAATTGCATCTGTGAAGAATATATATTTATGTTAGCAATGCCAAGCATAAACAGGCCTGCTATTACTGCAGCTCCAATTAAATCTATTATTGTATCCATTATTTAAGAGTAAAAATAAATGATAATGTTACTGCATGATTCATATACGGACTTGTAACTGTTACTGTCGCTTTTTTATAAAAAGTTTGTGTTGAACTCACAATATCAGGATGATCGCCATCTACATATTGTACTGTGCAGCTAACGTTGTAGCCTTCTGCATGAGGTGCATCAATTACCCTTGAATAGCCATTAAAATCATCAACATCATTATAATTCGGATAAACCTCACCTGAGTCAGCGCCCAGAGTTAGGGACAGAGATGCAACATTATTAGTGGGAAACTGGATCGTATTTTGGTCGAAACTTTTTACTTTAATTTCTTCAATCAAATCATTTGCAAGTGAAAATGCAGTCAGATAAACTTTGTTTTGCATATCTGCTGTTGAGGTTTCCAATATCGCCTGGTTAAACCTCAGCGAAGTAATTGAAAGTAATAATAATCCGCCGATCGTCAAAAAGGACTGTATATTTTTCATCGCTTATCTGGTAAGCAGTAAAAGTAAAGTTAATTAGAAAATAATCGCTGCTTTAGTGATGCAACAAGTGTGCCTGATGTTCAATAGAGAAGAAGATGTGATTAATAGTCAGGAGGTAAATATTTTTCGAAGATTAAAATTGTTTTTCCGTAGACCACGTCAAATCTGACGTCACAAATGACGCCTTATTATTTTTTCTTTCGTATTTCCTGGAGTCTTCTCTGGAGAGTTCTTTCGCTTATGCCAAGTATAGCAGCAGCCTTCTGAATATTTTGATTAGTGTATTCCATTATTTTAATTATGTGCTTTTTTACAGCTTCATCAATAGTAAGCAGTAAGTCCTCTTCGTTCTTATACCCCGATAATTTTTCATTAGCAGAAAAAGGCAGCAGGTTAACTTTTTCGATGAACGTCTTGTCCTTTGTTTTTGCAACGCAGTTTAAAATTATGTTTTCCAGCTCCCTTACGTTGCCGGGGAAAGGGTAGCTGTTTAATTCCGCGAGAGCTTTTTCAGTAAATCCCATAATGTTTTTATTATAAATTAAATTGCCTGCTGTAAGAAAATAATTGGCCAGAAGCCTGATATCCCCGTTTCTTTTTCGTAAAGGGGGTAAATTGATGAACCCGCGCGTTAGCCGGTAATAAAGATCAGCCCTGAATTCGTTTTTGTTTATAGCTTCCATCAGGTCTTTATTTGTTGCAGCAATAATTCTTGTATTCAGCTTCACGGGTTTTGAACTGCCTATTCTGTAAATTTCATTGTACTGGATTGCTCTTAATAATTTTCCCTGAAGTTCCTTTGGCATTTCCCCGATCTCGTCAAGAAAGATCGTTCCCCCGTTTGCCGATTCGAAATATCCTATCTTCTCATTTGACGCTCCTGTGAATGAGCCTTTTTCGTAACCGAAAAGTTCACTCTCAAAAAGTGTAGGTGTGATCGAAACGAGATTAACAACTACAAAAGGTTTTGAGCTTCGTGGAGATAAGTTGTGTATTTTTTTAGCAATAAGATCTTTGCCGGTCCCTGTTTCACCTGTAATTAGGATTGTTTCGTTTGTAGGTGCGAATATAGCGGCGAGTTCAAAAACCTTGTGCATTAAGGGAGATTCTGTAACGATATCTGCAAAATCTTTTTTCCATTTTTTCCTGTGCAGCTCGCGGATTTCACGCAGTGTATCACGCTCGAGTGAAAGCAGTCTGTGTTCAAGCGCCCTGTTTATAGTTAAAAAAAGTCTGTCTATATCAGGCGGCTTAGTGATAAATTCATAAGCTCCCCTGTCTATTGCTTTTAAGGCTGTCTTAACATCGTTCACTGCAGTAACCATAATTACCGGGATGTGGGGAAATTTTTCTGTAAGCTTTTCAAGTAATTCCATGCCGTCCATTTCGGGCATGTAAATATCGCACAGAACCAGGTCAATATTTCTTGAGTCAAGAATATCAAAGACTTTCAGAGGGTTTGTTTCTGTAATTATATCTTTGTAACCTTCATCATTCAGCAGCCCCTTAAGAAGGTCCAGGTATGATGATTCATCATCAACGATCAGAATAGAATTTGTGTTCATTTGTAGTACAGTAATTTATGTAACAGTTAAAAAGTAAGAATTATAAGAATAAATGTATATACTTCATTTCAGAATATCTTTTTCAGTTATCAATATATATTTTAAACTGAAAATTTAAATAATATCGTTTTAAAATTTTGTATTTTAAAGATCAAATTTACTGTAAATAAATTATCCAGGAAATTAAATTATGGCTGCAAATATAGATATGATTAAAAAAGTTTATTCTGAATTTGAGGATAGGCTTAATAAGGCAAGAAAAATTTTGAACAGACCGCTTACTTATTCTGAAAAGATACTGTACACACACCTTTGGGAGAATCCTTCAAAAGAGTTAGCAAGGGGGAAAGATTATTCTGAATTAGCTCCTGATCGTGTTGCAATGCAGGATGCAACTGCACAGATGGCGCTTTTGCAGTTCATGTCTGCAGGAAGAAAAACCACCGCCGTGCCTTCAACAGTTCACTGCGATCACCTGATCCAGGCGCAGGTTGGTGCAAAGGATGATCTTATCAGAGCAACTGAAGAGAATAAAGAAGTCTATGATTTTCTCGAAAGCATTTCTCAAAAATATGGGATCGGTTTCTGGAAACCAGGTGCAGGAATTATTCACCAGGTCGTTCTGGAAAATTATGCTTTCCCCGGTGGAATGATGATTGGTACTGATTCTCACACTCCAAACGCCGGCGGTTTGGGAATGCTCGCAATCGGCGTCGGCGGCGCAGATGCTGTGGATGTAATGGCTGGTATGCCTTGGGAACTTAAATGGCCTAAATTAATTGGTGTAAAATTAACCGGCAAAATGAACGGCTGGACTTCTGCAAAAGATGTGATCTTAAAACTTGCAGGTATCCTTACTGTAAAAGGTGGAACAGGCGCAATCGTGGAATATTTTGGCGAAGGTGTTTCTTCCATTTCCTGCACGGGGAAAGGAACGATCTGTAATATGGGTGCTGAGATCGGGGCAACTACCTCTGTTTTCCCTTTTGATGAAAGGATGTCCTCTTATTTAAGAATTACCTACCGTGCTGATGTTGCTTCTCTGGCAGAGAAAAATTCAGCCTTGTTAAAAGCTGATAAAGAAGTTCTTGAAAATCCTGAAAAATATTATGACCAGGTAATAGAAATTAATCTTTCAGAATTAGAGCCTCATCTCAACGGTCCTTTCACACCTGATAAAGCCTGGCCCATTTCGAAAATGAAACAGGCTGTTAAGGAAAATAATTTTCCTGATAAAGTCAGTGTTGCATTGATCGGAAGCTGTACAAATTCCAGCTATGAAGATATTGACCGTGCAGCAAGTGTTGCGAAGCAGGCTCTCGCAAAAGGATTAAAGGCAAAGTCACAGTACACAATTACTCCCGGCTCTGAACAGGTTCGAGCAACAATCGAAAGAGATGGTCTTCTTGAGATATTAAATGAAGTGGGCGGCATTACACTCGCAAATGCCTGCGGACCCTGCATAGGAATGTGGAAGAGAATGGATATTAAAACAGGAGATAGAAACACCATCGTAACTTCCTTCAACAGGAATTTTGCAAAGAGAAATGACGGCAATCCCGAAACACTTGCCTTTGTTGCCAGCCCTGAAATTACGACTGCGATTGCCATTGCCGGAAGCTTATCTTTTAATCCGATTACGGATGAACTTGTAAATGAAAAAGGTGAAAAAGTAAAACTCGATCCGCCGACAGGGGAAGAACTGCCTCCGAAAGGATTTGCCAGAGGTGAAGATGGATTTATTCCACCTGCAAAAGACGGATCAAAAGTTGAAGTGATCGTAAAACCTGATAGTGAAAGACTGCAATTGCTTAAACCTTTTGATCAGTGGGACGGGAAAGATTTCACAGACCTCCCGCTTCTGCTGAAGGCAAAGGGCAAATGTACAACCGACCATATTTCTATGGCGGGGCCCTGGTTAAGATTCAGGGGACATCTCGATAATATTTCCAACAATATGTTCCTTGGTGCAATAAACGCTTTTACTGGTGAAGCAGGGAAAGTAAAAAATATTTTTACCGGGGAAATAAAATCGGTCGCTGAAGTTGCGCGTGAGTATAAAGCGAAAGGAGTGAACTGGATTGTTGTCGGTGATGAAAACTACGGTGAGGGTTCAAGCCGCGAACACGCTGCGATGGAACCAAGATTTCTTGGCGGCAGGGCGATCATCGTAAAAAGCTTTGCAAGAATTCACGAAACAAATCTGAAGAAACAGGGAATGTTGCCGCTGACTTTTGTAAATCCTGCCGACTATGATAAAATCCTCGAAGACGACAGATTGAGTATAATCGGTCTTACCGGCTTAGCTCCTGATAAACAACTGAAGCTTGTCATCAAACATAAAGATGGTTCGGCAGAAGAGTGTTTGCTGAATCACACGATGAACAAAACACAGATAGAGTGGTTCAAGGCAGGCAGCGCATTGAATCTGATTGCAAAGATGAATAAGTAATACAATGAAATGTAAACCTTCGATGTTACTGGCAAAACATCGAAGGTTGCTTTATAAAATATTAACCTACCCCCTTTCCCTGGTGGCACCATATTTTTTTATCCGGTTCTGAATTTTCGGAAACAGTTTTTTTATTTTAAAAAGCCCTCAAATTAATCAAATATTGTTATTTATAAAATAATTATTGTTTATCAATAAAAATAACTTGACAAACGATAATTTAATTATTATTATACCTCTGTAAAAATTAATGGAGTTAATATGAAAACATTATTAAAAGATAATTTCTTTGTGAAAAGTTCTTACAGTTATGTAAACCTTTTCTATATGCTTTTTCCAGTTTTAATTGTCGTTTTATTTCTTCCGATGATATTTGGCTTTCCATTGACCGGTCATAAATCTCCTGTTGCACTGCTCAATGTTGATTTGTTTAATCTTTTCGGAAAGGAAAAATTTATAGACGAAATCAATCTTGGGAATATTCTGTTCTGGCTTTTAATTCTGGCTGCTAATCTTACAGTTGGTTTGGGAATATTCTTTGGTTTAAAAAAACTTAAAAGATTTATGAAAAATGTTTATGAAGATAAGCCTTTTATTGGAGAGAACGGAGAATACCTGAAAACGACAGGCATAATTATTATGCTTCTTTCAACTATTATCTACTTAAGTCATGTATCATCACAATTTATTTCACCACCCCCTGTCTCTGCATGGATAAAAATTCTATATTTTGTTTCAATCCTTATAAGTACTCTTTTCAACCCTTATCTAGTTGTTGGGCTGTTAATATTTGTTATCGGTGAAATAATTGTTCGTGCTGCAGAGTTGAAAGAAGAACAAGACCTTACGGTGTGAGGCAGCTATGGCAATAAGAGTAAACCTTGATGTAATGATGGCTAAAAGAAAAATCTCTTTAACTGAGCTGGCTGATAAAGTTGGTATTACCTTGGCAAATCTTTCAATACTTAAAACTGAAAAAGCAAAGGCAATCAGGTTTTCGACATTGAATAAAATCTGCGAAGTATTGGAATGTCAGCCGGGAGATATTTTAGAGTTTATTACTGATAAATAGTAGAGAGGGGGCATCCTCCAAAGGCGGACAAGTTACCTCGTCTCTCTGCAACGACAAGAAGAATTATGCTACGGCTGATTCCTTTTTATTTTTGGTTGCAATTATTTTATCAACCGAAAAATTTCCTCCGCCTTTTATCATAAGGGCTAATAATAAAGCAAGCGCAAGCAAATGGTATTCGAAGCCCTCACCTGTAGCCTGTCCTGTCCAGTTCATAAAAAATCCATTGTGAATATGGATCATAAAAACAGCAACAAGCATTACAACAGTCAATCCGAAAGCGGAAATCTTTGTGAGTGTGCCGGTTATTAATCCAAGTGCACCGAAAAACTCAGCTACAATATCAAGAAAAACAAAAATTGCCGGGATGCCCATGTTGTGCGTAAAATATCCCATCGTCCCTTCGAAGCCAAAACCTCCGAACCATCCTAATACTTTTTGTGCACCGTGCGGGAAGAAAACTATTCCGGTTACAATTCTTTGAAAAGTAAGTGCTGTGCTGTCAGGTGTTTCAAATAACCAGTGGAAAAATTTGTTCTTCATATCAACCTCATTTATTGTTTGACAAATTAATTAAGCTGACGCATTTTTAAGAAATTTATTCGAAGAAAATTAGCATTTAAAATCATTAAAAAGCTACACTTAATTTAATTCTTATATTTTACACTATGTATGCTTAAAAAGCATCCGGATTAGTTGTGTTGAAGCTTAGTGTGGTATTCTGTTTTTTATATCTTTATTTTATCCATCAATAAAAACGAACATCGGGACAATTTATAATTAAATGATCTTCCTTAATCCAGCGGTACTTTTTGGTTTATTAGCCGCCTCAATTCCTGTTCTGATTCATTTGCTGAATCTCAGAAAATTAAAACGGATAGATTTCAGCACACTTGCCTTTTTAAAAGAATTACAGAAAAACAAGATCAGGAAAATAAAGCTGAAGCAGTGGCTGCTGCTTGCTCTGAGAGTACTCATTATTTTATTTCTTGTGATGGCTTTTGCAAGACCAACAATAAAAGGGATTGCCATAGGCGGCACAACTTCGGCTGCAAAAACCACGGCAGTTTTTATTCTTGACAACACTTTCAGCATGTCTGTTGTTGATGCCAAAGGCTCTTATTTAAATCAGGCTAAGTCAACAATCCAGGAATTGCTGAAACAGTTTCAGGAAGGTGATGATGCTGCGCTGGTTCTGGTCTCTGATAAAAATAATAAAGAAATAAAAACCACCGGCAATCTTGCTGAATTTGAAAAAGAAATTAATTCTGTTCAGATTTCCCATACGACAGGATTTTTGCATAACGCAATTGTTAAAGCTGCAAGAATTTTAGGCGAATCAAAAAACTTTAATAAAGAGATTTATATTTTTTCAGATTTCCAGTCGGGAAGATTATTTCAGGAAGGTTCCCTTTCTGACCTGAGCCAGCTTCTGAACGATAAAGTCAGGCTGTACACATTTAATTATTCGGGTAAAGAAGTTTTCAATGTTGGAATAAACGAGTTGAAAATTGATAACCAGATATTCGAAAAAGATAAGCCTGTTAATTTTAGTGTGACAGTTACAAATTACTCTTCACGACTAGTTGAAAATGAAGTTGTCTCTTTATACCTGAATGGTGAGAGAAGCAGCCAGGAAAGTGTTACAATTGGTGCAGGCGAGTCGAGGGTTGTTTCTTTGCAGGCAGTTCCAAAGCGAACCGGCTTTATAAATGTTAGTGCTGAAATTGAGGATGACGACATAAGACAGGATAACAAACGATACGCAAATTTTTTTGTGCCTGATAAGATCCCGGTAATAATTTTTGCAGACGACCTGTCTGATTCAAAATTTATTGAGCTTGCTTTAACAGCGGGTGAAGAGCAGGGTACAATAAAAATAACAAAGAAAAATTTAAGCCAGCTTTCTTCTTTCGATTTAAATCAATATGATGTTGTTATAATTACCGGCTCAAAAAATATAACAGGCATTGACAGGTTAAATTCATTTATAAAGAACGGCGGCAGCTTATTCCTGATGCCGGGTTCTTCCTCTTCGCTGCAGGACTTTAAATCTTTATTAACAGGTTTAGGTTTACCTGCACCAACCGGTACTTTGGGGGAAATAAATTCTTCCGATAATATCATCTCTTTTGATAAAATAGAATTTGATCACCCGTTGTTTAAGGATATTTTTTCAAATCAGAATAAACAAAAGATAGAATCACCCGATGTTTATCATTGTTTTAAAATAAAACCGGCGGGCAAAGGCAACAGCATTATTACTTTAATGGATGGCTCTTCTTTCCTCAGCGAATATCGTGGAGCCTCTGCTGGAATCCTTTCTGGTACGCCTGTCGGAAAGACCAGCACGGGGAGAATTTTGCTAATGAATACAGCCCCTGTTTTAAGCTGGTCGAATCTGCCATTAAAAGGAATATTTGTCCCACTGATGAATAAAGCTGTGTATTATCTTGCGGCGAAGGATAATCCGGAAAAGGAATATTTATCAGGCGATGAAATTGCCATAAATTTAGGAAGGATTGACCGCTTTGCCGGCGGCAATATTTCATCACAGGTTAAAATAGAACGACCGGATAATTCGGACGAGTACCTGAATCTTGATAAGCAGCTAAAGAACAATTATATAAGCTATGGTAATACAGAACAGGTTGGTAATTATAAGATTTTTTCAGGTTCAAAAATTGTGAACGAGATTTCCGTGAATACTGATCCCGCTGAGTCAGTTACAAAATATTTAACCACGACAAGCGGGGACGGTTTTAATGATTATCTTAAGAAAATTAATTTTAAAGGAAGACATATTGAAATTCCTAAAAACCAGGACCCTGCTAAAGTAGTGCTGCAATCCAGGTTCGGTTCGGAACTGTGGAAATATTTTATTCTCATTGCTCTGATTCTTGCTCTTGTTGAGATGGCGGTTGCAAGAAATGCCAAGAAAGAAATAATACAGGAAGTATAAATTTTACGCATAACTTATATTAAAACGGAGGATGCAGAAATAATTTGACGGACAGAATGATCGAAATTATAAAGAAGACAACCGAGCGCGCAATGCTCGTTGCACTGATTACAAAAGATGCTGACAAACATCTCGTTGAAGAGCATCTGTCTGAGCTTGCTGAACTTTCTTTGACTGCAGGAGCTGAAACAATTTTAAAAATAATTCAGCAAAAATATTCAGCCGATCCTGCATTTTACGTTGGCAAAGGCAAAGCTGAAGAAATGAAACAGTTAATTGAAATGAATGACATCAACATAGTAATTTTTGATGATGACCTTTCACCTGTGCAGGTAAGGAACCTTGAAAAATTATTTGAAAGAAAAATTGTAGACCGCAGCGGATTGATACTCGATATTTTTGCATTGCGTGCAAAAACCAAAGAAGCGAAAACTCAGGTTGAACTTGCCCAGCTTCAGTATATGCTGCCGAGACTGACCCGTGCTTGGACACACTTATCGAAACAATATGGGGGTATCGGAACGAAAGGTCCCGGTGAAACTCAAATTGAAACTGACAGAAGAACTATCCGTTACAGGATAAATCTGTTAAAAGAAAAACTTGATAAAATTGAATCACAAAGATTAACACAAAGCAGCAGCAGAAAGGATTTTTTAAAAATCTCCCTTGTTGGTTATACCAATGCGGGGAAATCAACTTTATTTAATCTGCTTACAAAGGCAAATGTTTTTGCTGAAGATAAGTTATTTGCAACTCTGGATTCAACAACAAGAGCTTTGAACTTAGGGAAAAATCAGAAATTACTTTTGAGCGACACAGTAGGATTCATCAGGAAACTTCCTCCGCACCTGGTTGCTTCTTTTAAAAGCACACTTAATGAAGTCAGAGAAGCAGATATTATTTTGCACGTGATTGATCTTTCTCATCATTATTTTGAAGATCATATTCTTGTTGTGGAAGATACATTAAAAGAATTAAATTGCGAAAAGAAAACCAGGCTTAAAATTTTTAACAAAGCTGATGCTGTTGAAGAGAAAGCAAAAATTGACTACGTAAGAAATAAATATAAAGATGCCCTGGTCATTTCAGCAAAGAGGGGAATAAATATTACTGGTTTAAAAGACAGGTTACTTAAATCAACTGAAGAAACTTTTGTGGAGGAAGAAATAGACCTCGAAATAACAAATTCTAAGGCAGCCGCAGCTGTTCACTCACTTGCAGAAGTTCTCGATAAAAAATATGATGAGAATTCAATTCATATTACTTACAAAACAAATAAAGAAAATTCTGAAAAAATAAAAAAGATAGTTTATGGCGGTTAAAAAATTAATAATTGACGGAAGCTCACTAAATTTTGATAAGATAAAATTCTTTCTCACCGAGAACCCGGAGATCACTCTTTCACCAAACTCTGTAAAAGCCGTTGAGCAGTCACGTTCACTTGTTGAAAAGTGGGTGAAGGAAGGTGAAGTTGTTTATGGAGTTACAACGGGATTCGGTGAATTTGCGAATGTTAATATTTCCCGAAAAGATCTTAAAAAACTACAGCAGAATCTTATTCTCAGCCACGCTGCAGGCTGCGGTGAAAATCTTCCTCCGCACATTGTAAAGATCATGATGCTGCTCAGGCTGAATGCGCTTGCGAAAGGGTACTCGGGTATTCGTCTTTCCATACTTCAGCTTTTGATTAACATGATGAAGTATAATATTATTCCTGTTGTTCCTTCTCAGGGTTCGGTTGGTTCAAGCGGAGACCTGGTTCAGCTTTCGCATCTGGTTCTCGCGATGATCGGTAAAGGCAAAGTGCAGATAGTTAAAGATATTCTTGATGAAAAAGCTCCCGGTACAAAAATAATTTCTTCAGCAACGGCGTTGAAAAAATTTAAGCTGAAGCCAGTCGAACTAGAAGCCAAAGAAGGGCTTGCTCTGATCAACGGCACGCAGATGATGACGGCTTTTGCAGCATTTGTTTGTCTGAAGGCACAGAGATTAATTAAACTTGCAGATGTTTGCGCTTCACTTTCGCACGAAGCACTACGCGCAACCGATAAAGCATTCGACAAAAAACTTCACCAGCTTAAACCATTCCCCGGACAAATAACAACCGCTAAAAATATTCTTGAATTAATCAAAGGAAGTGAAATACGGATATCTCATCTTGAAAACGATCCGAGAGTTCAGGATGCGTATTCTATCAGGTGCATTCCGCAGATTCATGGCGCCTCGAGGGATGCGATTGATTATGTTTCTTCTCGTGTGTTGATAGAAATGAACTCGGTAAACGATAACCCGGTAATTTTTCCCGGGACAGAAGAACATATTGAAGGCGGAAATTTTCACGGGCAGTCGATGGCACTGGCAATGGATTTTATGGGCATAGCTCTTTCAGAACTTGCAAATGTTTCTGAAAGAAGAACAGAAAGAATGGTCAATGGTGCTTTAAGCTATGGGCTTCCGAGATTTTTGACAAAAGAAGGCGGGTTAAATTCCGGTCTGATGATTGCACAATATACAGCAGCAAGTCTTGTTTCAGAAAACAAAGTTTTAGCTCATCCTGCAAGCGTTGATTCAATCCCAACATCAGCAAACCAGGAGGATCATAATTCGATGGGATCTATAGCCGCGCAGAAGTGCTATAAAATTATGCAGAACCTGGAAAACGTTCTGGCGATTGAACTGCTTACTGCAGCGCAGGCGCTCGAATTTCTGAAACCGCTGAAACCGGGAAGAGGCACTTTTGCAGCTTATAATGAAATCAGGAAAGTAGTGAGGCCGCTGAAAAAAGACCGGCTGATCTTTGATGATTTAAAAAAAGTTGGTGATATTGTCAGGAATGATTCTCTTCTGCTTGCTGTTGAGAGAAAGGTATCATTAAAGTGAAAATTATAAATCCTTCAGGTAAACAGTAATATGGAAATAATTTTTTTAGTGATTGGAATTTTAATAGGTGGTGTCGCTGCTTTTCTCATTGCAAAATTTAAATTTGAGGGCAATGCAGAAAAAGCTGCTGAGAGAAATTCTATTCTCCAAGAGGATCTGGCAAAAGCTGAAAAGGAATTGAATGCTGAAAGAGAAAAAGTTATTAAACTTAACTCTGAAAATTCAGCTTTAAATTCTGATTACAAAAATCTGCAGGAAAAACTTGTAGAACAGAAATCAGAGATTGAAGTGCTGCAGGAAAAATTCGCAAAAGAGTTTGAAAATCTTGCCAACAGGATCTTCGACGAAAAAGGAAATAAGTTCACAGAACAAAACAAGGAAAAATTAAGTGAGATACTTAATCCACTAAAAGAAAAAATCGCTGACTTCGAAAAAAAAGTTGAAGAAAGCAGTAAAGAAAGTATAAAAGGTCACGCCTCATTAAAAGAGCAACTGCAAATGCTGAAGGATATGAATCAGCAGATAACACAGGAAGCAAAAAATCTTACCAATGCGTTAAAAGGGCAAACAAAAACCCAGGGAAATTGGGGAGAGTTTATACTTGAAAGTATTCTCGAAAAATCAGGACTGGTTAAGGGAAGAGAATATCTTGTTCAGGAAAGCATTACTTCAGAATCGGGAAAGAGATTTCAGCCGGATGTAATTATCAAACTCCCGGAGAATAAAAGTGTAGTTATTGATTCCAAGGTTTCATTAGTCAGTTATGAGAAATTTGTTTCTTCAGATGATGATCGTGAAAAGCAGCTTGCGCTTCGCGACCATATAAATTCAATACGTGCACACATAAAAAATCTCAGCGGGAAAAATTATCAGGACCTCTATCAGATCGAGAGCCTTGATTTTGTTCTTATGTTCATGCCTATAGAGCCGGCTTTTGCAGTTGCAGTTCAGTCAGACAGTTCTCTTTTCAGCGACGCTTTTGAAAAAAATATTGTGATCGTAAGTCCTTCGACTCTGCTCGCTACTCTACGTACAATTGCCAGCATCTGGCGGCAGGAAAAACAAAATAAAAATGCCCTTGAGATTTCCAGGCAGGCTGGAGAAATGCGTGATAAATTTACTGCTTTCGTTGAAGACCTTCTGGCTGTTGGCAAAAGCCTCGTTTCTACAAAAGACAATTATGACAAAGCAATGAATAAATTAGTAGATGGCAGAGGGAACTTAATTAATCGTGCTGAAAAAATTAAAGAGCTTGGTGCAAAAACTTCCAGGGCTCTGCCCAAAGCGATCCTTGACCGGGCTGACGAAGATGATGACGAACAGAATTTGTTGAAGGATTAAATTCTTAAAATGACGATCACTCAACCGCAAACTCCTGAAGAATTTGAAAAATATTACGATCTCCGCTGGAGGATTTTGCGAAAGCCCTGGAATCAGCCGAAGGGAAGTGAAAAAGATAACAAGGAAGAAAAAGCAATCCACGTAATGGTTTGTGAGAAAGACAGGATCCCTGTTGGGGTCGGCAGAGCACACTTTAATTCTGCAGAAGAAGCACAGGTGAGGTTTATGGCTGTGGAAAAAAATATGCAGGGAAAAGGAATCGGCGCCGCACTGCTGAAAGAGCTTGAAAAAAAATCTAAAGAAAAGGGAGCGAAATATATTATTTTAAATGCACGCGATTCTGCGATTCCGTTTTATGAAAAATACGGTTACAAAGTTGTGAAGCAATCTCACACTTTATTTAACTCAGTTGTACATTTTGAAATGAAGAAGGAGTTATGAAAATGAAAAACGAAAAGAAAGAATACATATCCGGGATTTATAATTACTGCGACAGGTGGTGCGAAAAATGCAGGTTCACTGCAAACTGCAGGCTGTTCAGCACTGAGTCAAAGATAGATACTTACAGAATCATGAACAACGGCAAGCTTCCCGAAGCCGAAGATATTTTTGATATGGAATTTAATGATATTGAGAACAATGAAAATGAATTTGATGAGGAGGACTTCTGGGACGACGAAGAGGATTTTGATGTTGAGGAAGATGAAAATGAAGAGAAAATATTAAAAGGCTTAGAGGGAAAAAAAGAGTGCCCTGTAGAAAAGCTCTCCGTTGAATATTTAAATAAAGCACATTCTTTTGTAAAAGCGCTTGATGAAAAATTTAATTTTACTGAAGCCAGCGCTCAAAGAAAGGATGACCCCCGGTTTAAAAAATTGCTCGATGCTTTTGATGTTATCAATTGGTACCACATGTTCATTATGGTGAAAATAAAGAGAGCGATTGACGGCAAAAGTGAAATACAAATAGGAATGGATGAAGAGGACAATGAATTTCAATCTTACGATATGAACGGCAGTGCAAAGATTGCAGCTATAGCAATTAACAGATCGCAGGATGCACTTAATGACCTGCTCTCTCTTACAGAAGAATTTAATTTTGAAATAGAAGAGCTGATGGTGCTTCTCGGAAAAATATTAAATGAGGTTGACAGGGAATTCCCGGATTATAAAAAATTTACAAGACCGGGGTTTGATACTGACCATTAAATCCAAATTATACATTAGAAAAATATAAAATGGTTTAACTCTAATGATCAAAGCAATTTGTTATTGTCATTACATCCAAGCAAAATGTGTTGTTAAAATCTAATTTGGTTTTGTAAATCCTCTACGAGGATTTGGGTATTATGATTTTTTTGTTGCTGCAGTTGCTACAAAAGTATGACCCTGCCTACCGAAGGCAGGCTCTACGAGGTCAATCATATTATAAAAAACATCGTAGATGTTTTATTATTGCCTGTCTGCCGACAGGCAGGTAGAAATTCAGAATAAACACAATTATTGATCCTTGTAGAGGATCAACAAATTATAACAAAACAGTTATGCCCCGGAGTCCCAATATCGGGGCAAATAAGAATTATATTTTGCTTCCATAGTTAACTTATTATTTATTCCAACTGAATAAATCGGGTTTAATAGCTTCCTATATTGATTTATTTTCCCATTCTCAATATCTCTTCCCACTCATTTTTTTCAACGGGCATAACAGAAAGCCGGTTTCCGCGCTGCACGAGTCTCATCTTCTTTAATTTTTGGTTGGATTTTATATCTGCAAGTGTAACCGGATATTTAAATTTCTTCACAAATTTTATATCGACCATAAACCAGGTCGGATTTGCCCGCTTCGCCGAATCGAGGCGAGTGGGATCGGCTTTGGGATCAAAGTGAGGATTATCAGGATCAAATTGTGTATGGTCAGGATAACTTTCTTTTACTACTTCGCAGTAACCGACAACTGCATTTGGTTCAGTGCTGCTGTGGTAGAATAAAACTCCGTCGCCCTTTTTCATTTCATCACGAATAAAATTTCTTGCCTGGTAATTTCTTACCCCATCCCAATAAGTGGTTGTGCATTTCTCAAGATCATCAATTGAGAATACAGCCGGTTCAGATTTTACAAGCCAGTATTTCTTAGCCATGTTTACTCCGTTATCTTTGTTGGTCAAAAATTAAAGATAAAATTCTAATATTTCTAATGCCGGGAAGAAAAGTATATATTAAATAAGTCTGAGGTTAAAATTACAGGAAGAATAAATACCAGGCATACCCGGTAAAACAAATTAAATTGATATTCGCTTGCTTCAATTATATATTGACACGGGAAAATAAATGAATATGAAAATAATTTTTTTATTGACAGGATTACTGCTCTTAACTTCGTCAGGTGTTTTTGCACAAAGCAGCGGAGCTTTTCAGATTGCAAGATTAAAATATAACGGCGGCGGAGATTGGTACAATGGCCCGACTGAAGAGCCTAACCTCTTAAACTTTATAAAGCAAAACACCGACATCAGAGTGAAGGCAGAATATACTTATGTTGATATTGCTTCGGACGATATTTTTTCTTACCCGTTCCTTTTTATGACGGGACACGGTAATATTGTCTTTTCGAAAGATGAAGCAGAAAGGCTAAGAAAGTATCTTGAAGGCGGCGGCTTTCTTTATGCCGATGACGATTATGGGATGGATAAAGCTTTTCGCAGGGAAATTGAAAAAGTTTTTCCCGATAAAAATCTCGTCGAGCTTCCATTCAGCTATGGTTTATATCACGACTTCTACGAATTTCCGAATGGTGTGCCGAAAACTCACGAACACAATGGCAAACCCGCGCAGGGCTTTGGGATTTTTATTGGTAAAAGATTAGCCGTCTTTTATACCTACGAGTCAAATCCAAGTGACGGGTGGGACGACCCGGAAGTTCATAATGATCCCCCGGACAAAAGACTCGAAGCACTTAAGTTCGGAACTAATATCGTAGTTTGGGCTTTAAGTCAGTAAATAGATAAAATTTTAAAATGTAATTTCTAATTTGAAGAAATCGAAATTGGGAACGGAGTCAAAATATTATAAAGAGATAATTTCAAAGCTGGAAAAGCTTGTGAAGAGAGAATATTCTTTCTTTGCTGTAATCGGCTTGCAGTCAGTTTTACTGATCGGAGCTTTGACTTATACAACATTTACAATATTAGAAGCGCTGTTTCACTTTAACACGTTTATCAGAACAGTTTTCTTTTTCATTTTTCTGCTGTTTACCGGCGCAGCTTTTGTTATAATGCTGGTGAATCCTCTTCTTAAATATTTTAATATTTTCAGAAAAACAAATTACCATAAAGTAGCTGAGAAAGCCGGAAACAATTTTCAGTTTATTAAGGATGATTTACTCAATGCGATGCAGCTTGTTTCCGGTGAAACAGACAAAAAAAATTATTCCTCGCTTTTAATTGATGCAGCTTTTCTGAACATTTATAACAGAACAAAAGCCATTGAATTTGAATCTGTTGTCAGCTTCAAAAAAGCCAGGGAGTTGTTCAGGTATCTTTCTGTTGTAATTGCAGTCTGCCTGTTATTATTTGTTCTGGTCACACCGCTGCAGGCAGCAGCTTTCAGGTTAATTCATTTTAACCGGGAATTTATTTCTCCCGTAAAATATACTTTTGAAGTACGTCCCGGCAATACTCAGGTTACAAAAGGAAGTGATGTTCCAATTTTTATTAAGGTTAATGGAGCTATCCCGCAGGAAGTTTCAATTGCGATAAAAGAAAGTGATCAGACAAAATTTGAATATCAGCATTTGAAACGTGACTCACTCGGCTTTTATAATTATGAGCTGAAGTCGGTGAGGTATGGATATAAATACTTTGTGAAGGCTGATGATATTTCAAGCGAAGAATTTACTATCGGGGTTATAGACCAGCCTGTAATTAAAACTCTTGAGGTAAATGTAACTTCTCCGGCGTATTCAAAAATTCCTGTGCTGCAGCAGAAGGATAATGGAAATGTTACTGCACTGCCGGGCAGTATTGTTGAATTAAGAATAAATTCGACAAAGAACCTGCAATCAGCAAAAATCGTTTTTGATGATTCTATGGCAGTGCCTTTAAGAATAAACGGCAGTGAAGCCCGCGGCAGTTTTAAGATTAAAAAAGATAATGCTTACAGGATAATAATAACTGACAGACATAAAAATGAAAATCTTTCACCGATTACTTATTCTGTTAAAGCGATGCAGGACTCTTACCCTTCGATAGATATTATTGCCCCGAATGATAATATTAATCTTCCTGCTGACAACAGGATCACACTGCTGTCAAAGATATCAGATGATTATGGTTTTACAAAACTTACTTTAAACTACAGACTTGCATCATCCGGATTCAGAGAACCTGAGGCAGATTTTAAAACCGTCGAAATTCCTATTGATAAAAATTTAACGGAACAGGATATAAACTACATCTGGAATCTTTCACAAATGCAGTTGTCTGAAAACGATGTCGTTAGTTATTTCCTCGAAGTTTTTGACAACGACAACGTGAACGGACCAAAATCAACAAGGTCGCCGCAGTTTACTGTGCGCGTTCCCTCACTCGGTGAATTGCTTTCTCAGTCCGATGAAACACAGGATAACGCAGTAAATGATCTGCAGGAAACTCTTAAACAGGCTGAAGATCTGAAAAAAGATATTGAGAAAATTTCTCAGGAGCTGAAGCAGGATAAAAAAGATATTAACTGGGATGAAAAACAAAAAATAGAAAAGACGCTGGAACAATTTAAAAAATTACAGGAGAAGTCAGAAGAAATCGGGAAGAAAATTGATCAGTTGAGAAATAACCTTCAGCAAAATAACCTCCTTTCAAAAGAGACTCTCGAAAAATATACCGAACTGCAGAAGCTGTTTGATAATCTTTCCGGTGAAGATATGAAGAAGGCAATGGAGAATATGCAGAATGTTCTTCAGAGCCTCGACAGGCAGCAGATCCAGCAGGCTTTGGAAAATTATAAGTTTAATGAAGAACAGTTCAAGGCGAGTATTGAACGAACTATGAATTTGCTCAAAAGGATCCAGGCTGAACAAAAAGTAAATGACCTGCTCAACAGGATTGAAGAGCTTACAAAAAAGCAGAATGAGCTTCAGAAGGATACCAAAGGAAGCAATGAAAAAAATAAAAACGACTTAAGCAGAAGACAGGACCAAATTTCCAAAGAGCTGAATGATCTGAAAAAGGAAATGAAAAAATTGTCGGAGAAAATGAGTGAGTTAAAAGATCTCCCCAAAGATCAGCTTGATACTTTACGGCAGGAGTTTGAAAAACAAAATAATGAAGGATTGTCGAAAGAGGCTTTGCAGCAAATTCAGCAAAGCCAGAAGCAGCTTGCGATGCAGAACCAGCAGCAGATCATAAATAACATGCAGGAAATGAAAAAAGGTATGCAGCAGCTCCAGCAGTCAATGCAACAGCAAAACCAGGTGCAGACTTTTCTTGATATGATGAAGCTCACGGACAACCTGATTACTCTTTCCAAAGAGCAGGAGAGTTTAAAGGGAGAATCTGAAAAAATGGACCCAAATTCTTCAGCATTTAACCGGAACTCCGAAAAACAAAATAACATTCAGAGAAATCTTGATAAAATCTTCAGGCAGATGTCTGAGCTTTCGCAGAAAACATTTGCAATAACCCCGGAGATGGGAAAAGCTTTGGGCGATGCGCAAAGAGCAATGATGAGATCGCTTGAAGCGATGCAGAACAGGAACGGGAGTCTTGCATCCGGTAACCAGGCTGAAGCGATGAAAGGTCTGAATGAAGCAGCCGCAATGATGAAAAATTCTATGGAACAAATGATGAGCGGAAAAGGACAGGGAGGAATGATGTCGCTTCTTCAGCAGATGGGTATGATGGCTCAGCAGCAATTGGGGCTGAATAATCTTACTCAAATGCTTCAGCAGTCAATGCAGGGCTCACTGACAATTGAACAACAGGCTCAACTGCAAAGACTTGCGCAGCAGCAGGATGCTATCAGGAAAACACTTGAGCAGTTGAATGATGAAGCGAAAGCTTCCGGGCAGTCAAAAACTCTTGCTGCAAATATGGATAAAATGCTTGAGCAGATGCAGGAAGTAGTTAAAGATATGCAGACGCAAAAATTGGATGACAATGTTGTTCAGAAACAGGAACATATTTTATCAAGGATGCTCGACGCACAAAAATCAGTTAACGAAAGAGATTTTGAAAGGAACAGAGAATCGTACACAGGAAAAAATATTATCCGCCAGTCACCTTCTGACCTGAATTTATCCTCTGAAAAAGGGAAGAATAAATTGAGAGACGAACTTAATAAAGCAGTGCAGGAAGGATTTTCAAAAGATTATGAAGAGCTGATAAGAAAATATTACGAAGCACTGCAGAAAGAGAAGATAAAAAATAATAATTAAACCGGGTCAATGTGTACAAAAGCTTTTTGTATTTCCTCGATTGATTCTATCGCTCTCTGAACTTTCTTCCCCACATCGTGCGACTGACCTGTCAACATATTTTTATCAACTTCAATATGAATTTCAATATGGAACTTATTCCCTACGTAATGTGACCTCAGATCGTTCATTCCTTTTACGCCGTCAATTCTCATTGCACGGTTCGCAATTTCAAGGACAAGGTTTTCACCTGCAGCTTTTCCCATCAGGTAATCAATATTTTCCCGTGCAATCTTGTAACCGGAAGCAAGAATGAAGAATGAAATTATTATTCCTGCAATCCCATCAATGTAAGGCAGACCGATCTGCACACCGATAACCCCGACAATAGAAAGAGATGAAACAAGGACATCATTCATGCTGTCAACTGCGCTTGCAGATAAGCCGGGGCTTCGGAAAGTTTTTCCCACTTTCGACTGATACCTTGTTAAAATTAATTTTACAAATACTGTAACGCCAAGGATTGAATATACCAAAGCATTTATCTTGTGCTCTTCAGGCTGGAGTATCCGGTTTACTGATGCTTGTATTAAATTTATAGCAACAACTGCAGTGAATAGGGCAATTAAAAAAACTGCGATCGGCTGTGCTGCATTATGACCAAACTGATGGTCCTCATCAGGCTTCTTTAAGGAAATCTTTACACTGAACATAATCGCTGCCGATGAAACAATATCCGTAAGGGAGTTTATAGCATCAGAAATGACTGCAATTGAATTTGATATTATCCCTGCTATAGCTTTTATCACAAAAAGGAAAATATTAATTACGAAGGAAATATTAGCAGCTCTTTTTAAAAGTTTAGCCATAGCCAAAAATAAATTTATTCCTGTAAAATCAAAAAAATGGATCAGCTTTTTAGTTTTTTTGAGCAATAAACTTCCCTCTCTTGATTTTCAGAAAGGATTTGCTATTTGTGATTATTTCTAAATTGCTTATTTTGAGACACTAAAAATTTACACGTGCTTAACTATGAGTCCACTCCGCAAAGGTCATTCCCGTGAAAACGGGAATCTAAAAATCCATATATTTCAAATAGATTCCCACTTTAGTGGGAATGACATTCCGGTTATTCTAACTTTTCGGGGTGGACTCAACTATATAATCTTCAAAAGAACTAAAATTTGCCTGAATTAAATTGTTTAATATTGGATTCTAATAGAGTTATCACTTTGTCAAAAGGAGATGAAAAATTTAATCTGCTGCTTGAAGCATCAGATGATTTAATATTCATTCTTGATAATAAAGGATGTTTCAGACAGGTTAACAGCAACGGGGCGGCATTGCTTGATTATAGTCCGAAAGATTTATTTGGCAGACATTTTTGGGAATTTGTTGATCCTAAAAGCGATGCAGTAATTGCTCAATCCTTCCATGAAATTTTGAACTCCGGCGAACTGACTACTTTTGAAGTAACGATGACATCAAAATTCGGGCGTGAAGTAATTTTTCAGATGACAGCGAAAGCTCTTAAAGAAAAAAATAAAATAACCGGTTTGCTTGCTGTGGGAAAGGACATTACAAAAATCCGCTATGAAGCTGAACGTGCTAAAGACCTTTCTGTAAAACTTGTCGAGGCTAAAAGGTTAATTTCGATAGAACGGAACAGAGCAAATCAAAGAAGCACTATCCTGGAAGAACTTGCCCGGCTTAAGAATGAATTTGTTTCTAACATTTCTCACGAGATGAGAACTCCGCTGGCTTCAATTATTGGTTTTTCCGAAACTCTCGTCTCTGACCCTGAAATGCCAAGGGATATGCAGCTCGAATTCAACAACATAATTTTAAAGGAGAGTAAAAGATTAGCAAACTTAATAAATAATGTTCTTGACCTTAATAAAATTGAAGGCGGGGAAATCCAGTTGAACAGAAGCAATTTTAATATAGTTAAAATTCTTAATGAGGTCATTGAGAGAAATAAACCTCTTATAAAGGAAAAAGGATTAACCCTGGTTTGCGATATTCCGGTTGAGGAAATTTTTATAAACGGAGACGAAGAAAAATTAAGCCAGGTTTTTGAAGGGTTAATTAGTAACGCAATAAAATTTACCGATACTGGCGGAAGAATAGCCATCAGCGCGCAAAGTTTATATAAAGAATTTGAAATAATTATCAGTGATACCGGCGTGGGGATACCGGAGAAAGATCTGCCAAATATCTTTCAGAAATTTTACAGGGTCAGCAGACCCGGGACAGAAATACCAGGCACTGGTCTGGGCTTGGTTTTTGTAAAACAAATTGTAGATTTACACAAAGGATTAATTACAGTTAACAGTGATATAAATATGGGCACATCCTTTGTAATTAAATTACCAAAAGGTATTAAACTAGTAACGAAGTGATGTCCGAATGTCGTTGACTCCTTCGGAGAATTTCTAAAAATAAATTATATGGATTAATAGTGAATAAGTTAGTTTTTATAGTTGATGACGAGCAGGCTATTTCCAAACTTTTGTCATACTGGGCAAAGGATAAATGGAAATATGACGTGGAAGTATTTTCCAACGGCGAAGATGCACTGAAGAAGCTTCACCTTCGCCCGGATATTGTTCTGCTTGATATTATGCTGCCAGGGCTCGACGGAATAGAAACCTTAAAACGCATCAAACAATTTGATGAGAACCTGCCTGTTATTATGCTTTCTGCACAAGGCAGTATAGAGGTTGCAGTTGAATCGCTCAGATTCGGTGCTTTCGATTATTTCCCAAAACCGATTGACATGCAAAAACTTGAGCCTGCCTTGAAAAATGCGATCAGGGCTTATGACCTTGTGAAAGAGCTTGAAAACTTAAAAGAGAATGTCAAAAAAGAATACAGCTTTGAGAATATAATTTCTTCTGACGGCAAAATGCAGGATGTTTTCAAACTTGTTTCGAAAGTATTGAATAATGATATAACTGTACTTATTCACGGTGAAAGCGGAACCGGGAAAGAGCTTGTGGCAAGAGCGATCCATTATAATGGTAAAAGAAAAGATAAACCCTTTATTGTTGTTAACTGTGCATCAATCCCGCGTGAGCTTCTCGAAAGTGAATTGTTCGGTCACGAAAAGGGATCATTTACAGGTGCGCACCAGCGAAAGCTGGGTAAGTTTGAATTAGCAAACGAAGGAACGATTTTTCTTGATGAAGTCGGTGAGCTTGAAATGCTTCTGCAGGCAAAACTCCTTAGGGTTATCCAGCAAAAAGAATTTGAAAGAGTCGGCGGAACTGAATTAATAAAAACAGATGTAAGAATTATTTCAGCAACGAACAGGGAACTGAAGAATGCGGTTGAAAACAAAGAATTCCGGGAAGATCTTTACTACAGGTTGAACTCCTTCCCGATCACTATCCCTCCTTTGCGGCATAGGAAGGGGGACATTCTTGTTTTAGCTGAACATTTTCTGAAGGAATTTAACCAGAAGTTAGGGAAGAATATCAAAGGCTTTACTAAACGAGCATTGAAACTGATTTATGAATATAACTGGCCCGGCAATATCCGCGAGATGGAAAACACAATTGAACGCTGCCTGATCATTGCTGAAAAAGATACTATAGATGTAGATGATCTTCCTGCACATATCAGGAGCGCAGACCCCTCATATTCGATGGAGTATTCAGGCTCGTTGTTCGGAGATGAAACGATAATACCTTTTGAAAAATTAAAAGAAGAGTCAATAAGGCATGCATTAAAAGTAACGAATGGGAATATTGTTGAAGCTGCAAAAAAATTGCAGCTCGGCAGGGCAACAATTTACAGACTGATGGAGAAATATAATATTGAAAACCGTTCATCAGAGTAAGTCATAACTTAGCCAGGATATTAAATGGATTTTACGAAAGAAAAATACGCTGATGTTTTAGTAGAAGTAGTAAATCTCACAAGGGCTACACTTAAAGAAGCCGAAGAGTTTAAGCTTACTCTTTCACAGGATATTGAAGAAGGTGCAAAAAAAATAGTTGTTGATATTTCTCAGTGTGAGTTTATTGATTCAACTTTTCTTGGAGCCCTTGTTGTCTCACTTAAAAAAATTACTGGTCTCGGCGGCGACCTGAGATTAGTAGGGTTTCAGCCTGCTGTTCATTCTATGTTCGAACTTACAAGAATGTACCGCGTCTTCGAATCATATAAAACAAAAGAAGAGGCAATACAAAGTTTCAGTTGAGGATTTTTCCGTAAACCCCAGCATAAAATTTAATTCGTAAGTTTCATTCTAACTAATGCCATTAGCTATCAGGTAAAAAACAGATCATAAGTAAATGCAGGAAGAGCAAAAATCAATTCTTATAATAGATGACGATGTAACAGTCCGCAAACTTATCGAACATCACTTAAAAAAGAACGGCTATAATACCCTCGTTGCAGATGGTTCAGAAAGCGGGTTTAAGCATTTAAATGAAAGTAAAGTAGACCTCGTTCTGTGTGATGTAACTATGCAGGGGATGGACGGATTTACTTTCTGTAAACAGGTGAGAGTAAATGAAAAGTTCAAAACCTTGCCTTTTGTATTTGTAACAGCAAAAACCTCTCTTGAAGATAAATCATCGGCTCTTGAAGCGGGGGGCGATGATATAATTACAAAACCTTTCGACATTAATGAACTTATACTTAAAGTCCGCGCCCTGATTCGTAAAGCTGACATTTACAAAGCATACGGCGGTGCTGCGAAAAAAAATGTTGAAGAAGCATTTCAGCAGGATAAAACAAAAATTCTTCTTGTTGATGATGATAATACTATGTCAAGATTATTCCAGTATAATTTGAACAAGGAAGGTTTTGAATGCTTAACTGCTTCCAGCGCAGAAGAAGGTCTTGAAAAAGCGAAGTCTTTTCAACCGGATATAATTATTTCTGATATAATGATGCCTAAAACAGATGGGTTCGAGTTCAGAAAAATGATCCTTAAGAATGACGAACTAAAAGGAATACCGTTTGTTTTTCTTACTGCAAAAGGAGATGAGAGCGATATACTTGACGGCTATGGATTGGGAATTACGGATTATGTGATAAAAACAGCAGGACCCCGCATAGTAGTTGCAAAAGTTAGTGCAATAATCCAAAGCCTTGGCAAAGAAAGACAAAAAGCTGTAAGCGAATTGCACCAGGCGGCAGACTCAATGAGAGTGAAAGTTGTTCCTGAAGAAAGCCCGAAGTTTGAAGGATTTGAAATCAAACAATGGCATCAGCCTTTCCAGGGAATTCCCGGAGGTGATTTTATTGACTACTTCAATTTAGATGATGAACATCTTGCAATAATACTTGGTGATGTTATGGGCAAAAAATGGGGAGCGTGGTATTTTGCTTTTGCCTATGCAGGTTATGTCAGAAGCGCAATCCGGGTGGTTCTTCAAACCGAAAAAGATTTAAGCCCGAAAACAATTTTACAACAGGTGAATAAATCAGTTTACCAGGATGCAAAAATTTCTGAGGTTTTTGCAACGCTTTCCATTCTGGTTCTGAATAAGAAAAGCAAGGTTGTTGAATATACCGGCGCCGGCGACCTGCCTGTTCTTTACAAGGAATCTTCGGGTGGAGAAATTAAAAAGATGCAATCAAAAGGCTTGTTGCTTGGATTTGCTGCTGATGGAAACTACGAAAATATCTCGGTGCAAATGGAAAAAAATGATTGCCTCTTTCTGACCACAGACGGGATTATGGAAACGAGAAATGCTGCCGGTGAACAGTTCGGTGCAAAAAAATTAAATGAAGTTTTGAAAAGTATTTCACCGGAAGATGATCCATTTGTTAAATTGAAAAAAGAATTTATAGATTTTACAGGAAGTAAATTTGAAGATGATATTAGCCTGATAACAATAAAGTCTGTTTAATCAAACCTCATTGCTTGCCTGAAGCTTTTCTGTTCTGTCTGCTAATTTCAATTGTTCAATAAGTTCGTCGAGTTCGCCTTCAATAATATTGGAAAGATTATAAAGTGTCAGACCAATCCTGTGATCGGTGACGCGGTTCTGCGGGAAATTATACGTTCTGATCTTATCGCTTCTGTCACCGCTGCCAACCATTGATTTTCGTTGTGCTGAAAGTTCTGCGTTCTGCTCTTTTAATTTCATATCATAAAGACGTGCGCGTAAAACTTTCATTGCTTTCTGCCTGTTCTTTAGCTGTGATCTTTCGTCCTGGCACTGGACGACAATTCCCGTAGGCAGGTGAGTGATTCTTACGGCGGTCTCAACTTTGTTAACATTTTGCCCGCCGGCACCGCCTGAACGAAAAATATCTGTCCTTAAGTCATTCGGATTAATATCTATCTGAACATCTTCCGCTTCCGGCAAAACAGCAACAGATGCAGCAGAAGTATGCACCCTTCCGCTCGCTTCAGTTTCAGGTACTCTCTGGACTCTGTGTACGCCGCTTTCAAATTTTAAGCTGCCATAAATATGTTCACCGTTAATCGAGAAGACAGCTTCTTTAACTCCGCCTCTCCCTGTATCGCTGATGTCCATTAGCTCAACCTTCCAGCCTTTTTTTTCTGCGTAGCGTGTATACATTCTGAAAAGATCTCCTGCGAAGAGAGCAGCCTCCTCGCCACCCGTACCGGCGCGGATTTCCATTATGATATTTTTATTATCATTCGGATCTTTTGGCAGCAGCAGGAATTTTATTTTCTCTTCCAGACTTTCTTTTTGTTCTGCAAGCTCATCAAGTTCATATTTTGCCAGTGAAACCAGGTCTTTGTCTGATGACGAATTTATTATTTCCCTGTTACCATCAATATTTTTTAAAATTGCTGAATAGTCTTCGTATGCCTGCACTATTTCAACAAGCTCGCTTCTTTCCCTGCTCAGGCTCACGATTTTTTCTCTGTCATTCATGAACGAAGGATCGGAAAGCTGCTGATTTATTATCTCAAACCGGTCTTTAACTTTTTTTAGTCTTTCGATTAAGTCCATTTCTTTTTTTTATATGGGCATCAAATATAGTAAAGGGAGGGGTTAAAATCTAAATATGGTCTAATGTGAATAAATGGTTTTCAGCGAGTAGTTTTCGGTTGGTCCTTTAACCGACCAGCTTAATACAGTGTTTTCATCATTCATACTTAACTCTGCGGAATAAAGATCGTTATTGCAATTATGCGGCTCAATACTTTCCCAGGTATTTTTTTTAACCTTTGAGAGTTCAACTAAAAAGAGTGGTTTGTTTTCTCCAAACCGCAGATGTTCGAGTTTTATTTTGCCGGGGCTAATGAATGTCCACCTGTAAATGTTCCTGGCATTGATCAGCAAACTGTCTTCGTTCTCCCAGCGAATATGTTCATAGAAAATAATTTCTTTCTCAGATGGTCTTTCGGTTTTCACCTTACCTGAAAATCTGTGCGTTATTATTCCCATTGAATCGTAACTTTCAGTATATAGCTTTTTTATGCTGATCAGTTTCTCTATTATTTCTTTTCGCGAAAGCATAAAACAAATTTATAGGGCTAATGGTTATGGTTCAACAATCCTATATTTTATATATTAACAATGACAATACTTTCAACTAAATGAAAAAACCTCTATCAGATACTAGCCCGGCAGCAGAGAAAGCTCTTATTGCTCTGATACGAAGCAAGAGCGTAGCGGAAAGATTATCACAAGTATTTTCAATGAGTTCACTCGCACTGCGTCTTTCAAAGAGGGCGATAGCCCGCAGAAATCCTGGTCTGACAAAAAAAGAAATTGACCTGCTGTTTGTAAAGTATCATTACGGCGAGGATATGTATAAAAAAGTGAAACAGTATCTATCGAAATACCCAGATGAAAAGAAATGAAATAAACGATGCTCTCGAACCGTTGATCAACGCCTTTGACGAATTGGGTATTTTGTATTACGTCGGTGGTTCGGTTGCAAGTTCTGCTTATGGAACTGCCCGTACGACTCTTGACGTAGATGTTGTTTTGAATATATTGCCCTCTCACATTAAGCCTCTTGTGGATAAACTTAAAGACAAATACTATATAGATACAGAAATGATTGCTGATGCCATAAAATCACGATCATCTTTTAACCTGATTCATACACAAACGATGATAAAGATTGACTGTTTTATCTTAAAAGATCAGCCTTATTCAAAAGCTTCTTTCGAAAGAAAAAGAAAAGATAAATTGGAAGAATTGCCCGATGCGATCAGTGTCTATTTATGTTCACCCGAAGATATAATTCTGAATAAACTGGAATGGTTTAAAATGGGAGGTGAGGTTTCGGAAAGACAGTGGTCAGATATACTTGGGGTAATAAAAATACAATCCGAAACCCTTGACAGAGAATACTTAAAAACCTGGGCAAAGGAGCTGAACGTTTTTAGTCTGCTTGAAAAAGCATTTATCGAATGCGGTGTAGAACTGTAAATTTTTTATCCACGTTTCTTCTTTTAACCTTTTCATATTCATATTTACATAATTATTCAAACAAATATTTTATATTTTAACGGATAACTTTTAAAGAAATCAGTCTTAAATGAAAAAATTCGATATACCTCAATTCTACAGAAGTTCAATCATATCAAGAATAAAAGAAACAAGAAAGGACAACGATCCGCGTAAGAAAGATTTTACCCCAACCCTCCTTGATTTCGGACCAGTGCGTTTTTACGTTGCCCGGCATTTTGGATTTTGTTATGGAGTAGAAAATGCAATTGAGATCTCATACAAAACTGTAGAGGAAAATCCCGGCAAAAGAATTTTTCTTTTAAGTGAAATGATTCACAATCCCGGCGTGAATGATGACCTTAAAAGCAGAGGTGTAAAGTTCATAATGGATACTTCTGGTAAACAGCTTATTAATTGGAGTGAATTAAATTCAGATGATATTGTAATTATTCCGGCATTCGGCACAACTTTGGAGATTGAAAAAAAACTTTCTGATATTGGGCTTGACGCTTACCGTTATAACACGACCTGCCCTTTCGTAGAAAAAGTCTGGAACCGCTCGGCGCAGCTTGGGAAAGAGAATTACACAATTATTATTCACGGCAAACATTATCACGAGGAAACCCGCGCAACTTTTTCTCACAGTGTTCAAAATTCACATTCGGTGATAGTAAGAAATCTTGAAGAGACAAAATTTCTGTCACAAATTATCCTTGGCGAAAGACCTGAAGAAGAATTTTATTCATTCTTTCAGGGGAAATATTCCGCCGGGTTTGATGTAAAAAGAGATTTAAGAAAAATCGGGGTTGTGAATCAAACCACAATGCTTGCAACGGAAACGCAGACAATTGCTGATCAATTAAAAGATACGATGATAAAAAAATATGGTAAAGAAAATCTGCCCGACCACTTTGCCGATACACGCGACACTTTATGTTATGCTACAAACGATAACCAGGAAGCCACTTATGCTCTTCTGAAAAAGAAGGCAGATTTTGCAATAGTTGTAGGCGGGTATAACAGCTCAAATACAGGTCACATTGTTGAATTGTGCGAAGAAAAAATTAAAACATATTTTATTTCTTCAGCAGAAAAAATAATTTCGGAAAGTCAGATAAGCCATTTTGACATTCACAAAAAAGAAGAAGTAATAACAAAAAATTTTCTTCCTGATAAAAAACCTGTTGATATTTTGCTTACCAGCGGCGCTTCCTGCCCCGATGCAGTTGTAGACCAGGTGTTGCAGAAGGTACTTTCTTTATTCGATGGTGTAAAGGATTTGGAAGATGTTTTTTCGTTAAGTCTATAACCCCCTTCTTCTTGATCTTGCTCCTGCCTGCCGGCAGGCAGGCTTAATCTTAAACTATTCCTGTCGAGCAAGATGAAGAGTAAAAACGTCTTATTTTAGATTGACAGATATGCTGAATGGCTTACTCACAGGAAAAAGACAGGTCTGATCGTTACACGGCTGGTATTGCAGCTTTCCCGTAACATTTAATTTTTTATCTCTGAGTTTTTTATCTACCAACAGTACGGCTTTAATTTTTGCCTGAGTTTCATAAAGAGCAAGCTCAGAATTTGAAAATGGCAGCTTTACCATTTTAGCAGGTGGATAAATTATTTTCTGAATGGCAAAATCTTCTGACTTGTCAAACCTTATTACCGTTGGCATCAGTGATTCTTCGGGTAGTTTGTTTGCATTTATGTGCCAGGATTTTTTTATGTTGAGGATAATGTCAATGTTTATTTTCTTCCCTTCCGCAGTTTTTTTTATTGTATGCGTGAAAGAGAGATCAACTATTGATTGAGGCGAAATACTTTGACTGAAAATATTAACATTTCCAAACAGCAAAACCAGCAGTATGATAATAAATTTCGGTAATATCTTTTCCTTTTTCATTATGCCTCCGTTTGATTTGAAATAATTTTTATTCTTTGAGAAGCCTGCCGGAATTCATCCAAAAGTTTTTTAAATAATTCTTCGACAGTAAGAATTTCTTTTACCAGCCCTGAACTTTGTCCTGCTTCCATTTCACCCTCTGTTTCATCGCCTTCAAATATTCCCAGGCGCTCTCTTTTTTTGCCGAGCAATTCTCTTAATTTATTTTCGTCCCATCCTTCTTCTTCAGCTTTTACAGAGCGCAGGGCAAAATCGTTCTTCATCATTCTTACCAGTCCGATTTTTTTATAAGCCAAAACAGTATCACCATCTTTCGATTCAACAACTTTTCTTTTATAATTTGGATGAGCAGATGATTCAACAGTTGCGGCGAATCTTGTACCAAGCTGTACACCCTCTGCGCCAAGAGAAAGTGCAGCAAGAATCCCTCTTCCGTCTGCAATTCCTCCCGCTGCAATCACAGGAATTTTGACAGCGTCTACTATCTGTGGAATAAGACACAATGTTGTTGTTTCATCAATTCCGTTGTGACCGCCGGCTTCTACCCCTTCGCCTACCACTGCATCACAGCCGGCGCTTTCTGCTTTCAAAGCAAATTTTGTTGAAGGGACAACGTGCACAACAATAATATTGTTTTTTTTCAGTATGTCAATAAATTTTGCCGGGTTTCCCGCAGAAGAAAAAACAATTCTTACCCCTTCTTCAATTACAACATTTACTAATTCTTCGGCATCGCCGCGAAGCAGAGGAATATTAACACCGAAGGGTTTATCAGTTGCGGCTCTACACTTTTGAATATGTTCGCGCAGAAGCTCAGGCTTCATCGAACCCGAACCGATTAATCCCAGCCCCCCGCAGTTAGAAACTGCCGAAGCTAACTTCCATCCCGAAACCCAGACCATTCCAGCCTGAATTACCGGGTATTCAATGTTAAATAATTTTGTGATCCTTGTGTCAAATTTCATAATAGTTCTTTGTTCAATATTGGTTTTTAATTTGGTATAACAATATAAAGACTTCCTGCAAAAGATTTTGCTGAACATTCACACACGCATTTAGTTGTTATTCGGAAGGAGTTTAAGTATTTTTACAATTCACGAAGAGATAAATAAAATTATAATTTTATGCGAGCAATTATTCCTGTTGCCGGTATTGGAAGCAGACTTAAACCACATACTTATTCTACGCCGAAAGTGCTTCTGAACGTCGGCGGGAAACCTATTCTCGGACATATCCTTGATAAATTAGCTGAAGAAGGGATCAGGAAAGCAACCTTTGTTATTGGTCATCTCGGCGAAATGATAAAAGAATATGTCGGCAGGAGCTATTCTTCTTTCAGGTCAGATTTTGTTGAACAGGAAGAAATGCTCGGGCTGGGTCACGCAATTTATAAAGCTCTTCCTACTGTTGACGAGAAAGAAATATTTATTATTCTCGGTGATACAGTTTTCGATGTCAACCTTAAAGGAGTTTTTAAAAACAAGCAATCATCTCTTGGTGTAAAAGAAGTTGATGATCCGAGAAGGTTCGGAGTTGCTGTTACTGAAAATGGGTTTATTAAAAAAGTTATTGAAAAACCTCAGGAGCTTATCAGCAGGCTGGCTTTGGTTGGTCTTTATTATTTTTCTGATTCAGAAGTTCTTGCAGGAAGTTTAAAAAAGTTGGTAGAAAAAAATATCAGAACGAAAGATGAATTCCAGCTTACAGATGCAATTCAACTGATGATTGAAAATGGTGCAAGACTAACAACTTTTCCTGTCGAAGGCTGGTATGACTGCGGCAAGCCTGAAACGCTTCTTTCAACTAACAGGTTTCTACTCGGCAGGAACGGCAAATATAAAAAATATAAAAATGTTGTTGTTGTTCCCCCTGTTTTTATTGCTGAGGATGCTGTTGTTGAAAATTCAGTAATAGGTCCTTATACAACGATTGATAAAGAATGTGTTGTTGAAAGCTCAATCATTAAAAATTCGATAGTAGGTTCAAATGCAAAAGTAACAAATGCACTGCTGGAAAATTCGATCATAGGGAATAACACAGTAGTGAAGGGTACGTATAAAAGATTGAACTCAGGTGATTCTTCTGAGATAGAATTTTATTAATTAAATTAACATAAAAAAGTAAGGTTGGAATAATTTATGTCATATTTTTTTTCATCGGAATCAGTTTCCGAAGGTCATCCGGATAAAGTAAGCGATGCGATATCCGACGGTATTCTTGATGCAATTTTTAAAACAGATCCAAACGCCCGTGTAGCATGCGAGACTTTCGTTACCACAGGTCTTGTGCTTGTCGGAGGCGAAATAACTACCAAAGCATATATAGATGTTCAGGATGTTGTGCGCAGCACAGTAAAAAATATCGGCTACACAAAAGCAGAATATAAATTTGATGCAGAATCCTGCTCGGTAATTAACGCAATTCATTCACAGTCTCCTGATATCGCTTTGGGAGTTGATACAGGCGGCGCAGGCGACCAGGGAATTATGTTTGGGTATGCCTGTGATCAGACGCCTGAGCTTATGCCTATGCCGATTATGTATGCACATAAACTTGTTAAGAAGCTTGCAGATATCAGGAAAAGAAATAATGGGCTGATGCCTTATTTGAGACCTGATGGTAAATCTCAGGTAACGATCGAGTATGATGAAAATAATAATCCGTTGAGAGTTGATACAGTGGTTGTTTCGACCCAGCACGATGCAGATGCAAAACAGAGTGTTATCAAAGAAGACGTGATTGAAAATGTTGTTAAGTCTGTAATACCGGAAAAATACATTGATAAAAAAACAAAATATTACGTTAATCCCACAGGAAGATTTGAAATCGGAGGTCCGCATGGAGACAGCGGCTTGACCGGCAGAAAGATCATAGTTGATACTTACGGAGGCTGGGCGCCTCACGGCGGCGGTGCTTTTTCGGGCAAGGATCCTTCAAAGGTTGACAGGAGTGCCACTTATGCCGCAAGACATATTGCTAAAAATGTTGTCGGCGCTAAACTTGCAAAGGAATGTTTAGTACAGCTTGCTTACGCTATCGGTGTTGCCGAACCTGTTTCTGTTTTTGTAAACACGAAAGGCACAGGAGTTATACCCGATGAAGAAATTTCCAAGATGATCCGTAATGAAGTTGATCTGACTCCGAAAGGAATAATTAAAAGATTAAAATTAAGAAGACCTATTTACCAAATGACATCTGCTTATGGTCATTTCGGAAGGAACGAAAAAGAATTTACTTGGGAACATCTTGATCTTGTTCCTGCATTTAAAAAATATGCTTAAAGTTTTGTAAAAAATAAAAGGGTAAAAGAATGAGCGAAGCAGCAATGAAAGACACAAAGTATATTAAGTACAAAGTTAAAGATATATCACTTGCAGAATGGGGTCGGAAAGAAATAAAACTTGCCGAAGCAGAAATGCCGGGTCTTATGGCGATCAGAAAAGAGTATGGTCCGAAGAAACCATTGAAGGGAGCGAGGATAGCCGGCTGTCTGCATATGACAATTCAGACTGCTGTATTAATTGAAACCCTTATCGAGCTTGGCGCAGAAGTTACATGGTCTTCCTGCAATATTTTTTCAACCCAGGACCACGCCGCCGCTGCAATTGCTGCAGCCGGAATTTCTGTTTATGCGTGGAAAGGGATGACCACCGAAGAGTTTGACTGGTGTATCGAACAAACGCTCTTCTTCGGTGAGGAAAGAAAACCGTTGAATATGATTCTCGATGACGGCGGTGACCTTACAAATATGGTGCTCAATAAATATCCCGAACTAGTTGCGGGAATTAAAGGCATCTCTGAAGAAACTACAACTGGTGTTCACAGATTATATGAAAGAATGGAGAACGGAACTCTTCCGCTTCCTGCAATAAATGTTAATGATTCGGTTACAAAATCCAAGTTCGATAATAAATACGGATGCCGTGAATCATTAGTTGACGCTTTGAGAAGAGCCACTGATTTAATGATGGCGGGCAAGGTCGCAGTAGTTTGCGGATACGGTGATGTAGGTAAAGGTTCTGCGCAGTCATTAAGAAGTGCCGGTGTAAGAGTGATAGTTACCGAGATCGATCCTATATGTGCACTGCAGGCTGCTATGGACGGCTATGAAGTCAAGAGGCTTGAGAATGCAATCCCCCGTGCAAATATTATTGTGACTGCTACCGGTAACAGAGACATTGTTACAGAAAAACATTTCAGGTTAATGAAACATAATTCAGTGGTTTGTAACATCGGTCATTTCGATAACGAAATTGATATGGCGTGGCTGAATAAAAATTATGGAAACACAAAAGACACGATCAAACCGCAGGTTGATAAATACACTATAGATGGAAAAGATATCATTGTTCTTGCTGAAGGAAGACTTGTAAATCTTGGCTGTGCAACCGGTCATCCTTCGTTTGTTATGTCGAATTCATTTTCAAATCAAACTCTGGCACAGATAGAATTGTGGAATAATTCAGATAAATACGAGAACAAAGTTTACACACTGCCAAAACATCTCGATGAAAAAGTAGCAAAGCTTCATCTTGCCCAGCTCGGCGCTGAGCTTGAAACGTTAACACCTGCGCAGGCAAAATATATCGGCGTTAAGGTTGAGGGTCCGTTTAAGCCGGATTATTACAGGTATTAATAAAAAGATGGCATCTCTAATTTGCATTATGTGAAGTGTTTATAAATCAGGAATGATAACCGGGTCTGTTAGATGGATAAACGAGAGAAATATATTTTGCCGGTAAATAATTACGATGCAGTAAGAGAAAGGCTGGAAACAACCTACCACAAGCCCACAGAAGAAGATATACAAAGATTCCTGATATTTTGGAATGATGTTTATCAACTATGGAGAAAAAATTATCCCGATAAATATGATAGGGAAAAACTAGAGCAAAAATGAAAGTTCGGAAAGAGCTGATTGAAAAGTTCAACATCAGATACTCAAGGACTTAAAATACTTATTCTAACAAACGTAGATGAACCATTAAAAATATGGACCCTAAAAAATTATTTACAACTGCACAAAATTTCGGATTATTAAGAGAGAAGCTGGGAGAATATAAAACTTTGCCCTCTGAGCAGGAGAAAAGGGAGTTCCTGGAGTTCCTTGATGATATTTATGATGTGTGGAAGAAAAATAATCCGGCTTTCGATCATAGCTCCCTTGAAAGAAAAGCGAAAGGCAGAAGAGAACTCATTAGTAAATTAGGAATAAAGGATGACTAAATACGAAAAAGCTCTTTCGAATTTAGACCATTTTTGTTCCAAGCACTCCATTGAATATGCAATCATTGGCGGCATCGCAGTCATTATGTATGGTTACCAACGTACTACCAACGACATCGATGCAACGATTTTAGTTAATTTGTAAGACCTGGATTTCATTCACAATATGATCAGCCAAGAATTCAAACCTGCTTTCAGCGACACACTGGAATACTTTAAAAGAAACTTCATACTTCCTGTTGATGAACCTGAGACTAATTTAAGAATTGATTTCGCAGCAGGATTAACAGTGTTCGACAAGGAAGTCATCTCAAGAAGAACAAGAAAATCTTTTGGAGGAGCGGAGGTTTTCGTTTGCACCTTAGAAGATCTTATTATTTACAAGCTATTTGCCGGCAGGTATGCGGACCTTAGCGACATCGAATTTCTCCTTGAGAAAAATATATCCACAGTAGATAAAAAATATCTGCTTCAAACTGCAGAAAGTTTCGTAGAGCTTGAAAGAGAAGACATGCTTGAAAACCTGAACAAACTCTTAAAGAAGTAAATCCCTCAGCGCGTCTTCCAGATTCCCAAATTTAAATTTATAACCCGAGCTTAAAATTTTCTCAACCGATGTTCTCTGGCTCATAACTATATATTCTGCAATTTCCCCGGCTGCAATTTTCATTATTAGTTTCGGCACTGGAAAAATTGAGGGACGCCTTAAAATTTTTCCAAGTGTTTTGGCAAATTCTTTCATCAAGACAGGATTTGGCGAAGCAGCATTTACAGCTCCTTTAATATTTGGATTCTCAAGCGCATAAAGATAAATGTTGATTAAATCTTCAATATGGATCCACGGGAACCATTGTTTGCCATTACCAATAGGTCCACCAAGAAAAAGCTTAAACGGCAGAAGCATTTTTTTTAATGCCCCGCTTTCTCTGCTTAAAACAATACCTGTTCTTAAGCTTACTCTTCTAACACTAATTGCTTCAACTTTACCGGCTTCCCCTTCCCATTCTTTGCATAGATTAGAAAGGAAATCTTTACCTGCTGGTTTTTCTTCTGTTAAAATTTCATTACTGCAGTCTCCGTAATAACCGACAGCAGAAGACACAATAAAGACTGAAGGCTTCAAGGAAACTTCTTTGATCGCATTGACTAAATTTCTTGTGCTGATTATCCTGCTGTCAAAAATTTCTTTCTTGTAATCTTTATTCCATCTTTTGCCGGAAATATTTGCCCCTGCAAGATGGATTACAGCGTCTTTACCATTCAGTTCATCTGTCCATTCAGCCATTCTTTTATTATCCCATTCGACAAAATTCTTTATGTACGGTAATGATCTTGCTGCTTTTTTTACATCTCTTGTGAAAACAATTACTTCATTTTTTCTTTCAACTAATTTTTTACAAAGCTCTTTCCCAACCAGTCCAGTTGCGCCGGTTACCACAATTTTCATAATCCACACAAATTTTTGTTTATGAGATTTTTTTGTTGCTATTTAAAATATGGCTTTTTATATTGAGTTACCTCAATAAGGGGAGCTTCTGAATATTTGCTACTCCCAAAATAAGTGCTAAATAAAAAAAGAGGACTATTTTCTATTTCATTAAGCGAGGGACGTTATGAAAAAAGTAGTGGTGTTCTTTTTATTATTTTTCTTTTCTAATGCTGTTGGTCAAACTCTTCTCTTGGAAGAAAATTTTGATTATTCATTGGGGACGCTTACTGTAGTTGGTACAAATTGGGCAGAAGACCCTATCGGTTCTCTAGACATACAAGTAGTTTCTGGTAGTTTATCATTTTCAAATTATTCTTCTTCCGGTATTGGAAATAAAACAGTTATTCACGGAGGAGCAAGCGGAAGATCTGGAGTAATTCATTCATTCACTGCACAATCTGCTAATGGGTCGACTGTTTATTTTTCATTTTTATTAAAAGTAGATAGTACTAACAATATGGATACTAATATTTCTGGTGGAGATTATTTTGCAAATTTTAATGGGACACAGATAAAAAACCGAATTATGGTAAGGCAAGGTTCCGGTTCAGCGAAATATTCTATAGGCCTTGCCAAAACAACTTCTTCAACGAGTACAATATGGTACAGTAATGAATTAGATGTAAATACCACTTATCTAATAGTAACTTCGTATCATTTTCTGACGGGAAATAGTAATGATGAAGTTCGTCTATGGGTTAATCCAGTTTTGACTGAAACAGAACCTACCTCAGATGTTTCAATCACTTCAGGTGCAGATGCTGATGCACTATATCAAATTCAATTCAGACAAAACCCCAAGTCAGGTGACATGCAAGTTGATGGTATCAGAGTAGCAACTTCCTGGTCCCAAGCTCCTCTTCCTGTGGAGTTATATTTCTTTAAAGGATTTTATTTAAACGGCAAAATAATTCTAAACTGGCGTACTGAAACCGAACTCAACAATTACGGATTTGAAGTTCAGAGGTCAGTGATCAGAGGTCAGAAGTCAGAGGTCAGATGGGAGAAGATTGGTTTTGTAAATGGGAATGGAAATTCAAATTCGAAAAAAGAATATTCCTTTGAAGATAAGATATCAACTGCCGGCAAATATTTTTACAGGCTAAAGCAAATAGACTTTGACGGTAATTTTAAGTATTCAGGAGTTATAGAAGTAAATATTCCTGTGCCTGCTGATTTTAGTCTGAACCAAAATTATCCGAATCCTTTTAATCCCGCAACAACTATTTCTTTTAATCTTCCAAAACAGCAGTATGTAACTTTAGAGGTTTTCAATATTCTGGGACAGAAAATCGTAACGCTTTTAAATGAAATAAGACCAGCAGGAACTCACACTGTTAATTTTGATGCTTCATCTGCCGGAGGCGGGCTAAACAGCGGGTTTTACGTTTATAAATTAACGACAGAGAATTTTGTGCAGGTAAAAAAAATGACGCTGATCAAGTAGGATTCCAGGCTTTTGTTTCTTTCATAAAAGTAGAGATAATTTTATTTTTAGTCTGTCTATCATAAATTTTAGAAAGAAACAGAAGCTGATGTGCAAGCACGAAAAATTTCTTTACCTTCTGCTGTGCTTATTTTTCATAAGCAATTTTACTTTCGCACAGGATACAGCAAAAGTAATGTGCTATAATCTTGAAAATTATACTCCCGCGGATACTTCCAGGAATATATACTTCAGAACTATACTAAGCGCGATAAAACCCGATATACTCGTTGTTGAAGAAATTACTTCACAAACCTCAGTTGATATTTTTCTAAATAATGTTTTAAAAGCAGTTGATCCAAATTACCAGGCGGGAAGATTCATAAAAAGCCGTGAGTATTATTATAAAGATTCCACCAGCAACGCTTTGTTTTTTAACCCGGCTAAGTTTGATTTCATTTCTAACACCCCGATCACAACTGACCAGAGAGATATAAATGAATTCAGGCTTGTGCATAAAACAACTCAGGACACGATAATTGTTTTCGGTGTTCATCTTAATGCTGGGATTTCCGATTCGGCTTCGCGGGCAATTGAAATTGATAGTCTTCGAGCAGTTACTGATAAATTTCCGCCAGGCACGAACTTTCTTGCAGCCGGTGATTTTAATGTATATACAGGAAGCGAAGCAGCAGTTCAAAAATTAATTGATAAGACAAATGCGGGTTATTTTTTAGATCCGATAGACCAAATAGGTGACTGGCATGAAAATGCTGGTTATGCAGCAATTCATACTCAGTCAACCCGGAGAAGTTCAGGCGGGCTTGACGACAGATTCGATCTGATATTTATTTCACAGGCTGTGAATGATGCGGGTGGAATTACTTACATTAATAATTCTTATACTGCTTATGGAAACGACGGTCAGCATTTTAATAAATCAATTAATGAGGCTCCACAAAATACTGCAGTACCCGCCGAAGTAGCATATGCTCTCTATTCTGCCTCTGATCACCTGCCCGTTTACGCCTTGTTTGAGTTTGATAAAACTACCGGTATAAAAAACAATAAAAATATAACGCCGCAATCTTTTGAACTCTTTCAGAATTATCCGAACCCTTTTAACCCCTCTACGAATATCGGATTTCGGATTTCGCATTTCGGATTTGTTACGCTGAAGGTATATGACCTTTTGGGAAGAGAGATTGCAACACCTGTAAATGAATTCAAACAACCGGGAGAATACGAGATAACTTTTAATGCAGCTAACCTCAATGGAAGAGCAGCATACCTTTCCAGCGGAATTTATTTCTATCAGCTTAAAGCGGGGGATTTTATTCAGACTAAAAAATTTGTTCTGATCAGGTAGTTCCCTCTGTTTTTAATAAATCTGTCCAAAACAACTCGTAAGTATTATCAGATGATTGACACCATGGGAATAAGGAATATGGGAATAAGGTTATCAAGGTGTTCGTTGAACTCCAGCCATTTAAAATTTATATTTACACCTCAATATTTAACATAGTATGAATGGGAAAAAGTAATATATATATAGAAACCTACGGCTGCCAGATGAATCTTGCCGATACCGAACTCGTGCTTGGCATTCTTAAAAAGCATGGCTACGATGTAACGAAACAGGCAGATGAAGCAGATGTAATTTTGTTGAATACCTGTAGTATCCGTGACAATGCTGAACAAAGAATTTATGGCAGACTTGGAAATTTTAAGACGCTAAAAAATATTAAACCCGGACTTATTGTTGGCGTACTTGGCTGCATGGCTGAGCGCCTGAGAAAAGATCTGATCGAAGACCTGCCTACCGGCAGTCAGTCAGGACAGGCGGGAAAAAAAATTGTTGATCTTGTTGTTGGTCCCGATGAATACAGAAGACTGCCTGAATTTCTTGACACAGCTTTCAACGGTGAAAAGGGAATCGGGGTAAAATTATCGCGTACAGAAACATACGATGATATTATTCCGTTCAGAGAAGATGGACTGCAGGCATGGCTTTCAGTAATGAGAGGCTGTGATAAATTCTGCACTTTCTGTGTTGTTCCTTTTACGAGGGGAAGAGAGAGAAGCCGTTCGCTGAGTTCTGTAGTAGAAGAAGTAAAACAGCTTTCTGAGAGAGGATTCCGCGAAGTTACACTTCTCGGGCAAAATGTAAATTCTTATGTAGACGGTCAGAATGATTTTGCAGATCTTCTCGCTGCGTGTGCTCAGGTCAGCAGGAAAACAAGAATACGATTTACAACATCGCATCCTCAGGATCTTTCGGACAAATTACTCTATACAATAGCGGCTCATCCGAATATTTGCAACTACATTCATCTGCCTGTTCAATCAGGTTCAAACAGGATCCTCGAATTGATGAACAGAACTTACACTGTTGAACACTATCTTAGTTTAATTGATAAGGCGAAAAGAATAATCTCCGGCGTAAGTTTTTCTACTGATATAATTTCAGGATTTCCAACAGAGACTGACGAAGATCACGCGATGACTCTCGACCTGATGAAGAGAGTAAGATACGACGGGGCATATATGTTTAAATATTCTCCGCGGGAAGGTACAAAAGCTTATAAAATGAAAGATGACGTTGTTGATGAAGTCAAAACAAAAAGGCTTCAGGAGATAATAGAATTACAGCATCAGATCTCCTATGAAATAAATCAATCTTTAATTGGTAAAGAAGAAGTAATATTGGTTGAAGGTTTCAGCAGAAAATCTGATCAGTTCCTCTCCGGCAGGACAGACACTAATAAAGTTGTGATAATTCCTGCAGAGGGAAAAATTAAAGAGGGTAATTACGTAAAAGTAAAAATCAACCGCGCTACTTCAGGTACTTTGTTTGGTGACTTCCAGGAATTTTATGATCCCGAAGAACAATTAGCTTTAACAGCATAATTCTTTAACGAATGAGCAAAGTTAAAATTATATTGTTGTTTCTTTTTCTCAGCCTGCTTACAGGAATTCCTCTCGCACAAGAAATAAATATAGTTCCTTATCTTAAACAAATTGAAGCTGGTAAAAAGGATGCTGTGCTAGAAAAGCTGCCCGAATTAAAAAGCGATCATCCGAATGATCCGTCTTTGCTGTTTCTTGAAGGCGTGCTGACAGAGGATGGACAGAATGCTGTCGCAATCTACAAGCATATAATTGATAAATATCCCCAAAGCAGATACGCAGATGCTTCTGTATATAGGATTTATTCATACTATTACGCACTTGGACTCTATCAGACTGCAAAAACTTATTTTAACATTTTGAAAACAAAATACCCAAGCTCACCTTACGTAAGTATAGCCGAAAAGAAAATTCCGATGAAGGACGACGCAGGTAATGAGAATACGGTAACTAAAGAAAATCTGCCTGTAAGCCAGGGACAAAATATTTCAAAAGAGAGCAATAAAAATTTAGATTATAAGTTTACAATTCAGGCTGGGGCTTTTAGTAATGCAGCAAATGCAGAGTCATTAAAGAAAAAGTTTGAAGAGGCTGGTTTCTTTTCGGAAATTAAAGAGAAAAATGTTGCGGGAACCATTTTTCATGTCGTCTTTGTAGGGAAATTTTTAAGTGACGATGAAGCAAAAAATTTTCTCGATGTTATTAATAAAAGATTCAACCTGAACGGCAGGGTAGTCACAATAAATTGAGAACTTATTTTGGAAATAAAATTCATAGGAACAGGCTCCGGTAAAACATCCCTTAAAAGGTTTCACTCCTCTTTTATAATTCTTGCCGATGATTTTAATCTTCTTGTTGATGCAGGGGACGGAATTTCAAAAGCGCTTCTTCACAATAAAATATCTTTTGAACAAATTGACGGCATCCTTTTTACTCATTTACATCCCGATCATTTTTCCGGTTTCGCCGCATTAATAGTACAAATGAAATTAATAAACAGAACAAAAAAAATAAAAATATTTGTTCATGAAAGTTTATCAAAATTTACAAAAGACTTCCTTTTCAATTCTTATTTGTTTGAAGAGAAGATGGATTTTGAGATCGACTATGAACTATTTCAACACAATGTTCAGGTTTTGGTAAGTGATAAAATTAAATTCATCTCGAAACAAAACTCGCATCTTGATCAATACATCAGGTATGACAAAGAAAAGAAGTTAAGTTTTATCTCCAGCAGCATCCTTTTTGAATTGGACAAAAAGAAATTATTTTACAGCGGTGATATTGGTTCAGTCAAAGATTTATTTTTATTTGAAGACAACCACGTAAGCAGGATCATTACAGAAACAACTCACCTTAACAAAGCTGAATTGCTTACTGTCCTTGAAAAATTTAAACCAGAAGAAATATATTTAACGCATATCAGTGATGAGGGTGAGTATTACCTGAAAGAGTGGAAAGATTCTCTTTCGGAGGGAATTCGCAATAAATTTGTTATTGCTTATGACGGAATGGCAGTCAGGATTTAAGAGCATCCTTAAGATTTCCCTTTAATACAATTATGTAATGTAATATATTTAGTACTACAGTTTTATGTATGTCAAATAGTCAGACACAAAATTATGACCATTGATGAGTTTAAAAAACAATTCGGAATAATTGGCAAGGCAAAAGAGATCCGTGATCTTGTGGATATTTCGATGCAGGTAGCAAAGACAGATATTTCAATTTTAATTTACGGAGAAAGCGGAGTTGGTAAAGAAATATTTGCACGGGCAATTCATGGATACAGCAGCCGGGCTGACAAGCCCCTTATGAGTGTAAACTGCGGAGCTATACCTGAGGGAATTTTAGAGAGTGAATTATTCGGTCATAAGAAGGGTTCTTTTACAGGTGCTGTTGAAACAAGGAAAGGTTATTTTGAAATTGCAGACGGCGGAACTCTTTTCCTCGATGAGATAGCAGAAATGCCTCTGATGACACAGGTAAAATTTCTTCGCGCAATTGAGAACAAAGAATTTATGAAACTTGGGAGTGAAACTGTTACAAAAGTTGATGTCAGGTTTATTACCGCAACCAACAAAGACCTTCAGGCAGAAGTAGATGCAAAAAGATTCAGGGAAGATTTGTATTTCAGGTTGAAGGCTGTAACATTAACAATCCCTCCGCTTAGGAAAAGGAAGGGTGACATAGAAGAATTTGTTTATTACTTTATTAATAATTATTGTGCCGAAAATAAAATTACAGTGCCGAAGATTACTGAATCGGCTCTGGATTTACTACGCGAATACAACTGGCCCGGAAATGTCCGCGAATTAAGAAACGCTGTTGAAACAGCTACAGCTCTCAACCGCAACGGATTGATAGATGCGGATTCTTTCAAGTCACTTATAAAAAAGGAAGAGACAGAATTTACTAACCGGAATCTTCCGGTCTTCTTAAAAAAATCCTCTGAAGAAGCAGACCGCGAATTGTTATACCGTGCGTTGTTTGAATTGAAAAAAGATATTCTTGAATTGAAAGATCTGATAAATGAAAAACACCAGGAAGTATATTCGCATCATTCCACTGATTCTGCAAGTGAGGTTGTACCTCTTGAAGTTGCAGAAAGAGAAGCTATAAAAAATGCTCTTGAATATTCTAAGGGAAATAAAAGGATGGCAGCAAACCTGCTGAATATCAGCGAAAGAACATTGTATCGGAAAATAAAAGAGTATGAGATTTAACAGTACCTTAATTTTACAAATTCATGCTGCAAAATTATGAAACATAAAGCCTTGCATTATAAGAAATTAGTTGATTCAGCTATAAACTGCTTTACCGCTGTATTATTTATCTTGTTTATCAGCTCATTGCTGATTAATTTTGAGGGCTGTGGAGTATATTCTTTTACGGGCGCTTCAGTTCCCGGGCACATTAAAACAATTGCTATACCTATTGCAGATGACAGGAGTGGTTCCGGCGAACCGAATCTAAGAGAAACGCTTACGCAAACTCTTATTCAGAAATTTATTAATGATAATACGTTGCGCGTTGCTGAAAGAGGAAATGCAAATGCTGTTCTTGAATGTACAATTAATGGTTTCAGCGATGCACCTAATGTTGTATCTGCCGGCGAGAATATTACTTCGAGAAGGATTACTATTTCTGTGCTGGTGACATATAAAGATCTTGTAACTAAGAAAAATATTTTTGAAAAGACATTTTCAAATTATGGAAATTATCCCCCGGTTGGCGTGGGTAGTTTAAATGATAGAAAAAATGCAATTAAGGATGCGATCGACAAAATCACAACAGATATATTGCTCGATACCGTTTCCGGCTGGTAACATAAACTAAAAAATGAGGGTAGACAGGAAAAATGGATGAGATAGTTCTTATAGCTTATTTTGTTTCACTTTCAATACTGTTCGTATTCGGCTGCCATGGTTTCATAATGCTTTATTATCATAGAAAGTATGGTAAAGCTAATCCGGTTCCTAAGGCAGGGCTTAATGAGGATGCGTTTGTTACAATTCAGCTTCCTCTTTATAATGAATTGTATGTTGTTGAACGGTTAATCAATTCAGTTTGCGAAATTGATTATCCAAAAGATAAACTGGAGATCCAGGTACTTGATGATTCGACTGATGAAACTACCAGAATCGTTGCTGCTGCTGTTGAAAAAAAACAGAAAATGGGTTTTGATATTCAGCATATCAGGCGAAGTTCAAGAGAAGGGTTTAAGGCGGGTGCTTTGAAGGAAGGATTGAAAATTGCTAAAGGAGAGTTTGTAGCAATTTTTGATGCGGACTTCATTCCTAAAAAAGATTTTTTGAAAAGGACTCTATCTTTCTTTACCAGTGATAAAATTGGCATGGTTCAAACCAGGTGGGAACACCTGAATGGTGATTTTTCAATACTAACAAAAGCACAGGCTCTGGCTCTTGATGGTCATTTTGTTATTGAGCAGTCTGTAAGAAATAAAGCCGGATTCTTCATAAACTTCAACGGAACAGGAGGTATATGGAGAAAATCCTGTATTGAAGATGCAGGTAACTGGCACGCTGATACGCTTACCGAAGATCTTGATTTAAGTTACAGGGCTCAGCTTAATGGATGGAAATTTGTTTTCCTGAAAGATTTTACTTCTCCCGCAGAGCTTCCTTCAGAAATTAATGCTTTAAAATCACAGCAGTTCAGATGGACAAAAGGTGCAGTAGAAACAGCGAAAAAAATACTCCCGCTTGTTTGGAAATCAAATATACCAATGAGAGTAAAATTGCAGTCTACATTTCATCTTACAAATAACCTAGTATTCCCTTTTATTCTGCTTGCTGCCATACTTAATGTTCCGCTAATATTTATTAAGAACAGCGGTCCTCACGAAGCTTACTTCGCAGTTATGTCTCTTTTCGTTCTCGCTTTTGTAAGCTCGTTTTTATTTTATCTTTATTCACAGAAAGATATCCGGAGAGACTGGAGAAAGAAAATAGTATTGTTCCCGCTTTTTATGGCGGGCAGCATGGGTTTTGCTGTCAACAATTCGCGCGCTGTTTTTGAAGGCTTGATGAACAGGAAAAGTGAATTCGTCAGAACTCCTAAATTTAAAGTCGAGAATAATAAAGATTCATGGAAAGGCAACAAATATATCGGCAGGAAAAAGCTGGACTTAATGATGATCGTCGAGTTAATTATGGCGATTTATTGCCTTGTTGGAATAGTTTCATCAATTTACTTTTTAGAAATAGCTGCGCTTCCTTTCCAGATATTATTCTTTACAGGGTTCGCATTTGTTTCGTTTACATCAATTAAACATGCAATAGTAACTACAAAGAATTAGGAAATTTTTTGGCTAAATCTCCGACTGAAATATTCAATGATAAAGTAAGCCTGATTTTTGAGTATGATAAATCATCCCCCTTGTTTGTCAGGCAGGCAAATACGGAGATAGATAATAATAATGTTGAAGGTGCTATTGATATTTTAACTAACGGCATTAAAAATTATCCTGAATATCCCACTGCATATCTTTTATATTCAAAAGCACTTTCGCTTATCGGTGAGTACGGGAAAGCTCTCCAGCAGGTTAAAACCGCAAGCGAACTGCTTCATTCAAAGAGAACTTATGAATATTATCTGAAAGAGATAGAGAACATTAAAAAGCAAAGGTCTCTTTTTGCATCGAGCAGGGGAAGTGTGTTTATTCCTGATTCGAATATTCTGGAGAGAGATGAGCAGACAGATCTTTTTGAACAGAAACAATATTCAGAAAATAATAATGAACCTGCGAATATAGATGAACACCTCGACGAATTAGCAAGGGAAATATCATCCGCACGAATAAATGACACAACCACTGAGAGCAGCTCTTCAGAATCTGGGATCAGCAGCCTTGACGAAGGTACTAATATTGTTTCGGAAACGTTAGCTAAAATCTATGCAGCACAGTGCGAATACAAAGAGGCGATACGGGTTTATGAAAAACTTATATACAAAAACCCTGCTAACAGAGAAGCGTATGTTCAAAAAATACAGGAATTGAAATCACGGCTTGATTCTTAATCAACAGCATATTTTTTATCTTACCGTTTATGGATGCCTTTCCGAATTTGAAAAAACTTAAAAGAAATTTTTACACCCGCGATGTTATAACTGTGGCAAAGGAATTACTCGGTAAAATTCTTGTGAAAAAGGATAAGGGTCATATCCTTGCAGGCAAAATTGTTGAAGTTGAAGCTTATGACGGCGCGACAGATGAAGCTGCCCATACATTCAGAGGGAAAACTAAAAGAAATGAAATTATGTTTGGTGAGGGCGGTTTCTTTTATGTTTATTTTACATACGGTGCTCATTTCTGTTGTAATGTCGTTACCGGTCAGAAAGATCAGGGAACTGCTGTGCTGATTAGGGCTGTAGAACCGATCAAAGGAATTAAAATAATGAGCTATAATCGTTTTGGGAGAAATTTGTTAAATGCAAAAGAAAGATTTAATTTAACAAGCGGACCGGGAAAAGTATGCCAGGCTATGGGAATTAATAAAACGCATTATGGGATAGACCTTACTGGGGATAAAATTTTTCTTCTTGACAACCCGTGCTTAAGTCAGGATCAGATCCTGGTTACAAAAAGAGTCGGGATTAAAAAATCAGCTCACCTGCCGTGGCGGTTTTGTATAAAAAATAATCCTTATGTTTCCCGTAATCGTTCAGTTAGCACACATGTTCTTAATTATGATTATGTATCTTAATCATAATCTTACTCTTTTGGATTATGATTAAGAACAAGATTAAGAACAGAATAAGTCACCGTATTCCTGCCTGTCCGGCAGGCAGGAATGAATCAGAGCATTAATGATAAAACCTAAAAATCTTTTGATAGTAAGAACCGACAGGATAGGTGATGTGGTTTTAACATTGCCTCTTGCTGAAATTGTCAAAAAACATTTCCCTGATTGCAGGATCACATTTCTTGTTCGTGATTATACAAAGTGTCTTGTCCACGGGCACCCTTTTATTGATGAGGTCTTGATTTTAAAAGAACTGAACGGGAAGCCGATGCTGGCTGAAAATATTAAAAATCTCTCAAGCCGCAAATTTGATTCCTGTGTGATCGTTTACCCAACGTTTACTCTTGCTTTAATTATTTATCTCAGCAGGATCAAACAAAGGATTGGTACCGGCTACAGGTGGTATTCTTTCCTGTTCAACAATAAAGTTTTTCAGCACAGAAAGTTTGCTGAAATGCACGAAGTGGAATTTAATGTCAATCTTCTCAGGTGTTTCGGAATAAATGAAAGAATAAGCAAAGACACTGTCAATTTTAATTTATCAGCCGGGTACAAGCCCGAACTGGAAAAATTATTAAAAGAAAATAAAATAGACGGAACTAAACCAGTAATAATTATTCATCCCGGCAGTGGTGGCAGCGCTGTTGATCTGCCTGCTGCAAAGTTTAAAGAGCTTGTACAACAGCTCAGCACAAAAAATGATTTACAGATCGTTATAACCGGCAGTAAACAGGAAAGAAAATTATGTAAAGAATTACAGGTCACTGAAACAGTAAAAAACTTTGCAGGGCAATTTAATCTTGCTGAATTAACCTATATTATCAGTAAAGCAGATATTTTTATTTCTAATTCAACGGGACCAATACACATAGCTGCTGCATTAGGAAAAAACACAATCGGCTTTTATCCTCATCTGCTTGCGTGTTCTGCAAAAAGATGGGAACCTTATTCGAACAAAAGTGTGATCTTTACACCGGAAAATAATTGCCAGGATTGTGCAAGGGAACAGTGCCGCAAACAGGATTGTATGAATCGTATAAATATGCAGAAAGTATTTTCAGTAATCGAACAAAAAATAAAAAATTTTAGCGGGAGTTTTTCTGAATGAGAAGAAATAAAGCAGCCCTCTTGTTTTTGTTATTTATGATTTCTTTTTCCAGCGGTAAAATTATTTTTCCTCAGGACAAAGATGATTTCAGAACTATAGTTAACAATGCTTTTAAAGTAGGAGAGAAACTCACTTTTGATCTGAAGTATGGTTTTGTTACAGCAGGCGTTTCTGTGATGCAGATAAGGGATTTAAGAAAAATTTTTGGAAGAGAGACTTATCATATCACTTTTGAAGTTAACTCGGTTCCGAGCTTTGACTGGATATATAAAGTCCGCGACAGGTATGAAACGTATATAGATACACAGGGTATCTTTCCATGGAGATTTGAACAGCATATCCGGGAAGGTAGTTATTCGAGGGATTTTTCCGCATTCTTCGATCAGAAAAGGATGAAAGCAAAAACAAGCGAGGGTACTTATGACATTCCAAGATATGTAAATGATATTGTGTCGGCATTCTATCTTGCAAGAACTTTTGACTACTCTAAAATGAAAGCAGGGGAGTTAATCCATCTGCAGAATTTTTACAATCATAAATATTATGATCTTGATATTAAGTATATCGGCAAGGAGGTGGTGGAAGCTCCGGCAGGTAAGTTCAATTGTATAATAGTTGAACCTATAATCAAGAGAGGAGAGCTTTTCAAAAGCGAGGGTAGTATATATGTGTGGCTTTCAGATGATGTTTTAAAAATTCCGGTGAGAGTAAAAACAAAAATAGTTGTCGGCTCTGTTGATGCTTACCTGAGCTCTTATCAGGGTCTTGCTGGCAAACCTGCAGCAAAAATTTCTGATTAACTTTCTTAAGGAACTGATTGTTTGCTACAGAATTTTTTTAAGGCTAAGTTGATGAGCAGAATTATTCAATAAATATAAACCGGCAATGACTGAAAATTTTCAAAATAATGATCAGGAACAAGGACCTGAGGATCCAAATGAAGGATCAAAAAGTTTCTCTTCAGAAAGCAATTTACATCAGCTCCATCCGGCAATATCACCTTTAGCAGCAGCTTTCATTGGATTGTTTGGCGGATTTTTCCTCTACCAGATAGTTGGAGGTGTTTTAACTCTTTTGATTTTTGGGCTTGATATTGAAAAAGCTCCTGTAAATAGTTTCAGGTTAATGACTATGGCGGGGCAGGTCCTGTTTATTCTTTTGCCTGCTTTGTTATTTTCAAAATGGTTTTATGAAGATGTAACGACAGTTATCAGGTTCAAACCGGCAAGGTGGAAAGAGATCGGGCTGTTTGTGCTTGGCATAGTTGTCTTAACGCCGCTGCTCGAAAATTTTCTAGTTATACAAAATTATTTCATTAATAAATTAGCTTCGTCTTCCCCCGTTATAAACTCAGCAAAAAATTTTTTTGATACCCTGAATGATAAAGTTGAATCAACTTATTCAAATCTGCTCACATCACATTCAATTCCGGAAGGGCTTCTTGTTATACTGGTAGTTGCTGCTGTGCCTGCTGTATGCGAAGAAACTATGTTTCGCGGATTTATACAGAGGAGCTTCGAATTAAAGCTAAGACCTTTTTGGGCTATACTTATTACATCAGTTTTCTTCGGAAGTTATCACTTTAATCCCTACGGATTAATTCCTCTTATAGCGCTTGGTTTTTATTTTGGCTTTGCAACCTATATGAGCGACTCAATTTTTGTTTCAATGTCGCTTCACTTTCTTAATAATTTTTCCGCGATCATTCTTTTTTTTATTATGGGCAATGAACAATTGCTTAGTTCTTCGCAGCAGAAAGATGTTAACCTGGAATCATCAATTATTATATTCATCTCACTGCTGGCGCTTTTTAGCGCTGTAATTTATCTGATAATAAAGTATTATAGTGTAGAAAGAAATAAATAGAGTGGAGGAATTATGCCTGTTTGTCCCAATTGTGAATATGAATATGTTGAAGGTGTAAAAATCTGCCCGGATTGCGGAGTTGCATTAATAGATAAATCAAAACTTCAGAAACCTGAAGAGCTTTCCGAAGAAGACTGGGAAGTGATTTATACTTCAACTAAAGAATATGAAGTTGAGATGATGAAAGATAACCTTGAAGGTGCAGGAATAGCTGCAGCTATTCTTTCCCAGAAAGACAGGAATTTTCCTGCGCCGGGTGATTTTTCGATTGTTAAACTGCTAGTTAAGAAAGAGGATGCTAAAGAAGCTATGAATTATATTGAGGAAATTAAAAGTCACAATAATACCCGCACAGAAGAGCAGGAGTAAAATTGAACAACACTTCTACACGCATTCTTGTTTCAGTTTTTGCAATACCGCTGATTTTAATTCTCTGTTACGTGGGCAATATTTATTTTTTTCTCTTTGCTGCAGTAATAGCTCTTGTTTCTTTCTATGAGTTTTCTCAAATGGCAAAAAACAAAGGTGCGAATGTAAATCTTTCACTCGGTTTTTTTGCAGTTCTATTTTTGCTGCTCAACAGCTATTTACATTTTTTCGACAGCTATTCATCTGTGGTGTTAATCGTCTTTTTATCTGCTTTGATTGAACTTTTCAGGAATAAGTACTCAGCTATTATTAATATCGGTGCAACTTTGCTGGGCATATTTTATACGGGTATTTTCGGCGCATCGCTGATCGGCATAAGAGAATTCTATCCCCATATCGGGAGCCTTTATTTACAGGGAGGATATTTAATCATATCTGTTCTCTCAGCTATTTGGATCTGCGATTCAGCGGCTTACTTTGGTGGAGTCTCGTTAGGAAAGCATAAATTGTTTCCAAGAGTAAGCCCGCATAAAAGCTGGGAAGGCGCAGCTTTTGGTTTCCTCTTTGCAATTTTAACAATGATCATTGCTCATTTTATCGTACTGGATTTTCTTACATTGTTTGAATCCATTATCCTTGGCGTTATAGTCGGAATTATTGGTCAGACGGGGGACCTTGTTGAGTCGTTAATTAAACGCGATGCTGATGTAAAAGATTCATCGGCATTAATACCCGGACACGGCGGATTTTTTGACAGGTTTGATTCGCTGCTTTTTTCAGCGCCGGTTATTTTGTTGTACTTAAAATACTTTACAAGATAATTTTTATGAAATCGAAAGATAAAATAAGTGTAATTACGCTTGGGTGCTCAAAGAATACAGTTGATTCCGAAAGGCTGCTGAATCAACTGAAGGCAAATAAATTTGATCTTACTGACAAGCCTGATTATGCAAGTACAGTTATTATTAATACGTGCGGTTTTATTGAAGCAGCCAAACAGGAATCGCTTGATACAATATTGAATGCCATTGAACTAAAAAAGCAGGGCAGGCTGAAGAAGGTGATCGTTGCAGGTTGTCTTTCCGAACGGTATGTGCACGAACTCAGGAAAGAAATTCCTGATGTCGACGCATATTTTGGGGCGGAAAAATACGAGGGAATTTTGAACGAGCTTGGAGGCGAATTAAAAAAAGAATTATTAGGTGAAAGATTAATAACCACACCTTCTCACACGGCTTATTTAAAAATTTCAGAAGGATGTGACCACCCCTGCTCGTTTTGTGCAATTCCATTAATGCGCGGCAAACATAAATCAAAACCGATAGACGATCTGATCCGCGAAGCAGAATTTTTAGCTGCCAACAAGACCAAAGAGTTGATCCTCATTGCACAGGATACTACAGATTACGGCAAGGATATATACGGCAAAAAAGTTCTTGCCGATTTATTAAACAAGCTTAGCGATATTGAAGGGATAGAATGGATAAGATTGATGTACACCTACCCTTCACAATTTCCTGATGACGTAATTGAAGTGATAGCAGGTAATCCGAAAATTTGCAAGTATATTGATATTCCGCTTCAGCATATTTCTGATAACGTACTTAAATCAATGCGAAGAGGCATTACCGGTAAAAGGATACGGGAGCTTTTGCATAAATTAAAAGAAAGAATTCCTGATATTACGCTTAGGACTACATTTATTGTTGGCTATCCTAACGAAGGGGAAAAGGAATATGAGGAGCTTTGTGAATTCATAAAAGAAATTGAGTTTGACAGGGTCGGAACTTTTACCTTTTCTATAGAAGAGAATACCCCGAGTTTCATACTCGGAGACCCTGTTCCTGAAAAAATAAAGTTGAAAAGAAGGGATATTTTAATGGAGATTCAAAAAGACATTTCTTTTAGAAAAAATCAGAGCTTTATTAATAAGCGTTTAAACGTACTTGTTGAAAACATCGAGGAAGATTATTACATAGGTCGTTCATACAGAGATGCACCTGAGGTTGATGGTGAAATTCTTATCAGTCGTAAAAACGATGAGGTTCTTCCAGGCAATTTTTATACAGCCGAAGTTTATGATAGTAACGAATACGACCTTTTTGCTAATTTTGTATTAAACGGGAGAGGAAAAAATGAAAGCAGCAATTAAACTTTTTTTGGCAGGCTTCCTGCTTATTTGTTTTGCTTCTGGAGCGTTTGCACAGAACAATAACCGCAGGGGAACAGTTTCTGCCCAAAATAAATATTTTGTTGACATACTGGATTTTTATCACGGCAGCCCCGATTCAACACTGGTCAATATTTTTATCCAGGTTCCTTATAATGAAGTGAAGTTCTTCAAAACTGCAGATGGCTTTACAGCAAACTACGTGGTTACAATTTCAGTTTTCGATAATGATAGAGAAAAACTGATCGCCGAAAAGCTGTGGAGTGAAAAAATCATATCACATAATTTTGATCAAACAACTTCTAAAACAAATTATAATATAAGTCTCAGAAGCTTTGTACTGAAACCCGCTAAATATTTTATAAGAACTTCTGTCGAAGATAAAAATTCAAATAACAGTTATGTAATAAGTAATCCTGTTGAAGTAAGGGAATTTTCTCCCCGGATGGACATAAGCGACATAATGCTTATAGCAAGTGAAACAAAAATAGACGGGAATAACAAAATAGTACCTAATGTTTCAAGAAATATTGTGGCGAAGAAATCCGGTATCCCTATGTTTTATGAAATTAATACTTTAAGCAAAGGAAAATTTTTAATTAATTATATAATCAGTAACAAAGCCGAAAGGAGAGTCTCAAGCGATACAGTTAAGACGGATCTCGCCGCAGGAAGGAACCAGGTATTTTATACAATAAAGGACAGTACTCTTAATCTTGGAACTTATACATTAACAGTTAAGGCAGAGAATCTTGATACGAAGGAAGATGCTAAAGTCAGCAGTAAATTTATTTCAAGATGGAGCGGGGTGCCGCAAAATGTAACTGATTTAGATAAGGCTATTGAGGAACTTATTTATATTGCCACTGACAAAGAGCTTGATTACATTAAAGATGCACCGAACAGGGAAGAAAAAATAAAACGTTTTGCTGAATTCTGGAGAAAGCGCGACCCAAACCCGAACGACGAAGAAAATCAGGCTTTCGATGAATACTATAGAAGGGTTGCTTATTCGAATGATCATTTTACTCATTATATCGAAGGCTGGAAGACTGATATGGGCATGGTTTATATTGTGCTTGGTCCGCCGGATAATATTGAACATCATCCGTTCGATCCTGATTCAAAACCTTATGAGATATGGGACTATTATAACCTGAACAGAAGTTTTGGCTTTCTCGACACAACCGGCTTTGGAGATTACAGGTTGATGAATCCGCTTGACTTCGATTACGTTCGCGGAAGAGTTAATTGATCTGTTGAGGGTAATTTATTTCAAAATTTAATTTTGTATGATACTGACTGTTACTATAAATCCGCTGCTCGAAAAAAGATATATATATAACAGAACATTAACAGAAGAATATGACAGAAGCTGGTCTGAAGAGTTAAGAGCAGGCGGTAAAGGAATAAATGTAAGCAGGCAGTTGAACAGGCTTGGACTAAAAAACATTGCCTTTACTTTTTTAGGCGGAAATGACGGGAAGATTTTAAGAGATCTGCTTTTCAGGGAAAAAATAAATTTTACTTTTATAAGAACAAATTCCGGAACACGGAACGCATCAGTAATCGTTGACAGATCAAATCAAACGATTACAACTTTGTTCGGAAGCAATTCTGTTATAACCGAAGAAGAAGCGGAAGAATTTAAAACAAAACTTGAAAAGATGATCCGGAATTGTGAAATGGTTATTTTTTCAGGAAGTTCTCCCTGTAAGGCTGCTGATACGATTTTCCCTTTCGGTATTCAAACCGCCAACAGGTATGATAAAATTTCCATCTGCGATACTTATGGAGAACATCTCAGGGATTGTATTGACTCAGCACCCACGATAATTCACAACAACGTGGAAGAAACGGAAAAATCTTTAAAATTAAAGCTGCAGACTGAAAAAGAAAAAACAGACTACCTGGATTTCTTATATTCAAAAAATGTTAAGCAGGCTTATCTGACGAATGGCGGCAGTGAATCTTTCTGCTCTAATTTTGATTATCATTTCAAAATTAATCCCCCAAAAATAAATTCTGTTGATTCTACTGGCAGCGGGGACAGCTTTGTAGCAGGAATTGCTTTTGGCTGGCATAATAACCTTACGTTTGAAGAAACGCTCACACTTGCCACGTCACTTGGCACTGCAAATTCAATTAGTCTCGAAACCTCAAATGTTGCTTTAACCGAAGCTGAAAAATTACGCTCTTCAATAGTGATTGAACCTGTCGGCAAAAAAATGAAAACAGTAGATGTTACACCGAATTAAATATCTGTTCTCTTTTTTATTGTTTCCCCTCGCAATAATTTATCCACAAACAATCCGTAATATCGAGGTTATCAGAATTGACCACTTCGTGGATGGAAGCTTTCCTGTCGCAGAGCCCGTCGGTCTCGGCAAACCGCCGAGGTCTGACGGACGATCAATTCTGATTAGTAAAAATGAGGTCATAAACTGGAGCGGGATATTTCCAGGACAAAAAATATATGATGGAATTATTGATTCGGTTAAATCAAGACTCGCTTTGCAGTTTGCAGATATTGGCTACTTCCACAGTGATTTTGATGGTACAAGAATTATAGACCTGCCCGATTCACAATTCGTTGATTTGCTGGTATCCGTCCGCGAGAATGAGCCTACTTATATTAACAATATAATTTTTACTAATGCTTCGGCAGCAGACTCGGTCAATGTGATTCCCAAATTTAATTTTTTGAAAGGACAAATTTTTACAAGCCGCGGCATTGAAGGAAGCATCTCTTCTGCATTAACTTATTTTGAAAATAACGGCAGCCCTTTTTCAAAAATTATTATTTCATCTATAAATTTTTTTACTGATCCTTCCGATAAAAAATATAAAGCTGATGTTACTTTTAGAATTGACAAAGGCAGAAAGAGTTCAATAGATAAAATAAAGCTCGAGGGAAATACAAAGACAAAAGATTACGTGGTACTGAGAGAGCTGCGTCTGAATAAAGACGAAAAATATTCACAAAAATTAATTGACGAACTGCCTTCAAGACTGAACAAGCTCGGATTTTTTGAACCCGTTAAAGTTCCTGATTATTACATTAATTCTCAGGATGAAGGTGTACTGATAGTACATCTGCAAGAAAAACAAACCAACAACTTCGATGGAATTATAGGGTATATTCCCGGAAGCGGCACTAACACAGGAGGATATTTTACCGGGCTTGTAAATATCAGCCTCAGAAACTTATTCGGTACCGGCAGAGCAGCGGCGATCAGATGGCAAAAGCTTGATCAGTCTTCGCAGGAACTCGAATTGAAATATCTTGAACCATGGGTTTTGGGTTTACCTTTTAATATAAGCGGAGGCTTGTTTCAAAGAAAGCAGGATAGTACCTATGTTCAGCGCAGACTGAATATAGCACTGCAATATTTAGCGAATGAAGATATTTCTGCATCGCTTACACTTTCAACTGAATCTGTAATACCAAGCGACGCTGATACTTTATTCCTTACCGTGTATAATTCAAATTCTTTTTCAACAGGAATTAATTTTAAGCTAGATACGCGCGATGATCCATACTCGCCTACAAGAGGTATTCTGTTTATTAATTCTTATTCGTTCAGCAGAAAAACTATTAATGGTCCTAAAAAATTTTTTACTCCCGGTCTTAAAACAAATGTTGATCTGCAGAGAATTGAAATGGAGTTTAAGATTTTTTATCAGCCATTTCAGAGGCAGGTTGTTGCACTTGGATTGAATGGTAAGGAACTTCGCGGCTCTTTCTTTGAGCTGAGTGATCTTTTCAGACTTGGGGGCACTAACACTTTACGCGGCTATCGCGAGAATCAATTTTTAGGTTCACGGGTCCTGTGGTCAAATCTCGAATACAGATTTTTACTTACTCAAAGATCGTTCGCATTTTTATTTTTCGACACAGGTTATTTTTTAAGAAAAGAAGAACCTGATTACAACATTCAAAAAAGCGAAGGCTTCAGGATTGGCTACGGACTGGGTATAAATCTTGAAACAAGCCTTGGTGTGATCGGTGTGAGTTTCGCACTCGCAAAAGGAGATACTTTCTCCGAAGGTAAAATTCATTTCGGAATAGTAAATGAATTTTAACTTCCTTTTTCTTGAGTTCCATCGTTGAATCCCTTTAAAACTTAATAAAAATAAAGATTTTTAGGGAAAAATAATTACCCTAAAATATATGTTGTAACTTTAGATGTTATAACATATATTTGAGTTGAAATTTATTAACTATATGCAGGAGACAAAAAATGAGTAATACAAATAATTGGTCACTCGACCCGGCACATTCAAAGGTACAATTTTCAGTCAGGCATCTTGTTATATCTGAAGTAGCCGGTGAGTTTAAGTCATTCAGATTAAATATTGAAAAACCCGATGATAGTCTCGAATCGGCAAAGGTAGAGTTAACGATTGATACCTCTTCAATCGATACCGGAATTGCAGACAGGGACAATCATTTAAAATCAGCAGATTTTTTTGAAGCGGAAAAATTTCCGGAGATCAGATTTAAAAGTACTGAAATAAAAAAAGTCGATGACGAGAATTACAAAATGAAAGGTGCATTAACGATTAAAGATGTCACAAAGCCAATCGAACTTGATGTGAACTTCGGGGGACAAATTGTAGATCCGTGGGGAAATTACAGAGCCGGCTATAGAATACAGGGCAGCCTTAACAGGTTTGATTTCAATTTAAACTGGAACAACTTGATTGAAACCGGTGGCGCCGTTGTCGGCAAAACTGTAAAAATCAATTCGGATATAGAAATATTTAAACCTAAACAATAATTAAAGGATAAACTAAAAATGAAAAAGTTAATTTTAGCAATAATAGTGCTGGTGTCTGTATCAATTTATTCACAAGCTCAGACAACGACCTGGAAGATTGACCCCGTGCACAGCTCAATTCAGTTTACTGTAAGTCATTTAGTTATTTCAAAAGTTACAGGGAACTTCAAGAATTTTAACGGCATACTAAAAACAAACAATGACGATTTTACTGATCCGGACATTGAGATTAATATTGATGTTAACAGCATAAATACAGAAAACGAGAAAAGAGATAATCATTTGAGATCACAGGATTTCTTTTACACAGAGAAATATCCGCAGATAGTTTTCAAAAGTACATCGTTCAAGAAAATAAGTGAAAATAAATATAAGCTGACTGGTGATCTTACTATGAGAGGTGTTACCAGATCTATTGATCTTGATGTTGTGTATAACGGGACTGTAAAAGACCCGTGGGGGAACCAGAGAGCAGGGTTCAGTATTTCAGGAAGTGTAAACAGGTTTGACTATAACTTAAAATGGAATTCACTTATGGAAGCTGGTGGTGCCGTAGTAGGTAAGACCGTAGATATTTTATGTAATGTGGAAATGGTTAAACAAAATAAAAATTAATAGTAAGAAGTGATGATTTTTTTAAAGACAGTATTTTTAAGAAAGAGAAAATTATGTTACACGAATTGATTGCAAAAAGATACAGCCCAAGAGCTTTTTCTGACAAGAAGATTGAACAGGAAAAAATTATATCGTTGCTTGAGGCAGCAAGATGGTCACCTTCTTCGATGAATGAACAGCCGTGGAGATTTATAGTCGGCGCAAAAGGTGAAGGAAAAACTTATGATAAAATATATGAATCATTATTTGAATTAAATCAGTTATGGGCTAAAAATGCCCCGGTGCTTATTCTGACAATGGCAAAAAATAATTATGAAAAGAATAATCATACTAACACACACGCAGAGTATGATCTTGGTCAGGCAATTGCGAATTTAACTTTACAAGCCACAGCTTTGAATTTATATGTGCACCAAATGGGTGGATTTAATTCTGATAAAGCAAGAGAGCTTTTTAATATCCCTGCAGAGTTTAAGCCAATGAGTGTTATTGCTGTTGGTTATTTAGGCGACCTTGAAAAATTACCAGAGCAGCTCCGTTCAAGAGAAAAAAATAAAAGAGAAAGGAAAAGGCTTTCTGAATTAGTGTTTGACGAATCATTCGGACACACAAGTAAATTAGTGCTGGATCAAAACAATGTCAGTCGATAAACCATTTTAAACAGGAGATGATATGAAAAAAATAATTCATCGTGCTGATTCCAGGGGCAGATCAGAACTTGGGTGGCTACACAGCAGGTTCAGCTTTAGTTTTGCTGATTACTATAACCCTGAAAAAATGGGTTTTGGACTTCTTCGTGTACTGAATGATGATATTGTGGAGCCGGGTACAGGTTTTGGTACACATCCACACGACAATATGGAAATTATTACAATTATTCTTGACGGTGAGCTGCAGCATAAGGACAGTATGGGCTCTGTCTCTGTTATTAAAAAAGACGAAGTTCAGGTCATGTCTGCCGGAAGCGGCATCACTCACTCAGAGATAAATCCTTCAGCAGATGAAAGGGTCAACCTTCTGCAGCTCTGGATATTTCCTAAAGAGAAGAATATTAAACCAAGATATGACCAGAAGAAATTCCCTGTTGAAGGAAGGAAAAATATTTTACAAACCGTTGCTTCCGGGTTTAAAACTGAAGGATCATTATATATACATCAGGACGCTGCGATTACACTGGGAAATGCTGAAAAAGGAAATGCTGTGACTTACAAAAATTTTAAACCTGGTAACGGTGCTTATTTGTTTGTAATAAACGGAAAGATTAATTTATCAGAAGAAAAATTGAATGCGCGTGACGCACTTGGAGTCTGGGGAAAAGACCAGCTCGATATTTATGCTGAAGAAAACAGTGAATTTGTAATTATAGAAATTCCTATGAACTAATCGTAAAAAATATATAGAGAAATGAAACTAGAAGATGAAATATCACAGAAAAAATTCAGGAATGAATATCATAAGGCTGCTGTGAATCTTATCTTTACATTCAACTGGCTGAGGACTTATCAGGAAAAAGTATTTAAGCCCAGGGGGATAACTATGCAGCAATTCAACATTCTCAGGATATTGAGAGGACAGTATCCAAACCCTGCAAATATTAAACTGATACGTGAGAGGATGCTCGACAGAATGTCGGACTGCTCAAGGATTGTAGAAAAATTAAGACGCAAAGGATTAATTGAAAGAACCATTTGCCCGAAAGACAGAAGACATGTAGATGTAGTAATTAATAAGAATGGACTTGAACTTCTCTCAAAGCTGGATTCGGTTAGTGAAGAAGTGGATAAATATCTCTCCAGGCTGAACGAAGAAGAAGTGACCAAGCTGAATGAATTGTTAGACAAATTAAGAGGATGATAATTAATCTATTATAACTTTCGCAACATCAATTAGAAGACTTGGTTTGTTAACAAGTGCGATCATAAATAATTTGTTCATCGTTCTTTTTTCAGGAGCGACTTCTTTTATTTTTCTCATTATCTTATTAAAGTCATTGTCAGTAAATCCATAGATGCCTTCTTTCAACCTGTTGAAAATTTCGTGAGTTTTACCTCTTTCATTGTGCCATTCTTTGTCATAGCTGTAAATATGTTTCAGATTATTTTTCCTTATTGCTTCGCCGGCAATTCTCCCCGCAATACTTCCTCCCATCATTCCGCTTGCAATTCCTCCTCCGCTGAGCGGATTAACCTGCCTTGCTGCGTCACCAGCGAGCATAATTCCTTCACCGGAAATTTGTTCAAGAGTTACACTGCACGGTACACCTCCTGCAACCTGTGTCAATATTGAAGCCTGTGGATATAACCTATCGAGATTACTGTTAAGATAAGATAGTGCAGATCTTTTTTTCCCTTCCATTCCGTCAATACCCAAACCAACATTAGCAATATCCGATCCTTTTGGAAAGACCCAGAAGTACCCACCCGGTGCAACATCTTTTCCGAAATAGAAGTAGAGCGTATCCTGGTTTACGGAAACGTTTGCTGCGGTTACCTGGAAACAACATTCCATATCCCTGAAATCAATATGTGTTTTTAATCCTGCCCATCTGCCTACTCGTGATTCAGTCCCATCTGCGCCGATAACAATTTTCGAACGGATAATTTTCTGCTCACCTCTGTATTCTACTTTAACGCCGCAGGTCTTTCCGTTCTCTCTTATTAAGCCGTTAACGTAGGCGCGTGTTACAACTTCAGCACCGGCTTTTGATGCATTCTTTGCCAGTTCGTAATCGAAAATTCTTCTTTCCAGCACGTATCCCTGTACTGATTTAAAATCAATTACAACTTCATTTCCGTCAGGTGAGGTGAAAGAAAATTTAGAAATTTTTGCTGTTATCCATTTATCATCTGGTTCAATAAATTTTTCAACGCTTCTTTTAGTTACAGCTTCACCACATCTTACGGGGTATCCGACATCGCGGTCTTTTTCAAGCATTAGTACCGATACACCTTGTTCTGCAGCACATCTTGCAGCCATTGATCCTGCAGGACCTGCGCCTACTACAATAACATCGTATTCATTTTTCAATAGAATTTTCCTCGTGGTTTATAAATCTTCAATAAGTTAAAGCATTAATTGAAAAACCAAATCTGTTCAAAACAAATTATGGAAATTGCCGGAAATCGTTAACCTGATTTAGTATCAGATGTTTTCAAAAATAATGTAATAAGGTTTTTCTACTGCTCTTTATTTTTAGCTACTAAGGTTTTGAACAAATCATAAGGTCTTAACCTTATTGTTAAACACAACCTTAGTAGCAAAAGCAAAGCATAACAGCAAACCTTATTACATTATTGTGATATATATTTCGCCAATAATTATCTGCCATAGTTCACGCTGTAACAGAACCACTTTAATTTAGCATCCCGCAGCAGCCGGACTAAGCCATCAGTTGTGTGAAATGGGGTTTAAATCCGGTTCTGAAAAAATCATCCTAAACAAACAACGTCACAACTTTTTTTGTTATCCTAAATTTAATTTGGACAGCATCGGAAAATGCCGAAATCAGGCGTTCAATATATTAAACCTTTTGGTAATTGTGAATTCCAAATTGTATTTTCCTATACACACTTTTTATCATTATAATTTTTAATTATTATTGATAACCCAGAATTGGTCACTATGTGAAAAGATCAATGAATTATGAATAAGTTAAAAGCAGTTTTTATAATTTCCCGCCCTGTTAACTTCGTCATATCTTTTTTTGCCGTTATAATTGGTGCTGTGATTGCTTCGGCACATTCCCTGAATACAATAAATATTTTAGCCGGTTCCCTTGCAAGTGCTTTTGCCTGTTCAGCAGGTAATGTTATAAATGATATTTTTGATCTTGAGATAGATAAGATAAATAAACCCGGCAGGGTTTTGCCGGCAAATTTATTGTCTGTTAATTCTGCAAAATATTTATACACTGTTCTGGTGATTATTTCTTTGGTACTTTCTGCTTCGAACGGGTTGTGGTCAATCATATTCGTTTCAGTTGTAAACATTGTTTTATTGCTGTACAGCCTTTACCTGAAAAAAATAATTTTGGTAGGAAATATCACTATCGCAATACTTACTTCTTTGGCAGTTATCTACGGCGGGATGATTGCAGGAAATGTCAGAGCTGCTTTTATTCCTGCATCCTTTGCTTTACTGATAAATCTTCTCAGGGAGATAATCAAAGATATGGAAGATGTTAAAGGAGATTCTGATAACAGTGTAATTACTTTCCCGCATAAGTATGGTTTTATCTCCGCTAAAAAAATAATTTTTGTCCTGACCTTTATCCTGATGTTTGCCACTCTCTATCCTTTTCTTTTTAAAATTTACCGGATAGAATATTTCGTTGTAATAATGATAGTAGTAAATCCTGTCCTAATCTATTTTTTAAAATCCTTGTTTGAAGATGATTCGGGAAAAAACCTGAAGAGATTAAGTTTCATTTTAAAGTTAAATATGCTCTTTGGATTAATTGCAATTTATCTCGGTGCCTGACAGCTTATGGAAGCAATGAAAAATTTTGATAATTCATTTTTAACATCCAGGGTAAGACTGATAGCTGGAACAGATGAAGCAGGCAGAGGTCCGCTTGCGGGCCCGGTTGTAGCTGCATCAGTTATTTTTTCTCACGATACTTTTATAGAAGGAGTTAATGATTCCAAGAAGCTTACCGAAGCCGAGAGAGAAAAGCTTCTGCCGCAGATAATTGAGCAGTCGCTTGCTTGCTCGGTCTCTGTTATTTCTCACGCACAAATAGACAGGATAAATATTCTGCAGGCTTCTCTGCTTGCAATGTTCACAGCAGTTTCGAGGCTGAAAATAATCCCTGATTTAATACTTGCCGACGGGAATAAAAAATTTGAATTTTCATCCGGCGGCTGCAGGGCAGTCATTCCGATTGTAAAGGGTGATGGAAAATCTTTTTCAATCGCCGCAGCTTCAATAATTGCTAAGGTTGCAAGGGACAGGATAATGAAAAGGCTTGACCCGAAATTTCCCGAATACTTATGGGCAAAAAATAAAGGCTACCCGACAAGAGAACACATCAATGCAGTGAAGCTGTATGGACCTTCTCCCCTGCACAGGAAAACTTTTTTAAAAAATATTCTGCCTGAATATTCCTCTGCGAAAGAGTACGAACTGAGGGAATAAAAATGAACCGCATGGTAACACACAAAACCTCAAAAGAATTTGGAAAAGAAGGCGAGGACATGGCTGAGAGAATGCTTCGATCAAAAAATTTCAGTATCATCGAAAGAAATTACAGATTTGGCAAAACAGGAGAGATTGATATTATTGCAGAGGACCCGGAAACACAGCAGCTTGTTTTTGTTGAAGTGAAAACCAGGCAGAACCTTGAGTTTGGCGACCCCGTGCTTGCTATCACAAAAAATAAAATAGCTCAGCTAAAAAAAGTTGCCGCCGCATACCTTTATGATAAAGAAATAAAAGAAATAGATTGCCGTTTTGATGTTGTTACAGTGTTGTTCAGAGGTGAAATGAAGCCGGAAATAAAACATTACGTGAATGCGTTTTATTGAGAGCTTAGCCGGTGTACATTTTTCTTTGTGAAATTTTATCTATAAATGTGTTAGCCACATAAACTGAATAATACTTTTTAGTAATCCCCTGCATTTTTTATCTCACTCTTATTGAGTATCTTTTCGCATTGGCTTATTATTTTTCGAGAACTCTGAAATTATAAAACATTAAATCTGAAAATGTTTGAAAGCAAACGGTACTATCAACTTGAAGAAAAGCTGAATGAATTCTTCATTATGCTTGGGGGCATATCGGCTTTTTCGATCGCTTTTTTCAAAAATGTTTTTCTTCCTCCTTATGAATTCGGTGAGGTTAAGAAACACATGGATGAGCTTGGCGTTAAGACTTTACCGATAGTAAGCGTTACAGGCTTTATCATAGGGCTTGTGCTCGCTATGCAAAGCCAGCCTGTAATGGCAAGATTCGGTGCTGAATCATTTTTGCCGAGCATGGTCGCTTTGTCTGTTGTAAGAGAGCTTGGTCCAGTTATCACAGCGTTAATTTTTGCCGGAAGGGTAAGCTCAGGGATTGGTGCAGAGCTTGGCTCTATGAGAGTGACAGAACAGATAGATGCAATGGAAGTCTCAGCGATAAATCCGTTTAAGTTTTTAGTTGTGACACGGGTTCTTGCCTGTGTATTTATTCTTCCTATGCTTACAGTTTATGTTGATTTTATTGCAATACTCGGCGGCTATGCCGCTGTTGCATTAATATTGAATATGAATTTTCAATTGTATGTAAATTCACTTTTGCCCTCACTCCTGTTTAGTGATGTACTTCCCGGAATTGCAAAAACATTTTTCTTCGGATTTATAGTCGGCATTGTTGGTTCTTATAAAGGCTACATGGCGGATAATGGAACGGTTGGAGTCGGCAAAGCTTCTACAAGCTCGGTTGTTATTTCTTCACTGATGATATTGGTAATGGATATGGTTTTGGTTAAGATCACACTTATATTCTGGAGCCTCTGATGGTGGTGGAAGTAAAAAATCTTTCCAAGTCTTTTGGCAATCATATCGTTCTGGATAATATTTCTCTGAAAATTTCTGAAGGAGAAAACTTTGTGATTTTCGGGAGAAGCGGCACGGGGAAGAGTGTTCTTTTAAAATGTATTGTAAGATTATTGCTGCCAGACTCAGGCGAGATTTTTATTGACGGGCAGAATATCCTGAATTTATCCGAGAAGGAATTGAACAAGATCAGGAAGTATATCGGATTTGTTTTTCAAAGCTCTGCGCTTTACGATTCAATGACTGTGAAAGAGAACCTCGAATTTCCATTGATCAGGAATTTTGAATTTACCGCTGAGGAAAGAGAAAATAAAATCAGATCTGTGCTCGAAAAGGTAGACCTTGCTGGTGCAATAAATAAAATGCCTGCTGAACTTTCCGGCGGTATGAAAAAAAGGATAGGGCTTGCAAGGTCAATAATCACCGAACCCAAACTTATTTTATATGATGAGCCGACAACAGGGCTTGATCCTATCACTACAAAAGAGATCAGCCATTTGATAGTTGAGCTGCAGAAAGATCTGAATGTTACGGCGATTGTTGTCACTCACGATCTTGTGTGTGCACATATTGTTGCCAATCACGCAATAGTATTAAAGGACGGGAAGATCAGGTACGAAGGGGCGCTGGGTAAACTGACCTCGACTGATGATGAATTTTTGAATGATTTTTTTGATAATGAATATTTTGAAGACAAAAATGGGAGAAAGTAATGGCTAATAAAACTGTTCCCGCAAGGCTGGGGATATTTATTTTTATAGGCTTTATACTTTTTGTGATCGGAATTTTTCTGATCGGCAAGAAGGGGGCTTTCTGGGGAAGCTCTTTTAAAGTGAAAGCCTATTTTACAAATGTGCAGGGACTCAGAAACGGAGCTGTTGTACGCTTAAGCGGTATTGATGTCGGCAGTGTCAGTTCCATCAAAATTGTTCCTGATACTACCGGCAGAGTTGAAGTGACGATGGGCTTGTCGAGAGATATTCAGAGATTTATCAGGACAGATACAAGAGCCACAATCGAGACCGAAGGACTTGTAGGTAATAAAGTCGTTGTGCTCGAGATCGGAAGCAGCACTGCTGAAGAAGTTAAAGACGG
>JAKAGZ010000050.1 GCA_021815365.1 Bacteroidota bacterium
TTTAAATTTGAATCTTCGAGATATAATTGGGCAAAAGATAAAGCTGAAAAGAAAAATGAAGAGGAAAATAAAGATGATAAAGACAGCTCTTCGTTTTTAAGAATGATAATGGATTAGGTTATAAGTAAAAGATGCCATCTTTTCCTTTAAGACGGCATCTTTATTTCTATAAAATTTAACAAATCCCCTGTGCCCGTATTAAAAAGGCTTCGGGGAAAAGTTAAAAACAATTTCACTCAGATGCTTTACAATAAGTAAAGTATTAACTATTATAATCTCCAGAAATTCTTTGGGAAAGATATGAAGATCTTTTCAGCAAAGGTTAAGGGCATTCAGAGCTTGGTTAATACAAGGGAAATAATACCCACACCATTAGGTTTTACAAACATTTTTCCAAATAGCAGCTTAATTTATGACAGAAATTTTTCCACATTATTTTTTACTAAGAGTATCTTTTCCCTTGAAACATTACGAATTAAACAGACGCCAAATCATCCCGATTTAATCGGGACGGAAGGAGAGTTCTAATGGGAGCTAGAGAACTCATATGAACTCTCTCAGAAATTAAGTGAGCTGATATTTAAATCCTGATGAAGGATCAAAAAATCAAAAAAAATGCCAGGCGACAAATGAATAAAAAAAAATTTGATTTATTTTTGTTCGTTATAATCTTTTTTTTCTCACGCGGCTGCAGTCATTCAATCGGACTTATACCACCAGCTTACAAACCGCTTGACCGGACAAGCGAAGAAATAGCTGAACTCTGGTCAAATGGAAATAATTACCCTGTAGCAGGACTTAATATTATGAACGGTCAGATGCTTCTGTTTGCAGGTAACAGCCAGACACTAACATACCTCCCCACTGCAGAAGGAAATAGCAATAGAGACAGCACTAGAATTTACCTCGTTTACAATCTTAAAATTGAAAATCATTCCAATGATGATATTACTTTACCTGTCTCACAAATGTATTTAGCAGATAATAATAACGTAAGGTGGCAGCTTATTTTTTATCAAACGAGTGATCGGTTTGAATCAGGAGTTAGTAACCTTACTCTTAGACCAGTAACTACAAATAACCCGGCAAATGTAGGACAGGCGATAATGTCGCATAGTGAAGACAATTATGATAAATCTTCAGTTATTATTATAAAGCCTGGTATAACGAAAGACTATAATTTACTTTTTGGAAGCCATTATAAGGAAATCTCTCAGTTGCCTGATTCAATAAAATTACATCTGGTAACAAATATTGGTTTCAGAACATTTGCTGAAAAGTTTTCTTTTAACAGAGCTGCCATTAAAGAATAAGTATACAGATTATAAAAATAGTTGAGAAACTTGGTTTTGAATTTGTCGGACAAAGCGGTAGCAGCAATTCCATTTATAGAAGAACAAGCGATGGTCGAAGAACAACAATCCCTGTTCATGCAAAAAAGTCTCTAAAAAGAAGAACTATCAAATCAATTTGCTAAGACGTGGGAATCAGCATCGAAGAATTAAGAACTTTGTCAGGTTAGAACAGGTAAACCCTAAATAACAAACCCACAACACTCCCCTCCCTTCGATATGTTTCATTTCTTTTATATATTTGAAAATTAAAAATCCCAACTGAAGTTAATGAACGAGAAGTACGAAGCAGTAATAGGTCTTGAAGTCCACGCACAACTATTAACAGAAAGCAAAGCGTTTTGCAGCTGTTCAACTAAATTTGGTAATGTGCCAAACTCAAATGTCTGTCCTGTTTGTCTCGGTCATCCGGGGGTGCTGCCGGTGCTGAATAAAAAAGTAGTTGAATTTATTACTTTAATGGGATTAGCGACTAATTGCACAATAAATGAGCGCTCGGTATTTGCCAGGAAAAATTATTTTTATCCGGATCTTCCCAAAGGCTACCAGATTTCACAATACGAATTACCGGTATGCGAGCATGGTTTTGTAACAGTGACATCAAAAGATCGTGATAAGAAAAAAGTTGGGATTACAAGAATTCATATGGAAGAGGATGCGGGTAAATCAATTCACGATCAGGCATTTGAAACACTCGTAGATGTTAACAGGTGCGGCGTTCCATTGATTGAAATTGTGAGCGAGCCGGATATCCGCAGCGCTGAGGAAGCTGTTCAGTATCTAACAAAGCTCAGGCAGATAGTTCAGTATCTCGAAATATGCGACGGCAATATGGAAGAAGGCTCCCTTCGGTGTGATGCTAATATTTCTGTAAGAAAAAAAGGACAAAAAGAGTTCGGTACTAAAACTGAAATTAAAAATATGAACTCATTCAGGAATCTTGAGAAAGCGATTAATTTTGAAATTGAAAGGCAGATCGAAATTATTGAAGACGGGGGAAAAATAATTCAGCAAACATTGTTGTGGAACCCGGATAAAAATGAAGCAGTTCCTATGAGAAGCAAAGAAGAAGCACACGATTACAGATACTTTCCTGAACCTGACCTCCTTCCAGTTATTATTACTGAAAGCTGGAAAAAAGAAATTGCTGCGAAACTTCCTGAGCTTCCCGAAGTAAGAAGGGAGCGATTTGTCAGGGATTTTAACCTTCCGGTTTATGATGCTGAAATTTTAACATTGAACAAAGGCATAGCAGATTATTATGAAGATATAGTTAAAGTCACGAAAGATTTTAAGAGTGCCAGCAACTGGGTTATGGGCGATGTGCTGAAAATAATTAATGAAGAAAAAATTGACATAAAAGATTTTCCTATTAAGGCAGAAAACCTCGGTGAGCTGATAAACCTGATAAATGAAGGAACTATCAGCGGTAAAATTGCTAAAGATATTTTCCCTATTATGCTTAAGGAACAAAAAAGCCCGCTGGAAATAGTAAAAGAAAAAAATCTTGTACAGATCAGCAGCAGCTCAGAAATAGAAAATGTTATAGTTAAAATTCTTGAAGATCACAGTTCGGAAGTGAATACCTATTTTGAAGGCAAAGAAAAAGTTTTCGGATTCTTTGTCGGGCAGGTAATGAAAGCAACCAACGGGAAAGCAAATCCAAAAATCGTTAACGATATTTTAAAAGCAAAGTTAGAAAAGCTAAGGAACTAATAAAAATTTAACATCACACTTTTACAGGAGAACACATTGTCATTTAAATCGGTATTAAAAAGATTTTTCGGAATAAAACCACCTGAAGACCCAAACAAACCAAAGACCCCAAAAGAAAAAACAAAAGATTTTTTCGAATCATTAATTTTTGCATTAATAGCCGCATTTTTCATCATAACCTTTATTGTGCAGAACACACGTATCCCCACTGGCTCGATGGAAGACACTATTTTGGTTGGTGACTTTGTTCTTGTAAATAAATTTATCTATGGTTCATCCTCGCCGAGGTATATTCCTTTTACAAGCATACCCCTTCCCTATTTCACCCTGCCGGCATTGAGAGAACCGAAAAGAAAAGACATTGTTGTTTTTGAATTCCCGGGTAATAAGGACCAGATGCATGCCGATGACCGGGGTGTTCAATATGTTAAAAGATGTATAGGTCTGCCGGGTGATACAATACAGATAATTGATAAAGTTGTTTTTGTGAACGGAAAACAATTCTGGATTCCGCCTCACATAAGGTATTTAAGCCCTTACGCAAAACCACCGGGAATTGTTGAGCCTAGAATTTTTCCGAAAGGAGCCCCCTGGAATGAAGATAACTACGGACCATTAATCGTCCCTAAGAAAGGATGGACAATCCCGTTGAATGCTGATAACATTGAAAAATGGAGAACGATTATAGACAGAGAATACGGCAAACGAGTTGTAAAAGTTGATGGAAACACTATCACTATCGAAGGTAAACCTGTAAATTCTTATACATTCAAAAAAGATTATTATTTTATGATGGGCGATAACAGAGACGACAGCCTTGACAGCCGCTTCTGGGGATTTGTTCCAAGAGACGCAATTGTCGGAGAGGCTTTTATTATTCTTTTCTCATGGGACAGGGATATACCGTTTTCAGATCTGTTCAGGCTCATTGGCTCTGTCAGACCCGAAAGAATTTTGAAACTATTACATTAAAAAATTAAACAACGAATTTTTAAGGGAGATTCACTCTCCCTTTTTAATTTATAAGAGGCTGAAATGAAAAAATTATTTTTGATCTTTCTGATTACCGTTTTTATTGGAAGTTCCTCTCACGCACAACCAAAACCATATTTAATTCTAATTTCAGTTGACGGCTTCAGATGGGATTACGCCAACCGCGGAATTACCCCCAACATAGATTACATGAAAATCAACGGCGTCTCTGCTTTATCATTAAGACCTGACTTTCCCTCCAAAACTTTTCCGAACCATTATGCAATTGTTACCGGTATGTACCCGGAAAATAACGGGCTTATCGAAAATACATTTTACGACCCTTACACCAAAGAAACTTATAAGATCAGCGACTCGCTGCAGGTGAAGAACGGCAAGTGGTATCTCGGCGAAGCTTTCTGGGAAACTGCAAGAAGAAATGGAATTAAAACCGCCAGCTATTTCTGGCCCGGTTCAGAGATGAACCCCGAATATCGAAGGCCAGACTACTTTGAACACTATCAGCACAGCCGCCCTTTCGAAGAAAGAGTCAATGGTGTGATCAACTGGCTGAAGCTACCATATACTGAGCGCCCTCATTTTATTACTTTATATTTTGAAGCAACAGACGATGCAGGACACAAATATGGTCCTGACTCAAAGGAAGTGAACGAAGCAATTAAAAAAGAAGATGCGATGATCGGGCTGCTGCTAAAAAAATTGTCGGACATAAATTTAAGTGACAGCACAGATATTATTTTAGTTTCCGACCATGGCATGACCTCAATCAGCAATAAACGAATGGTGAACGTTGAAAATATTTTAAAGCATTACTCTCAGCCGGATGATGCAGCAAAAATATTCTACCAATCAAGTGGTCCTCTAATGATGATACAGCCTGAGAAAACAAAAGTAAATGAAGTTTACCAGATATTAAAAAATAACAAAGATCATTTCGAAGTATTTACTAAAGACAATATCCCTGCCTGCTATCATTTTTCAAACAATGCTTTCATTCCGGATATAATTTTAATTGCTGATATGGGTTGGAGCCTCGTCGATAATAACTCAATAAAATGGATGAAAAACACTGAAGAGGGCGGAAACCACGGCTACGATAATTTCGCCCTTGACATGAACGGAATTTTCTTTGCGATTGGTCCTGATTTTAAAAAAGGCTACAAAACAGGAACAATAAACAACATTGATATTTATCCTTTGATGTGCAGAATTTTTAATATTACTCCACGTTCTAACATTGATGGAAAGCTGGAAAACATAGAATATATATTGAAAGGATACTGATAAGAAATTTTTCTGTACTATTCCCAATGATTAAAGTCAATATGGATTTACTGAACATTGCATACGAAAAATATAAACTAAAGAATGGTCTTGAGGTAATACTTCATCACAGCCCATCTCTCCCTCTCGTTTCTGTGAATATCTGGTACAGGGTCGGTTCTGCAAATGAAAAAAAAGGAAAAACAGGAATAGCACATTTATTTGAACACATGATGTTCCAGGGTTCGAAGAACGTACCGAAAGAGCTTCACTTCAGATACATACAGGAAGCAGGCGGAACATTGAATGGCTCTACAAGCTTTGACAGGACAAATTATTTCGAAAAAGTTCCATCGAATTTTCTTGAACTCGCACTATGGCTTGAGTCAGACAGAATGGGATTTCTTCTTCCAGCATTAACACAGGAAAAACTTACAAATCAAATCGGGGTTGTTAGCAACGAAAGGCTTGAAAGATACGATAACCAGCCCTACGGCTTAGCCTGGGAAATTCTTAGTTCAAATCTTTATCCTGATGGTCACCCTTATAGCTGGCCCACAATAGGATTTATGGATGATATCAAAAGCTATACGCTTGACGATGTATCGAGCTTTTTCAAAAAATATTACTCACCATCAAACGCAGCGCTGGTAATAGCTGGAGATTTTCAAAAAGAAAAAATAAAAGATCTGGTTGCAAAATATTTTGAAGATATTCCTTCACAAAACAGTTCATCAGGGGAAAGTGAATCGTCGTTAAATATTATTAATAATAAATTTGAAAAGAATATTTTAATCGAAAGGGATGAAAATGTTCAGCTTGAAAGAATTTATCTTGCATGGCATTCGGATAAAATTTACGGTCAGCATGATAATTCTTTTGATGTGCTTTCTGACATTCTCACCGGTTCAAAAAGTTCGAGACTGACAAAACATCTTGTGTATGATACTGAAATGGCTCAGGATGTTTCTGCCTATCAGTTCTCAGGGAAATATGCCGGGCATTATATGATAATTGCCACAGCAAAACCCGGGACCAAATTGAATAAATTAAAAGAAGAAATATTGAATGAAATTGAAAACATTGGTAAAAACGGCGTCAGCGAAAAGGAATTGGTCAAATCAAAAAACCTGATTAAATCTTCTTTCATATATTCAATGCAAAACCTCGATGTGCTTGCTGATCAGTTAAATCATTATAATTTTTATCTGAATGAACCGAACTCATTTAATTACGATCTGAAGAGATATGAAGAAGTAACAAACGAGTCTGTAAAAAATTTAATCAGCAGCTTTTTAACACGACCTTTCGTTGAACTGCAAATAAAACCTGTTAATAAAAAATAAATGGATAAAACATTAAACAGAGCGATTAAGCCCGATGCATTGGGCGATATGAAATTTGAACTTCCTGAAATTGAAAGGTTCAGGCTAGGCAATAATTTAAGTGTTCTTTTTGTGAAGAAAGAAAATCTCCCGATCCTCAGATTTACCCTGTTAACTGAATCCGGGAGTAAGTTTGATGCTGATTCTCAAAAAGGGCTTGCAAATCTTTTTGCAAGGGTTCTCGATGAGGGAGCCGGCAAATATGATGCTGCAGGTCTCTCAGACGAATTCGATATTTTAGGTTCTAATTTTAATATCGGATGCCTTAACGATAATATTCAAATCACTCTGCAAACATTAAAAGAAAACCTTGACCGCTCTCTTGAAATCTTGGGAATAATTCTTTCTCAGCCGCATCTGGATGAAAAATCTTTTGAAAGAGAAAAAAGAAAAGTACTGACTAGTATTCAGCAGTTAAAAAACTCACCCGAAGATATTGCCGACATCACTTTTGATCGTGTTGTATTCGGGAATGGAAATCCTTATGCTTATCCAGTGATCGGTTACACGGCAGATGTAAATGGTATCTCCGTTCAGAATATCAGGGATTATTACAAACAAAAATTTACTCCGGATAATTCAACGCTGATCGTTGTTGGTGATTCGAATCGTCTTGAACTGGAAACAGTGCTTAATAATTATTTAGCTGGATGGACTCATTCCTATCAGAAGACCGAATTAAAGTATCAGAAACCTCAAGAAAATTTTTCAATTTATCTGATCCATAAGGAAGGCGCAGTGCAAAGCGAGATCAGGGTTGGGCATCTTTCAGAAAAAAGAAATGAAGCTCATTTTTTTGCAAAGCATTTATTAAACATGATATTAGGCGGGCAGTTTACAAGCAGAATTAATCTTAATCTGAGGGAAGACAAGGGATATACTTATGGAGCCTTCTCAAGGTTCAACTATTTAAAAGACTCTGCACAATTTCTTTTATCAACTTCTGTAAGTTCAGAAAATACCGGCAAAGCTGTAACAGAAATATTAAAAGAGCTAAAAGAAATCAGGAAAGGTGTAAAAGAAGAAGAACTTGAATTTGCAAAATCTTCAACAATACGAAGATACCCGGGAAACTTTGAAACGTACAGCCAGGTTGCCGCAAATTTAATATCGCTGGTTGTACATTCTCTGCCTGATAATTATTTTGATACTTATATTGATTCCCTTAATAAAGTAAGTGTTAAAGAAGTAAATGAAGCTGCAATTGAGAATTTCCATCCGGAGAAATTATCAGTATTAGTTGTTGGAGATAAAGATCATATTTTAAGACAACTGAAAGAATTAAATTCAGGGAAAGTTATAGAGCTTGATATTTGGGGAAAGAAGATATCTTCCTAGTTGACCGCTTAATTAACGCTAAAATAAATTATTTGTGAGACTTTGTGTTTCCTTTGTGTGACTTTGTGAAACCCAAAAACAGATCACAAAGCTGCACTAAGTTTTACACGAAGTAACTCAAAGTATAAAATACCAACCTATTCGTTGTTTACCACACTTTAGATGAAAAGTTTAAAATCACAAGCGGTCAACCTAGCAGAATCTTAATTACTCTAAAACTACAGAAGCTTTTAAAAACTTATACCCGACTCTCCTAAATTTTTTTAACTCCTGTTGAACCGAATAGAGCTTATCGGATGTTAACTGCAAAACAATTTTTTTATTTTTGGATGTCTTCACTAATTCATCAAAGCTGTGCAGGTATCCATCAGCATTTTTATCAGACAATTTTTTAAACTGGCTGCTCTTAAAAAATTTTACTTTTGCCTTCTTTAATTCATTTTCTATTATTTTCATTCCGGCAGAAAAGTAGAGCGCCGATTTGTCATCAATAACAAAAAATGAATCCTGAGCAAAATCAGAAATAATAGCGCGTATCGAATTCCTGATCCTGTCAGATGAAAAACCAGCTTTCATTTTATAATCCAGGTTAGTCGTCTCATCGCTAATTAGTACAGCAACTTCTTTTTGTGCTGAAATTATCTTTCCCTGTAAGTCCACTGATTTTCTTGATGGTAAAAGTAAAATAGAAAAACTTTCAGGCAGCTTTAAAAGTTTGGCAAAGTTTTCAGCATTTAACTGTTCAGCGCCGGTTATGATCAATCCTACTGTGCCTGCTTCTCTTTTAATATCATCCCTGTAGTTAAATTCAGCCTGCAGTTTCAGATTATCGCCTGAATAAATTTTTAATATAGTCGGTCCGCCGAACTTCAATTCCTTTGAACTGACTATCACGCTATCGGACTCAAATGAATTTTCAATCTCATCAAGAAGCAAAACAACTGGCAGATCATTCGGCACTTCAATTTTATATTTGTACAGCAGAGAATCATCGTCACTGCGTGTTCGTTTTTTTCTGCTTATCCACTCGTCTTTGATTCCATAATCTGTCAGCGCGCTTCTCAGCTTCAGGTTGATATATGAAGAGCTTCTTGCTTTTTCTTCAGAGGTGTAATGATTCCTGCTGAACTTACTCGTTATAATATTAGCAGCAAGTAAAACAAAAGCCAATCCGAATAACAACTGGATAAGCTTTTTTTTATCAGAGAATATTTTCATTAGATGAAATTTGTCATTACGGCAAGGATATTAGCTGAGCAATTAAATGATTATTTATTTTTAAAACCTGGTTTCCGTTTTTCTAAAAATGCCTTTGTTCCTTCTTTAAAATCTTCTGTTCCGCATCCTATTGAAAATAAACTAGCCTCGTAATGCTGCCCTTCTTTAGAAGGAACTTCGTCTGCAATATTTACAGCTTTAACAGCAAGACGAACAGCTTGCTGCCCTTTAGAAATTATTTTTCTTGCCATCTCAAAAACTTTATTCATCAACTCTGACTGCGGATAAACTTTATTAACAAGACCAATTCTTAAAGCTTCTGCTGCATCTATCATATCACCTGTTAAAATATATTCCATAGCTCTGCCGGAATTAATTAATCTCGCCAGCCGCTGTGTGCCTCCATAGCCGGGGATTATTCCGAGATTAACTTCGGGCTGCCCGAACTTTGCGTTTTCAGACGCAACTCTTATATGACAAGCCAGAGCAAGCTCGCAGCCTCCGCCAAGCGCAAACCCGTTTACTGCAGCGATAACCGGTTTATCAAGGTTTTCAATAAGGTTAAAAATATCCTGCCCGTTTTCTGCAAAAGCTTTTCCTGAAATTACATCAAGTTTATTTAGTTCGGAAATATCAGCGCCAGCAACAAAAGCCTTTTCACCGCTGCCTGTAATTATAACCACATAGGTTTCATCATCTGTCTTTAATTCAGAAAAAACTTTTTTTAACTCGCTCATTGTTTCTGAGTTTAGTGCATTGAGCTTGTCGGGGCGGTTGATCGTAACAACTGCCACGTTATCTTTCTTTTCAACTAATAAATTTTGATAGCTCATTTTATTCTCTCAAATATTAATGTATAAAGGGAATCTTACTTTCAGGTCAAAAGACAAAAACTGGTCTGACTCAAAATAATTATACGATGCCAGTAGTTCCATCATAAAAACAGATAATCCAACTCCAGCAGAAAATCCCAGCTTAGAATTGTTCTGTGTAAAATTATTTCTGCCCGACCCTGCTTTAAACTCATTTAATATGTGATAGTAACCATAATTTGCAGAGAGTTCAATCAACGGCATTACTATTATCTGGCTATTAATTACCGGATGGAAATAATACCTGATTCCGAAGTTCACAGGAATTGCAAAAGTTGAATAATTTGAATAAGAGGAAGACTGATAAAAATCCTGCGAGCCGGGAAAATTTTCAAAACCTGTTTTCAAAAATAAAAACACAGGAAGATATTCATCATTTGTATAAGCAAGCTCGGCGTTAAATCCATAACCAAGCTTAGATGTATTTGCAAGCGTCCCGACAGGAAAACGGGGACCAACACCAAAGGCTAAAAAAACTCCTTTTGCATTTTCATCAGGACCCCCCTCGGCGAAAACTGAAGAGGTGAAGATCAAAAGAAGAATTAATAATATTTTTTTCATCTGTATTGAAATTTATGACTGCCTAAAAAATACAAAATTAATTTCTCAGATAAAGGATCATAACTAAATATCAAATCTTTTTCCTTCTGAAAAAAGACGATATAAGAATTAATATGAAAGTTAAAGCTGACTGTGCCGGCAGCAGGTATGGAACAAAAAATTTTTGTGTTTCTAAAAATCCTCCCCAGCTTGAATACTGAGAAGCAAAAAGCAAATGAATTATTTCCTCCGAACCCGAACCAAAAACAAGAAAGTGAAGCCAGAGAATTGAGAAGACAACTATCGCAAACCAATAAATATTCTGAAAATATTTTATCAATAAACCGAGAGAGAGTGAAAAGAACAGCAGTGAGATTATATTAAAATAGTTGATATTCCTGGTGCTAAACGGCACAAGTTCAAAACAAAAAGTCAGGAATGAAATGAATGAGATCAGCAAAAATTTCTTTTCTGAAACTGTCGCAGCTAAAGCTAAAAAAATAAAAAAGCAAAATAGCTGTGGAAAATTCCATAAAAGATAAACCGGGTAATCAACGACTGAAGAAAGACCAAACTCGTAAAAATATTCAGGGTCACCAACCTCAACTTTGTGTAAGTAATACAGGATGCCCGCCACAATTATTAAAGGAAATAATATCCACATTATGGGCAGCACTGTCCTTTTATGATACGGATCAACAAAGATCTGTTTGATAAAAGCAAGCTGATCTTCTCTGAAAACAATCAGCAGCGGCAAAATAAAACTGATATGAAAACGAAATCCAATAAGCACCACGTAAGTATCGAGCTTAAAATACCGCAGTAAAATTCCAACTGCATTTACAGCTATGACCGCAAGTAAAAGAGGAAACAGCTTTAATTTATATTGCACACTTATTTCTCTTGAATTTCCATTTTCTTTAACTCAGTTCCAAGCCCGTATTTGTAAACAAGTTTTCCGCCATGCTCACCTGTTTCATAAACGAAATAACAGCCGACTATAGCTGCAGCGACAAAAATATATTTAACATAGCCGGTAAATTTTTTCTTCAGCACAACGATAGTCCTTAATACAAGCAGTGCAGCAAAAAACCAAAGAGTGATGTTGGCATAATCTTCGTGTTCGCCGATAGCATGGAATTGAATTATCGCACCTTGTTTTTCCCAGGAGTTTGCCACAGCTTCAGCCTGGTTGCCTGTTAAAACGGCAGCTATTGCACCAAGCACACCAAGGAATAATAAAAGATGCGCCGATTTTGAAAAAAATTCTTTTTTAGTAATTGCACCAAGAAATTCAAACAAGGTATATGTGATGAAAAGAACAATCGGAAAGTGAATGATCTTCGGATGAAGCCCGGCTAAAAATTCCATTTTATTTTCCTCGATTTATATAATGATTAATTGATTTAACTTAAATTTTACCCGCAAAGCACAGAGCCGCCGTTAACGTTTAATATTTCACCGTTTATATTTCTGGCTAAATCTGACGCAAGAAAAAGAACAGGTCCTGCAATATCTTCAGGTGCTGCAATTCTTTTCAGCGGAATGCCTGACAGGACTTCTTTCCTGTATTTTTTATTTGATAATTCTTTAGCCGTCATATCAGTATCAACCCAGCCCGGTGCTACGGAATTGGTAGTAATATTATATTTTCCCAGCTCTGCAGCCAATGATTTTGTAAAAGAAATCACACCGCCTTTTGATGCAGCATAGTGTGAGTAATTTGCTTCGCCCCTCTGTCCCGCGGTTGAAGTTATATTAATAATCCTTCCAAATTTATTCTTCTTCATTGAAGGGATAACAGCTTTTGTAAACAAAAAAGTTCCTGTAAGATTTATCTTTATAGTTTCTTCCCAGTCTCTCAAAGACATTTTACCAGCTTCACCGTATTTCCATATCCCGCCGTTATTCACGAGAATATCAATCCTGCCAAAATCAGAAATTATTTTCTTAACTGTTTCAACAATTTCAGCTTCGCTCGCCAGGTCTGCTTTATAAGATTTCAGCTTTGCTGCAGTTGAAAGACTGCTGATTAATTTCTGTGCAGATTTTTTGTTTGATTGGTAGGTAAAAGCTACATCAGCGCCTGCTTCGGAAAATAATTTAACACAAGCTGCACCGATACCGCGCGAGCCTCCTGTTATTAATACAACTTTATTCTTTAATGAAATCATAATTAATATTTTACTTTATATAGAAATAATCCTTTGGCTGGAACAGCTTCACCTGCTGCTTCCCTGTCCCTGGAATTTAAAATATCAAAAAGATATTCCTCGTTTTCATTATTCTTACAGGCACGCAAAATTGTTCCCACTATTGTTCTTACCATTCCATGAAGAAACCTGTCAGCCTCTATGAAAAATAATAAAAGTTCTTTTGATTCCCGCCATCGTATTTGAAAAATTTCACAGGTCTTATTTTCTGTCTCAGTATTCTTTCTCGCAAAGGCTGTAAAGTCATGCACGCCCGATAGTTTATCTGAAAGCTTATTGAGCTTTAAAACATCGATTGTTTCGTGATATTGCCACGAATATAAGTTATAAAAAGGAGACTTGATCTTTGAGATAAGGTAGATATAACTTCTTTTCCTGGCATCATACCTGGCATGAAAATTCTCATCAGCAATTTTCATATCAGTAATGGAAATATCTTTAGGTAACATTGCGTTAAGAGAATGCCTGAAGCGGTAAATGTCTAATTCATTTTCACACCTGAAATTTGCAACCTGTCCAATCGCGTGAACTCCTGCATCTGTTCTGCCCGAACCTATCAGGTTGATATTCTCCTTTGTTAAAATCTTTATAGCATCAGTTATCTTCTGTTGGATAGTAACGGCATTTTCCTGTATTTGCCATCCAGCATAATTTGTACCGTCATATTGAACAATCAATTTATAATTCAACAACTTTTCCCATTCTTATTCAAAAAAATTTGGCTATATGTCAAAATTAATTATTCAAAAAAGTTTATCAAAATATAATTGTGAATTTACTTTTCTTTTAAGCATATTTACAGGCAGTATTATAAAATAATTAGTAACATTTTCATAATGTTAAAAAGACAATCTGAAAGTTGAAATTATATAATTTTAATTACTTAGGGAGTTGAATTGTCAGATGGAAAAGCCCACAGTACTGTTAGTTGAAGATGACAGATCCAGTATGGACGTAACAAGATTATTTCTGAAAGACGTATGTAATGTTGAAATCGCTTATGACGGCGCCACAGCTATTCAAATGGCAAAAGAAAAAAAATACCCTGTAATACTTATGGACATAGGTCTTGGAAGAAACATGAACGGTATCCAGGCTACAAAAGAGATAAGAAAAATTCAGGGTTATGAAAACACACCAATCGGCGCGTTGACGGCTTACGCAATGAAAGGAGATAAAGAAGAATTTTTAGCCGCCGGCTGCACTGATTATTTGTCAAAACCTTTTGAAAAGAACGAGCTTATTGCGTGGGTTAAAAAACTTTTGTATGACTGAGTCACAGTTTATCAGCTATTTAATATAGACTGTTTTAATATTTACAAACTCCCTGATGCCAAAGACAGAAAGCTCCCTTCCATAACCAGATTCATTTATTCCACCAAAGGGTAATCTTGGATCGGATTTTACAAATTCATTTACAAAACAATTTCCTGCAGCAAGTTCTTCCTTTGCGATCCTCTCTCCTCTTGAAATATTTTTTGTAAATACAGATGCACCCAGCCCGAAGTTTGAATCATTTGCAATTCTAATTGCTTCGTTCTCATCCTTTACCTTTATCAGAGCTGCAACCGGTCCGAAAAGCTCTTCATCATAAGCAGGTATTCCGGCTTTAACATTTGAAAGAACAGTAGGTGGATAAAATGCACCCTTACTTTTCGGTATTTCACCGCCTAATAAAATTTTTGCGCCCTTCTCAACGCTTGCGGTCACTTGGCGGTGAAGTTCATCACGCAGATCAATTCTTGCCTGCGGACCAAGGTTATTTGATTCATCAAACGGGTCACCCATTTTTTTTGATTTCATTTTTTCAATAAATAGTTTTTCAAATTCATTATAAACCGATTCCACAACAATAAATCTTTTTGCAGCAATGCAGCTTTGTCCGCCGTTTATCAAACGGGAATTCACACAGGTATCAGAAGCTTGTTCCAAATCTGCATCATCAAGGATAAGATAGGGATCACTTCCACCTAATTCGAGAACCGTCTTTTTTAAATTTTCGCCGGCTGTTTTTGCAACCGAAACTCCGGCAGCTGTGCTTCCTGTCAAAGTTACAGCTTTGATAAATCTGTTTTTAATTACTGCGGCAACATCCTTTGATGGAATTATTAATGTTCTGAATAGATTCTCCGGAAAACCAGCTTCCCTGAAAATATTTTCGATAGCAAGAGCGCAGCCGGTTACATTTGAAGAGTGCTTCAGCACACCTGCATTCCCCGCCATCAGGTTCGGCGCAGCGAATCTGAAGACCTGCCAGAAAGGAAAATTCCAAGGCATCACGGCAAGTATAACTCCAAGAGGCTGATAAGACACAAAACTTTTCGAAGCATCAGTTTCAATTATTTCATCATCCAAAAATCTTTCGGCATTCTCAGCAAAATAATCACAAACCCACGCACATTTTTCAACTTCTGCTCTTGATTGTGCAACAGGCTTGCCCATTTCGAGTGTCATTATTTCAGCAAACTTATTTTTCTTATCTCTTAAAACTGAAGCAGCTTTTTTCATTTTATCAGCACGTGAGTTGAAGCCTGTCTTGCGCCAGTTTATAAACTCCTGGTGTGACGATGAAATAATTTTCTCTACTTCATCATTTTTCATTTCTTTGTATTCTTCTAATACTTCTCCGGTAGTCGGATTTATTGAAGTGATCATTATTTACTCCTCAATTATTGACTAAAAATAAGATTGTTGTATAAACATAACGTCGACGGATTGGGATACCAAAAACAAATCAGAAACGAATGGGAAAGAAAAGTTGCTTTCTGATACCTTCAAGAACCATTGACACACCAGAGAGCTAGCCTGTAAAAAAGCTTAGGTAGGCTCTCCCGCCGGCAGAAAAAAATTACTATAAAAAACTCTAAAACAGGCCATCTACTGGAACGGGGAAAAATTTGTGAATTATTTTACGATAAATCGGTAGTACATAGAGCAAGCTGTGGGTAATAGATAAAACAACAGTTTATCTTTCATTTATATATGTCCCCTCTAAAACCAATATCTTTTACAAATACAATAAAAATTTCATTTCTTGTAAGTGAAAAAATTATCCTAATCTTATTGGTTCTAATTCTATAGTAACCGCGTAAATTTCCCTTAAGCATTTTCAGATCAACGTTTGTTTCTTCCATTTTTAAAATTTTCTTCAAAGCAGATATTACTAAATTTCTTACCTCTTCAAGCGATAGCAATTTAGGATTTTTATTAATGAATTTGAGAGCATTTTTCGAATATTCAAATTCAACTTCCATCACTTTATTATAACTTTTTCTTTATATGCGATCTTATGGCATTCGGGGTTTTTTAATATTCTTTCTATCTCCTTTTGCTCATCATCATCTACATAAGGAATATCTTTCCTATCATCATCTTTAAGAATTATTTGAACTGATTCTTTCGGCAGAAGTTCGAGAAAAGATAATATTTTATTGAAGACCGCTTCTGAGATTTTTAATTCAATTGTTTTCATAATCTTTACTTTCTTTTGGTTTTAATATAATCGTCTTTTTATGATTTTTCAACAGATTATTACACAATTTCTGGTTTATTTACACCCGCTTTGAACGGGGAAAAATTTGCGAACAAAGCAATTGTGAATAACAAGGAATATAAAAACAAATCTTATAAATGCTCATATTAGATAATCTTACCTAAGCCTTTTTATTGCAACAATTGTCTTATCATCCTGGTACTGGCCATTCTTTGAAAACCGGATTACTTCATCAAGAACTCTATAAGTAATTTCTTTTGCAGATTGATGCTTGATCTTTTTCAGAAGTTTAATTAAACGCTCTTCCCCGAAATTGTTAAATTTCTGATCCGCCGCATCAGTTACACCATCCGAATAAATAAATAAAAGATCACCCGGCAGAATATGAATGCTCTCAACTGAATATTTTGCATTCGGCGTTGGACCAAAAACCGGACCTGTAGGATTTAACAGCGTAACATTGTTTGAGTCATTTTTAAAAAATATTGGTGGGTTGTGCCCGGCATTTGAATAGAGAAACAAACCACTTTTTTCTGTTGACAGTTCACCATAAAAAAAAGAGGCAAATTTATCATCAGCAAAAATTTTATTTACAAGCTTGTTCATTCTTTTCATTAATGGCGAAATTTTAATTTCGAAATTGCTTGCCATTCTTAATGCACCGGAAATATACATAGCCTCAGCCGATGCACTTACGCCCTTGCTTGCGGCGTCTCCTACCGTTACAGCCAGCTTATCTTCATCACCGATCCCGAGATAATCAAAAAAATCGCCGCCCACTATCTCAGCCGGCGCTGTAACTCCAAAAAGTTCGTAATCAAAAAATCTGTATTCATGTTCAGGCAGGATACTTTTTTGCAGCTCTCTTGCTTTGTCTATATCAGCTCTCAGATGTTCTGCACTGATTGATGATCTCTTGTGCTTGATCTGCGAGGTCAATGCAGTTGCAATGATATTCAGGGCTAAACGAAGATCCTCATTAATCTCCTCCGAGTTTAAAGCAAGAAGGTATTCATAATAATTCTTTCCGTTCAATTTAATTTTATATCCAACACCTGAGGCCGAGTATTTGAAAATTCCCTTTTCCCTCAAAACAGAGTTGGTCTCGTTTCCAAGTATCGTTCTCTCTTTAGCGATAAAATCAAAAATAGGATATTCCTTAATTTTTAATCTAAAGTTTTCTTTAATCCTGTCTAGTTTGCCTGTCTGAAATAATAATTTATACGACTGCTCTTCGGGAAGTAATTGCCAAATCCTCCCTCCGGTTATTTTTATTTTTTCATCACTTATCAATTGATTCAGGACTTCAATCATCATTCCTTTTTCAGAAGAAAAATCTCCTGAAGCAATTGTTTCTACTGTTTTATATAATTTTCTTTGATCCACTTGTAAAAATTTTTTATAAAAAAATTAATTTCCTTTTCTCATATGAATGACTCTCTGAGGGAAAGGAATATCTATCCCTGCTTTATTGAATTCTTCGTAAATAATCTCACGAAGTTCACATTGTGCAATGAAAGCATTGCGGTAGTCATCAGTGCGGGCAGCCAGGCGAAAATTAAGCGATGAATCTCCAAACGACATTAAAAATACATTAGCAGGAGACGACTTTGAAATCAGCGGGTGATTATCTGCAGCCTTTAACATTATCTTTTTTACTTTTTTCAGATCGCTTCCGTATGCAACTCCAACATCAATTACTACTGTAGTAAAAATATTTGGATAAGTAAGATTTACAATCTTCGATTTTACGATTTCATTATTCGGCATTATGACAAGATTATTTTCAAAATCTAAAATTTTTGTGCTTCTTATACCTATCTCAACAACGTCTCCGATATCATTCCCATACTTGATCCTGTCGCCGATCCTGAACGGGCGATCTATCATAATTATAAATCCGGCGATCATATTTGACAGAGTATCCTGAGCAGCAAGCGCAATTGCAAGTGAACCTACGCCAAGTGAGACAATAAAAGCGCTGATATTTACATCAAACTTCGAGAGAATTACTATTACGGCGAGTACAGTAATAACGATCTTTGATATTTTTTTTAACAGCGGGAATAAACTCCCGCTCAGATTCCTGTTTTCGCCGGCATTAACTTTCTCCGCATACCAATCAAACAAAACGGTAATAAAACGATAAGCTAAAAGCAGTATGACCAGAATAAGTGCAAGATAGAGCAGGTTGTCAGCTAACAGAAGAATCTTGTCAATATAAGGATATGATTTATTAAATCTTGCGTGTGCGTTTTCTTCATATAAGAAATAACTATAACGGAGATTATTAATTGCTAGGTAAAACCCTGCTAAAATAATTAAACGGAATACTGCCGATTCGCCTGCTTCAAGAATTTTATCATCAAGCTGGGTTTTAGACCTCTCAACAAACGGTTTGATTATTTTTTTCAGGAGGAAACTGAAAATCTTCGCAGCAAGAATTGAAAGAAAAACCAGCACTATTGAAGCGATAAATTCAAAGAGAAGATCATTCCCGATAAGTTCTCTGATGTAATTTACAAAGTTCATCAAACTTTAATTTTCCTTGAACCTGGTTTTACCAAAGTTAAACCCTCTTTACATAACTTGCATTCATCAGCAGGATAAGAAACAACATCCAGCTTCATTGTGCTGAATTGCGGGTAACCAAAATTTACTTTGCCGTTGCTTCGGTCAACAACAAAACCAACACCTGCAATGTTTGCCCGAAATCCTTTCACAATATCTATTACCTCAAAGACAGAGCCTCCGGTTGTAACCACGTCTTCACAGATCAGGACATTTTCTCCTTCCTCAAGCGTGAAGCCTCTTCTGAGCATTAATTTTTTATCTTCTCTTTCAGCAAAGACAGACCGCTTGTTTAATTGTCTTGCAACTTCTTGCCCGACAATGATGCCGCCGATAGCCGGTGAAATTACAGTATCAATATCAAAACTCTTAAAATTATTTGCAATCCTCGCGCAAATCTTTTCAGTATACTCGGGGTACTGCAAAACTTTTGCACACTGAAAATACTGATCGCTGTGTCTTCCCGAAGTAAGAAGAAAATGCCCTTTAAGCAAAGCTTCAGTACTCAGAAAAATATTGTAAATCTCCCGTATAGCGGTTGATTCCGGTTTTTCACTCAAGCTCATCTAAAAACTCCTCCATCTCTTTTGCTGCATGATAGTCACCGGTTCGTTTTGCTGCCACAATTCCCTGTTTATATAAATTTTTTGCGTCATCAACTTCATCCTGGTTTTCTTTCAGCCGTGCAAACTGCATATATGCCGGAACATATTCAGGGTCTTGCTGCAATAAAGTTTTAAAATATTTTTCAGCCTCACTATAATTTTTAGCTGACATATATTCCAGTGCGATCCCATACAAAAGGAAAGGATCGTTTGGATCTTTTTTGTAAAGATTTAATAGAGCTTCCAAACGGTTATTCACTTATTGACACCTTCTATTTTACCGGCAAGCATAAAATCTTTTTCAGTTATTCCGCCCTCGCTGTGTGTTGAGACAGAGACTTTTACCTTATTCCAGGAATGTATTAAAATGTCGGGATGATGATCCATCGCTTCAGCTTCTTCACCGATTTTATTTACAAAATTTAAAGCTGCTTTAAAATCTTTAAGTGTAAATTC
>JAKAGZ010000051.1 GCA_021815365.1 Bacteroidota bacterium
TTATACCTGTCCATAGTTACATTCATTCTTCCGCCGCCTGAAGCAATTTTGTACTCGTATCCTTTTTCCTTTTTAATTTTTTCGAAAAGGTCTTCTGTTTCTTTTATATAACCTACAGCAGTTCTGCCGGGAACATCTCTTCCGTCTGTAAGAATGTGCAGTTTGACTTTTTTAATTCCACTCTCTGCACATTTATTTATCAGCACAAAAAGCTGGCTGATGTTCGAATGAACATTACCATCAGAAAGCAGCCCAAGAAAATGCACTGTTCCCCCTTTTATTCCCGGATTAATAACATTCATCCAGATATCAGTAGTAAAAATTTCTCCCGATTCAATAGCTTTATTTACGAGCTTGGCACCCTGGTCAAAAATTCTGCCTGCACCTATTGCATTGTGCCCGACTTCGCTGTTGCCCATATCATCATCTGAAGGGAGACCAACCGCGGGTCCGTGTGCTTTTAATTTTGTAAATAATTTTGATTTGAATAATTCATCAAGCACCGGAGTGCTTGCTTTATAAACAGCGTTGCCGTCGTATTCTTTCCCGAGACCGATGCCATCCATTATAATTAATAGCAGCGGTCCTTTTCTTCCGTAAAAATTTTTGAGCCTGTTGAGTCTTAATTGCATTATAAATTCTTATTGTAAATATTTAGTTCGTCAAAAATAGGAAGCATTGCTCAGAAATTAAAGTTAAAAAGATATATAATGCTTAAATTATAACCAGCGATTTTGAGGTTAAGGTTTTTTCGTAAACTTAATTACAAAACCTACGCAAACACGAGAGGTAAAAAGATGACATCTTTATTTTTCAAACAGAAATCGCTTAAAACAAAATTTTTAGCAAATTAGAAAAGATGTCATCTTTTAACATGCGTAACTTAAGTTAATAACATAGGGAAAGGCTTATGAAAAAGACATTGATTCTACTTGTCTTATTTTTGTCCCCGGCTTTTCAGCAGCAAAATAATAACGAAAAAGAAATTGATGCTGCATTTCAAAACGCCAGGAAAGGCATTTACTATGCTCTGTCAAATATTCCTGAAAATAAATCAAGACTGAGCAGAGAATTAGTAGATGCCAGCAAGCTGTATGCAAAAGTGAAATTATCGAAGGAGGTCAACGGCATCAAAATAGAATCCACCGGATATGATTCCTCAACAGAGGTGACTATAAAAGTTTATAGATCTTTCGAGAGTCTTATCGGAGAAGGATACATTAAAAAAAAAGAAGGGGACAAAAAAACTGAAGATTAATTTTTCAAAATATTCGTCCCGGCTTCACCGGCATAACTGCCCACTAATAACGAAACCGTTTCCTCTTTGCCCAAAAGATCCTTCAGTGTAATTTTCTCAAGCACGTTATCGAGCATTGACTGAATATTTCCCCACAAAGAACGCACAGAACAATCTATAGTATTTGTACAAATTTTAGAAATACCAGTATGAATATCGCAGAAACCCTTTTCAAACAATCTTCCGCCCAAAGCAGCAAGCACTTCGCCAATAATTATTTTGTCTGCGGGGCGTGCCAGCTTATAGCCTCCGTTCTGTCCCCGCTCACTTTCGATAAATTCGCCGAGGCGGAGAACCCGCAGCAATTTAGCAACGTGAGCGGTAGTCAATCCCTCCATCTCACTGATTTCGGGAATTGTTAATCCATTTGGTTCAGCTTTCCCGATCCTCAGCAGGCACCTTAAGCCGTACTCCTCTTGTGAACTGAATTTCATTTTACGTATTTAATTTCAATCAATACAAATTATTTATTAAATAAGAATGTATGAATGGTTGTATGACTGAATGAATTAAATCCAACACTCAGCATTCAATCATTCATTCCATTCTTTATGCTCCTTTATACGGCGGAATTTTTGATCCGCACATTTTAGCATACATTATTTTTTCAAAATCCTCTGGTGCAATTGAAGGACCTTTAGCAGTGCAATGCTCATCAAAAACTTTCCTGAGTTCATTTGCAATATGATCTGCATCAAATCCTTCAATGTCCCTTCTCTGCATAAAATAGATAAGTCCGCCGTTCCTGAATAAAGCAATGCTCGGAGAAGAAGGCGGATACTCAGTAATATAGCTGCGGACTTTATCAACAGCTTCTCTTTCCTGTCCGGCGAAAACGGTATAAAGTTTATCAGGAATTATGTTATTCTGAAGTGCGAGTGAAACACCGGGTCTTGCGCTTCCTGCTGCACATCCGCAAACAGAATTTATCATTACCAAAACGGTTTTATCATCCTGAACTTTTACTGCTTCTTCAACATCTTTCGGTGTAAGCAATTCCCTGAAACCAACTGCTATCAATTCATCTCTCATCGGCTGAACCGCATCCTGATCATACATCGGCGGGCGTGATACTATATTGAACATCTGTTACTCCTTTCTTTATTTAAAATACATATAAGTGTAAATTTAAGAGTAAGAGTAAGATCAGCAAGCAAACTTAAACTTACTCTTACTCTTGAACTCACATAAATCCCAATTCTACTTTTGCAACTTCTGACATCATATCTTTATCCCACGGGGGATTCCACACTAATTCTATCGCTGCGCTTTTTATACCATCAATATTTTTAATTTTCTGTTCTACTTCTCCCGGCAGTGAACCTGCAACAGGGCAGGCTGGCGAAGTAAGCGTCATTAAAATTTTTACATTAGCCTCATCGTCAATCCTGATTTCGTAGATAAGACCAAGCTCAAAAATATCTACTGGTATTTCAGGGTCATAACAAGTTTTCAGCGTATTGATTATTTTTTCTTCTAATTCCTGTTTATTCACTTTGCTCATAACAAAATTTTTTTTATTCAGTAGTCACGACATCTTTTTCTTTTTTTAATGCATTTATCATCGTATGCCAGGCAAGACTTGCGCATTTAACTCTTGCAGGAAAATCCCTTACTCCGGCAAACACAGCTAATTTTCCCAGCTCTTCAGGATCACCGTCGGCTTTGCCGGTTATCAGGCTGTGGAATTTCTCAAATAACTTTTCAGCTTCATCAACAGTCTTTCCTTTAACAGTACTGCTCATCAGCGAAGCGGATGCTTTAGAAATTGCACAGCCGCTTCCCTGGAACGAAATATCTTTCACGATCCCCTCTTCAACGTCAATGAAAACATCAATCCTGTCACCACAGAGAGGATTATAACCTTCCGAGTGGTGATTGGCGTGTTCTATCACTCTGAAATTTCTCGGACTTTTATTGTGATCGAGAATAACCTGCTGATAAAGTTCTCTTAATTCATCATTCATTAATTAAAAACCTCTAATACTTTTTTCAAGCCATTTACAAGAATGTCAACCTCTTCTTTTGTGTTGTAAAGAGCGAAAGACGCTCTTGTGGTTGCAGGAATATTAAATCTGTCCATCAGGGGCTGTGTGCAGTGGTGACCTGTTCTTACAGCTATTCCTTCAAAATCCAGGAATGTTCCCACATCGTGAGGATGAATATTATCAAACACAAAAGAGATAACGCTGCTTTTTTCTTTTGCCTGCCCGATTACTTTCAATCCGTTTACCTGCAAAAGAGAACTTGCTGCGTAGTTAAGAATTTCTTTTTCATAGGCTGAAATTTTTTTGATACCAATTTTATTTATATAACGCAGAGCTTCTGCCAATCCTATCGCACCAGAAATATGAGGGGTTCCAGCTTCAAATTTATGAGGCAATTCATTATAAGTAGTTTTTTCAAAAGTAACTTTTGAAATCATATCTCCGCCGCCCATATAAGGAGGCATTGATTCCAATAATTTTTCCCTGCCATAAAGAACGCCGATGCCTGTTGGTCCGTAAATTTTATGCCCCGAGAATGCAAAGAAGTCGCAATCAAGTTCCTGCACATCAATTTTTAAATGCTGAATTGCCTGCGCACCGTCAAGCAAAACCGGGATTCCGAAGCTGTGCGCCTTATCAATTATTTTTTTCACAGGATTTATTGTCCCCAGAGAATTTGAAACATAAACTACAGAAACAATTTTCGTTCTTTCATTTAACTGCTTTTCGAATTCTTCAAAGATCAGTTCGCCGTCATTGTTAACAGGGACTACCTTCAGTTTTGCATTTTTTTCTTCACAGATCAACTGCCAGGGAACAATGTTTGAGTGATGTTCCATATTTGTAATCAGGACTTCATCACCTTCTTTCAGATTAATTTTCCCGTAACTATGTGCGACAAGATTTATTGCCTCAGTGGTGCCGCGTGTAAAAATTATTTCTTTTTCAGAAGCTGCATTTATAAAATTCTTGACCGTGGTTCTCGAGTCTTCGTAAGCCTGTGTTGCCATTTCACTTAAAGAGTGAACACCTCTGTGAACGTTCGAGTTTATTGTCTCATAGTACCGGCTCACTGCGTCAATAACTGACCGGGGTTTCTGTGTCGTTGCAGCATTATCAAGATAGCAAAGTTTTTGTCCATGCACTTTCTGCAAAAGTACAGGGAAATCCCTCCGTATCTTTTCTACATCATAAGTATCAATTTTATTCTTTGGTGATACCGTTTTTAAATTCATAACATTTCAATTATTAAATCGTTTTGAAAGAATTTCTTCTATATAATCTTTTACAGCTTTAACTTTAATACTGAGAATCACATCACTTGCAAAAGCGTGAATTAAAATTGTGCGTGCTGCCTCTTCACTGATCCCTCTTGATTTAAGATAGAACATCGAATCCTTATCAAGCTGACCGATCGTAGCGCCGTGCGAACACTTCACATCATCTGCAAAAATTTCAAGCTGCGGTTTTGTGTTCACGAGCGCTTCGTCAGACAAAATTATGTTATTATTTTCCTGGAATGCATTTGTTTTCTGCGCATCTTTTCTTACAATGACCTTGCCGTTGAAAACACCTCTCGACTTATCATCAAGAATTCCTTTGTAATGTTCGTGGCTGCTGCAGTGCGGTTTTGCGTGGTCTATCAGTGTATGAACATCAAAATGCTGTGAACCTTCAAGCAGGAATAATCCGTTCAGTGTGCATTCGCCGCCCTCGTTGTTGAATCTTGTATTATAATCATTCCTTGACAGTTCTGCACCGAGTGAAATGGCGTGCGAAGAAAAATTACTTGCTCTCTCCTGGTCTACTTCCATCCTTGCAATATGAAAAGCCTTTTTACTTTCTTCCTGTAATTTTATGTGGTCAACTGCAGAATTCTCGCCGGCAAAGATTTCAGTAACTGCATTGGTAAAATAAATGCCTGGCGTAACGGCAGAATAATGCTCGATGATAGTAACAACAGAATTTTTACCAACAACAAATAAATTTCTCGGCTGGCTGAGAATCTGTTCAGAGCCTGTATCAGTTAAAAATAAAATATGGATCGGGTCTTCAGCAATTTTTCCATCCGGTACATAAACAAACGCACCGTCTTTCACATAAGCTGTACTTAGTGCAGTAAATATCTGGTTTTTATGATCCGCATATTTACCAAAATGTTCTTTAATCACAGGTGAGTTTTCTCTGATAGCTGTAGTCAGGCTGCCGGCTATTACTCCGCCCGGCAAATTTTTTACTGACGAAAGTTTCTCATCAAAGTGCCCGTTGACAAAAACCAGCAGATTGTACTCGTGCCGGTCGAACAAGAATTTCTCCAGGTTCTCCTTAGCAATATTTTTCTTTTCATAAGATGGCTTAAAATTATATTTCAGCAGAGGAGCAATGCTGGTGTATTTCCATTCTTCATTTTTCGTATCAGGGAAATCGAGTCCTGAAAAATTTGCAATAGCTTCTTTCCTTAACTTGTGTACAGGCGCAGAACTTTCGCCGTTGAGAGAGCTTTCAAATTTTTTGAACTCTTCAATATACAACTCTTTCATATTTCTAAATTCACTCATAGATACACTTACTCCAAATTACAAATGAATGATTGTATGGATGAATGACCGAATGGAATTTTTATTTTTCATGCAATCATGCATTCATACATTCAAATTTATGCGTATTCTTTTTCTTCTTTTACCCAGTCGTATCCTTTTTCTTCAAGCTCGAGTGCAAGTTTTTTCCCGCCTGATTTTACGATCTTACCATTGTAAAGCACGTGAACGAAATCCGGGATTATATAATTCAACAATCTCTGGTAGTGTGTAACAACTATTGTAGCATTGTCTTTCGATTTTAATTTATTAACACCGTTCGCAACTATTCTCAGAGCGTCAATATCCAGCCCGGAATCTGTTTCATCGAGAATGCTTAATTTTGGTTCGAGCACTGCCATCTGGAAAATCTCATTTCTTTTTTTCTCACCCCCAGAAAATCCTTCGTTAACAGAACGGCTGAGAAGTGACTGATCCAGATCTACTAATTTCATTTTTTGCTTTATGAGCGCTAAAAACTCCATCGCATCAAGCTCTTCGAGACCGTTATATTTTCTGATTTCATTCAGAGCAGTTTTTAAAAGATTAGTATTGCTCACACCGGGAATTTCGACCGGGTATTGGAATGCAAGAAACAGACCTTCTCTTGCCCTATCTTCCGGTGCAAGCTCAAGCAGGTTCTTGCCATTATAAAAAACTTCACCTTGTGTTACCTTATATTCTTCCCTTCCGGCAAGGACCTGAGCAAGTGTGCTTTTACCCGAACCGTTTGGTCCCATTATCGCATGAACTTCGCCTGAATTAACTTTGAGATCAATACCTTTTAATATTTCTCTGCCTTCAATATTAGCGTGTAAATTTTTTATTTCTAATAACATCTTCTTTTTTTTCCGGTATATTTTCTAAAAATTTCTTTGTTACTTCTATTTTAAAACCAACCCCTTCCCGGAAGGGATTTTAAAGCAGTTACCCGACACTTCCTTCAAGACTTATACTCAATAATTTTGTCGCTTCAACAGCAAATTCCATCGGAAGCTCTTTAAATACTTCTCTGCAATAACCATTCACGATCAAACCAATAGCATCTTCAGTAGAAATTCCTCTCTGGTTCAGATAAAATATCTGGTCTTCACCAATTTTTGAAGTAGTCGCCTCGTGCTCAATTTGTGCAGAGGGATTATTTATCTCAAGATATGGAAATGTATGCGCCCCGCATTTATCACCGATCAGAAGCGAATCGCATTGTGAAAAATTTCTTGCATTCTCAGCTCTCTTAATAATTTTTACAAGACCGCGGTAACTGTTATTGCTTTTACCGGCAGAAATTCCTTTCGAGATAATAGTACTCTTTGTATTCTTTCCAAGATGGATCATCTTTGTTCCGGTATCAGCCTGCTGATAATTATTTGTAACAGCAACTGAATAAAATTCACCAGTTGAATTATCGCCCTGCAAAATGCAGCTTGGATATTTCCAGGTAATTGCTGAGCCTGTTTCAACCTGAGTCCAGGAAATTTTTGAATTTATTCCCCGGCAGGCACCGCGTTTTGTAACGAAGTTATAAATTCCACCCTTACCGTTTTTATCGCCGGGGTACCAGTTTTGAACAGTAGAATATTTTATTTGTGCATTGTCAAGCGCAATTAATTCCACAACAGCAGCGTGCAGTTGATTTTCATCTCTCATCGGTGCAGTGCAGCCTTCGAGGTAGCTTACATAAGCGCCTTCATCGGCAATAATTAAAGTTCTTTCGAACTGCCCTGTGTTCGCTGCATTGATCCTGAAATAAGTTGAGAGCTCCATCGGGCAGCGAACCCCTTTCGGTACGTAAACGAATGAGCCGTCGCTGAAAACTGCTGAATTAAGAGTTGCAAAAAAATTATCGGTATATGGAACTACACTGCCCAGATATTTTTTCACCAGGTCGGGATGATTTTTTACAGCCTCTGAAAATGAACAGAAAATGATTCCAAGCTCGGATAATTTTTCTTTGAATGAAGTTGCAACCGAAACGCTGTCGAATACTGCATCAACAGCAACGTTGCTTAATCTTTTTTGCTCGTCAATTGAAATCCCCAGCTTGTCAAAAGTCTTTCTTAATTCAGGGTCAACTTCATCGAGACTGTTGAGCTTTGGTTTTTTCTTTGGAGCTGAATAATAAGAAATGTCCTGGTAGTCAATCGGTGGAAATTTTACATTTGCCCAGGTTGGTTCTTTCATTGTTTGCCAGTGACGAAAAGATTTCAACCTCCACTCAAGTAAAAATTCTGGTTCGCCTTTAATTGCTGAAAGCTGTCTGATAATGTCCTCATTCAAGCCTTTCGGTAAAGTTTCAGCTTCAATCTCAGTAACAAATCCGTACTTATATTCTTTGTTCGTCAGTTCTTCAATCGTTTTTACTTCAGTAGTACTCATTCAAACTCCTACGGGTTCAGATTAATTTCAGGAATTTATTCCTTCGCTAAATTCAGGGTTGTAAACTAACCAATCTGTACTAATTTGTCAAGATTTAAGCGGGGGATAAATTATGGTTCGAACTGTTCGGAAATTCCGAATAGTTGAATTTTTCATTGATTTAATTGCCCCGAACTTTAGTTCGGGGATATTGGTTTCTCTGGTTATTGTGGCTTCAGCCAAAATTTATTTTGTTTTGGCTAAAGCGGTTTTCTTCTTTCTTCTTCCCCTGGCTTGAAAGTCGGGGCAATTAAACATACTGATGCAGTTGTTCGGAAATTCCGAACAACTAAATCTTCATTATTTTAGCGAATAAAATTTCTTGTTGAGTTTTTAATCTTTAATTAAGATAAAGATAAAATATTAAAAGAAATAAATGATTGGAAAGATTTTTCTGCATCTGCCCGTATCAACCAATTCAAAATACTTTAGGTCAAGGTGACAGTACGAATGCTTTTGTTGATGTAATACATTTTTGACTCAACCCGACACTACTGCACCGCCTATTCCGGTTCAGAATCTTAAATTTCCTAATTTGTCTGATTCTTCAATAACAATAAGTTGGGATTCAAGTTTAATGGGTGATTTAAAAGGCTATAAAGTTTATTGGGACACTGCATTCAATGGTTATACTTACAATAAAGTAACTGATGTTTTAAAAGATACTTCCTATACAATAACTGACTTATCACCAGGCAAAAGTTATCATATTGCAGTTACTTGTTATGATAATTCAGGAAACGAGAGTTGGTATTCAACAGATACAGTTGTAACCATTCTTAATAACAGGCTTAGATATTATGAAAGGAGCTATTCCTGATAAATTTAGTTATTTCAGAATTATCCAAATCCTTTTAATCCAACAACAACTATAAGCTTTGCTTTATCATTAGAGAGCAAAATAGAAATTTCTATTTATAAGAGACCTCTGAAAAATTAAAAATAGAACACGGATGACACAGATTAAACAGATTAACACTGATCTAATCCGCGAAAATCAGCCAAATCCGTGCCTGCACGCCGTAGTGACGTTACGGCACGCAGGCGTGTCATCAGTGTGCTATTAAAAATACTTTGTTTCCGAATGATTCTATTTTTCAGAGGTTTCTATAATATACTTGGACAGGAAATTAAGCAGCTTGCGAATACAACGGAATCCGCCGGCTATCACGAAATAACTTTTAATGCAAATAACTTAGCTTCAGGAATTTATTTTTATAGGATTACTGCAATATCAACTGACGGTAAAAGAGAATTTAATGAAGTAAAGAGGCTAGTGCTTTTGAAGTAATTTCTAATGTGAGTCTAAATTCCTCGTGCAGTTATCACAATTTCCGCAAGGCTTTTCATCGAAGAAGCCGAAGTATTCTGAAATAAAGACACGCCTGCATTTCTCACCTCTGAAATATTTTACAACAGATAGTAGCTTTTTGTTATCGTTCATCATTTTTTCTTTAAGGTAATTTTCATTTTCCAAAATTTCAGGAAGACCGGATATGATCTGCAGATCTTTATTTTCGATTGAGCCTTCCGTAACGCTGTACCTGTCAAGCATTCCGAGTGCAGTTTCAACGCGGAAATCATTTTTATTTTTAAAGCTTAGCTGCTCGCGGAGATAGTCAACTCCATAAGAATTTACCTGCATTAAATTATTTTTCAGAATATCAAACAGTCTTGAATAAAACTCAGCATCCGGGTTTGCCCATTTAATAAATTCCATTTGAGTATAAAGATCTTCCTGGTTGTAAAGCAGCAGGCAGAGTGAATCTTTGCCGTCTCTGCCGGCTCTTCCAATCTCCTGGTAATAAGATTCAATTGATGAAGGAACTTCGGCGTGAATGATAAAACGAATGTCGGGTTTGTCAATTCCCATTCCGAATGCATTTGTGGCAAGAATTAAATTTTCTTCTCCGTTAAGAAAACTTCGCTGCATTTTTTTCCGCTGCTGAGCCTGAAGTTTTCCATGGTAAATTCCGTGCCTGTAACCTTTATCTCCGAGCATTTGGGAAAATTTTTCAAGCGTCTGGATCAATGAAAAATAAATTATACCTGAACCTGAAAACTTATCCAGCGTTTTTTTAATAGCTTCAAATTTTTCTTTATCGTCAAAAATATCAAGGGCTTCAAGCCGCAGGTTTGGTCTTTCAATTCCGTAATGAAGAATTTTTACATCTGAAAAATTCAGATGCAGCTTTCGGATTATATCTTCCTGAACTTCCCGTGTTGCAGTTGCAGTAAGGGCGAGTGTTAATGGGCTGCCTATCATCTCTCTGAACTCGCCAAGCCTTGAGTAATCGGGGCGGAAATCGTGTCCCCATTCCGATACACAGTGAGCTTCGTCAACTGCGAACAAAGAGATATTTGTTTTTTTTATTTTTTCAACAAATTCCCGTTTCCTGAATCTTTCGGGTGTTACGTAAAGAAGTTTGTATTTACCTGTAATAAAATTATCGAGGCGGATTTCCCTATCCTTCTTCGAGACTGTAGAGTTGATAAAATTTGCGTCAATTCCTTTTTTGCGGAGCGCATCTACCTGGTCCTGCATCAAAGCAATCAGGGGACTAATTACAATCGTTTTGCCTTCAAAAATCTGAGAGGGTATTTGATAACATACGGACTTCCCCCCGCCGGTAGGCATCAGTAAAAGGCAATGCCCGTTTTCCATTAAGATCCTGTTTAATACTTCTTTTTGATTTTCTCTGAACGAATCGTGCTTAAAGTATTTTTTAAGAAGTTCCTCAGCCGTTTTTAAACTGTGTTCGGAGTTTTTCATTAAATATCATTTTAAAATTTTCTTCTTAAAGATAATTAAAAGGCAAATTCAAATTTTGTAATTTCTTATTTTATTTATGACTGCAATATCATTTGAATAGTGATTACATTATCATCCGGTATATCTGTCCCAAATATTCTTCCTGAGAAGTAAGGAAGTGCTTGAGGTTTCTATATTGGATAAGGTCATAAGGTTAATTAATTTGAGGGTAGACTTGTTGCTACTAATGTTAGGACAAATAATAAGGTTTGAAGAGAAGTTCTCTATTCCTAAAGTAATCCAAAATACAAATGAAAGAGCAAAAGAAAACTTTATTATAGCTATCAATATTAGTAACATACTCAAGTTGACCGCTTGTTATTTTAAACTATTCCTCTAAAGCGCTGTAAACAAACGAAGAGGTTTGTATTTTATACTTTGTGCTACTCTGTGAAAACTTAGTGTAACTTTGTGATCCTTTTTTTGGTTTCACAAAGTCGCACAAAGGAGACACTAAGTCTCACAAATAATTTATTTTTAACGACTTTTAGACAATCAAGTAATTAAGCGGTCAACTTGAGTAACATAGAAGACCTGCCGAAACAATAACCTTATTACTTTATTTAATAGCTCTGATTTTATCTTCAAATACACAAATAATGAGAATGCTTTAAAAAAAGAACAAGGAAACTACTTTTAATTTTTTTCTGTTTATATTTTAGTAAAAGATTAAAAGAGGAAAATCTTAACAGTATTTGTGCGGGAAAAATTTTTATAATAGTTTATATTTAAGAAATCATCAGAGGTAGATATGAAATTAGGATTTATAGGACTTGGGAAAATGGGCGGCAGCATGGTGCAGAGATTGCTTAATGACGGGCACGAGGTTGTCGTTTATAATCTGACACAAAAAGAAATTGATGAGGCTGTTAAACAGGGTGCAGTTGGTTCATCGTCAGTTAGGGAATTAATAAGTAAACTGCCAGATAGAAAAATCGTCTGGTTAATGGTTCCGTCTGGCGACCCGGTTGATGAAAATATAAACGGGCTGCTTCCTCTCTTAAAAAAAGATGATATAATAATTGATGGCGGGAATTCATTTTATAAAACGAGCATAGAAAGAGGAAAAAAGACCGGCGGGAAAGGAGTTCATTACATAGACTGCGGAACAAGCGGAGGTGTGTGGGGATTGGAGAATGGTTATTGCCTGATGTACGGCGGAGAAAAATCCGCCTGTGATTTTTGCGAACCAATTTTTAAAACTCTTGCGCCGCAAAATGGTTACCTGTATTGTGGAAGATCCGGCGCAGGTCACTTCGTGAAAATGATCCACAACGGAATTGAATATGGAATGATGCAGGCTTATGCCGAAGGTTTTGAGATAATGGAAAAGTCTCCGTTTAATATTGATTTAAAAGCTGTTGCTGAAGTCTGGAGATATGGAAGTGTTATCCGAAGTTGGCTTCTCGAACTGGCAGCAAGTGCTTTGAAAGAAGACCCGGGTCTATCAAAAATAAAAGATTATGTTGAAGACAGCGGCGAAGGAAAATGGACTGTTGAAACTGCTATGGAATTAAACGTCCCCGCTGAAATTATTTCATCATCACTTTTCGCAAGGTTCAGATCAAGGCAGCAGGAATCTTTTGCAATGAAAATGCTCGCAGCTCTGAGGAACCAGTTTGGCGGGCACGCGGTAAAGAGAGAGTAAGTTTAAGTGTAAGAGAAAGGAATAGAAAGTAAAGAATGATGAAGTGCAACCATATAACCATGCAGACATGCAGTCATGCATGATTGCATGATCTAAAAGAAAGTGTAATTAATAAACATCGGAGATTGAATGAATAGAGCAGAGAATCATATATTAGTAATATTCGGTGCGCTAGGAGATCTGACAAAAAGGAAATTGATCCCTGCTGTTTTTAAATTGAAAAGGCATAAACTTCTTCCTGAAAAATTTGCGATTATCGGTACGGGGAGGATAAAATTATCAGACGAAGACTTCCGCAAAAAAATGCTGGATACCTTAAACGAATTTTCAGATGATAATGACCTGAAAAAAAGTGATGCCGAGGAATTTGTTAGTTCGATTTATTTTACAGTTATGAATTTTGCAGATGACAGCGATTACCCCGGATTAAAGAAAAAATTAACTGAACTTGAAAAGAAATATGGAACAGGGGGCAATGTAATTTTTTATCTTGCAACACCGCCCAGCCTTTATGGCGTAATACCTCTTGATCTTGCAAAACACGGTATGAACGATCAGTCGAACGGTAAGGGATGGAAAAGATTAATTATTGAAAAGCCGTTTGGTTATGATCTTCAGTCAGGTAAGGAGTTGAATGCAAAGCTTCTGAAACATTACGAAGAAGACCAGTTATACAGGATCGATCACTACCTGGGAAAAGAAACTGTTCAGAACATAATGGTTACGAGATTCTCTAATGGCATTTTCGAACCGTTGTGGAACAGGAATTATATTCATCACGTTGAGATCACTTCAGCAGAAAATATTGGTGTAGAAAACCGCGGTGGTTATTATGAAGATTCAGGTGCATTGCGCGATATGGTGCAGAATCACCTTCTCCAGGTTGCCGGGGTAATTGCGATGGAACCGCCTCCGTCTTTTGAATCTAATGCTATAAGAAATGAAACCTTAAAAGTTTTTCAGTCGTTGCGCCCGATGACTTCTGCAGATGTTGAAAGGAACGTGATCAGGGGGCAGTACGGACCAGCTACAGTGCGTGGAGAAAAAATTGCCGGTTACAGGGAGGAGAAAGGAGTTAAAAAAGATTCACGCACAGAAACTTTTGTAGCTTTAAAAATGTACATTGACAACTGGCGCTGGGGCGGGGTTCCGTTTTACATTCGCACAGGAAAAAGATTGCCAACCAGGGTCACAGAAGTTGTAATTCATTTTAAGCCAACACCCCATCAGTTGTTCGGCAGAGGAAGGGCAGTTAACGATTCCTGCAACCAGCTTGTTATAAGAATTCAACCCGATGAAGGAATTCTTTTAAAGTTTGGAATGAAAACACCCGGTTCGGGTTATAATGTGCAGACGGTTAATATGGATTTTCATTACTCTGATCTGAAAAATGAAACTCTCCCCGCTGCCTATGAAAGGCTGCTTCACGATTGTATGACCGGTGATTCGACATTGTTCGCAAGAGCTGATGCTGTTGAAGCTTGCTGGTCTTTCGTTCAGCCAATACTCGATACGTGGAAAGAAAATAAAAAAATAAAAATTTTCGGATACCCGGCTGGAACGTGGGGCCCAGAGCACGCAGATACTTTGATAGAAGAACCCGGAGTTACCTGGAGATATCCCTGCAAAAATTTATCCGATGATGGACTTTACTGCGAATTATAAATTATGAATTTTTAATTGTGAATTAAACTATGAAGCCCGTGATAAAAAAATTTGAGACGCCTCTCGAAACTGCTGAGAAGTTAGCTGAAGTTATATGTTCTATTGCTGCGAAAAAAAGTGCCGCCAACAACAATACATATATAGCCGTTTCGGGCGGAAACACTCCTAAAATTTTATTTAATGTTCTGGCTGAAGAGTACAAAGAGAAAATATGCTGGGAAAAGATACATTTCTTTTGGGTAGATGAAAGATGCGTTCCCCCGGAAGATAAAGAAAGTAATTTCGGAATGACAAAAAAATTCCTTTTTGATAACGTAGATATTCCGGAGGAAAATATTCACAGGATCAAAGGCGAAAATATTCCTGAGAAAGAAGCTGACAGATACTCTGCTGTACTTGAAAAGTATTTGAAATTTGAGAGCGGTCTTCCCAGGTTTGATTTAATAATACTTGGGATTGGAACAGACGGACATACAGCGTCAATCTTTCCGGATCAGCTCGAACTTTTCAATTCTAAAAATTTCTGTGCTGTAACGGTTCATCCTGAATCCGGACAGAAAAGAGTTACGATAACCGGCAATGTAATTAATAATGGCGCAAGAGTAGTATTTATGATCACTGGAGAAAATAAGGCAAACATAGCTGCTGAAATTATAAAAAAGAAAAACGGGTATGAAAAATATCCTTCGGCACATGTAAACCCTTTGAAAGGAATTTATGAATGGTATCTTGATTCAAACGCAGCAAAATTATTGTGAGAAAATTACAAGGAGGAATGGTGAATGCTTAATTCAAATTTTATTGTGAAAGCTGGTAAGTATCAAAAAAAGGTTGACGAAGTTTTAGAGAAAATAAAAAACGAAAGAATTGTTGAACGGATCTGGCAAAAAGATTTTTCAGTCTGGAGCGATAAGCCGGATGAAATTGTAAACAGGCTCGGCTGGCTTTACAGCACTGAAACAACAAGGCAGGCTCTGGCGGAAATTTATAGCTTTGTTGATGAAGTCAGAAAAGACAGATTCACAGATGCAATCGTTCTTGGGATGGGCGGCTCAAGCATGGCGCCGGAAGTTTTTAGTTTGATGTTCGGTACAAAAAAAGGTTATCTCAATCTTCACATACTCGACAGTACTGACCCCGGTGCTGTTCTGGAGTTTGACAGAAAGCTCAACCCGTCAAAAACTCTTTTTATAGTTTCTACGAAATCCGGCGGTACGGTCGAAACTTTTTCTTTTATGAAACATTTTTATAATAAAACCCTGAAAAAAATTGGAAAGGAAAAGGCAGGAAAACACTTTGCAGCAATTACTGACCCCGGCAGCGGACTAGTAGATATTGCTGAGAAATTAAATTTCAGAAAAATTTTTAAGAACGATCCTGATATTGGAGGGAGGTATTCTGCTCTTTCATTTTTCGGGATGGTTCCTGCTGCCTTGTGCGGTGTTGAGCTTGAAAGAATTCTTGAGAGCGCTGATAAAATTTTAAGTGAAACAAAATCACAAAATGTTTTAGTTGATACTGCGGCTTACCTGGGTTCTGTGATCGGATCGCTGGCTAATGAAGGAGTTGACAAAGTTACATTTGTTACGCCCGGAAAAATTTCTTTCTTCGGCGCATGGGTAGAACAGTTGATAGCAGAAAGCACAGGTAAAAACGGAAAAGGTATTCTTCCTGTGGAAGGCGAAACTCTGCTTGCTCCAAAATTTTATTCAAATGACAGGCTGTTCGTTTATATTCATTTAAAGAACAGTAAAAAAGATTCTGAAAAAGTCAGTGCGTTAAATGAATCCGGTCATCCCGTTGTTGAAATTGCCTGGAACGATCTTTACGATTTAGGCATGGAATATTTCCGCTGGGAATTTGCAGTCGCAATAGCAGGCTGGGCGATCGGGATTCATCCTTTCGATCAGCCAAATGTTGAAGCTGCAAAAATTCTTGCAAGGGAAATGGTAAAGGAATACCAGGAGAAAGGAAAGCTGCCCGAACTTAAAAAATCATTTTCAGAAAAAGGAATTTCAGTAGTCACTGATGTAAAAGCAGTAAATCTTAAAGAAGCTCTTTCAGAATTTTTCCATAGTCTTAACATTGGTGAAAATGGTTTTAAAGGGAGAAGTTATGTCTCGATCCAGGCTTATGTAAAACCCACAGAAGAAATAACCAGTGCTTTGCAAAAATTCAGAACAGCAATTCAAAAAAAATATAAGATTGCAGCTACTGTAAGTTACGGGCCACGATTTCTTCATTCAACAGGACAGTTGCATAAAGGGGATGGCGGGCACGGATTGTTCATTCAGCTTACATCAGAGATGCCGAAAGATATTCCGATCCCAGATAACGCCGGCGAAGATAAATCATCAATTTCATTCGGCACATTAAAAGATGCACAGGCGCTCGGCGACAGGCAGGCGCTGCTTGATAATAAAAGAAGAGTGATCCGTTTTAATCTTGGCAGGAATATAACAGGCAGTCTGAAAATATTAACAGCTTCAATTAAATAGATAATACCGGTCGTTATTTTTAATATTGATGTAATCAGGCAGTAGAATTATGAACGAAGAATGTACCAGGCTCGATGAACATAAAAATAAAAAGAAGAACTGGAAAAAGTGGGGACCATACTTATCAGAAAGACAATGGGCAACCGTCAGGGAGGATTATAGTTCAGACGGCGATGCGTGGAATTATTTGACCTACGATCAGTCCCGGAGCCGGGCGTACAGATGGGGAGAAGACGGGATTGCGGGAATATCCGACGAGCTTCAACTGCTGTGCTTTTCGTTTGCATTCTGGAACGGGAAGGATCCGTTTTTAAAAGAAAGATTCTTCGGACTTTCAAATCCCCAGGGCAACCACGGCGAAGATGTAAAAGAATATTATTACTATCTCGATAACCTGCCCTCGCACAGCTACATGAAGATGCTTTATAAATATCCGCAGTCAGAATTTCCTTACCAGCAGCTAATAACTGAAAATGCGAAAAGAAAAAAAGATGAACCCGAATATGAATTGATAGACACTGGAATTTTTAACGAGGACAAATATTTCGATGTGCTTATCGAATATGCCAAAGCTGATGTTGAAGATATTTTAATAAAAGCCTCTGTCTTTAACAGGAGTGATGAAGAAGCTGAAATTAATATCGTACCTCTTGTCTGGTTCAGGAATACATGGTCATGGGGATACGATGATTATAAACCCGGAATAAAACCAGCAGGTAAAAACAGGCTGACAATAGAGCATAGAGAACTTGGAAAGTATTCACTTTACTTTGAAGGCGAAGCCAAATTATTATTCTGTGAGAATGAAACCAACTATAAAAAATTATTCAGGGTAGAAAACAGGTCGGCTTATTGTAAAGACGGGATCAATGATTACATCGTAAATAAAAATAAAAGCTCGGTTAATCGTGAAGGAGGAACAAAAGCGGGAGTGAATTTTATGCTGAAGGTAGAAGGAGGCAATTCAAAAGCGATCAGGCTGCGCCTTACGAAAAATTCTTTACAAAATCCTTTTAATGATTTTAATAAAATTTTTGAGGAAAGAATTAAAAATGCTGAAAAATTTTATTCTGATGTTCAGCTACAAATAAAAAATAATGAATTGAAAAATATTCAGAGACAGGCATTTGCAGGAATGCTGTGGAACAAGCAGTTTTATTATTTTGATATTCCACAGTGGCTGAATGGCGATCCTGCACAGCCTGTGCCGCCGGCAGAAAGAAAAGGGGGAAGGAATTCAGAATGGGTTCACCTTAATAATGCAGATATAATTTCGATGCCTGATAAGTGGGAATATCCCTGGTACGCTTCGTGGGATCTTGCTTTCCACTGCATAACTTTAGCAATGATAGATGCAGATTTTGCCAAACACCAGTTAATACATCTGACCCGTGAATGGTATATGCACCCCAACGGTCAGCTTCCCGCTTATGAGTGGGATTTCGGCGATGTAAATCCTCCTGTTCATGCTTATGCTGCGTGGCGCGTCTATAAAATTGATGAAAAGAATTGTGAGGGAAAAGGCGATATAAAATTTCTCGAATCGGTTTTTCACAAACTTCTTTTGAATTTTACCTGGTGGGTGAATAGGAAAGATGCTGATGATCGTAATATTTTTCAGGGCGGATTTTTGGGGCTTGATAACATTGGCGTTTTTGACCGAAGCGCTGATCTTCCTGAATCAGAACACATTGAACAGGCAGACGGCACAAGCTGGATGGCAATGTACTGTTTGAATATGATGCGGATTTCTCTTGAGCTGTCTAAAGATAATCCGGTTTACCAGGATATGGCAACGAAATTTTTTGAGCATTTTCTTTACATAGCCGGCGCCATGGTAAAGATTGGCGAGCAGTCAGTTGATATGTGGGATGATGAAGATGAGTTTTATTATGATGTGCTGCATAAATCAGATGGCAGCCACGAGAAATTAAAAGTTCGTTCCCTCGTTGGATTGATCCCGCTTTTTGCAGTTGAAGTTCTTGATCCTGAAATTATGAATGGCAGCCCGGAATTTTCGGCAAGACTCGAATGGTTCTTAAATTATCGCCCTGATCTTGCCGGGCTTGTTTCCCGGTGGCATATAAAAGGTAAGGGCGAAAGGAGATTGTTGTCTCTTTTACGCGGTCACAGAATGAAATGCCTTCTCCGCAGAATGCTGGATGAAAACGAATTTCTTTCTGAATACGGAGTGCGCGCTTTATCAAAATATCACCTTGCAAATCCATACGTCTTTAAATCAGACGGGCAGCAGTTTACTGTTAAATATATTCCCGGTGAATCTGATTCAAATTTGTTCGGCGGCAATTCTAACTGGCGCGGACCGGTCTGGCTGTCTATTAATTTTTTAATTATAGAATCTCTGCAAAGATTTCATCACTACTATGGTGATGATTTTAAAGTTGAATATCCTTCAAACTCAGGAAACTTTTTTACGTTAAGAGAGATTGCGGACAAACTTTCTGAAAGACTGATAAAATTATTTTTACCTGATGAAAACGGAAACAGACCAATATATGGTAACATCGGGAAATTTCAGAAAGATAAAAATTTCAAAAATTATATTTTGTTCAACGAGTACTATCATGGCGAGACGGGCTGCGGGTTGGGCGCTTCACATCAGACAGGATGGACAGGATTGATCGCAAAGCTGATACAGCCGGAAAGGAAATAATTAAAGGCTAATAAATCGGGAATGCAATTGTTCCCGCTAAAGTTTCCACGCCGGGGTTTGGTGGACCCAGGCTTGCATTAGACATGTGTCCGAGGCTCACACCTATTCTTGCACCATTAGTAAACCTGAAAGCAATTTCAATTTGTGATCTGAATTCAAGAGGGAAGTAAAGATCTTTTCCGCTTCCTTTGTAATAAAGACCCGGTGCAAAACTTGGTGTAATTACAAAATGTTCGCCGATAAAAAAATTTATTAGTCCGCCTGCAAAAAAATAAGCTCCGCCGTCAGTAGTGACCATAATTCCGCCGAAAGGTTTTAACATTTCCCATCCTTTTTTGTATCTGAACTCTGCGCGTAATTCTGCGGCTGTGTTTACTTTTTTATTGAAATCAAAATAGGAGCCGCTGAATGCAAGCAATGAGGG
>JAKAGZ010000097.1 GCA_021815365.1 Bacteroidota bacterium
TCAAGTTTGAACACTGCAATTTCAACCTCATCAATGATAAATCTCTTGCCGCTTTTTTCCTTTAGTTCATCTAAAGAACAAACAGCAGTAAAACCCTCTATGCTTTTTTTATCACAGCCTGTCAAATCTTTCACTTGCTTTGAAACCCTTATCTGTTGAGGTTACTGTTGCATAAACTATCTCAGGGTCGTGCTCGAAAAATAATTTCCAGTTCTCATCAACTGCACGCAGGAGTATTTTCTTTTTTTCTGCAATTGTTACAAGCGGCTGAAGATCATAACCCATAACATAGGGTATGGGTATATGTGAAGCTGTCGGGAAAAGATCGCAGCAGTATAAAATTGTATTTGAAGAATCAGAAATTTTCAGAAGTTGCTGTGCAAAAGTATGCCCGTTGACAATAAGAAAATCAATTTCATCATCAAACTTTTCTTCGCCGTTTATAAAATTCAGCACACCTTCTTCAAACAAAGCAGAAAAATTTTCTTTCAGGTAGCTTCCCCTGTCCCTATCGGAAGGGTTCATCGCCCAATCGTAATTTTTCTTTTGTACATAATATGCAGCTCTGGGAAAAGCGGGAATAATTTTTCCATCCTCATATTTTGTTGAACCCCCTGTGTGATCGAAATGAAGATGCGTAAGTATAACATCAGTAATATCTTCAGGATTTAAGTTTATCTTCTTCAGCGAGCTTTCAATTGAATATTCCTGCTGGTCAATATCGTAAATCATTTTTGACTTTTCATTCCACTTGCTTCCCATGCCTGTATCAACGAGAATTTTCCTTTTTCCATCTTCGAGTAAAAGATTTCTCGTGGCAAGTTTAATCCTGTTTTGGTTATCGGGTGGATTAGTTTTTTCCCATAGATTTTTGGGAATGATGCCGAACATGGCTCCGCCATCAAGCCGGAAATAGCCGGAATTAATAACAGTTAATTTGTATTTACCTATTTTCATTATAATAGCTGCCTAATTTATCAGAGATTTTTCAATTGAGGTAATAAATTAAGCAAGTATCAAGAAATGTAAAAGGAAGACTGGAAAAGAGGGCGCAAAAAAAAGAGGAATAAAAGCGCCCTCATCGCTGGAAAATTAATTTCGTATTGCGTCTAATGCTTCTTTCTTTGCTAAAAGTGCTGCTTCATCTTCAACGTGAGCAGGATCGTGAATGCAGCAATCAACGGGGCAAACATCAATACATTGCGGTTCATCGTGAAAACCTTTGCACTCGGTACATTTATCCGGCACTACATAGAAAAAATCATTTGAATAAAATCCCACGGCGCCTGAAGGAGCGGCAGCGCCTTCTCCGAATGTTTGACCATTAAATTCCCACTGCGTTCCGCCTTCGTATATAGCGTTGTTAGGGCATTCGGGTTCGCAAGCTCCGCAGTTGATACATTCTTCAGTTATTTTTATTGCCATTTCTGACCTCCGTTTTTCTAAATTTAAAGGCTAACAAAATTGTTGGTCTTAATAATTTGCAGAGATATAACCAATTTTGTGCCAGTCAGACAGGATATAATTTTAGCAGAATATCCCCTAAAGAATTGAAATTTATTACGCCCTGAATAATTTTTACAATTGTTTAGAATACCGCTTCTCTTTAGTGAGAAAAGGAGAAAGGAGTATCATCTAATAGAAAAATATTAAAACTTATGTTTGCAGGTATGGAAAATATTGAAATTGGAAACAAACTTTGCATTAGCACAAAAACAGTGGGGAACAATAAGGAGAATATTAAAAAGAAATATGGTATCCTGTCAGCGAAAGAATTATATAAAGAATCAGTAAAAAATTAACCTATCTTCACTTTATACTCTCTTGAAAATAGGGGAAATTTCCTGTTGACAGAAGCATACTTACTTTTTATCTTGTTGTAAAAATTAACATACTTTTGTTTGAGGGATAGAAGAGACAAACAAAAAAATTTATTTCTCGAAAGTGTCCCCAAAAAGCGATGAAAAAAATATATTCAGTCTTTTAGTATATGGTTTAAACATAAATTTTTCATTATCAGAAGAGACGAAAATGAAAAAGCTTAAACCTGCAATAGCAATTATAATTTTTATAATGTTCAGTAATATTACTGTCTTATCACAAACTGGCATTAAAGGGGGGGTAAATTTATCTAACTATTATGGCAACGGGGCAAATGATGGAGGAAATGAACATGATACTTTTCTTGGAGTGAATTTAGGCTATTTCAAAGATTGGTATTTAGGAAAAGTTACTTCCGATAAAAAATATTTTTTTTCACTTGGCTTCGAAACCAATATATCGGTCAAAGGTTCAGTAATCAGGAACATAATTACTTATTCTGAAACAAACCCGAATGAAATCTGGGATATAAGTGATAGAAAGAAATTCATTTATTATTTAGAATCTCCTCTTTTAATTAAATTTCATTATTCCGCTTTTCAGGATTTTCAGGCGCAAGTGTATTTAGGCGGAATGCTATCATTAGCAATTGTAGATGTAACGAAAACAATTAAACATTCAAACCCTGCTTACTCTTTTAATAATACACACTTTTTCTTTTCATCAACGCTGGGGGAAAGTCCCTCATTTACAGATTTTAGTGTTATTTCAGGTTTTGGGGTTTCATATAAAAAATTTATTTTGGACATACGGTATGCCAAAGGTCTAATAAAAATTTATCCTGAAACTTCGCTTTATTCTATTTCTTTTCCAACTGGATATTTCTTGAGTAAATAAAACTTGAGTATGTAAAACCACAATTAATTTATTATTACAATATTAAAAAGGTATATAATATGAAATTTATAATTAGCTCTTTACTACTTCCAGTGATAATAATCAATGTTTGTATGGCTCAATCAAGCTGGTTTAAAGATTACGTACCAACAATACCTGTCTAAGAAGAGTTGATTGGCGTAATATCGGAGATAAGAACAAACCAACTTATTACAATAAAGTGTTTAATGTATTAAGCTATGGTGCTACGCCCAATGATGGAACAGATGACAGGCAAGCTATTCAGAATGCAATTGAAGCTGCATAAACCCCCTCACTTTGTATAAAAACAATTTTATATATTTTAGTGGAGGGTCCCACACAGTGGTCACTTTGTGATCAGACCCTCCACTACACTATACATAATTATTATCTAATTCTATCTGCCAATCCCATCAAGATATTCTTTTCTTTTAAGAAGCGTGGCTTCATCCTCAACGTGTTTCGGATCAGGGATGCAGCAGTCGACAGGGCAAACAGCGGCACATTGCGGCTCATCGTGGAATCCCTTGCACTCTGTACATTTATCAGGAACTATATAGAAAAAATCATTTGAAAAAAATCCATCAGCGCCGCTCGGTGCTTTATCTCCTTCGCCGTAAGTTTTCCCAGCAAGTTCCCACTCCTGCCCGCCTTCATAGATTGCTGTATTAGGGCATTCAGGTTCGCACGCACCGCAGTTGATGCATTCCTCTGTTATCATTATCGCCATTAAAAACTCTCCTATAAAATTTAACCCGGAATATTTTTTTTAATATTAATTTTTTGCTTATCGCTTTTTTATAGAAAATAAAATTTTCTTTTGTAATACTAACCAAACATTTTCAGAACTTCAACAGCGGGGTGGTATAGGGTATAGAGGTATAAGGGTAAAGGTGTGAGAATGAAAAAATTTAAGGGGTATACATATCCCCCAGAAAGTTTTGCGGTTTGTATCCCCTATACCATATACCTCTATACCTTTATTCCCTATACCCTTATTCCATATTCCATTTAATTACCAGCTTCCGCTTGCGCCTCCGCCGCCAAATCCCCCACCTCCTCCGCTGAAACCACCGAATCCCCCGCCTCCGCCAAATCCACCACTACTTCCAAATCCTCCGCCGCCGAATCCGCCGGGGAAAAAAATAAATCCACCCCGCCTGCTTCCTCTTCCGCGCAGCAGAGACATTACGATAACAAAAATTATGAAAAGAATTGTACCAATACCGGAAACTTTTCCTCTGCTATCTCTGTCATTGATTCTTTTATCAGCCTTATATTCACCTGCAATAGCTGACATCATCGCACTGATACCCGCACTGATACCCGAATAATAATCTGATCTTTTAAAGTACGGTGCAACGACATTCCTGATTATTGAACTGCACAGTGCATCAGGCAAAACTCCTTCCAAACCATAGCCGACTTCAATTCTCATTTTCCTGTCATTCTTCACAATCAGGAACAAAGCACCGTTATCGTGCTCTTTTGTTCCTATTTTATTTTTCTCTGCAACATCCATTGAATAATATTCGACCGGGTAATCATTCAATGCTGGAATCATCAGCATTACAATCTGATTGGAAGTTGTATCCTGGTATGTCTTTAACCGGAAATCAAGATCATTTATTTCCGAAGGTGTGAGCGTATTTGTAAGATCATTTGCCCAATGACTAAGCTGCGGCACTGCAGGTTCGCCCTGGTTTTGCGAGTCAGGCTGTGCAAGTACAACCGGGATTATGAATAAAAATAATAATAAAAACTTCATCAAAAATTAAAACTCAACTTTGGGCGGAGTTTCTGCTCCTGCTGTCGCTTTGAAGTACTGTTTTTCATTGAACCTGAAAAGATTAGCAAAAATAGAATTTGGAAAAAGTTTTATCGTTGTATTGTAACTCTGAAC
>JAKAGZ010000052.1 GCA_021815365.1 Bacteroidota bacterium
ACATTGGTGCACGTTTTTATACCTATATTTCAACGCTTTATTATGTTCTTCAGTCCGCTGCTGAAAATAATATTAAAATATTTATACTTGATCGTCCCGATCCGATAAACGGAATAACCGTTGATGGTCCGGTATTAAAAAGCGATCAGGCTTCTTTTGTCGGTATAGCACCTCTGCCGATACAATATGGAATGACTTCAGGAGAGCTTGCATTATTTTTTTCAAATGAAGGTTATCTCGGAAAAAATCTGAAACCAGATATAATTATTGTTAAGATGAAAAACTGGAACAGAAAAAAATACTTCGATCAGTTCCCGTTACGATGGATAAAGCCTTCGCCGAATATACCCGATCTTGAAACTGCTTTGATTTATCCCGGTACTTGTTTACTCGAGGGCACAAATGTTTCCGAGGGACGCGGCACACACAAACCTTTCCTCACTATCGGGGCACCTTTTATCAATTCACAAAAACTGATCAACGAACTAAAAGACCTCAAAGTGAGTGGGATCAGCTTTTCGCCGGTAAAATTCACTCCCGTTCTGCTGAAAGAAATGGCTGAGTCGCCTAAATATTCCGGGCAAACCTGCTATGGAATTTCTTTTAAGATCACTGACAGGAAAAAATTTATGCCTGTCAAATTTGGAATCAAGCTGATCTGTGCGCTGGAAAAATTATACCCTGACGAATTTAAAATGACAGATTATTTTGATAAACTTACAGGCGACAGTTCTGTACGAAAAAATATTTTGAACGAAATAAGCCCGGAGAAAATTATCGGCGCGTGGAATAATGACCTGAAAGCATTTAACAAAATCAGAAAGAAATATTTACTCTATTAAAAAGGAACAGATAATGAAATACCTAATCACACTTGCTCTTGCTTTTATTTTTTTAACAGGCTGCAGCAAAAAATCTGAACAAGCTCCTGTTAATGATGCAGCCAAATACCAGGTTGACTCAAGCGATATTAAAGCTGCACCGATCGAAAATCCAAATGAATCTTTCAAGCTTGCATATAAACTCGCAAAGGATAAAACATATCATTACAGGCTTTCAACTATAACAAGCGATCTGCAGACAATAAAGACCAATGATACAACGCTGACAAGCAAGGTAACACAGACCATCATTTACCTGATTGACCTTACTCCTGTCTCTGTTGACAAAGACGGCATTATGGAAATTAACTGCATGTTCAATTCTGTAAAGCTCAATGCTGATGCAAACGGAAGAGAGTTCAACTATGAATCAGGTGTGAATAAAGATTCGGTTGAAAAAAATAAATATGCTGATTACGAAGCATTGACAAATTCTGACATTGGTTTAAGGGTTTCAAAACGAGGAGAAATACTTGAAGTCTTCCGGACGGATAAAATTGTAAATAAATTTTTGTCTCTAAAAGGATTAACAGATTCAGTCAACGCAGCAGAGATAGCGCAGCTTAAAACAAATATGGTTGAAGGTGCAGTAAAACCCCTGCTCTACCAGATATTCAGATCGCTGCCGGATCATCAGCTCGCAAAAGATTCCGGCTGGACTTACCAGCAGCCTGCTTCGCAATTTATGGTTTTCCAGATGCAGAACACAAACACATATAAAGTTTCTGAGCTTGAAAAATTTGGCAATGATAAGTTAGCCGTAATAGAAGGTGGATTGATGACAGCAATATCAGGGAAAAACAAAGTCAGCCAGCAAGGTGTTGATTATGATTTCAAAAAACCTGAAACCACAGCAGGCGGTAAAATATTTTTCAATATTACCGAAGGCTGCATTCAAAAAGCTAAAACTTTTACGAAGATAAATATTTCATTCAGTATGCGGGCGAAAACTCCAAAAGGAATACAGCGCGGTTCAAAAAGCGAAACGATAACGAACAGTTATGTTCTGGAAAGATTATAGTGAAAGGTAATAAGGTATATGGTATAAGGGGATAGGGTATATGGGAAACTTCAATATTTCATCACCTCAATGCCCCTATACCTCTACACCCCTATTCCTTTATTCCCTATACCTTATATCCTTATACCTATATACCTGTTTCTTATTTTATTTCTCTCACAACAACTTTACTTCCTTCAACACGAAGGACTTTTAACTTACTTCCCTGCTGGACATAATCGCCGTCTGCAACTACATCAATTTTTTCTCCGTTAAAATCAGCCATGCCTGCAGGGCGCAAAGTAGTTAATGCTTTCCCTTCCCTTCCAATTAGTTCGCTTAAAGATTTTGAAGAGACAAAACCCTTATCAGCATTCTCCTCGTTCGAAAGAACAAGCCGGCTGAAAACTGTTGACTTCGGCAGAAACCTTGCGAGAAGAATTATCAGTAAAATTGCAGCAACGAGAGCAGAGGCTAACTGAATAACAGCTATCGAAACCTGCTGTGTATCAACAAAAGGAAGCGAGCCTCCGATGAGCGCAAGAAAAAGAGAAGCAATTACAAAAATAATTCCGAGTATTCCCGCCACACCGAATCCCGGGATAACAAAAATTTCAAGTATGAGCAGCACGACTCCTGCAGCAAAAAGGATTATATCAAGTATTGAAGCAAGGTCAAGGATATAAGAAGAGCCGAAGAACAAGAGAAGCGCAATCACGCCGGCAATTCCCGGCAGACCAAACCCCGGGTGTTTTATCTCGGCAAACAATCCGAATATTCCGATCATAATTAATATAGAAGAGACAATGGGGTTATTCAAAAATTTTACTGTATCTTCTGCCCAGTTGGGATAAACATCAATAACTTTTGCGCCTGATAAATTAAAATCTTTCAGCACGTCATTCAGATCTGAAACCACGGTATCAGCTATTCCGTACTTAATTGCCTCATCTGTGGTGAGAGTAATTAACTGGGTACTGTCAACAAGACCTGGTACAACAATTCTTTCGTCAACCATTCCCTGGCAAATGTCTACAGGTCTGCCGTTCTTTTCAGCGATACTTCTCATTTCGCTGCGCATAAATGACTGGTACTTCTCACCTACCTTCTGCCCGCTTTGGTCTACAACAGTAGCGGCACCAATTGAGCCTGCCGGTACCATAACAATTTTTTTATTTGAAAGGGCGATCAGCGCTCCGGCTGAAATTGCACGGTGATCTATAAATGCGATCGTCAGTATTTTACTTGAAATGATTGCATCCTTAATTTGTATTGCAGCGTCCACCCTTCCGCCGAGAGTGTTTATCTTAAAGATTATTGCATCGGCATTTTCTCTCTCTGCCTCATCAATTACACGCGTAATATAAGGAGCTAAACCAAGATCAATTTCACTTTCGATGTGTGCAAGATAAACTTTCTTCTGAGCAAAGGAATTGAAGACTGAAAGTATCAGGATTAAAAATATTGTAAAGAAGTGTTTCACATTTACACCTCACTGTTGGAATTTATGTATGAGAAATATACGTGGATTTATGAAAAGTTGGAAGCAGAATGCAGAGGCTTCCACGCAGATAGCCTCTGCATTGCATAATTTTTCATCAGTTTATTGTAATGTTCAAAACAGCAGCTCACTAAAATGAAACTGATATACCTGCCCTTATAAATTGCGAGTTATAAAACCAGCCTGAGCCGCTTGAATTATTTGCTTGAGTGCTATAATAATTATTTGGTCCTTTATATTGTGATGAACCTTCAGATTTAGTCCATGTTCTTCCACCGTTTAAATTAGCCTCCGCAAAGAAGCTTATCCTTTCGGTAATATATCCTCTGATGCCTGCTAAAAATACAATTCCGACACTGTAATTTTTATTCTGTGAATCATATGAATAATAAGATTGAAGCGTATCACTGTATGTAGTGCTACTTCCATATGAATATCTAGAATAGCCAATAAGCGGGCCCGCCCCAATGTAAGCCTGACCTAACTTAGAATTATAAAATGAGTATATGTAATAGGACGATAAAGTTACAGAGAAATTATTGTCTCTGCTTTCCGAATTTGAAGATGTTTTGCTTGAATACCCGTTTGATGTCGAATATGTCTGCTCTGCATCACTATTCAAATCATTATGAGCAGCTGAAAAATCTAACCGCAGCCGGACAGAAGATTTTTCTTCACTGTACAGATCATAAGAAACAGCATAGCCGTTGAACAGATATAAATAAAAAGTATGGAGCCTGGTCGAATCAGTTTCTGAATTATTACCCTGTGCATTAATTTTATTTGCAAAGAATAATACCAGGAAAAGTGCTGCGAGGGCAAAGAAGGGTTTTGATTTCATATTATCCCCCTTTTGGGTTTAATGGGTGAAAGAATGATTTAATTAATATTTTATTTCTAAAATAAGAACAACTTTCTTTCTGCTTCTCTGCTAATATAAAAACAATTTACCTCTATTGAAACAACTGCATCTTTTAATTTAACACGGAAAATATACCAAACCTGCCTTGAAGCAGGCAGGAGTAAATACAGCTTGCCCTCCTTTGCGGAGGCGTCAGGTGAGGTTAGGCTCGTCTTTCTTGAATTGAAGATTCGATACGATAGTTTAGAATATTTGGATTCTTCCTAAGAAGTTCCAATAACACTTTGGTTGAACCTGTAGGAGTTCGTTTCCCTTGTTCCCATTGTCTAACTGACGATGAACTTACATTCAATACTTTAGCAAATACACTTTGGCTTAATTTAATTCTTTCTCGTATAGTTTGAAATTCTTTCACGCTCATTTCTATCGCCGGTATTTCTACTCCAAGTTCTTTTAATTCCTTTTTAGTGAATGAAGTTTTATATACCCAAAGAAGCAATTGATTCATCTTCAATTACTGAAAATTTCATTAATAACTGGACTTACGCAAAAGGTTAGAGAACAGGAAAAGAAATTTGGTCAAACTACATTATCGAGATTGGTTAAATTATGATTCTTTTACCTCAGAAATTAAGTACAATTAAGAGTTAATAAGCTCACCAGGAATCCGAGTTATAGTTATTATATTAAAAAATGAAATTTTTGCAATAATCCATCCTGGCACAATAAATAAAGTTTCTCAGTTTAGGTGTGTCAAAAAAGGTGATTATTACATACAATACTTAAACGACGATAAAGACTTGCAAAAACGATTTGAAAAAGGTTTCTATAATCAAATATTATTAACAGGTTGATAAAAATTGCCTAACATCTTTAGTAAGTAAAAAGTCAACAGGCAATAAATATCCGATTCGAAAATCTTCGCAAAAAAAATTGCATATAGCGCAGAACCCTATTTTACCCCAACCACTTCAACCCCGGGATTTCTTTTCTTCATATCTTCTATAAATCTCTTAAAGTCTGCAAAACCTGCTGGCATTACAATTCTTTTTTCTTCAGTAGAGATTGTTATGTAGCTCATTCTCTTCTGTATTTTTTTCAGGTCCTTTATATAAGCAGCCTTTTCCCTGCCAAACCAATTCTTAAAAGTTACAAGTTCGTTGTCTACAATTATTTCCTTCGGCATGTTCAGATAACGAAACATAAAGACTAAGCCCATAACAATATATATTATCCAGAAAGAATTTTTTTCCTGCATCGTGTTTTGATTCATTTTAATTCCGAGCAGAATGATTATAAGGAAAAGTACAAGCGGATACATACTGATTAATTTTAATTTGAGAGTGTAATTTGAATCGTCCATAATATTTATCTTTTATAATTGTAAAAAATAAGGAGATAAAAATAGTTTGAAGCTCCTCAATGAATTATTCAGGTGGTGATAAAATAAGCTACAACAGGAAAAGAGTCAAAATTTGCAATTACTTTCTATTATCAATAAGTTTGAAACACGACAATAAAAGTCCTATTTAAATGTTACGACTATCTAACAAAACAGAATACGCAATAATGGCTGTAAGATATATAGCTATGAAAAAAGACGGCAGCTCTTCTACTGCAAGAGAGATTTCAGAAAGCTACGCGATACCTTATGACTTTGTTTCAAAAGTTTTACAGAGATTATCCAGGAGAAAAATTATAAATTCACTTCAGGGAATTAAAGGAGGTTATTCTCTTTCCAGGAAGCCGGAGGAAATTTCTCTTATAGAAGTTATCGAAGCAATTGAACCAACAAGATTAACAAAGTGCGCACCGGAAATGATGCCTTCAGGAAAAGAAAAGGTTTCAAAAGATAATTGTTCGCATATTGACCGATGTAAAATCAGAGATCCTTTAGCTAAAGTTCAGATTGAAGTTGACAAGGTTTTCAGAAATACGAAGATAAGTCATATTTTATAATTATTAGCTGTGATGTTTATGTCAAAAAGAAAATTGCAGGAAAATTTTGAAATGCTGAAGAAAGATAACTCAATATTTCTGAATTTCCTTAAAGCAAAATTTCCTGTGTTTCATAACTCGAATTTCTTCTTCCGCGATTTCCAGTTTGGAATTCAAAAATTCCTCGAGAGAAAAGGTATTGAAGTTTCATACCTCGAAGCAGAAAAATTGGCAAAACAACTATCAGAATATTTCCGGGAGCAGGGATTTTTTATTCCTGTAAATTCAGGGACCTGGAAAGTAAATTATCCTGAGTTTCTAACGACGAAACCAGGAGACCCGTTTTAGTATTATTGAATTGACAATGAATATTTTTTTTAATATTTATATAATAAAAATGATCAGGATGGAAAAATGACAGGCTTACAATTGGAATCAGAAATAAAAATGACTGAAAAAGCTGTAAAAGAAGTAAAGAAGATCATGAGAGAAAATAAAGTGCCTGAAAATTACGGACTGAGAGTAGGAGTTAAAGGCGGCGGATGTTCAGGGTTGACATACTCGCTCGGTTTTGACGCCGCAGCGAAGGAAGGCGATACTACGATTGAACAAGACGGCATAAAACTTTTTGTTGATGGCAGAAGCTTATTTTACCTCTCAGGTACTGTTCTGGATTTCACTGACGGCTTGAACGGCAAAGGCTTTGTGTTCAATAATCCGAATGCTACTAAGACTTGCGGATGCGGCGAATCATTTGGAGTTTGATCTATATTTCGCATCACTAAGATTATGATAAACAGAAAATAATTTATTATTCAGAATAAAACCAGGAGGAATATAATGGCTAAGTTTGAATTACCAGCATTACCTTACGCTCACGATGCGCTTGAGCCGTATATTGACAAAGCTACTATGGAAATACATCACGGCAAACACCACAACGCATACGTAACAAATCTTAACAAAGCTGTTGAAGGAACAGCGCTTGAAGGAAAATCATTGGAAGAACTATTTAAAAATGTTTCCAGGCATCCTGCTGCTGTTAGAAACAACGGAGGCGGTCATTATAATCATTCTCTTTTCTGGACTTTAATGAAAAAGAATGGCGGAGGCAAACCGTCAGGTAAGTTAGCCTCTGATATTGATTCTACTTTTGGCTCTTTCGATGAATTTAAAAAACAGTTCAGTAATGCTGCTGCAACAAGATTTGGTTCTGGCTGGGCGTGGCTGATTGTTAGTAACGGAAAACTTTCCATATGCTCAACACCGAACCAGGATAACCCATTGATGGATGTCGCTGAGGTAAAAGGCACACCGATACTGGGACTTGATGTTTGGGAACATGCTTATTATCTAAAATATCAGAACAGAAGACCTGAGTATATTGAGAACTGGTTTAATGTGATCAACTGGGATGAAGTTGCATCACAGTATGCAAAAGCAAAATAATTTTTCCTGAAATTTTTTTAATTATGCTGCTGCTTCAAAAATTTTACTGAATCAAGGATAAACCGGAAAACATTTTTGAAGCAGCGGTTATGACAAAAATGAAAACGTCAACAATACCATTATTCCCTTTACCCCTTGTTGTTTTCCCCGAATCAAAATACCCGCTGCATATTTTCGAAGAGCGTTATAAAAGAATGATAAACAGATGTATTGCCGGAAATGAGGGGTTCGGTATTGTTGCACAAATAGGAACTGAGCTGTCTAAAATTGGCAGCTATGTAAAAGTGATCAGCATCCTCAAAAAATATGCTAATGGAGAATCTGATATTGTTGTACAGGGACTATACAGATTCGTAATTCAGGAATATCATACTCACCCCGATGGCTATTTCGAAGCACTAGTTGACAATTACAACGATATCAGTGATGTAATTATCAAAGAAAGTTTGCTGGAGGATCTGAGAAAAAAATTTCAGGAAATTATCAATAAGGTAAATTTCGTACTTGAGGATTCTTACTGGAAAAATTATTCGAGATCACTAAAGAAATCCTTTAAGATAGCTGAAAAGTCAGGGCTTTCGCTTGAACAGCAGCAGACCCTTCTTTCTTTGCGGGATGAAAACAAAAGAATACACTTCCTTATTGATCACTTAAAAAATCTTGAAAAGCAGATAGAGAAAGGAATTGCCCTTAGAGAAGTAATTTTCGGTGATGGCTATATTAATAACTGACTCGCTGATCTTCAAAATTAGGTTATAAGCAGTTTTTTAGTTATGTTTGTCTGCCCGGTATTAAGCCGGGTTGTTTATTAATTTATTTAGAGGTTCTATAAGTGAGTACTAAGTTATTTGTAGGTTCATTGCCCTGGTCAGTAAAAGACAACACACTCCAGGAAATTTTTGAAGAACACGGAACAGTTGTTTCTGCAAAAGTTATTACAGACCGTGAGACCGGCAGATCAAGAGGATTCGGATTTGTTGAAATGGAAAACTCTTCTGAAGCTGGTAAAGCTATGAAGGCATTGAACAATTCAGAATTAGATGGTAGAAATATCGTAGTTAACGAAGCAAAACCACGCAGCTAAATTAAGATATTTTTCTAGTTTCTGAAGGCGTCTTTTAAGGACGCCTTTTTTATTTTATCAGCTTTGTGGCTAAAAGAGAATGTGCAAATAAATAAACCACTATTACTTTATAGTTAAGCTTTTATTTCGTTTTAAAAATTTCTTCAAACTGGTTAATGTTTATTGCTTTTACAATCGGGAATGAAATTTGCTGAAGTACATTGAAGTCAGAATCTTCGGTTAATATATAATCTGCCCTTGAAGCTATGTAACAATCGGTAAATTTATTATCCGAAGGGTCATTCTTGATGAGATCCCAGTTGTAATAAATTTTTACCTCAACAGTATTTGGAAGATTTTGCAGTACTCTAAGAGTGTTAAAAGCCACAGAAGGACTAAATATTTCTCCAATTTTTTCCGAATATTCGAAAAGAATCTCATTTGAAATACAAATGTCCACTTTCCCAGTTAAAATTTTCTGAAAAATCCAGTTGTATTTTGACTTTCTAGAAATCGAAACGAGCAAAACATTTGTATCAATTACTATTTTCATGAATTATTTTTTTTTTAATAATTCATCCATATAGTCATCTGAATATTTCTTTTCTTTCCAAATCTTATCAGCTTCATTCATTGCTTTATCGGCAAAATATTTTGCTAATATTCTTTTTACATCATTTAGCTCATCCAAAGATAAGTTCTGAGAGTAAAGCCTTAAAAGTTCCATTTGCATATTTGTTAAACTATTATGTTCCATGTTCATTTTCCTTTTTATGAAAAAGATAAAGAAATTATTATTAAAATTCTATCGTTGAATGGGTTTGGGTAGTTTATCTATTATGACATTCCTTTTTCAATAATGATTACGTTCGAATCAAGAACGATCGTCATGATACAGATTCAAATCTTAGGCTGTAAGTCTCACTCCACAAACCTCACTCAATGATTTACACTCCTCCGGCATTTTTAACAGCCATATTATTTACTCTCCATTTCTTTAAGGGCTTTCTCTAATAGTTTTTTATACTCTTTCGAATAGTCTCTCAAGTCTAATCTAATCCTGCCGTTTTTGTCTATTAAAAATAAAGTCCCCAGTGTCGTACCTGTAAAATAACTCCAGAAAGTTGAGTCTTCAAATACAATTGTATAGTCTCTTAAATATTTATATTCCGGCTTGTCAAGATATTTGGTTTTAAGCTCTTCAGCTGATTCCCCAAAATTGATTAATATTATTTTCGCATCGGGAAACTTTTTAGAAACATCTTTGAGTACCGGATATTTTTCAGGCTGCGGACACCAGTTGCTAAAATATTGAGCTATGAGAGGATGTCCCTTATATTTTTTAAAATCTATTAAATTTCCATTTATGTCTTTCAATTTAAAATTTAAGAACTCTTTGTCAATATTAGCACTATTTTTAGAATACTCCGTGTACGTTTTACTCTTTGCTTTATTCAATGACTGAATATGCCTTTTTACATCATTAAGATCTGCATTCATTTCAGAATATGTCAGGAAGCTTGCATACTCATACCACCCTTCTATCCTTGTTGAGTCTGCCACAAGAGCATTTTCAAAATACATTTTAGCTAAAGCAGGCTTACCTTTATTTATCGATTGTCTTGCAAATAGAATATTTGCCTTGTATTTATGGTAAGGAACTTTGAGAAACGGAAACGCTTCTCTTAGCAGCTCATAACCCCTTGATGGTTCAATATTATTTTCGATTAATTGCTCTGCAATACCATATTTATTTACTGCAGATGAATCGTAATAAATTGATGAATCAATAAGAGCTGATATTATCTTCTTATCGGAATGATCCATCACAGACATTTTTAACAAATAGGCAAAAATACCCGGTCGGGCAAAGGAGTGTGGATATTCCTTAAGAAATTTCCAACAAGAATCCATTGCAGCTTTGACAATTTCCACTGAGTCATACTTAATTGCGTATGCATAACTGTTATTTGCATACTGAAGCATTTTCGCCTCGTATGAGGAATAGGTAGTCACTTGTGGAAATAAAAAGAAAGGGAATAACAAAAGAGCAAATAATGTTTTCATAACCTTCTCCTGTTTTTGATCGGGTTGTAGAAAATTTCCTCTTACTGCTCCTTTATTTATTTATGACATTATTTGAAATGTAAGCTGATTAGCTGGGAACAAACTAATCATCTGTCAGAACAGTACTGTTTAATAGTAATCAATGTTTTACTTCTGTTCCTCTCAGGTACTTCTCATAAATATTCAGCCTGTTCAGTGCCCTCGCAGAAGCTGCCTGAGCTCTTGCAACATCAATTGTTTTATCATTAATTTTTTCAGCAAGGCGCTGCTTTGCCCTGTTCAATGCTGCTCTTGCCCTGTCGGGATCAATCTCATTGCTTTTTTCTACTGAGTCTGCAAGCAATGTAATTTTATTATTGATTACTTCAACAGTACCTCCGCCAGTTGCAAAAAATTCAGTAGAGCCGTCAGGCAGTTCAATTTTTATTAGCCCGATTTCAAGCGTGCTGATTATCGGAGCGTGATTTTTTAATATCTGAAAATTACCATCGGTGCCAGGAACTGTTACAGAATATACTTCGCCGGAAAAAATTATCTTTGACGGCGTAATAATATTTAAATTTAACTGCGCCATATATCTATTTCATTTTCTTAGCTTTTTCAACTGCTTCTTCAATAGTTCCTACGTACATAAAAGCAGCTTCGGGAAGCTCATCATATTCGCCATTAATTATTCCTTTAAAACCTCGTACGGTATCTTCAAGCTTAACATATTTTCCCGGGAAGCCTGTAAATTGTTCTGCAACGTGGAATGGCTGACTGAAAAATCTTTCTATCCTTCTTGCTCTTCTAACAACTGTTTTATCTTCGTCTGAAAGTTCATCCATACCAAGAATGTTAATAATATCCTGAAGGTCTTTGTACTGCTGAAGAATTTCTTTGCAGTTTTTAGCAACATCATAATGTTCCTGCCCGATAATTCCCGGTTCAAGGATCCTGGAAGTTGAATCGAGAGGATCAACAGCAGGATAAATACCAAGCTCGGAAATTCTGCGGCTTAATACAGTTGTTGCGTCAAGGTGGGCAAATGCTGCAGCAGGTGCCGGGTCAGTTAAGTCATCCGCCGGTACATAAATAGCCTGAACGGACGTGATAGAACCTTTATCTGTAGAAGTAATTCGTTCCTGCAAAGCGCCCATTTCTGTAGCAAGATTAGGCTGATAACCAACCGCTGATGGCATACGCCCTAAAAGCGCTGACACTTCTGAACCTGCCTGTGTAAAACGGAAAATATTATCTATAAAAAGAAGTACATCTCTCCCCTCTTCTTCTCTGAAGTATTCAGCAATTGTCAAACCGGTGAGAGCAACTCTTAAACGCGCTCCGGGTGGTTCATTCATCTGACCAAAAACAAGAGCAGTTTTATCTATAACACCAGACTCTTTCATTTCAAGCCACAGATCATTTCCTTCGCGGGTTCTTTCGCCAACACCTGCAAATACTGAATAGCCGCCGTGTTCCTGTGCAATGTTATGAATTAATTCCTGAATGATAACAGTCTTTCCAACTCCGGCGCCGCCAAAAAGTCCTGTCTTACCGCCCTTCGAATACGGTTCGATAAGATCAATAACTTTAATTCCTGTTTCGAAAATTTCACTTTTAGTTGAGAGATTTTTGAATTGCGGGGCTGGTCTGTGGATTGGATATTCTTTTTCTGATTTAATAGGTCCTAATCCATCAATACCTTTGCCGACAACATTTATTAATCTGCCGAGTGTAGAAGGACCTACCGGAACTGAAATTGGCCTCCCTTCATCAATCACTTCCATACCGCGTACAAGACCATCACTGGAATCCATGCAAACTGTTCGAACTCTATCCTCGCCGAGATGCTGCTGCACTTCAGCAATGAGATCATCTTTTACTCCTTCGGTGGTGGTTCTTGGAATTCGTACTGCATTATATATTTTTGGAAGGTGTCCCTCTTCAAATTCTACGTCTACTACGGGACCAATTACTTGTATAATTTTTCCTTTAACTGCGCTCATTTTTTCCCTTAATTTTAAAATTTAGTCATCAAATTTAATGATTCAGGTAAGATTTAACAAATTTACAGTTCAAAAATTTACTGGGAATTTATCCATCCCAAGCTAATGCTGCTTTACTGACTTTTAATCAGAACAAAGCTCTTGCGTGCTTGTCTGCGTGATATGAACTTCTTACCAACGGCGAAGATTCAACGATCTTAAAACCTATTTTCAACCCCTCTTCTTTATACATATCGAATTCATCCGGAGTGACGTAACGGTCAACGGGCAAATGGTTTTTAGTCGGCTGTAAGTATTGCCCGATAGTTAAAATATCGCAGCCATGTTCAACAAGGTGTCCCATAGTTTCAAAAACTTCTTCCGGCTTTTCACCTATGCCGACCATGATTCCGCTTTTCGTTCTAAGGTATCTGTCTTTAAACCACTTTATCAATTTTAAGCTTCTTTCATATTTAGCCTGTGGACGTACAACGTGATAAAGCCTATGAACAGTTTCAAGATTATGATTCAAAATATCAGGAGGGTTCAGCATAATTTTTTCAAATGCCGGAATGTATCCCCTGAAATCGGGGATTAAAATTTCAATAGTGCAATCAGGTATTTCTATTCTTGCTAACCTTACCAGTTCGGAAAAAATCGAAGCCCCGCCGTCTTCAAGTTCATCCCTGTTAACAGAGGTAATTACAGCGTGTCTTAATTTTAATTCTTTAATTGATTCCACAACACGGCGAGGCTCATCAAGATCAAGCTTGTTCGGTATCCCTACTTTAATATTACAGAAACCGCAGCTCCTTGTGCAAGTATCACCAAGGATCATAAAAGTTGCGCTCTTATTATTCCAGCATTCTGCAATATTCGGGCAGCGGGCTTCCTCACAGACTGTGTTCAGATACTGGTCCTTTACAAGCTGTCTAAGCCAGGAGTAATTTTCTCCGGTAGGTAATTTTACTTTCAGCCATTCCGGTCTTTTAACCTTAGATGTATTTTCTTTTTCGATTGATTCTTTAAATCTTCTCTGATGCTGATTTAATACTGCCATAATTAAACAAACTTTCCTTTAACTTAAACTTTAACTTACTCTTATATTGAAGTTTCGTCAAAACTTTCCAAAGTATCTTTCAGGAATTTCAGGAATTTACCTCCCAGCATTCCATCTATCAAACGATGATCGTGAGCAAGAGTCAGCGACATTACATTCCTTATACCAATTGCATCCGACCCGTCAACCTCTATAACAACAGGCTTTTTGATGACAGCGCCAACTCCAAGTATTGCAACTTCGGGCTGGTTAATTATCGGAGTTCCCCACACTGTTCCGAACACTCCGTAATTAGTAATTGTAAAAGTTCCGCTGCTTATATCATCCGGAGTTAATTTTTTTGTTCTTGCTCTGACTGCAAGATCATTAATTGCTTTTGCAATGCCGATAAAATTTCTCTGTTCAGCTCCTTTGATGTTAGGAACAATTAACCCATTCGGCTCCATCGCAACAGCAATTCCAAGATTGATATATTTTTTCTGGTATATTGCTGACCCCTCAATGGTGGAATTGATCAAAGGATATTCTTTCAAACCTTTTACAACTGCATTAGCAATGAAAGGCATATATGTCAGTTTCACATTTTCTGAACTGAGATATTCATCTTTATTTTCACTGATGAAGTTGTAAATCTTTGTCATATCAACTTCTATTAATGCAGTAACGTGAACAGAAGTATCCCTGCTTGCTATCATGTGCTGCATAATTTTCTGACGAATATTATCCATCGGAATTATTGTAACATCTCCCCGGGAATAAACAGCTTCTACTTTTGGGGCTGATGTAGTCTGAACAACAGCTTTTGTTTGAATTCCACTTTGAACAGAATGAGATTTACCCCTGCTCTGTAAATAAGAAAGAACATCATTTTTTGTTACACGATTGTTAAGACCGGTGCCATAAATTTTATCCAGTTCATCAAAGCTTATATTTTCTTTACGGGCAATATTCATAACAAGCGGAGAATAAAACCTCGATGACTCTTTTCTTGTTAATGGTTTATCTTGCTGCTGCAAAACAGTATTTGCAAAATTATCGTGCATGGCTGAAGGCTGCTGTCCCTGGCTTACGGGAATACTTTCCTGTTTAATTTCGGGCACGAGTTTCTTCGGTTCAGCTTTTATCACAATATCACCAGCAGACAATTTTGCAACGACAGTTCCTACTTCAACAGTTTCCTGTTCTGCCACAAGAATTTCAGCAACTGTGCCTGCTATTGGCGAGGGCACCTCTGTATCTACTTTGTCAGTGCTTATTTCGAAAAGCGTTTCATCTTTTTTAACAGCATCTCCAACTTTTTTATGCCACTTAATTATAGTGCCTTCCATAACTGATTCACCCATCTTCGGCATTTTGATTTCTATTACATCAACTCCTGCTGTTGTTAATGCTGATCCCATTTCCTTTTTCTCAAAAGATTGTGCAGGCTGTTCTTTTTTTATTTCTTCTTTCTTCTGCTGAGTGGAAAACTGCTCAGCTCTTTTCACCTCTCCGCTGCCATTGCTGTCTATTACGGCAACAACAGTCCCGACTTCAACCGTATCGCCCTCATTAACTTTAATATCAACTAAAACTCCATCAGCAGGAGATGGGATTTCTGTATCAACTTTGTCTGTACTGATCTCAAAAATTATTTCATCACGCTTTACCCTATCACCTTTCTTTTTATGCCATTTAATAATTGTTCCTTCGCTTACACTTTCACCCATTTTAGGCATTACAACATCCATCTTCGTAACTCCTGATTACTTTTTATATTATTAAAACTCTAATAATTCCCTGATACCGTTGAGAACAACATTCCTGTTTGGAAGAACAGCATCTTCGAGAATTGGTGAATAAGGAACATGAGAATCCTTAGCAGCAATTCTTTTTACAGGTCCGTCAAGATATTGGAAACATTCATCTGCAACTCTTGCGGCAATTTCAGCACCAAAACCTGCAGTGATTGTGTCTTCGTGAAGGACTAAAACTTTGTTTGTTTTCTTAACTGAATTAAAAATAGTTTCAACATCAAGAGGAATAATTGTTCTTATATCAATTACCTCGACTGAGTGCCCTTCGTCTTCTAATTTTTTTGCAGCAAGAACAGCATCCCAAAGAGAAGCACCGTAAGAAATAACAGTAAGGTCATTTCCCTCTTTTACAATTTTAGCTTTACCGAAAGGAAGCAGATAATTATCATCGGGTTCGGGAGCCATCGCAAAACTTTGCCTGTACAATCCTTTATGTTCGCAGAAAAGGACAGGGTCATTAATTCTGCAGGCAGTTTTTATCAAACCTTTTGCATCAGCAGCGTTGGAGGGAAATGCAATCAGGATTCCCGGCACGTGAGCAAATATTGATTCAATATTCTGGCTGTGATAAAGCCCGCCGTGAATGTATCCTCCGACAGCTACTCTTGTAACAACCGGAGATGTCCACGTGTTATTAGACCTGTATCTCATAGTTGCAACTTCACTTTTCAACTGCATAAATGCAGGCCAGATGTAATCACCGAATTGAATTTCAACAACAGGTTTTAATCCTGTAAGAGACATACCTACTGCTACACCCATGATACTCGCTTCAGCGAGAGGTGAGTTGAAGACTCTTTCTTCACCGAACTTTTTAGAAAGTCCTTTCGTAGCAGTGAATACTCCTCCTTTATTGTCGGCAATATCTTCGCCGAATATGTATATCTTATCATTCCTTTCCATCTCTTCGTGTAAAGCATGATTGATCGCATCTACCATCACAATTGGCTTGCCTGAGGGTTCACTCGATTCGTAGCTGAGTGAATTTCTGAATCCCGATTCGTCCAGAACATTTGCAGCAGCACTTTCACTGAGAGGATCTCGTGCCTCAGAAGCCAGGTCTGCAGCTTTGTTAATCTCATCAGCAGTTTCTGATTTTAGTTTTTCAAGTTCATCTTTTGTAATGTAACCAAGCGAAATTAATTCTGCTGATAATTTTTCGATCGGACAATTCTTCAGGTCTTCTTTAAGTTCTTTTTCAGTCCTGTATTTTTTCTGATCATCAGATGACGAGTGTGAGAGCAATCTCACAACTTCCGCTTCGATTAACGCCGGTCCCTTTCCGCTTTTAATATAAGCCAGTGCTTCCTGAACTTTTGCATAGGATTCAAAATAATCTGTACCATCAATTTTAGCGCGGAATAAATTTTCGTAACCGGACATCATTTCAGAAATAGAATTTCCTTTTCCTCCGCTTTGCATCTCAACCGGGACAGAAATGGCATACCTGTTATTTTCAATAAGAAATAAAACAGGAAGTTTTTCTCTGCTTGCCCAGTTTACGGCTTCGTGAAATTCACCTTGGCTGGTTGTACCCTCGCCGCTGCTTACAAAAGCGATGCCTTTCTTTTTTGTCCGTACCAGCGAAAGTGCAGCACCGACCGCTTGTAAAAATTGAGTGCCGGTTGGGCTGGACTGTGATGGAAGATTAATATTTGGATGCCCCCAGTGACAAGGGAGCTGACGGCCGCCGCTTGAAGGATCTTCTGCTTTTGCAAAGCATTGAAGAAAAAATTCTTTCGGTGTAACTCCCGCTGCTAACACGACAGCCAGATCGCGATAGTATGGAAAAAGCCAGTCTGTTTTTGAATCAAGTGAAAACCCAACAGCAGTTTGAACAGCCTCGTGCCCTGCACCTGCAATATGAAAAAAAGTCTTACCCTGACGCAAAAGGTTCATTGCTTTAGTATCAATAGTGCGTGCAATCAACATATGCTTTAATGCTTTTAAAAGCTCTTCTTTTTTCAGGTTTGCTTTTACCTTCTTACTCTGTTCGTTACCATCATTCCCAAAGTTTTGTGATTGTTTTTTTTCTGTTATTGCAGATGGAGTTTTAGTAAGATTATTTTTTGCCATTATAAAAGTCCCGTGTTAAATATTAGAAAAACCAACAGCTATCAGCTCGTCTTTTGCAACTGTTGTTACTTCGTTATAATTAAAAACCTCTCTGAAGTGATTAACTAATTGCTTTTTTACTTCAGAGATATCAATATTTCTTTCTAATTCTTTTTTCAAAGAAGTTACGCCTTTGTCTGAAATTCCGCAAGGTATTATACCAGTAAAAAAAGACAGATCAGTGTTAACATTAAATGCAAAGCCATGCATAGTTATCCATCGCGAGACTTTAATACCAATCGCTGCTACCTTTCTATCCATAATCCAAACACCGGTATATTTCGGGTCGCGGATTCCTTTTAAATTATAATCATTACAGGTTCTGATAATCACTTCTTCCAGCGCGCGCAGATATTTGTGTGTATCCTGTTTCCAGTTTTTCAGATCAATGATAGGATAACCAACTATCTGCCCAGGTCCGTGATAAGTAATGTCGCCGCCACGGTCAATATCATAAACAGATATTTTATTTTTTTCAATATAATCTTCTGAACCAATAAGATTTTTCTTATCTGCTACCTTACCAAGTGTGTATGTGTTCGGATGTTCCAAAAGAAAAAGAACATCAGCAATTTTATTTTCCGCTCTAAGCTCAAGCAATTCTTTCTGCAAATTCCAGGTTTCTTTATAATCAATAAAACCAAGATCACAATAATTTAATATTCTTTGTATCACTTCAACTTTACTTTCAATTCTTAAACTTTCCGCCAAAGGTGGATCAGCCTTCGGCTGAACATTTTAACTTAAACTTTTTTATATATGAATCGCTTCACTATACACAGCGGCAGCAGCTTCCATAACAGATTCAGACAGCGTTGGATGAGCGTGCACAGTTTTTATCAGTGATTCTGCTGTTGCCTCCAGTGTTTTGGCTAAAGTAGCTTCGGCGATCAACTCAGTTGCTTCAGATCCAATAATATGAACACCTAATATTTCTCCATATTTTGCATCGGTGACAAATTTTACAAATCCTTCTCGCTCTCCGACCGCAAATGCTTTACCGCTCGCCATAAAAGGAAACTTACCGATCTTCACATCGTAACCTAACTCCTTAGCTTTTGCTTCGGTTAATCCAACACTTGCAACCTGGGGCTGGCAGTAAGTGCAGCCAGGAATAGCTTCGTAATTTATGTCAGGAGGATTCATACCTTTAATTTTTTCAACGCAGTGGATCCCCTCTGCAGATGCGACATGTGCCAGCCAGGGCGGACCGATAACATCCCCGATGGCATAAATTCCTTTTACATTAGTTTCGTAAGTTGATTTATTAACCTTGATATGATTCTTAAATAATTCTACTCCTAATTCTTCAAGACCTATCCCTTCAACATTTCCTGTAACACCAATTGCACTTAAAACTTTATCGGCAGTAATTTCTTTCTTCACGCTGCCGGTAATAGTCACTCTGACTTTGTTAGCTGTAACTTCAGCTTTGTCTACAGAAGCTTTAGTATAAATTTCAATCCCTCTTTTCCTAAAATTTTTTGCAAGAGTATCTGAAACTTCTTTATCTTCCACAGGAAGGATTGAATCGAGCATTTCGATAACAGTTACCTTTGTGCCGAGCACACTATAGAAATAAGCAAACTCAATTCCTATTGCACCTGCGCCGATTACAATTAATTCTTTTGGCAGTTCAGGAAGTATCATCGCTTCAGTACTTGTGATGATCATTTTTTTATCAACAGGAATTGAAGGAAGGACTTTTGGTCTTGCACCAGTAGCGATAATAATTTTATCAGCATTAATAGTCTGTGTTTTCTTTAAGTTATCATCATAGATTTCAATTTGATTTTTATTTGCCAGTTTCCCGAAGCCTTTAATTCTATCCACTTTATTTTTCTTCACAAGCACTTCAACATTTCTGGTAATTGTGTCAGAAATATTGCGGCTTCTTTTAATAATTCTTGTAAAATCAAAACTTAACTCTTTAGCAGTGATGCCGAAATCTTCGCCGTGGTTTTTCACGAGGTCGTAAACTTCTGCATTTTTAAGAAGTGATTTCGTCGGGATACATCCCCAATTCAGACAAATGCCGCCTAATTTATCTTTATCAATTAAAGCA
>JAKAGZ010000053.1 GCA_021815365.1 Bacteroidota bacterium
GTTTCAGTAAATAACGGCGTAAGCTGGTCGAGCTGGTATAATCAGCCGACCGGACAATTTTACCATCTCGCTGCAGATGATCGTTTCCCTTACCGCATATACAGCGCACAGCAGGATAACGGCACAGTTGAAATCGCAAGCCAGGGACCTTACGGCGTTATTGAGCTGCGTGACTGGCATCCTGTCGGCGCAGATGAAAGAGATTACGACATTCCGAAACCGGGAAATCCTAATATCGTTTTTGGAAGCGGGCTGGGCGGCAGCCTGCACAGATTCGATGAGATAACAAGACAAACAATTAATGTGTCGCCCTGGCCTCACTCAAGTTATGGCGCTAAACCGAATACTGTAAAATACCGTTATTCCTGGATTACCCCGATTGAATTTTCTCCGGTTGGGAAACACGCTTTGTATTTCGGCGCGCAGTATTTATTCAGAACTACAGACGATGGGAACAATTGGAAAATTATCAGTCCTGACCTGAGCCGCAAAACTAAATCCGGCAGCCGCCAGACAAAAAATTGCAGCAGCCAGGAGCTGGAAGATGCGGCAAAATGTGGATACGGAGTTATCTGGAATATTGCGCCATCACCCATTTCTGAAAAAGTGATCTGGATAGGAACTGATGACGGGCTTATCCAATTAACTAAAGATGAAGGCAGGCACTGGAAAAATGTTACTCCCCCTTCAGTCCCTTTGTGGTCGAGAATAGATAAGATATCCCCTTCACCTTTTGATGTTCATTCAGCATACGCTGCAATTAATACTCACAGGCTTGATAAATTCAGCCCGCTGATCCTTAAAACAACTGATGATGGAAAAACGTGGACAAAAATTATCAGCGGCTTACCCGATGATGAATACACAACTGTTGTCCGCACAGATGAGAAAAAGAAAGGGCTGTTATTTGCAGGCACTAACAAAAGCATTTACGTTTCTTTTAATGATGGAGAGAGCTGGCAGCCGTTGAGATTAAATTTTCCGACTACTTTAATTTCAGACCTTCTTGTACATCACGGAGATTTAATTGCCGCAACCCAGGGCAGAGGAATCTGGATACTCGATGATCTTTCGCCGCTGAGACAAATTTCAGAGGAAGTTACAGCCAGGCAGGTTTATCTTTTCAAGCCTGAACGCGCATGGAGAATGCGAAGCAATACAAATGCAGATACGCCCTGGCCCCCTGAAACCCCGCTTGGTCAGAATCCTCCGGATGGTACAATAATAGATTACTGGCTGAAGGATAATGTAAATGGTCCGGTAAAACTTTCTATCTATGATATGAAAGAAAATTTAATAAGAAGTTTTTCTTCCGATGACAAACCGGAAAATCTTCCGGCGAACAGATACTTCGATAAAAGATGGATCGGAACAGAACCAAAGCTTTCAACAGAAGGGGGAATGCACAGGTTCACCTGGAACTTAAGGTATCCCCGACCGAAAGCTTTACATTATGGTTATTCGATAGCTGCTGTATGGACTGTGGGCACTCCGGTTGTTCCGATGGGACCGCTTGTTATGCCCGGAAAATATAAAATCGTTTTAACAGTTGATGGAAAAGATTATGAGAGAACATTAGACGTCAAGCTTGACCCGCGAATAAAAATAAGCATAGCATCATTAAGCAATCAGCTTGAACTTGCACAAAAAATCATAAGCAGCTTGAATAACTCTGTTTTATTGTTTAATGAAGTGGATCAGGAACTTGAAAATCAAAACATCTCAGGCGCTGTTAAAGACAGCCTTTCAGGATTAAAAGATAAAATTGCAAATGTATGCGGAGCGCTTTCAAGTCTGGCATCCTCAGTGCAAACTGCAGATGCTTCTCCGACACAGGGACAGAAAGGCGTTTTCGAAGTTTACAACCAAAAGTATAATGAACTGGTGAAACAGTGGAGTAAAATAAAATCTGAAGTCAAATAAAAACGGAGTAGAAAAATGAAAAAAATACTTCTTTGTGCTGCAATCATTCTGACCTGTTCTTTTTTAATTCCTGCACAGACAGCAGAGCTTCACAAAAAAGATCTGCATACTAAAATTGACAGCTTAAACATAAAACCTAAAGAGGTAACTACTGAAGGCAGCGTAACTGTAGAAGGACAAAACATAAACTATCAGGCTGTTGCCGGAACAATAATACTTAAGGATTCAAAAGATGAGCCGACGTGCAGTATGTTCTATGCTGCATATTTCAAAAAAGGTGTGAGCGATAAAACACAAAGACCTGTAACATTCTTATATAATGGCGGACCGGGTTCATCAACTATCTGGCTTCACATGGGAGCTTTTGGTCCGAAGCGTGTTTATTCCAGCGATGATAAATTCCCCCCGCCTGCACCGTACAAACTAGTAAACAACGAATACAGCCTGCTTGATGCGAGCGATCTTGTATTTATAGATGCACCTGCAACAGGCTTCAGCAGAGTGGTCGGAAAAGGCAAAGGAGAAGATTTTTTCGGAATTGATCAGGATGCACAGGCATTTGCACAATTTATTTCAAGCTTCATTACAAAATTTGACAGGTGGAATTCTCCCAAATATTTATTTGGTGAAAGCTACGGTACAACACGATCAGCTGTGCTTGCTAATATACTGGAGAGACAGGAAAATATAAGTCTGAACGGTGTAATCCTTCTTTCCGAAATTCTGAATTTCAACACCAGCCCCGATGGTCCTGAATCAAATCCTGGCGTTGATCTTGGATATATACTTTCTCTGCCGACAATGGCAGCAACGGCGTGGTATCATCACAAGCTGCCTGGTCAGTCAAAAGAACTTGAACCATTTTTAAAAGAAGCCGAACATTTTGCAATGACTGATTATTCCTCAGCACTTTCTGAAGGATCGACGCTTGATGAAAACCGTAAAAAACAAATTGCGGAAAAACTTCACGAATATATTGGTGTGCCCGCTGATTATATTTTAAAAGCTAACCTGAGAATAACCGGTGGAGAATTTGAAAAGGTTTTACAGGAAGATAATGATCTTACTACCGGTCGTCTCGATACCAGGTTTTCGGGAACAACGATGGACCCATTAAGCAAAACGGCTGAGTATGATCCTCAGAGTGCGGCAATTTCTTCTGCTTATGTTTCTTTATTCAACAGTTATGTAAGAGATGTTTTAAATTATGGTAAAGATGAAACTTACCGCCCTTCAGGCAGAAAATATATGACGCCATGGGATTTTCGCCACAAACAACCAGGCGTAGGATTTTCCTGGGGTTCTTCTAATGTAATGCCAGACCTTGCAGCAGCAATGAAGTATAACCCAAATTTAAAAGTAATGCTGAACTCAGGTTATTTTGATCTGGCTACTCCCTATTTTGCTGCTGACTATACCATGCATCATTTACCAATCCCGAACAAATTACAGAAAAATATTGAGTACTATTACTACAAGTCAGGGCATATGGTTTATGTACATCCGCAGTCGCTCAAAGAAATTCACGATAACGTTGCTGCGTTTATAAAGAAGACACATAGTTGATTCAGGAAAGTATTACTAAAGTAAAATTAAAAGGCTGGTTAGTCCAGCCTTTTAATTTTATCGGTACAAATGAATCTCTGGAATTTAAAAATTACACCAAATCTTTTTCTGCCTTAACCTCTGCAGATGTGGTCATTTTTACTCCGGCTTTTTTCATCTCATCGAAAGCCTTTTCAACATCACCTTCGTGCTGATAAATTCCTTCAACCGCATCCTGGATAACAATAGTTCTGAAACCATATCTTACAGCATCAAGCGCTGTGGTTTTTACACAATATTCAATTGTCAATCCTGCAATATAAACTGTATCCACTCCTTTCTTTTTAAGATACTCAGCAAGATTTTCATTAGTTGCTTCAAAGGAAGAATAGCCATCATCAACATTGCGCGTACCTTTTACGAATACTTTATCGAATTTGTTTTCGTGCAGGTCTGGATGGAACTCAGCGCCCTTTGTATTTTTTACACAATGCTTTGGCCATATTTTAAAATGCACCGTATCTTCCGGGTGCCAGTCTTTTGATGCAACAACTAAGTCGAACTCATCAATTAATTTGTTTATAACAGGAACGACGGCGTGCCCTTTCGGAGTAGCAAGCGATCCTCCGGGACAAAAGTCATTCTGAACGTCAACTACTAATAATGCTCTCATATAATCACTCCATTCTGTTTTATTTATAAATTCTTTTGGTTTAACCTTAGTAGCACGAACAACCAGATAAAATTAGCCTTATTACAATATTTGTCTGTAACTTACCTAAGCTTCCGTTTAAATCGTTATGCTTGCCTATCTTCTTTGAGTTACTATTTCATTTCTCAGTTCCATAAGTTTAGAGCTGATGCCAACTTTGTAAATGTGTGGATTTTCAAATCTTTTATGTTCATCGGGCAAATTACTAAGCCTTTCTTTGGCATATTCAGAAATTTCAGAAACTGATCTTTGCTTTAAAAGAATTTCTCCTTCTGAAAAAACTTTAGACTGCAGATTTTCTTTTTTAAGCCCGCTTACTACACTGCTTTTTAATGGCTGAAGCGGATGAAAAATCCTTTCGGGTTCTGATTCATCTTCAAGCATAATACCATCGGCGTAAAACATTCCACTGCCGTTAAAGTACCTGCATATCTTTTTCACTCCGGGCAGCGTAACTTTTTCAAGATCATCGGATAATTTCAGGTTTGGCTTACCGTCAGCCATGCTGAGCTTGTAAACTCCGTCAAGAGCCGCATCTTTTTGCCCGGTGATCAGACTTGTACCTACGCCAAAAGCATCTATTGGCGAACCCTGTTCAATCAGACTTTTAATTAAATATTCATCGAGCTGATTTGACGCAACAATTTTCACATAACTCAAACCAGCTTCATCGAGCATACTCCTTGTCTTTTTACTTAAATAAGCGAGGTCACCGCTGTCGAGCCTTACAGCAAAAAGCCGTTCGCCTCTTTCTTCCATTTCTTTTGCCACCCTGATCGCATTCGGCACTCCGCTTTTCAAAGTATCAAAAGTATCAACAAGCAGGACACAATTTTTCGGGAATGCTTTGGCAAATTTTCTGAAGGCAGTTAATTCATCATTATAACTTTGTATCCACGAATGAGCCTGTGTTCCTGTGGAAGTTAAACCATACAGGTAAGCACTGTAAACATTCGATGTACTGTTCACCCCGCCGATCACTGCCGCGCGGCTGCCATGAACAGCAGACATTCCCTGTGCACGTCTCATCCCGAAATCAATAACTATTTTATCACCAGCCGATCTGCGCAGCCTTGAAGCCTTGGTCGCTATAAGAGTTTGAAAGTTCAAAACGTTCAGCGAAAGAGTTTCAATTAATTGTGTTTCAATAATATTTCCTTCAAACCTGACTATCGGCTCGTTTGAAAAAACAACCTCGCCTTCAATTGGACTATAAATATTTCCTTTAAATCTGAAATTTTTCAGATATTCAAGAAAGTCACTTTTGAATCCAATTTTATTCAGGTGATCAATGGAAGCGGTATCGAAATGAAAATCGCTGATCATTTCCAGCAGATCCTGCAGACCTGCGAAAATTGCGTAGCCTGAGCCAAAAGGATTTTTCCTGAAAAAATAATCAAAGCTTGCAGTAAGGTTTTCCCTTCCATCCATGAAGTAACCCTGAGCCATCGTCAGTTCATAATGGTCTGTAAAAAGACCGGAATATTTTCCATTTAAAATCATTTTTCAACAAACTTTTTATCGAACTAATATAAGGCATTTGCAATTATTTGTAAACTTTTTAGAAGAATAACTGACGATAGAGAGCAAGAAACCTTATTTCGTCCCTGTCGGAATAAAAAAATTATTTTGGACAGATGTGAGACGGGATAGGGTATAAAGGAATAGGGGTATAAGGGAATAACATTTTAAATCCCTTATTTCCCTTTTACCACTACACCTTATACCTCTATTCCCTATGCCCTATGTCCTTCTCATCCTGGAGGTTCTTTTATTAAAAACTATTAAATCTTATATTGGAGTAATAAACACAAAACCTATTTGCATTACTGAGAGAAAAAGATCTCTAAATATGAGTTATACAGAGAAACCTTTGATAACTGATGACCTTGATGAACTGCTTGCCGAAGCTTATGAACACTTAAAGCAGGGCAGGTTCAGAATGGCGCTGACAGCGGCGCGTAAAGTTTATGAGCAAAAGCCTGAAGATTTTAATGCAATAATGTGCCTCGCATGGGCAGCCCTTGAGAACGGTGAACCTGCTTATGCACTCGAACTGGCGAACCTTGCCGTTGAAGTAAGTAATGATGATGTAAATTCCCGTCTTTACCGCGGATTTCTTTTGATGAGGATGAGTGTTTTTGAAGGTGCAATTTCTGACCTTGATAATGCTATTTCAAGAAAACCTGATATGCTTTCCTGGGCGCATCTTAATAAAGCGCGTGCTCTTGCAGGTATGCAAAGATTTTTTGAAGCACTTGAGGAAATAGAAAAAGCAATTCAGATAGATTCAGAATCAAATTTAAAATTAGTAAAGACAAGAGAGCTTTTAAGAAGAGCACTAGGCTACGGCGAAGGATTTTTCAGCGGGATTTTTCAAAAGAAAAGATCGTTGCTTGAAGAAGCTGAGGAAGCACTGAAGCAGAAAGAATATTGGTTCTCATTATGGGCTGCAAGAAATATTTTAGACTCACCGCAGAACGAAGATCATAAGAAAGCAAAACTGCTTGAGCTTGAATCATTAATAGGAATGTTCCAGGTCCGCCCGGCTTTTAAGAAAGCAAAAGAACTCGAAGACGAATTCGGCGAAGATGAGCGCTTCCGGAACATTTATCAGAAAATATTAAAATTTTTCCCCGAAGAACAAATCATAAACAGCTTTGACGAGCCTATTCAATCACCACAGGGCAAAACTGATCTTGTCCTTTACGATAATAAATTTTTCAAAATACTTTACGCACGTACTTATGACCTGATAGAAAATATCCGCAGCGGAAGAAGAACTTATTTATTACAGTTCAGCGAAGAGACGATAACTTACATCGGGGTTGAAATTGTTTTTGATAACCCGTTTTACAATCAGCGTAATGAAAATATTAATGGAACAGCAGTCTGGTTTCTGAATGACCGTGAGGTCGGAAGACATTATTTTAAGATCGAAATGGAAAAGAACTGGAAGACAGTTGAATTTGTGCAAAGCTGGGGAACCGACACGCCCGGGTTCTGGTGCAGAGGACAGGGCAAGGTTGATATTTATCTCGATAACAATATTGTATGTTCGAGATGGTTTCTGATCGGTCATTCAGAAGTTGTAAACTTTGAAGAGACAGAAAAGCCTGAGGGTATCTACGAGCACTATGAAAAACAAGATACAAACCAGCCGCAGGAAATCAGCAGGACTAAATCTGAAAAAGCAGGAAAACTTGCATTGCAGGATAACGAATCGCTCGAAGATCTTTTGGCTAATCTTAACACTTATATCGGGCTTGAAGGCGTTAAGCAGTCAATGCAGGATTTTGTTGCCTACCTGAAATTTATAAAAGAGAGGGAGAAGCTCGGATTAAAAACTGATGATAACCTTTCCGTGCACAGTATATTTTTAGGAAACCCCGGCACAGGCAAAACAACAATAGCACGTTTGCTGGGGAAAATTTTCAAAGCAATGGGGCTGTTAAAAAACGGGCACGTAATCGAAGTAGACAGGACAGGGCTCGTGGGACAATATATCGGCGAGACTGCACAGAAAACTGAAAAAGTTATTAACGAAGCACTTGGCGGAATTCTTTTTATTGATGAAGCTTACTCTTTAAAGAAAGCTGGCAATCAGCAGGATTTCGGTCAGGAGGCGATTGACGTTTTATTAAAAAGAATGGAAGACCACAAGGGAGAATTTGTCGTTATCTGCGCAGGCTATCCTGAAGAGATGAACTCATTCATAAATTCTAACCCGGGGTTAAAATCACGCTTTACTCATTACTTTAATTTTGAAGATTACGACCCCGATGAGCTAATCGAAATATTTAAGCTCATCGCACGTAAAGAAGAGTATGAAATAAAAGACGAAGCTGTCGAGCTGCTCAAAAAGCATCTGACCTTTCTGTACAGAAAGAGAGATAGTTCATTCGGCAACGCAAGGCTTGTAAGAAATTATTTCAACGAAGTAAAGATGCAGTTGAGCAAACGTTATCTTAAACTGCCAGAGACGCAGCGCTCAAAAGAAACTATGGTTACAATTTGCAAAGAAGATATAAATGCAATCGTAGGAAGTGCGGCAGTTAAAGAAGTAAAGCTGGGAATTGATGAAGAGAATCTTCAAAAAGCTGTTGCAAAATTAAATGCTCTTACAGGTCTGCAAAATGTAAAAAGCGAAGTAGAACAGATAATCAAACTTGCGCGCCTTTATATTGAACAGGGCGAGAGTCTCCAGGAAAAATTCGGGCAGCATTTTGTTTTCCTCGGCAGCCCCGGAACCGGAAAAACAACTGTTGCAAGGATTTTTTCCGAAGTTTATTCCGCGCTCGGAATTTTATCAAAGGGACATTTGGTAGAGACTGACAGATCGGGTTTAGTTTCGGGGTATGTCGGGCAAACATCACTGAAGACAACCGAAACGATTGACAAAGCAATCGGAGGCACACTTTTAATTGATGAAGCCTACACATTAATTAAAAAGGGAGAAGCTAACGGATCAGATTTCGGCAAAGAAGCAATCGATACTCTTTTAAAAAGAATGGAAGACGACAGGGGGAATTTTATAGTTATAGCTACAGGCTATACAGATGAAATGAAAGAATTTTTAAACAGCAACCCGGGAATAAAATCACGTTTTACTAAAGAAATTATTTTTGAAGATTATACCCCTGACGAACTTCTTGAAATGACAAGGAAGTATATCGAACAAAAAAATCATTCGTTGAACGCAGGGATCGATGACCACCTGAAAAAATATTACAATGAGCTTTACAGAACGCGGGACAGGAGTTTCGGTAATGCAAGGCTTGTGAGAAACCTGGTTGACAGCATCCTTAAAAATCAGCTCCTGCGAATCGCAGATGTGCCGGCTGATAAGAGAAATGAACAGGTAATAAAAGAAATTACAATCGAAGATGTTGAACCACAGATCAAAATCAAAAAAGAAAAACAGGCATCTGAAATTGAAGGCAACCCCGAACTGTTAGATGAATATCTAAAAGAGCTGAATGAACTGACTGGATTAAAGTCTGTAAAGGCTTCAGTTGAAAAATTAGTCAGCAGCCTTAAAGTTGCGAAGTTAAGAAAAGAAAGAGGACTGAAAATAATTCCCAGGAACCTCCACTCGGTTTTTATGGGGAACCCCGGTACAGGCAAAACAACAATCGCCCGGCTTTTAAGTAAAATTTATAAAGAGATGGGCATACTCGAAAAAGGACATCTTGTTGAAGTTGACAGAACAGGCTTAGTAGCGGGTTATGTGGGACAAACAGCGGCAAAAACTGACAAGGTAATTGAAAGCGCTATGGGTGGAACACTCTTCATTGACGAGGCTTATTCACTTGCTCGCGGCGGAAATGATTTCGGGCAGGAAGCTATTGATACTCTTCTGAAAAGAATGGAAGACTTTGCAGGTAAACTCGTTGTTATTGTTGCTGGCTATACCGGCGAGATGAAAGATTTTATTAATTCAAACCCCGGGCTTGAATCAAGATTTACAAACTTCTTTTACTTTGATGACTACACACCGCGGCAGATGCTCGAAATTGCCCTGGTGATCAGCACAAAATCCGGCTATACTTTAGACGAAGGCGCATGGCAGCTTTTGCTGGAAATATTTTCAAAGCTTTACCAGGACCGCGATCAAAGCTTTGGAAATGCAAGAACTGTAAGAAATATTTTATACAAGGCAATTTCAAACCAGGAAGAGAGAATTCTAACACATAACAATCCGACCGATGAAGACTTAAGCACGATCACTCTCGAAGACGTTGATAGAATTAATTATTCTGAATTTAAGTAGTCCGGCTATATTGGGAGAAAACCCCTATGAAACCATTTTTGCATATAACTCTGTTTATAACATTCTTAATAATTTTTCAATTAGAAATTCCGGCACAAGATAAAGAAAATTTGAATTTGTATTTAAACAGCGGTTTATCTACAAGCATTGGTGAAAACTATAGAGGCTTTAACTATGGCGGTGGACTGGGTTATAGAATAAATTCCAGACTCACAGCTCAAATCCTATATAATTATAATACGATGGTGGATGGTTCTGTAATAGTAGATTTCGCACCGAGTGGAACAATTGACGAAATAAATATGAAAAGTTACTACAAAAATATGACCTCTACGAGGTCATTCACATAATAAAAAACATCGTAGATGTTTTATTATTGCCTGTCTGCCGACAGGCAGGTAGAAATTCAGAATAAACACGACTATTGATCCTTGTAGAGCCTGCCTGCGCGAAGCCGCTTCGGCATAGGCAGGGATCAATAAATTATTACAAAAATGCCTCTTCAAAAATGAAGAGGCATTTTTTGTTTTGCTGCGGGATATTTATCAGAACTGAGCGTTGAGCAGTATCAATATCTGCGCCGTAGCTTGTATCTGAAGCTGCGATGCAGAACTTAAATTACTCTGAACTGTAGATTTTACATCAGAATAGAATTTCATATAAGCATTAACCACTGCAGAAGTAGAAGCTGATGCCGAAACAGAAGATTTAAGAGTAGCTTTAAATCCTGCAATGTTAGATTCTATTGTTGTCATAGTAGAGCTGTTAACGCCAAGAACAATATTCAATTGACTAACAATAGCTGTATGATAGGTATCGAATGCTGCGATGATAGCGTCGGCTGTTGCTGCGGCATTTATCGAAGCGTTGAGTGTGACTGCGGCACTTATTACACTGTTCATCTGTGCCTGGGCGGCACCCATTGCCGTAAACTTAGCCTGAACAACAAAATTAATTATTTTTGCTTTTAGCAATGCAACTCTTTTCTCTGCAGCAAATTTTGCTGATGCACTAATGTTTGATGCAGAATTTATAAACACCCTGCTCGATGCTTCAAATACTTTAGCATAAGCTGAAACATCAAGACCGCTATTGACATAAGCATTGATCGTCGAATTAGTATAGGCGTTAAAAGCAGCGTCAACATCTGACTGGCTCGTTGCCAATAACAAATCACGCTCTAAAGTTGCCTGAGCCTGAGCGCGTGCGTTTACTATCGCCTGCCATTCTGCCTGTGTCCCCCCGATTTCAGTACTATTGAACGTTGATAATCTTGCATCGGCTTCTGCAGTTATTGAAGCAGCCAACTGTGCCATTGCTGAAGCACTGCCTTTTACCTGTGCGGCAACATCTGCGCTGATAAAATCAGCAACATCTGAAAAAGTCACGGTTGTATTACCGCTTGCTTTAATACTTGCATACACTTTAGCCTCTACGGTGGTTTCATCATTTAACGGAGGAGCGTAAACAGTAATTCCGTTTTTTACTGTAGCTGAAACTACGGCTCTCCACTCACTGCTGCCTTTTGTCGCAACTACTACAAGATTTGAAACACCGTCAAGATCAGTTTCAACTGTGAATTGCCCGTTAATATCTGACTGAACACTTGCGTTCGAAACAGTCTTAAGCGAACCGTCTGCCTGAATCTGCGCTAGTATTACTGCAGCACCTTCGACTGAGGATTGAGTACTATTTGTTTTACCGAAGCCGCTGTTATCTGTAACTTTACCTTGCACTTTGGACGGGTTCCCGTTTGTGTTTACCGGGTTATTATTCTTACTGCAGCCTGCTGCAAAAACCATAGCCAGAATGCTTATGAAAAAAACAGGAAATAATTTTTTTACTTTGTCCCTGTTTAATTTTGTTTTATTGTTATTGTATCTCATTTTTCTACCTCCATTGAGTTATTATTATACATTACTTTTTGAAATACTATGAATAATTGTCCAACAAGCATGCCAGTTCAAAAAGTACATTTTTCGTTTCGTAATCGAAATTTTTGAGGAAAAGTCTGGTAAAAATATTGGGTGAACGCGAATAAATTTCGCAGCAGTTGAATTTTATTCTGAAGTATAAATTATGAACTTCAGAATCTGAATGTATAACCCAACTGAACGCCGTTCAATGAATCATATTTAAAATGGGGAAGATTTTGTGAGATTGAATGCTGATCAGAATTAAAATCAGAAAAAAGAAGGAGATCAATCTGGCTGTACAGCCACAATACAGCAAAAGTAATTATCGAAGTGTTACGCAGCTTGTAGGAATTGTTGTACGAATCATAATTATTCTGAACAGCAGCGGGATCTGATGAATTTAAATAATCCTTCTCTTTATTGTTTGAATCAATAATAAAATAAATCATAGACCCAAGTGAAACGGCACTGAGTGAAGTAAGCAGCAAGCCCTTTGTTTTTTCCCCGAGGTAGAGTTGACCAAGACCGGGCAGCACAAGTGAACGGATGACAGAATTTCTAAACTTACTCTCAACTCTTTCACGCTGCTGCCTGAGCTTAAAAGAATAAAGAGAATCAGCCGCTAAGTTCAGTTGCTCCTGTTTGTTCAGCTCAGCTAAATATTTTGCTTTAACATCATTAAAGAATGAAATAATTTTGGGTGAGGTTCTGGCAGAATCAAGCTGGTAGTCTTTGTTCATTTGCAAAATTGAAATAAAACTATTTTTAGCAGCCAAATCATTGAGCAAAGAAAATTCCGAGATAGCTTTCATCCGCAGTATTTCTATCAACTGGCTGTTGCTTAAATTAAGGTTAAACTTTATTAAGCTGTCTGCCTTGCTTATTACTTCGGTATAATTAAACGCTTCAAATTTTTCTTTTAATGAATCAACCGGATTGATTTTAGTCTGCGCAAGTGAGCCAGCAGCAAACAAGAAAGAAAAAATGATAATCAGAGCGATGTGTTTTTTCATTTGAGCAGGATCATTTTTTTTGTTTGAATAAAATTTCTTCCGCTGCTGACAGAGTAACCCTGAAGTGCGTGTGGATGAACCTCTATACGATAAAAATAAACTCCGCTTCGGAGCTGTCCTTCATCAGTAACAGCATTAAATGTTACCTGGTGTTCCCCCGCCGGCTTTTCTTCGTTAACTAAAGTAACAACCTGTTGTCCCAGAAGATTAAAAACCTTTAATACTACAAAACTTTGCACAGGTAATGTATACCTGATTACAGTGCTGGGGTTAAAAGGATTGGGGAAATTATTATATAAATGAAAATTTTTTACAGGCTGCGGAGAAAATTCTTCAACATCAGTGACAATATCTAATTTTTCTATCTCATCAACCGGAGAATGATTTTTATCCACTCCGCCAAAAACATAAACAGAATTCTTGAACCTTACTGCCGTTAATTCAGTCCGTGCTATATTAAGTGGTGGCCCGTCCGAAATCTGCTGGGACCTGTAATTAAATATTACCACATTTGAAAGCGGACCGGTTTCATCTCTGCCGCCAATAATATAAATCTGGTCATTACTGTAATTGACAGCACTTCCGTTAATGATTGGTTTATTTAAAGCAGTATTAATTTTTGAAAAATCTTTTGTAGAAATTTTAAACCTGAATATTGAAGTAGAGAGAGTACCAGAAATATTAATCCCGCCGAACAGATAAATATTACTTCCGCTGCTGTCTTTTGCCGCAATTTGATTCGATTGCGGGTGTAAAGTTAAGTTGTAATTATTACTATCTGCAACCGTTCCTGTTAACAGGTTGTATTGCAGCATGTAATTAAGATTAGCCAGAGAGAAATTCCCTCCAAATAAATAAAGTGAATCACCAGCCACGGCGCCGCTGCTAAAACTCCTGTTAAAATTAGAATTAGATTTATAAATATATGGCGCAGACTTACCATTCCATACCTCCAAAGAATACGGGTTTGAGCTGTGCGATTTTGTTCCGCCAAAATAAACAAGACTATCATTATAGTTAATAGCCACCAGACCGTATCTTGGTTCAACCATGTGAATGGCGCTTCCCCATTTCCCTGAGTTCGGATAATAGACCCTGATCGAATCACTATATTCATCTTCACCCTGACCGGGTAATTTGTTGTCAAAGCCGCCAACAATATAAATGGCTGTATCAATAACAACTGCCTGAGCACCATAAACAGGTCTGTACATCCTGCCGATGATCTGCCATTGCTGCTGTGCGCTTGAAGCCGTAATAAATAAAAAGAAAAACAAAACAACTTTTTTCATTTTACTTCCGGTGTAAAATTCTTTATTGCATTTCCTGTTTTTTAACTGTGTCCATTGTTTCAAAATTCAAAAAATACTTTGTTGTGTCACTTGCACTTATTACCACATCTGTATTTACGCTGTCATATTTTGCATTGTAAACTGTCAGACGATAAGCACCCTTAAACAATGCTTCCCTTAAAGGTGTTGTCCCTTTTGACTTTCCATTAATAAAAACTTCTCCCCAGGGAATGCAGTCAACGTAGATAAAACCCACAAGCTTATTAAAATCCACAGCCACAGTTTCTATTTTGTCAGTTGTAATATTTATTTTTTTTTCATACGGCGGGTAATTATTGTGTATTAGCTTCAGAACGTGCTTCCCGGTTTTTAATTCAATATAATTTTTCAGAGGAGTAGTATCTATCTTCTGACCGTCAACATAAACATCAGCCCATGGCTGGCATTCAACGAACAGCCTGCCAATTGCTGCCTTATTCACAATACTGGTTTTTTGACTCTTCTCATTTTTCACTTCTTCATTCTTTTTAAATTCATCAGCCTGCATGCCCGGAGTATTGTTATTTACTCCCGGACTATTCTGAGGAATAAGATTCGTCTCCCCCGACTGTGTACTATTATTGACTGAAGAGTTATCGTTTCTCTTTGTTTGACTATTATACAAATAAGCTGAAATGATAATCACAAACAAAACTGCTATTGCCGCATAAGAATACTTAAGATATTTTTTATTCCTGTCATTCTTTACCGGCTCATAGACTTCATCTTCAACACCAAGAGATTTCAAAACCTCAAGAGAAGTTTTCGCTCTCTCTTTAAGATTTTTTCTCAGCATACTTTTTAACGCAGGGCGAACATCTTCCGGCAGAAGTTCAAAATCAAAAAAATTATTCGTCTCATCATAATTAACTATCTTATTGATCGTATCTGAAATAGTGTCTTTCCCGAAAGGATTTTTACCGGTATATAATTCGTAGGCAACTATGCCGGAAGAGAAAAGATCTGTCTGAAGTGTTTTTTCGCCCCGCAATTGTTCGGGTGACATATAACTCGGCGTGCCGACTATCGAGGAATCCTGTGTGATGCTGTTATCAGTGCTTACTAGCGCCAGCCCGAAATCAGCGATCTTCAGATGATAATTATCATTGAGCAGAATATTTTCAGGTTTGATATCCCGGTGAATCACCTGGTTTTGATGTGCAATATTCAGAGCTTTCAGAAGCTGAATCAGAATATTTTTTTTAATGTCATTGCTGAGATTATTTTGTTTGATCACCTCTCTCAAATTTCTGCTTTCAAAATGTTCAAAAGAAATATAAAAATGATTTTTGTAAGTACCGAAGTCGAGCACTTTTATAAGATTAGGGTGGTCAAGCTGTGCTAAGATTTTTGCTTCTCTTTTGAATCGTTCGAGAATTGTTTTGTCGGGAAGGTTATCAGTATTTAAAGTTTTAAGAATAATTTTTTTGCCCAGGTAAATATGTGTGGCAAGATATACACTTGAATGCGTATCCTTCTTAAGGCAGTCAATCACTTCGAACTTATCAAATAATATTTCACTCGAAATATGAGTCATCTTTATAATTCTTCACCCATTTCTTTAAGTTTGAGCTGAACCCACCTGACAGAAACTCCGAGTGACTTTGCCGTAGAGGTTCTGTTCCCGTCAAATTCTTTAAGCCGTTTTTTCAATAAAAGTTTTTCAAATTCTCTCAGTGTCCCGTTAAAATCAACATCATCGGATTCTTCCTCAATAACAATATGTTCCGGCTGAAGCTTATTGGAATCACACAGAATCAAAGCACGCTGTAAAACATTTTCAAGCTGACGAACGTTGCCGGGCCAGCTATAACCTTCGAGGATTTTCATTGCCTGCAGTGAAACCTGTATATTTTTATCTGAGAACTTTTCGACAAAATATTTTGTCAGCAGCGGAATGTCTCCCCGCCTTTCACGCAGCGGCGGAAGCTTGATCGGGAATACATTCAGCCTGTAAAAAAGATCTTCCCTGAATTTCCCTTCAGAGGAAAGCTGTTTAAGGTCTTTATTAGTTGCCGTGATAACTCTTACATCAATTTTAATTACCTGAGTATCACCAAGCCTGATGATCTCTTTGTTCTGAAGCACTCTTAGCAGCTTTGCCTGAAGAGCAATTGAAATATCAGCAATTTCATCTAAAAAAAATGTCCCATTATTTGCTACTTCGAACAATCCCTTCTTATCAGTATTTGCACCTGTGAAAGCACCTTTTTTGTAACCGAACAACTCGCTTTCAAGTAGTGTGTCGGGAATTGAACCGCAAAACTGCGCAAGGTAAGGCTTGTCGGTTCTCGTGCTTAATTTATGAATTGCCTTGGCAACCAGTTCTTTTCCTGTTCCGCTTTCTCCGAGCAGCAAAACAGTTGCATCAGTCTTGGCAACTTTATGGATCAGCGCTGCAAGATTTTTCATTGCCGGGCTTTCCCCGATGAGTTCGGGAATTGATTTTTGTGATTCGATCAGGTTCTTGAGTATCAGGTTTTCATCCAGCAGTTCACTAAGCTGAATAATTTTGTCAAGCGCAAGCGAAACGAGGTTCGAAAAAAAATCAAGGAAGATAAGATTTTCGTCAGTAAATTCTTTCCTGTTCAGCCTGCTGTCTGCAAGGATCACTCCCCAGATTTTATCGTTGCGAATAACCGGAACGCCTATAATAGATTTAATATTATGAAGCTGAATACTTTCAAATTGGGAAACATTAGGGTCACTTTGAACATCGTGATAAAGACAGGGTGATTTGCTCTCAATAACTTTCTGAAGTATTCCTGAAGAAAAAACTGAAATGTCTTCTATTGTTTCCTGCTGAATGTTACGGGCTGCAACGATAGTGAACTTTTTTGTCGTTTCATCATATTTAACCACCAGACCTCTTTCAGCATTAATTACTTTGATGACAAGGTCAATCGTATCGTTGATCAGTGCGCTTTCGTAAACAGCAGAATTAAGAGTCTTGCTGATCTGATAAAGAGTATTGAATTGCTCTTTACTGATCAGGCGGATCTGCTCAAGATCTTCTTTATCTTTTATTCCGATCATATTCTTAGCTCACTTTTATACTTAGATTTTTGATGAACTTATTTTACTGTAAAGGTTGCAGGCTTTGATCTTGCCCTGTTCTGAAATTGATCCATCACCCAAAGAACCCAATAATAATTCTTCGGCGGAAGCGGGTTCTTTACAAAATAAGAAGTTGAATCAGATGATACTCCGCTTTGACTGAATACAATTTGCGAATTTGCAAAATCGTTAGTGTAAACTTCTACAGTGTAATTAAAAGAATACCCTGGACTGAATTTCTGCCACGTCAAAGATGGATTTGAAGAGACAGTATCTGAATTTGCAGGCGCAATAACGTTGATCGGGGATTTAATTACTCTTGTTACCTTGCCGCTTCCTATATTATAAGAATTTTTGAATCTGTCATAAGCCACTATATTAAAATCCAGACCAATTGCCTGTTCAAGATCAGAAATATTCATCTCTGCCGGTGTTACGCTTGTCTGAAAATAATTTTGAGAAATATTGAAAGATAATTTCTTGTTCAGATTGAGCTGTGCATTACTGACAAACACAGAGTCAATATCGTTATCTTTATCACTGACTTTAGCCAGAACATCCAGCTCGAAAGTCTGGCTGGGGAAGTATTGATTAATAACTGAAGTAAAAATTAAAACACTGTCAAGAACAGGTACCCTGTTCAAATTTACCTGCGGCTTTACAATTTTAGAGCCGTTCCAATTAATAATTAATGAATCTGTTCTGAATCCTTCCTTCTGAAAAATCAGAACACCATTTACAACCGGAACATTATTGATTGCAAACTTTCCGTTCTGATCAGTTTTAACGAGCACATTAGCAGAGGGCCAGTAAACTGAAACATCTGCAATGCCGGTGAACGGCAGGCTGAATGTCTGCACTACACCCTGGATTGTTCCCAAATTATTTTGGGGATTCTGGGGATCGAGCGGATTGGAGTGCGGTGCATTACAGGAGAATGAATAAAGCGTCAGTGCTGCTGAACTACACCATAAAAAAAATATCCAAAGCTTTCGTATCTTTAAGTCGTGAAAATTATTCATAGTATTCAATATTACAAGTCAAGGTCGCGTTACTGTTTACAGAGTTCAGAACATTAAGTGCTACTACAATTTATAAAAATGTAAGTAATAAAGCCAAGCATAAATAGGGAAAAATTTTCGCACTATTTTTACCGGTGTGAAAAGTGTTTTAGTCCAATATGTTTTGCACATAGAGGATAACTAAAGAAATAAGGAGGATGTTATGTTAAGCAGCTATTTTAAGTTTGAAGAACTCAGCACAAATTTAAGCAGGGAAATAAATGCGGGCTTCACGACTTTCCTTACTATGTCATACATCATAATTGTCAACCCCAAAATTCTTGAGGCTGCCGGCATCCCCTTCGGCGCTTCGATGGTCGCAACAATATTAAGCGCCTTCTTCGGAAGTCTGGCTATGGGAGTATATGCGAAAAGACCCTTTGCTATAGCTCCGTATATGGGCGAAAATGCTTTCATCGCATTTACTGTTGTGAAAGTTCTTGGATATAGCTGGCAGACTGCTTTGGGCGCAATTTTCATCGGCGGCGTTTTATTTACGCTGATGACAATCTTTAAAATACGAAGCTGGCTTGCAAATGCGATTCCCGAAAGTCTGAAGATCAGTTTTGCTGTTGGCATCGGAATCTTTTTAACTTTTATCGGCTTAAATGAAACCGGGATAGTTGAAGCGGGTGTGCCGGGCGCACCAGTGCAGGCAGGAAATTTTCATCAGCCTCAAATTCTTTTAGCCATATTTGGATTTCTTCTGATCGGCTTCCTGATGATCAAAAAGGTCAGGGGCTCTATCCTGATCGGGATTTTATCTGTAACGGTTTTGTCAATTCTTTTTGGCATCGTTAGCCTGCCTGAAAAAATTATAAGCCTCCCGCCTGATATTTCTCCAATATTTTTAAAGCTGAATATTGGCGGAGCTTTCAGCTGGGGATTTTTTGCAGTTATTCTGACTGTCTTTGTAATGGACTTTGTAGACACTATGGGAACTCTTTTAGGACTTTCACTAAAAGCAAATCTGCTTAATGAAGAAGGCGAACTGCCCGAAATTGAAAAGCCTATGCTGTGCGATGCGCTTGCAACTGTTGCAGCATCTTTGCTGGGCACCACAACCACAGGTGCTTATATCGAATCAGCGACAGGTATTGAAGCAGGCGGAAGATCGGGCTTTACTGCTGTTGTAACTGCATTTTTATTTTTAGCCGCTTTATTTTTTGCGCCTTTACTTTCTATGATTCCTTCATTTGCTTATGGACCAGCGCTTATAATTGTTGGTATGCTGATGATCTCGCCGGTACAAAAATTAAAGTTTGATGATATTTCCGAACTGCTTCCTGTGTTTTCGGTTATTACTTTAATGAGTTTTACTTACAACATCGGTATCGGAATGACAGCAGGGTTTTTGGTTTACACATTAATGAAAACGTTAACAGGCAAAGCCAAAGAGATACGAACAGG
>JAKAGZ010000098.1 GCA_021815365.1 Bacteroidota bacterium
GAAAAAATTGCTCGATGAGCTGCTGAAATCAAACGAAGTAAAAAAGTACCTGGACGAAAATGAACTGAGAGAGATATTCGAAAGCAAAAAAATGCTGAAGAATGTTGACTACATTTTTGCAAGAACCGTTGAGGCTGATTAAGGGTGGATCAACTTCCATTCATCATATTTGCATTGAATTGAATTCGGTTATAAATATTTTAGTCAAGACGTTACAATCAGGAACAATTTAATTTTTTAAAAAGTATCCGTTACTCAAATGAAAATAACAACAGGACAACTGATGAGAAGAATATTAATCGTTTTGCTGATCCTAACTGCGGCGAATCTTTATTTTGCACATTCAACAGAACCAAAGGTAAATTTCTACGATGGAAAAGATTCCATCAAAGTTCTCTCTCCTGCACCGTATATGCCGAAAGAAGATGAACTGATAAACACCATACTTTCACGTTACCACTATAAAAAATTTAACCTGAATGATTCACTCTCATCAGTCATTTATGACAGGTACATCAAATCTCTGGACTACAACCGCTCTTTCTTTCTTGCTTCTGATATTAAAAATTTTGAGAAATACCGTTACCAGTTAGACGATGATTTCAAGAACGGAATTCTCTCCCCCGAATTTGATATCTACAACACGTTTATGAAAAGACTGAACGACAGGATCAATTACGTCCACACATTATTGAAGAAGGGATTTGATTTTTCTAAAAAAGAAAATTATGAATTCAGACGCGACAGCGCCGACTGGCCCAAAGATGAAAATGAATGGAACGACATCTGGAGAAAAAGAATTAAAAACGATGCATTGAATTTAATCCTTGCAGGGAAAAGCTGGCCTTCGACTGATACTACTTTACAAAAGAGATACGACAATTACAGGAAAGCTTATGCCCAGCTCAACAGTGAAGACGTTTTCCAGATAGCGATGAATGCACTTACTGAATCCATTGACCCGCACACAAATTATCTCTCGCCCATCTCTTCTGAAAATTTCAAGATAGATATGGCGCGCACACTCGAAGGCATAGGCGCCCAGCTTCAATCAGAAGATGATTACACAAAAGTTGTTGAAGTTCTTCCAGGTGGACCAGCATTCAAAAGCAACCTGCTCCACAACGGAGATAAAATAATCGGAGTCGCACAGGGCGACCACGGAGAAATGGTGGATGTCATCGGGTGGAGACTGAATGACGTTGTACAATTGATCAGGGGTCCGAAAGGAACTGTTGTCCGCCTGCAGATAATCCCCGCTTCCGAAGGAATCAATGCAGTACCGAAAGAAATTAAACTGGTCAGAGATAAAGTTAAGCTTGAAGAAATGTCAGCGAAAGATGATTCATTGAACATTACGAATAACAAAGTTCTTTTCCGCTTCGGTGTAATTTCGATTCCGGCTTTTTACAGCGACTTCGATGCAAAGGCAAGCGGCGATAAAAATTACAAAAGCACCACGCGCGATGTAAAAAGGCTAATCGAACAATTAAAAAAACAAAAAGTTGATGGAATAATTATTGACTTAAGAAATAATGGCGGAGGCTCGCTTCAGGAAGCTATTGCTTTGACAGGATTATTCATAAAAGATGGTCCGGTTGTACAGGTAAGAAATGCAGACGGCAGTGTTGACCTCGGCAGAGACCCTGAACCGGGAATTTTTTATGATGGACCTCTCGTTGTACTTGTGAACAGATTCAGCGCTTCTGCATCTGAAATTTTTGCCGCTGCTATACAGGATTACGGAAGAGGAATAATCGTTGGAGAAAATACTTACGGCAAAGGCACAGTTCAGAATCTCATTGACCTTAACCGTGTGATGCCAAACTCCGGTGATAAATATGGACAAATAAAATTGACCATCGCAAAATTTTACAGGGTGACAGGCGGCAGCACTCAAAGGCTTGGTGTAAAACCTGACATACAATTCCCTTCTGCTTACAGCGCTCACGAATTCGGCGAAAGTTCCGAACCGAGCGCACTCCCGTGGGACCAAATCAAAGCTGCGGTGTTTACTCCTTACGGCGATATTAAAAAATATGTGCCCGAGCTTGAGAAAAAACACGAAGCAAGAATCAAAAACAGCCCTGCATTCCAGGACCTGCTTGCAAGCATCCAGGATTATAAAGCTTCGCTGAATAAAAAATACATCTCACTGAACGAACAGCAGCGTAAAAAAGAAAAGGATGAGGCTGAAGCAAAAAGGCTTGCCCGTGAAAATGAATTGAGAAAAAAAGAGGGATTAAAATTATTAAAGAAGGGTGAAGTCCCGGCTGCAAATAAAAAGGCAAAAGACGCCGAGCTTGACGAAAGCGGTTATATTTTATCAGATTATATTCTTATGACGATAGGATAACAAAAAAACGAAAGCAAGGCCGCAATGTTGCAAGGCTGCAAGATTATTCCGAACAATTAACTGTACGATTAATCAGGATATCTCTAATCTTGCATTCTTCCAATCTTGCATCCTTCCATTCTTGCCCTGACAAGCCGGTTTAATATTGCAATCTTGTCCGCTTTGCGAGACCTCGCCGAAGGCGGGTAATTTTGTAATCTTCTTTTAAAAAAGCATTTGACTCTATCCCTCATTTCTTCTAACTTATCTGCAGCAATGGCGGAACTTCTTCACACATAGCAACTTTACGGCTGAACAGAGGGTTACCAAATAATTAAAATTAAATCACGAATAATCCCCCCGTCATTATATTGACTGTGACTCACGTGGCGAAGCTGTGAGAAAATAGATGGGTGAAATAGTAAACCCATTAGACCAGGCTTTACAGTTATCCGCCGCTTCTTTGGCGGAACATACAAAAGAAAAATAAACACAATACTGCGTCTATCCACCCTATTGGGTATGTTAGACGCAATAACAAATAATTTAATAGTTACGTAATTACATATTGTTAGCGGCAAGCATAAAAGACACAGCGAACAACAGACAGAAATGAGAATAGCATTTTTAATAATCGTATTTTTTCACGGACTTATCCATTTACTTGGATTTGTAAAAGGTTTTGGAGTAAAAGAGGTCAAGGAATTGACACTTCCTATCTCAAAGCCAATGGGAGTTGTTTGGCTGACAGCAACAATTTTATTTTTTACTTTTGGCGTTTTACAATTACTGAATTCTAAATATGCTTGGCTAATAGGGTTTGTTGCAGTAGTAATTTCGCAAGTACTTGTTTTTTTATATTGGAAAGACGCAAAGTTTGGAACTATCCCCAATATAATCATTTTAGCAGTTTCAATAGTTTTATTTTGCTATTATAACTTTCAAAAACTCGTTCAACAAGAGACGACACAGTTGCTTATTAAAAATGTAAGCACTGAAAATAGGACTTTAAATAAAAGTGATTTAATCAAGTTGCCCGAACCAGTAAAAAATTGGTTACTAAATTCAGGTGTAGTAGGTAAACCTTTTATTAGTGTTGGGAAAGTGACACAAATCGCAGAGATGTTAATGAAACCCGACCAAGAAAATTGGATGACAGCTAAAGCCATTCAATATACAACCATTGAGAGTCCAGCCTTTATATGGACAGTAGATGTAAAGATGAATAGTTTACTGAACTTTCAAGGACGTGACAAATTTGATGACGGCAAGGGTGAAATGTTGATAAAAATGAATTCATTAATCAATGTTGTTAACGAACGTGGCAAAAAATTGGACGAAGGAACATTGCAACGCTATTTAGGTGAAATGGTTTGGTTCCCTACATTGGCTTTGAGTCCACACATTACTTGGGAACAAGTTGACGAAAATACAGCAAAAGCAACAATGACCTACAAAGGAACTTTGGGAAGTGGAACATTTTATTTTAATTCCAAAGGTGACGTTACAAAATTTTCGGCTTTACGATATAAAGGAAACGAAGCAGAAGCTAAAAGATACCAGTGGGAAATGAACATTACGGACTACAAGACTTTTGAAGGAATAAAAGTTCCTGCAAAAATGACTTCTAATTGGAAACTTGAAAATAAAGATTGGACTTGGTTGAAAATGGAAGTAACAAACATAAAATATAACAAGAATGCCAGCCACTAACACGGGTTTTGCGTCGGGCGGGTTGACGTGCAAACTTGGAGATTTGTGCTTCAATTCAAGTTCAGTGCTTAATGACAGTTTTGTGCTCCGAAATCCGCCCGAACGCAAAGCCCGAAACCGTTATAGCCAATGGTAGGACGATCGTTACAACAACAACTGACCGATCTAAAATCTAAACCTTATCGCATAGACAAACCATTTTGACAGGTGACCAACATATCGAACATATCCAAACGGGACAACGAGTAAGCCGACATTCTTCCGACCCGAAGTTTTAATTTTTTTTACACCGCACATTTTTAAAAACAATTAAGCCAGACCACATTTGCCACCTATGGTTTTGCCCGACACACAAGCCGTTATGTAAAAAGTCAAGTATTACATAATTGTTCTTTTTAAATTTCACTAAAAGAATTAATCTGTTATAAACAGTTGCCGATTAATTGGCACTGCAAATTGTCTATCAAAAACTATATGAG
>JAKAGZ010000099.1 GCA_021815365.1 Bacteroidota bacterium
TTAATTACTTGTTTTATATATTCTATATTTTGAACTGTCTTTTTCAATCTTTTAGTATAGTTGCAAACACTTTTTGCAAACTGAAATGTTCTTTCTTCCAAATCATATTTATTTCGATTCTCTTCGCTTTCCATCTGAAACCGGTTGCTATTTGGAATTTGTTATTTGTTATTTGGTATTTGGTATTTGTTATTTGGTATTTGTTATTTTCAATAAGGCACCTTCATTCCCTGGTAGAACTCGGGGTTTTTATAATCTTTCCTGAGAGGGTGACCTGCTTCCCAATCATAAGGCATTAATATTCTCCTGAGATCAGGGTGATTTAAAAATTTAATACCTAAAAGATCATAAGCTTCTCTCTCGTGCCAGTCTGCCGCTCTCCATATCTCTGCAACGGATGAAACTTCAGGGTTCTCTCTCGGTGCAGAAACTTTCAGCATAATTTTGTGGCGATGAAAAGTAGATTCAAGATGATAATAAACGCTTAAAGTACCGCCGATTATTTTTAAAGCGCCTTGCTCATCTGTTTTATTTTCGCCGTTAGCATCATCAACACCTGAAAGATTCATCAGGCTGTCGAATTTAAGCTCATCATTTGTGAAAAGGAATTTACATATCTTATCAATCTCAAGCGGGTTTATTGTTATAAAAGCTTCAACGGGCAGCCCGGTGTTCAGTTCAAATACACTGCTGCCGAACTTTGCTTTAAGCAGATTAAAAATCTCTTCCGTTGTTTTCATACCGGTTGTTCCTGCAGAGATAGTTTTGCGTTCACTAAAGATTCGTTCCTGATCTTTTCCTGTAATTTCAGTAATCCTTCGAGAAGGGCTTCGGGTCTTGGCGGGCAGCCCGGTACGTAAACGTCAACAGGTATGACCCTGTCAACTCCTTTCAGTACGTGATAACCATGTTCCCAGTATGGTCCTCCGCAGTTAGAACAGCTTCCCATCGAAATAACATATTTCGGATCGGGCATTTGTTCGTATAAACGTTTTACTCTTATTGCCATTTTGAGTGTGACTGTTCCTGAAACGATAATAACATCAGATTGCCTTGGCGAAGGGCGTGGTATAACTCCGAAGCGGTCGAAATCATAATGCGAAGCAGAAGTCGCCATCATTTCTATTGCGCAGCAGGCTAAACCAAATCCCATTTGCCAGAGAGATGAAAGTCTTGCCCAGTTTAAAAGATCTTCTACTTTTGTAATTACGATATTATCGTCAGTAAATTGTTTGTCTAATAATCCCATAAAAATTTATGCCTGAGTGTTGACTGTAATTTTTTGTTCAATTGAATTTTCTTTAAGAGATGGCGGTGTGATCTTTGGTCTTGCCCATTCAAGGTCCCCTTTTCTCCATTCGTATGCCATACCGAGACCCAGCAGGAATAAAAATACTGCGCCGATCAGAAATCCTCCGATGCCGGCTTCTTTATAAACCAAAGCCCAGGGGATTAGCAGCACAACTTCAACATCAAAAATTAAAAAGATAAGCGCAACAACATAAAACCTGATATTGAATTTTACCCACGGTGAACCTTCAGCATTTTCGCCGCATTCATAAGTCAAAAGTTTTTCGTGAGTCGGACGGGAAGGACGAAGCAGCTTTGAAGCTAACACCGCAACTACAACAAACATTATTGCAGCCAGAAAGAATATGAAAATTTTACCGAACTCAGTCAGCATCGTGGAATTTGTTTATTGTAAAAAAATGTAAGCCCGCAGATTGACTTTTGCCAGAGGCATGGATTACCATAAGTCTCTCCATTTTATCAAATCGCACAATCTCTAACAACATATATACCATTGATTTCAGTTTATTATTTTTTAATCATTTGACAGAAAATTATAAAATAATATTTCTTCTATTTTCAAAGATAAGAATTAAAAGGCTGAAAACATTTAGAATTCTTATCACTGAGAACAAATTAAAAAATTATTGGATGAATTACCAAAAAAATTTAACCTCCTAAAGTTCATTACTCCCGATAAAATTGCATCAGAAGTGATAAACTACGTCAAAAGATAATGTAGAGTAAATAACTGAACTTAAGCAGATAGAGAGATGACCCCGACTTGTCGGGGTCATCTCTTGCTTCATTATTGTTTGCGTAACTTCAGTTAATAATAGTCACCCCGATAAATCGGGGTTCGGTTTGTTTGGGGCTTATACCTTTTAATAATATTTCACGCCGCTGGCGTTAAGCAGTAAGAGTTAAGAAAGATAGTCTGACAACCTGGCATACTATTCAACCGGCTCACAACTCCGTCATAACTTCGGTATAAATCCAATGAACTGTTGACATAATGACAGGTCAATTTTTTGACTTGAGAACAGAGGCAAGGTTCTTGTCAGAGTCTGTTACACAACTATTTAAAACGTCATTCCCACCTGCCTGTGTCAGGCACATAGGTGTCAACTTAACGATTAAATTTTTCAAAAGAAATCAATATAATTATTTTTGTTTTCGGCTATAAAAGTGTTTTTATATGTCACCCCCTAAAGGGGTTTTATTTATTTTTTTGTTCATCTTTCTATAAATATGTCATCCCTACGGGATGAAAACTGCAATTCCCGTTAGGGAATAAATATTTATAGAGATATCATCATTGAATTAAAATCCCTTTAGGGATGATATATTTATTAATTTAATGAGTAAGTCCAAATAGTAGGATTCTAATTCAATCTCACAACATATTGTGTTCTAAAGAACTGATTTACTAAATGTTAAGTTGACACCGATGCGTTCCTACTTACCGTAGGCAGGTTCACGGTAATAACACAAAAAGAGTTGTGCAACGGGCTCTTCTCAGGCCTGCCTACCGGACAGGCAGGCTCGTAAGACAACTATAGAATTTTCTGATGCAGAAATTTCTCAGAGAGTTTCAATATATAAAATAGCGCCGGCAGTTCCTCCGGGTTTGAGCATGATAAAATATTTTGCATAAGTACAGTATCCGTGTAAAAAGTTCTTTTGAAAATAACCGAAGAACAAAAAATCCGCCCTGCCTGCCGGACAGGCAAGTTCAAATTCGTTGATGAGAGAAACAAAAATAATTATCATTGGAACCTCAATCTGTGTAGTTTTTTTAAGAAGGGGATTTTTAGTAATATTTTTAAGATGATCATCCCCCTTTATTAAAAAACCGTTACACCCGGCAAATAACGGTTTGATTTAAGAGGAAATGAAAGGGGGTTCTTTCCGCCGGCTCCTCTATTGTTATCGTCAGATGGAAATTATCAATTAAAAACTTAATTGTCAGTTACATTATGTAACTATTTTTGTAACGGGCTGAAAGATGTAATATGTTATATGGAGTATGGAAGATGTAATATGGTATACGGTATAGGGGCATTATGGTTTTTTCGGATTGTGGTAATAGAGTCTTTTTATATTATCAAAGCTGTCTTCGGTTTGTTCAGCGAGCTTATAAAATATTTGTTCTTTCGTGGACCCGGGATGTTTAGCAGAAAATTCTTCGACAAGCATCTTAATCTTTTTGTTCTTGTACCCGGCTTTAGAAAAACATTCTGAGTAATAACAATGTTCCTGTGAACCTTTGCTGATATATTCGTAGTGAGACGCAATAATTCCTGATAAATATTTTTTCAGATCCATTGCACTGACAGTGCAAAAATTCTCGGGCAGACAATTAAGTATTTTTATCCTTTTGAAAGGGAATTTAGAAGAGCCGTTATATATTTTCCTTGTTTTATCCCTTATCAAAAGTATCAGATGGCAAGCCTGTGATCTTAAAATGCTTTTTTCTTTTTTTAATGAAGTAAATATAAACTCTACTGGTTCGCGCGGTCCTTTTTCTTCGATCAATCTTTCGATCCATTCCAGGTCGCTTAAAATACAGCAAAGTGTAGCATATAAATAAGAGTCCCCTCCGGGCATTATTAACCTCAGGTTTGTTAATGGAATTTGAAATAATGGGTACTTTACAGACAGCGGACATAGTAAGCTGTGTTTTAATTTTTACAAAATAATATTTTATATTGTTTAGAAAGACTGTGAGAATCCCCATAGTCTTTACTGCTGTAAAATGTTATTTCTTCAGGAAAGATGCAAATATTTTTACACAAATAAGTGGAAAGATGTTGATAGAACGTAATGAATGAAAAATAATTTTTGGTTTCAGCATATAAATGATGAAGAAATCATAAGTATCTATTAGGGGCATTCCTGGCATTTTTCTGAGCTATATTTTCTTATGTTTTGTTTATATCCCGTTCGTATCCTTGTTTCTATCTCCTCTTGAAATATCATAGCAATTCCATTTGGACATTCATAGCTGTCCCTGTTTTCATCATATTTGGAATGATCCTTGTGAAATTTGTTCTCACTATACCATCACAATTTTTTTTCTTTCCTATTT
>JAKAGZ010000054.1:0-10375 GCA_021815365.1 Bacteroidota bacterium
ATACTTTTTATCGCTGCGGGGTTCTATTCACTCTCCACAGTAAATGATGTTTCCGTTGTATTTCAGAATATGCTTGCAACAGGTGGTGATGTAAATATATTTTATTTCATTTTTAATTTTGGTGCTGCAATAGTCTGCCTGCTCTCAATAGATTACCTGAAAAGGTATGACGCTTATTACGGGGAGTTTTATATTCTGCTTCAGACCTCAGTTATGGGGATGATGTTCATGGCTGGTGCTAAAGATCTTTTTACGATATTTCTCGGTCTGGAGCTAATGTCAATTTCATTTTACGTACTTGCCGGGCTGAACAGGAAAAGATTAACTGCTAACGAAGCGTCACTGAAATATTTTCTGCTTGGTGCTTTCGCGACCGGATTCATTGTTTACGGTATTGCGCTGATCTACGGTACTGCTCAGTCAACTTCGGTAGAAGTCATTGCAGGAAAATTTCCACAGCTTTCCACTAACTTACTATTTATAACAGGCGTGTTATTATTCCTTATCGGATTCTCATTTAAGATTGCAGCTTTCCCGTTCCACATGTGGGTGCCGGATGTTTACGAAGGTTCTTCAACAACAGTAGCTGGATTATTTTCAACCGGCGGAAAGGCGGCAGCTTTTGCTGCAATAATCGTAACTCTCGGCTCAGTCTTAAACGGAGTCAATCACAATATTTTTGAACCTTACCTGGCAGTGATCGCAGTTCTTTCTATGTTGTTTGGAAGTATTGTTGCAATTTCACAGGACAACATAAAAAGAATGCTTGCATATTCTTCAATTGCTCACGCAGGTTATATGCTGATCGGTCTTGCTGCAGGAAATTATGACGGGCTTGCAGGAATAATCTTTTATCTCGCCGCGTACACTTTTATGAACCTTGGAGCTTTCGGAGTTGCAGCAATGATAGAAGGAAGGGAAGAGACCAATCTTACTTTTAATTCATACTCAGGGTTAGCTTCACGTCAGCCTCTTTTAGCGGCGCTGCTTTCTTTATTTATGTTTTCGCTCGCAGGCATTCCGCCCTTTGCAGGCTTCTTCGGAAAATATTATGTGTTCATCGCTGCTATCAAAGCAAATCTTACCTGGCTGGCAATAGTCGGAGTGATTTCAAGCGTGATAAGTGTTTATTTTTATCTGCGTGTAGTAGTCCTTATGTATTTTAAGGATGCCGAATCAGAAATCTCTGTTGAAAGCAGCAACACCGGCTTGCTTGCTGTAATGATCTCTGTACTTTTAGTGATTGTCATCGGGGTCGCTCCCGGCTCACTCATCGGTCTGATTTCGTCATTTCTGAAATAGGGTATATGGTATAAAGGTATAAGGGAATAGGCAATAAAGTTTTAACTTCACCACTTCCCTTTACCCTTATACCCTATACCATATACCCTATACCATTATACCCCTACACCCTATACCTTTATTCACTGATCTTTACTAATTTACTCTTTAAAATAAGAACCATCTATTAGAGAACTTGAATTATGATACCGTTATATTCCACAAAACAAATTCGTGAAGTTGATGAGTTTGCGATCAGCAGACTTGGTGTACCGGGTATAGTGCTGATGGAAAATGCAGCTTTGCAGATTTTTGAAATCACTGGCAATGAATTTCTTTCATCGCACAAAATGAAAAAAGTCGGTGCTGTCTGTGGGAAAGGAAATAACGGGGGGGATGGTTTTGCTGTTCTCAGACATTTTGCGAACAGAGGTTTTCAGATTGCTGCTGTTCACATTGGCGGTGAAGATGAAATGTCTCAGGACTGTAAAATTAATTTCAGCATTCTGAAAAAAATGTCAGCAGAGAATTCTGAAATTATTATTCAAAAATTTAATTCGATGCAGGATCTTGCAGTGCTTGCAGGTTCAGATATTATTTTTGATGCAATGCTTGGAAGCGGTGCAAAAGGCAGCTTAGCAGAGCCGTTCAGAGAAATTGTTGAAAGCCTAAACAAGATGAAAACTTTTCGTGCTGCAATTGACATTCCGACAGGATTGGATGCAGACACCGGCAGCGGAGAAATTATTTTTAATTCTGATTTGACAATCACACTCGGAGAATTTAAGAAAGGACTTTTCATCCAGGACGGATATGTAAATTGCGGTAAGGTGATTAAAGGAGATATCGGGATTGATCCTTTATATTATGATAAAATTACTATTGAAGATTTTTTGATCGAGCCGGAAGATGCTTTTGAATTTCTGCCGCTAAGGGGGAAAAACGTGCATAAATATTCTGCCGGAAAAGTTTTTACCATTGCAGGATCGGGAGAATTTCCGGGTGCTGCAGCTTTGACTTCCAAATCTGCTTTAAAAGCCGGCGCCGGTTCTTCGATACTTGCATTCCCTAAGTCGGTACGAAGGTTGGTTCATAAAAAGATAAGTGAAGTTGTGGTGCAGTCCTACGAAGATAACGGCAAAGAATATTTGTCTTCAGAAAATATTTCTGAGCTGAATGCAAAATTGAAATGGGCTAATGTGACAGCAATAGGCCCGGGTTTAGGGAGGAATGAAGAGACACTGAAAGCTGTTCTGAAAATTTTAGATGAAAGGAAGTGCCGGAAATTTGTTATTGATGCTGATGCGATTTTTGCTCTTGCCGATGATGAATATAAAAAACTTGACCTTGAAAATTTTGTGCTCACACCTCATCACGGTGAGTTTGCGAATCTGATCGGGATAAATGTGTACGAGCTTGAAAAAGATCTGCTTAGTTACGGGAAAAAATTTGTCTCTGAAACAGGTTCTTATCTTGTATTAAAAGGTGCGCCGACAATTATCTTTACTCCCGCTAACGAAGCTTTGGTAAATTCTGCCGGTAACCCCGGGATGGCAAAGTTCGGGACGGGGGATGTTTTAACCGGAGTAATTGCCGGAATGATGGCTCAACAAGGAGATATTAAAAAAGCTGTTACAGCAGGAGTTTATCTGCACAGCCTTGCGGCAGACCTGCTGCTGAAAAATTTTACTGAATATTCTTACACGGCAGAAGATATAATTAAATCGCTGCCTTCTGCTTTTAATTTTTTAAGGAGATCGTTTGCTTAGATTTTTTGAAAAACATAAAACAGGTCTTGTTTATTTTCCTTTAACAATCTACTGGCTTCTTCTTCTTACACTTACTTCGCTGCCCGGGAAAGACCTGCCGGATATAAAGATCAGCGATAAGATTGAGCACGGGCTTGCATTCTGGGGGCTTGCAGTTTTATTAAAACTCACGTTGGTGCTTCAGAATAAATTTCAAAAGCTGAAGGAACATTCTTCTATCTTTACTTTACTTATCGTTGGAGTTTATGCTGCACTTGATGAACTGCATCAGCTTTTTATTCCGGGGAGAGACTGTGATATTTTAGACTGGACCGCCGATTTCTCCGGTGCGCTGATAGCAGTCCTGGTTATTGGATTTCTCATAAAATATTTTTCCACAGAACCTGCAAGAGAGTAGCAGGATTTACGGAATCAGGATCAGCCTGCGTTTCACTGAAAGCGTGGGAGTTCATTAACAAGTAGACAAATCCGAAATTTTTTTGAAATTTTCAGGGTAACGTGCTAAGTTACTGACAGATTTTCAGAATTGATCGTCCGTCGACCTCGGCAGGCCCGTCGGTCTCGGCAGACCGCCGAGGTCTGACGGATCGCCGAGACCTGACGGGCTATGCGACAACCGGAAGTAAAGAAATTAAATATTAAATTTAATACATATAAATAAACAGGTTATGGAGATTATACCAAACACGCTTAAAGAGATATGATATATAATCGGCTCAATTAATAGTTAGGTGAAGGACATCTTGGAATAATCTGGCTGTCTGGTCCTGAAGGAGGAATTTATGCTTTAACTGAAATTGTTTCTAATCCTCAATTTATGCGCGAGCCAGAAAACGAAGAGAAATATTGGATTGATTCTTCCGATAAGGGAGAAGAAAAATTGCGGGTAAAGATGAAAGTATTAAAAAATTTGGTAAACATTCCTATCTACAAAAACGAAATAAGAAATACTAATGGATTAGAAAGCATTAGTATTTTTCGTCAGAGCCAAGGAACTAATTTCCCATTGACTAATGATGAGTGGCGTTTACTAAAAAACATAATATTTAATCACAACACCAAACCTCTTTAATAAGTAAAAAGTCAAGAATGATAAAGAAATTAAAATTGCCGTTTGACGTTGATAAAAGTTTCTTGCCTAAGTTAAATCTTTTCCTTTCAATTAATTAAAAAGTGGTAAAAACCATTTCAAAAATTGCAAAATGCCTGCATAAATATTATTTTTGGTAAGAGTGTTTTTAGGGCTCGTAGCTCAGTTGGTTAGAGCATCTGACTCATAATCAGAGGGTCGTTGGTTCAAGTCCATCCGGGCCCACAAAAAATACTTCGATAAGAATAACTTGTAGTGTGAAGGTCATTTGATTTGTGGGCTACTATGTTTATATACTAGAATCTAACCGTAGCAGACATTACATAGGCTTTTCATCCAACCTAGAAGAAAGAATTATAAAACATAATTCAAAACACGCAGGCTTTACGGGTACGTCAGAAATATGGGGAATAATTATTTACAAGGAAGTTCCAACAAAATCCGAAGCGATACAATTAGAAAGGAAATTGAAATCTTTCAAGAATTACAGGAGAGCAATTGCCTATGTGAGAAATATAGGCGGCTCAGGTTGGTTAGAGCACTCCGACAAGTAACTTGTCGGAGGGGTCGTTGGTTCTCACAAAGTGAAAGTCCATCCGGGCCCACGAAAAAATCCTGATATATTTAATATCGGGGTTTTTTATTTTAAAAATAAAAACCTGCCCGGGCTTCAGGCAGGTTTTTGGGAGGAGACATATATGAATCGTGTGTTGCGGGAAAACCTGTTCTCTTATTTTATTGAGCTGTTTCTTCCGGCTTTGTTGTTCTGAATTTTACAGTAAATATTGAACCAAAACCTTTATTACTTTCTATATGCAATGTACCCTGGTTTAATTCTATGAACTGTTTAACTAACGCCAGCCCGAGTCCATTGCCATCGTGTCCTCTTGCGAAACCGTGCTCTTCCTGCGAGAAAGGACGGAACAAGTTTTTCATATATTCTTCTGAAATTCCTTTGCCTGTATCTTTTACTGTAACACACAGGTAACCATCCTCATTGTATAAGCTGACTTTGATATAGCCTGCTTCTGTAAATTTTATGGCATTGTCAATTAAATTATTTATTATTTGTATAACTGAATATTTATCGGCATAAATATTTTTGTTGATTGATTTGTCCTCGATAAACAGATTCAGCTTCTTGTCTTCAAGTTCAATTCTGAATTCCGATAATACAGGATAAATAATATCCTGGTAGGCATTAATATTTTCGAAAAACAAGGAACACTTACCGCTTTTCAACTGCGCCATATTCAGGATAGAATCAATGGTGCGTATTAATCTTTTGCTGTCGATTTCAATAGCGTTAAAGTAAAGTTCAGTATCTTTTGAGATATAATTCTTAACTTCTTCTTTAATCAGATCATTGTAATTAATTATAATATTCAGTGGTGTCCGGATTTCGTGTGACATCTGGGCTAAAAATTCGTCTTTTAATTTTTGAGACTCTTCAATTTTTGAATTTGCTTCAGCTAACAACTGGTTCGATTCGTTTAGCTGTGCTAATATTTTATTTCTGTTTTCAACCAATTTTAGATTTCTTAATGCGTTGTTTCCCTGTAGTGTCAAAATCTCAAGCAGTTCCTTTATTTCATCTACTCTGTTTTTATTTATACTTTTGCTTTCGATGTAAAGGACGAGAACTACTTTCTTGTTTATCAGCAGAGGAGAGCAGTAAATAAATTCGAGTTCAGTACTGAAGATAAAGCCGTCTTTTCTTAGCTGTTTATTCTTTTTGGGATTTTCTGCTATCACCGTTTCTGCTTTGTAAAATACTTCTTTAATGATCTCACTGTCGAAGTCTATTTCTTTTAAGTCAAGTCTTTCACCCAGGTTGTTAACAGCGGCTTGCAATTCAAGTTTACTGTCTTTGGTTGTCGATAGGATGATCGCTTTTTCAAGGCTTACAATTTTAATGGCGTTTTTGATAAGGGAATCAACAACATCCTGAAAACTTTTAGAGTTATTAAAATCATTCAGCATTTCAAGAATAATTTTTGAATTACTTTCACGGATGAGAGAATTTAATTCAAAATATTTAGGGTTTTTCAGCAAAACATTCGATTGAGTTTCAGTGTAGTCCATAATTTTCCCTATGAGTATTTTTGTTTAATAATATTTTGAGTTAATTATTAATGAGCTTTATTATTGTTTCTGCCAGCAATAAATAACTTTATTTTTGTAATCTCTGAATCGGCTTTAATTTTTTTGTAATAACTTATTGCCTTCCTGAAATAGGATGCAGCATCTTTCTCTCTTCCAGCTTCATTGTAAAGAACGCCAAGCTCAAAAGCTGTTTCAGCATAGTTCAGTTCATTTTCAAGCTCTTTGTTTATTCTTAGACTTGTTAGGAAATGATTTTCAGACACGAGGTAATTTTTTCTCTTGCGTTCGATAATTCCAAAAACTTTATAAATTTCTGCAGAAGTTAACCGGTCATTCAGCAAGTGGCTGATCTTCATAGCGCGGTCTGCGTAGGTAATCGCCAGGTCCAAATTATCTTTTATTGCATAAATATATGCTTTGCCAAGGAAAGCGATGCCCTGGGTAGAGAGGTAATTAATATTTAATGATATTCTCAGGCATATATCAAATTCGGAAAGGGCGAGATCATACTGTTTTTTCTGAGTCAGTAAAATACCAAGGTTGTGCCTTACTTCGGCTACTCTTTTCAGATTTCCTGCTTCTTCAAATTTTAACAGAGCGCGTCTGTAAAATGTATAAGCTAAATCAAAATTTCCCTGTATGCTTTTTACAGTTCCTATATTTCCTTCCATCATTGCAAGAACTGATTTATCGCGGCGGAATGATAAATGAGAAAGAGCTTTTTCAAAGTGCTTATTGCTTAGGCTTATTTTCCCCTGTCCAAGATGAATAGCACCTATCTGGTTTTCGCATTTAGCCATTCCTTTCAGGTCTTTCTGTTTTTTGAATAGTTTATATGCTCTGTCTATATTCTGGAGGCTTTTTTTCCACTGTGCCTGCCTGTTGTAAATTTCACCTAAAGAGAACAAAGAATATGCTGCAATATTTTCAAGCCTTGAATCCTTCATCGCAAATTTTAGGATTTTGGAGTAAACGTCTTTTGCAAGATCGAATTCACCCCTCTCAATTGTCATTTTTCCAAGATTGTTAAGCAGCATTAAATGTTTTTCTTTTGGTAATTTTCTTTCAGCATAAGTTACTATACCGTCAACCTGTTTTCTTATGTCGTCTCTTATTTGCATATCAGATGAATTATTTTTTTTATGATTGTTTCTTTGTTCCAAAAGTTCTGACTCTTCTTGCTTTACATTAGAGATCGAGCTAAATAATTCGGACAACTGATTTTCAGATAAATACTTTTCAACAATTTCCAGTAACCCTGGTAATATTTCGTATTCCGCTTTCATCGCTTTTGTATAAAGCATTTTAATTCAACATTCCTACGAAGAACTTATCAAACTTTCTATAAGTATCTTCACTTATAAGCTTAGATTATAAACGCATATCTTGAAAAATGATTTATTCTTGCATTCCTGACTGTAATTTTACCCTTCTTTATATCTACTATTACACCATCATTTTTAATTTCTATCAGAGAACCATCATCAGCTACGTAAGCAAAAGAAATTTTCCTGTTCTGCTTATCTGCTTTTAAAAATGATAGATCTACACCTGAAATTTCAAAATCAAGACTGACGGGTTTGTTAAAATTTATTGACGGGGAAAAGTCTATATCAAAATTTTCAGGGTCCGGCGTTACTGTAATAGTCTTTTTGCCGTCAAAAGAATTCTTCTTGAAATTCAGCGACACTTCGACAGATACATCATTGCCGTATTCCATCTCGAACTCAATTTCTCCGCCGGAATTACCGTTGATGACCTGTGAATAGCTCCAGCCTTGGTCGGTTGAATTGTCCGATTTTGAAAGCGAATAACCAGCAGTGCTGTTTTGTCTTAATGAACTTAGCAGCTGCCATTTGCCAAGGCTTTTAGAATTGTTCGGTGGCTGAGGTGTGTTAGTTATATTATCAGTACAACCTGATAATATTGCGACCACCAGCACAGCAACTGTCACAAATAGTTTTTTCATAACTCCCTCACTGAGTGAAAATAATATTGTTTAGGAATAGCGAAACGCAATTATTATACCAATTTCAAAATATTATGAAATCAGCACTTTTTCATACTTTTAGAATAAAGGAGCAATCGCTGCGTAAATAATTTTTACGATTGTAAATAATATTTACAAATCAGTTGTAAATAAAGACGAAGAAGATAGGAGACACATTTACTTAGATAAAATTGATAATTTATTTAAGCATAAATGAATAGACGTTTTACTTAAGGAGAACTAATTTAGTAGGTTGTCAAGCTTCGGGCGGGATACTTTGAGTATTTTTGCTGTTTGTGTTTTGTTGTTATTATTCTTTGCAAGCAGTTCTTTAGCATATTTTTTATTAAGATAACTAAGGTCGATATTTTTATAATCCAGCTTTAATGTAATGTAATCGTCATCAAGGTTGTCAAACGAATCAGGTTTGTTTTCATCGGAAGTTTTCTGGATGAAATTTTTAAAATAGCTGAGGTTGATCTTATGACCATCAAGCATAAGGATAGCCATTTCTATTGTATTCCTGAATTCCCTGAGATTGCCGGGCCAGGAATAGCTCAACATAAAATCTTTTACATCCTGATCAATTTTAGAAATTGTTTTATTGTACTGCTTTGTAAATTTTGCAATTAAGTATTCCGCCTGTGGAATGATTTCCTCTTTCCTTTTTCTAAGCGGTTCAAGTGAGATAGACACAATGCTCATCCTGTAATACAAATCGAGCCTGAATAATTTTTTATCTATCATCTCTGTTAGATTTTTATTTGTAGCCGAAATGATCCTTGCTTTAAGCGGGATGTCTTCCACGCCTCCTAGTCTTCTGAAAACTTTCTTTTCAATCACTTTCAATAATTTTGCCTGTAACCCTAAATTCAGATCACCAATTTCATCCAGGAAGAGAGTGCCGTTTTCAGCTAATTCAAACAACCCGATTTTTTTTGTCTTTGCATCAGTGAAAGCACCTTTTTCATAACCGAAAAGTTCAGACTCTAGCAGCGCATCAGGTATAGCGGTGCAGATCACTTCAACAAAAGGTCCTTTGCTTTCTTTGTCAGCATTATGAATTGCATTTGCAAGTAAGCCCTTGCCTGTGCCGGATTCGCCGTAAATAAAGACATTGATGCCCGGATTTTCTGCCGCCTTTTTTGCGATGGCTATTTTTTCTGCTGAGCCGTTTCCTTTGCCTATTAATGATTCTATACTATATGATGAATAATCAAGTGTTTCTTTTAATGAGATACTTTCAATGCGGTCGTTGATAAATGTTGTAAATTGAAAAAGTTCATCCGGGAAAAGAAATATATCGTTGAAACCTAACTTAGCCAGGGTAGGGGCGAGCAGGAGGTCTTCACCATCTATAACGAAGATTACTTTACTGCTCAATATATCTCTTCTTTGAAGGATCTCCTCTAAAATTTTTGAATTTCTGTTTTCAATTTTAGCAATAACAAGATCATAATTTCCTTCAATAACTTTATGTGAGTAGGAAATACTCAACTCGGTATCCTTAATTGATTCCTGGCTCAGTGCAGTTGTGATAAGGGAATTATCATCATTTTCAGAGTATAAAATAACCCTGATTAATTTACTGTCCATAGTTTAGTTCCCAGAAAATTTTAAATAATTTCCGGGGACAGGAAAATAATATTTTATGTTCCTAACTAAATTCATATATGCCCTCGATCTGAAGGGAAGAAATTATAACAGTTTGCACTTCCTATTTAGCAAACTTAGCCCTCATTTATATAACTTAATTATTGACAAAAATCAACTGTTTTTCTTTTATCTCAGCATTAATTTTTTCAGTTGATTGAGTATTATTACAAGAATTTTAACAGGAAGTTGATAACGAAAAAAATCTACTTATCGAATAAGTAAAAATAATTGTATAAAAATGTCACATACAAGATTTTATACATCAGCGGTTAAATAGGTCGGTAAGTAACACAATATAGCATTTGTATGAGCAGCTGTCGTTAATTGAAAATTTCATTGACTTTTACAACAGAATTTGTTATTGTAAAACGAATAAAATGCCTTAAAAGTGTTCTGTTATTAATCATCCACCAGCGGTGGGGAGGAAGCATAAACACCGGAAATTTTTCACGAGACTAAATGATATATCTTTTTAAGAATTGA
>JAKAGZ010000054.1:10475-18441 GCA_021815365.1 Bacteroidota bacterium
GAAGAGCAGGGAATGATTCTCCCGGACAGTGTGCTGCCAAATCTTGAATATGTTGATGGTATAATAAAACTTGCAGATGGGCTGGTACTTATTCATGATCTTGAAAAATTCCTTTCCCTTGAAGAGGAAAAATTACTGGACAGTTCTTTACACAAAAGGAAAGGATAAATAAATGATCCTTTTGACCTCCGAAGAATTAATGTCTGAAACAAGCGAACTGATAGCCGCGCAGTTAGGATTGAGCTTTCCCAAAGAGCGCTGGAACGATCTTGAACGGGGCTTATCATCCGCTGCAAAAGAACTTGGACTTAAGGACGCTGAGGCTGCAGCTCAATCGTTTTTAACAAACCACATAGACAAAAACCAAATTGAAATTCTTGCAAGTCATCTTACTATTGGAGAGACTTATTTCCTGCGAGAAAAACAAAGCTTCAGATTACTCGAGACAAATGTCTTGCCTGAAATAATACAAAAACATAAAGACACCGATAAACGTTTAAGGATCTGGAGTGCAGGCTGCTGCACCGGTGAAGAACCTTATTCCATTGCGATCTTATTGCACGACCTTATTAAAGATTTGAATGATTGGAATATCACAGTGTTGGCTACTGATATTAATCAGCGGTTTCTTCGTAAAGCTATTAATGGAGTTTACAGTGAGTGGTCTTTCAGAGATACGCCTGAATGGATAAAGGAAAAATATTTTAAGAAGACAATCAATAACCGTTATGAACTTATCCCGCCAGTTAAAAACCTGGTAAAATTTTCTTATTTGAATTTAGCAGATGATAATTATCCATCGCTGCTTACTAACACGAACGCAATGGATATTATTTTCTGCCGCAATGTGCTGATGTACTTTAAGCAGGAAGCAGTGCAAAAAACCGCAGGTAAATTTTATAATTGCCTGCTTGATGGCGGATGGCTGCTGGTTAGTCAAAGTGAAACATCTTCGGTGCTTTATTCAAATTTCTGTGCAGTAAATTTTCCTGATACGATCTTTTACAAAAAAGATAAAAATAAAGGACAGCCAGCTCTGTACCTGCCCGGTCAGGCAGATGTTTACCATAGCCCGCTTGAGCTTATGGACATCCCTGTCGAAACTCAGAATGCTCAGCCGGAAGAAAAAATGTTGAGTAATGAATTTGAAGAAAATTTATTCCCTGCAGAGGATGATAAAAAAGAAGAAGTTGGAACTGCCGTGCATGGGAGGGATATTTATCTTGCCCGTATATATGCAAATGAAGGAAGGTTATCGGAAGCTTTGGAGCTCTGTGAAAAAGCTATCGCAGTGAATAAACTTGATCCGGCTTATCATTTTCTGCTTGCAGTTATATTGCTTGAGTGCGGGCAGAATGAAGATGCGATCCTTTCCCTGAAAAAAGTAATCTATCTTGATCATAATAATTTACTTGCACATTTCACTCTCGGTAACCTTCTGTGGCAGAGCGGAAGGACGAAAGAATCACAAAAACATTTTCGGAATGCGCTTGCAGCAACTTCTGCTTACCAGCCGGAAACAATATTGCCTGAAGCTGACGAAATGACGGCGGGAAGAATTAAAGAAATTATTCAATCAATGCTGCAAAAGGAATTATACCAATGAAAAACATCAGCAAAATTGATAAGAACAAGAAAGGGGTTGGAATTAATTGGGATGAGGTGCAAAGCCGTTTGAACTCTGTACAAAAATCTCTTGAATCTAATCTGGAAATACCGGCAGAAAAACTGAAAGAAATCCTGCACTCAAGGGCAGAAGCATTTTCACGCGAACCTGAGAAGAAGGATGAAGATCAGAATACAATCGAGATCCTGGAATTTGTCTTAGCTTATGAACGTTATGGAGTAGAGTCTTCTTTTATTCAGGAAGTTTATCCTATGAAAACATTTACTCAGCTTCCCTGTACGCCTCCGTTTGTTCTTGGAATTATAAATGCCCGGGGCAGGATAATTTCTGTGCTTGATATTAAAAAGTTTTTTGACCTCCCTGAAAAAGGGCTGACCGATCTTAACAAGGTGATCATTCTGCATTCAGCTAAAATGGAGTTTGGAATACTTGCAGATGCAATTTCAGGTATGCGAAAAATTCCTTTGGCTAAGCTGCAGCAGGAGCTGCCTACATTAACCGGCATTCGCGCTGATTTTTTGAAAGGCGTTACTCCGGATGGAATCATAATTCTCGATGGAGAAAAATTTTTAAATGATAATAAAATAATTATAAACGATGAGTCTTAGATAAATGCTTACGAGTATAAATATTAGACCGCTCTGAATTTCCTAGTCGAACGGGATAGTATTTCAATTAAAAACTTAGTTTTTAAAGGAGATCCAAATTATGAAAATTTCTGTTGGTACAAAGATCGGCGTAGGGTTCAGCCTGTCATTAATAATTCTCCTAATTATTGGTGTGTCATCATATAACAGTATTACGCGGACCAATGATTCGATTCAATTAAGGATTCATACCTACAAAGTTCTTCAAGAGCTTGAAGGATTACTCTCTAACCTAAAGGATGCCGAAACGGGACAGCGCGGCTACATTTTAACAGGTGATAAAAAATATCTCGCCCCGTATAATTCTGCTGTAACATTAGTTAATCAACAAATTAATGATTTAAGATCACTTACTTCGGATAATCAAAATCAGCAGAGACGTCTCGATAAACTTGATCCTTTAATAGCAAAAAAATTAAATGAATTAAATGAAACAATCACACTCCGGAGTAATAAAGGTTTCCAGCCGGCGCAGAAGGTAATTGCAACTGATGTCGGCAAGCAGATAATGGATGACATTAGAAGTGTTGTCGCTAAGATGGAAAATGAAGAGAACAATTTATTGCAGCAGCGTTATGATCAAATGCAAGCTGAAATGCACGCAACAAAATCGATTATTATTTATGGCATCCCAATTAGCATCGTTCTTATGGCTATAGTTGGTTTTTTTATAACTAAAAGTATTTCAAAACCGCTTAAGGAAATTACTGCGTCTGCAATGCAAATTTCCGAAGGGAATTTATTTGTTAAGATAGGCTCTAGCAGCCGGGGAGACGAAGTGGGTGTTTTAGCACAGACTTTTAATAAAATGATTCTATCACTCCAAAATATGGCTGATGTTGCAAAAGAAATTGCAAAAGGTAATCTTAAAGTTTCAATAAAACAGCAATCTGAAAATGATGTTTTGGGCAAAGCTTTCACTACCATGATAGAAAATCTACGCAGCCTAACCAAAGATATTTTGGAAGGAATAAATATATTAAGTTCCTCCGCAAGTGAAATTCTTGCAGGCACAAGTCAAATAGCCGCCGGCGCATCAGAGACAGCAACTGCAGTAAGCGAGACGACCACAACAGTAGAAGAGGTAAAGCAAACAGCGCAAGTTGCAAATCAAAAAGCAAAGTATGTTTCGGACAGTGCGCAAAAGGCAGCCCAGGTTTCGCAATTGGGGAAAAAATCGGTTGAGCAAACAATTGAAGTAATGACACATATCCGTGAACAGATGGAGTCTGTAGCTGAGAGCATAGTCAGGCTAAGCGAGCAGGGTCAGACGATAGGAGAGATTATAGCAACTGTAAATGATTTAGCCGAACAGTCGAATCTTCTTGCGGTGAATGCTGCAATAGAAGCAGCAAAAGCCGGCGAACAAGGAAAAGGATTTGCGGTGGTAGCGCAGGAAGTAAAAAGTTTGGCAGAACAATCCAAGCAGGCTACAGCGCAGGTGCGTACAATATTAATGGATGTTCAGAAAGCTACGAGCGCTGCAGTGATGGCGGCAGAACAGGGCAGCAAGGCAGTTGAGTCGGGGGTGAAGCAATCTTCAGAAGCAGGAGATGCGATAAAAATTTTAGCAGAGAGTGTGGCAGAAGCGGCACAGTCTGCAACGCAGATAGCTGCCTCAAGCCAGCAGCAATTGGTGGGAATGGACCAGGTTGTCTTGGCAATGGAAAATATCAAACAGGCAAGCACACAAAACGCAGCCAGCACAAAACAAGCAGAAGCTTCGGCACAAAACCTTCACGAATTAGGACAGAAGCTTAAACGGCTGGTAGAACAATACAAAGTTTAAAAGACAATATGTCGTCCCTAACGGGACTTTGGCTTATGTTGTTAAGGTTTTCTATAAATATGACGTCCCTATGGGACTTTTGTTTGTGTTGTTAATGTTTTCTATAAATATATCGTTCTTGGCGGGATTTGCTTATGTTCTTGTAATTCTTATTTCTTATTTTTTTTGTCCCGGCAGGGACAGAATATTTATAGAATATGTAAACCGAAAACACACTAAGTCCCGTAGGGACTTAACAAATAAAGAGTGGATGAAAATTTGGGAAAAATATTTAGAAATTTGGCTATAAATTAAAAACCTTGTAAATCCTCTACGAGGATTTGGTGCAGGAAATGAATTGTTTTCTACAATAATGTGACCCTGCCTACCGCAGGCAGGCTCTACGAGGTCAGTTCAAAAAAACTTCGTAGAAGTTTAATTGTTGTAGAATAAGTTTACGACCCACAAGCCAGACATCCTCGTAGAGGATGAATTATGAGGATTCTAGATTATGTTAATCCTATTTAACTACAGCAGTTATCTGTACAATAAAAAAAATAAAGTTGACGCCTATGCGTAGGGACGGTATAATCAGAGATTGATCGAGTCTGTGTAAAAACTCAAATTGTGGAGCGATTCTCTGAATCGCTAATACAAAATTTGTAATGGTTTGAATTAATTCAGACGAAACGGAGTTTCGTTTTACATTTTTTTACACAGTCACGATCACTTTGTGGCAGAACACTCTGAGAGGCAAAAAGATATGAAAGAATCTGAAAGTGAATTTCTTAAAAAGCTGCTTTCAACTTTTAAAGTTGAGGCGGCAGATCATATCAAAGTCCTTTCGTCCGGTTTAATTGAACTGGAAAAAATCACTGATGCTCAAAAGCAATCAGAGATCGTTGAAAAGGTTTTTCGGGAAGCACACAGCTTAAAGGGTGCCTCCAGGGCGGTTAATATTTCCGGAATTGAGCGTATATGCCAGTCAATGGAAAACATTTTTTCTTCTATTAAGAAAAAGAGTACAGGAATTTCAACAGAACTGCTCGACCTTCTTCACAATGCAGTGGATACACTGAAAAATATTCTTTCCGGTCTGGAATCTGAGTCCCCCCAGTCCGATAAAGCCGGCATAGACTCAATTGTCTATAAGCTTGAAAGCTATCTGAAAGATGATAAGCAAACTGCATCCCGGAAAGACATACTAACTAAATCGCCGGAACGAAAGAAAGTTCCGGTTCATTCTGAGGCTGCTGCAGCCGGCACAGTAAGAGTTGCAGTTTCAAAATTGGATTCTCTCTTTTTGCAGGCAGAAGAAATGGTCTCGACAAAGCTTTTTCTTGGACAGCGTGCAGCCGACCTTGTGGCTATAACTTCTGCTGCAAATACCTGGAAAAAAGAATGGAGTAAAATCAACAGCTCTTTGAGAAGCTTGCAGCACACTGTGGAAAAGGATGATCAGCAAAATAATCCACTTGTAAGGTCGCATCTTAAAAAAATCCTGGAATTTACAGAATGGAACAACATTCATTTACGATCGCTTGAAGATAAGATTTCGGCGGCTGCCAGGGCGGCGCTTCACGATCAACGGGCTGTTTCGCTTATGGTAGACGATCTGCTCGGTGAGGCGAAAAGAACTCTTATGTTTTCGTTTACCTCTTTGCTTGAAATTTTTCCGAAGTTTGTGCGCGACCTTTCCAGGGATCAAAACAAAAATGTTGAACTGGAAATTGAAGGCGCTGAGATTGAAATAGACAGGCGCATCCTGGAAGAGATAAAAGATCCGCTGATTCACCTGGTAAGAAACTGCATAGATCACGGCATCGAATCTCCGGATAAGCGAAAACAAAAAAAGAAACCGCCGGTTGGAAAAGTTAAAATAAATGTCGCGCAAAAAAATGGAGATAAAGTTGAAATCACTATCTCTGATGACGGCGCCGGCATTGATGGTGAAAAAATACGTTCGGCTGTTGTTAAGAACAAAATTCTGCAGGCTGAGGAAGCGAAAAAACTTACTGTTCAGGAATTGCATTCATTAGTTTTCCAGACAGGCATTTCTACCAGCCCGATAATTACTGACGTTTCAGGCAGAGGACTCGGTCTCGCTATCGTCCGCGAAAAAGTTGAGAAGCTTGGAGGCAATGTTTCTTTCGATACAGAGTTAAATACGGGAACAACTTTTCATATAATACTTCCTCTGACGCTTGCTACATACCGCGGGTTGCTGGTCAAAGTTAATGAGCTTAATTTTATTATTCCGATTACGAACATTAAACAAGTTGTGTCAGTCAACAAAAACGAAATACGCTCTGTTGAAAACAGGGAAACTATTTTTCTTAACGGAGAAGTTTTATCGTTTGTAAAAATGGCTGATGCTCTTGAGCTTTCAATAAAACAACAAAAAAATAATTCTTCCGATACATTCTTGGCTGTTGTTTTGAGTGCAGGAAGCAAACAAGCTGCATTTTTAGTTGACGAAATATTGCACGAACAGGAAGTTTTGGTTAAAGGATTAGGTCCCCAGCTTTCGCGGGTTCGCAATATTGCAGGCGCTGCGGTGATGGGAAGCGGGGCGGTGGTCCCGGTTTTAAATATTCACGACCTGATAAAATCTTCGCTTAAAGTTAGCCCTAAAGTAAAAGGTGATACAGCCGCTCCGAAAGTAAAGGAAGAAAATAAAAAATCTGTGCTTGTCGTTGAGGATTCAATAACTGCCAGATCGTTATTGAAGAATATACTCGAAAGCTCAGGTTATGTTGTGTCAACTGCTGTGGATGGAGTTGATGCTTTTACTCAACTGCGGACAGGGACGTTTGATATTGTTATTTCAGATGTGGATATGCCGAGGATGAATGGCTTTGATCTTACTGCTAAAATACGCGCAGATAAAAAAACGGCGGAAATACCCGTTATCCTTGTTACCGCTTTGGAATCGCGAGAAGATAAAGAACGAGGAATTGATGTCGGTGCGAATGCGTATATTGTTAAAAGCAGTTTTGACCAGGGTAATTTGTTAGGTGCTATCAAAAGGCTTCTATAAAAAGGTATTGTCAAAAAATTTTATGAAAAAAGGGGAGAAGTAAATGAAAAGATGGTGTGAAAATGAAAGTAACTGATAGAAAACTGTCCCGACAGAGTACAGAGTCGGGATTCTAAGGCATATGAATTAATGATAAGTTAATTTACTCAAGTTGACCGCCTGTTATTTTAAACTATTCTTCTAAAGCGCGGTAAACAAACGAAAAGATTTGTATTTTATACTTTGTGCTACTTCGCGTAAAACTTAGTGTAACTTTGTGATTCGTTTTTGGTTTTACAAAGTCGCACAAAGGAAACACAAAGTCTCACAAATAATTTATTTTTAGCGGCTTTCAGACAATCAAGTAATTAAGCGATCAACTTAAGTAATAATTAATAAAAGTTTTTTGGCAGAACCTATAAAAATTTGAGGGCAAAAAAATGATCAAAGCGCTGGTTGTGGAAGATTCGTTGGCGAAACGTGAGTTCCTGATACAGATACTGAACTCCGACCCAGAAATTGAAGTGGTAGGAAGCGCGAGTGATGGCGAAGAAGCCGTGATGGCTGTAAAACAAAAAGCACCGGATGTTATAACTATGGATATACACATGCCGAAATTAAACGGCTTTGATGCAACACGAAAGATCATGGAAAATAATCCGACGCCGATAGTAATAGTCAGCGGCAGTTCATCTTCTGAAGAAATTGCAACAACATTTCATGCTTTGGAATCGGGTGCGCTTGCAGTTTTACGAATGCCGGCGGGAATCGGTCATCCCGATCACGAAGCTGCTGTGAGAGAATTAATTCAAACGGTTAAATTAATGTCTGAAGTTAAAGTAGTCAGAAGATGGCCCCAGACTCAGCATAAAATATCACTTGATTCACAAGGCGTATCAAAATCA
>JAKAGZ010000100.1 GCA_021815365.1 Bacteroidota bacterium
ACTAATTTCTGACTACTACCTACTCCAATCTTCCTGCACCGAGTTAGCTTGTCTCGCCGCCAGGCGGATCGAGGTGCCACAATACTGTCAACACGCTGCCATACTTCCTCATTGCAAAGTCTATCTCATTCAGATATCCATCGCTATCTCCAAACCAATCTGCAGCATTTACAGTTACGGTTTCGTCAAGAGAATCCAAATAATCGGTTTTCTCTTTCATAAACTGTTTGTATCCGCATTTTCTAATTCGCTGGTTCTTAAGATAATTAGTCGGCATTAAATAATCATATATATCGTGTGTTCTTGTATTCAGCGGCACTAATTCTCCTTTCTTCAACTTTCCGGAGAAAAAATATTTATTACACGCCATCCACTCAATTCTTTTGTTGACAGATAGAATCACTGCCATCGCGCCTTTATACAGTTCCGCATACCTCAGTGCCGCCGCAGTCAGCGATACTCTAAACTCCTCCGCCATTCCACGCAACAATTTCACGCTTGCCTCACCTATTGCTGGCGGGTTTCACATTATATATCTTCAATAATCTTGAGAAGTTTTCTATCAAATGTCAGCACTTCGGCTTTTTGAATTTTCTTGTAAGAAACGAGTAATGCATCGGCATAGTCTAAGTTGTATCCGGAATAATACTCTAATGAAGAAAGTATTACATCCTTATCTATAAAATTAAAATTCCCTCTCGCAAATAAAACCGCAAGCACATCACGAATTTCTTTCTTTGGAATGCTGTATACTTTTTCAAGAACATAAACTAATTCTGCGGCAATCTCATTTGGTACAAATACGCGGTTTGTTTCAATAAGAGGTACAGATTTTTTATGCAGTTCCAGATTATCCTTTAGGAGATAACGAAGAATAATATTAGCGTCTATAATTTTCATACTTATCTTTTATAGCCAGCGCCCAGGCTTCACTTTCTATTGCATATTTTATTTTATCGGCATATTTAGAAAAAACGCCGGCAAGTCGTGCACTTCCTTTTTCGGCTGAATTAATTTCACTTATATCCAGTTTTATTTCTACATCTTTGCCTTTAAATTTTTCCAATTCCTTAATCTTAAGTAGTGTAGAGCTAATCTTTCTTTTTATTTTAATAATTTTCATAAAGTTTACCACTTGTTATAATACTAATCTTTACCCAAAAAAGTTGGATGCTATTAAGCACTTGCTTATTTATTATGAGAAACTGTCATTTTAATTCCTCATTTTTAATAGGTAGCTGCTAATAATTAGAAGCTTGTTTCACCTTTCACGCCTGCCCGCTGTCTTTTTAGCGGGTTTGTTCAACCGTTCTCTAACCACCAACAACCAATCACATACTCATTCGTCCATGCAAGCCCAAACTTCCTACTCCCTACTTATTACTCACTTCTCACGGTTTTCCCCTTTCACGCTTGGCATTTGACTTTTCACATAATTCCCAAACACTCTCTTATAATTTTCATCCCGGTCCAATTTTTATTTTTTACTTCAAGTTTAATAATGTGGTAATTTTTTCTTTTACAAACTCAGATGCTTTAATCGCCGCAAGCGCTTCTTCTTTGGTAACTTCTTCGTCTACGCCTGGGTAACGTGTAGCAATTGCATACGAGGTCAACATTTCTGCTTCTTTAAACTCATTTATGGATAAAATTCATGCACCAATTTCCAATAGCCTTGTTATACTGTGTGTATAAGGAAAATCTATTTGATGAAATACCAAAAAAGCTTTTAAGTATTTTTCGGCGCATTGCTGTGCATGATATGCTGTCAATCTGAAAGGACAACCGCTTTCCATGGTTAAGCTATGCTTTGCAAGGCGTAAATCTTCTTCTGCATAATTGATCCATTTCTTTACTTTTATCATAACATCCTTGCTAAGAGCCATAAATAACCACGCCCTCTTTGTAAGCATAACGTGCAATAGTACCGGCAATCAATTTATCTTTCTCGAATTCATTAGAAGAAAGTATTATAATATCACGAGCATAATTTAATCCTCTTAAGGCTCTATCCATCTCAACCATCAACTTTCTTCTGTTGCCTTTGGGCTCTGTAATCACGAGCAAATCAACGTCGCTGTTTTTATCCGTATCCATCCTTGCCTGAGAGCCAAATAAAATAACTTTTTCGGGATTAAATCCTTCGATTAGCTTTTCTTTTATGAACTCTATTTCTTTTATACTTAACATAAATTTTATAAAATCTCTGCTTTAATTTAATCAATATTCATTTAATGCTGGTGTTTACTCGGCTGTCACCAACCATTTCGTGACAGAAATAGTTTCAATTATGGTATGGAACGTAACTGCAGTCGGCGGCACTCTAAACTCCCCAACAATCGACTTTTCACCTTTCACGTTTGACGTCTGCCCGCATCCAGTTGGGCGAGAAGTACGTTTTTTGCTGCTTCATGAGGCAATTCAACAATTAAACAATTCAACGGTTAAACAGTTAAACAATTCCTCGCCTCGCTAGACGGGCGTCCCCATTCTCTATATCGGGATCTCAATTCCCAATTGCCTTCCCCAGAGAATTCATTTGTCGAGTGAAAATTAGGTTTATTTGGTGAACTGTTAATTTGTGAAACTGCTGAATTGATAATTACGCAGAGAATTTAATTTATTTGAAATTTCTTCAATCTTTTCTCTTAGCTTAAATAATTGCTTTTCATCAATGTAATCTAATTCTTTGGATATTATTAACTGACATAATAATTCCATCAATGAGCCATATGAAATCTGTGTAAAATGTGCTTTGTCTTTATTGGAAATCCTACTGGAGCCCTCTGATAAATTCGATGAAACCGAAATTGCTGATCTTCTTAATTGGCTTACCAAACCAAACTTCTCTTCATCTGGATAATTTTTAGTCACTTTATAAATATCTTTAACAAGCTCAACAGACAACTTCCAAACATCCAATTTTTCAAAAGAAAACTCGTAATTTTTTTGATCCGTTTTATTATTCATATTCCTTTTACGATTCAACGGTTAAACAATTCAACGATTCCACCATTCCACAATTACACGATTCCACAACTCAACTAATAACCTTTCCTCAACATTCTTATTTATTTCTGTTTTCTGACTTCTTCTTATCGCTGACCTTCGCTCCCAATTTATCATTTATAATTTATCATTTATAATTTCCAATTTATCCTTCCTCTCGTCACTCTGAGCATCACGAAGAGTCTCATCTTTCCTTCTTTCAATAATTCTCTAATAGCTTTTGCGATGTTATTTTATCTAATTCTTTTAATGCTTCGCCGATATTTATAAACTGCATGCAGATGCTGTCCAATTTTTCAAGTCCATCATCATCCTTAAGAAAATCATCAAAGGATTTTATTTCATGGCTTCTCTTTAATATTATACCAATTGACCACGCCGCATTATTTAGGATTTCTAGAACTAATTCTTTATCGTATGTATAAGACATCTTTTTGGATTCTGTTTTTTAGCAATCTGTTCATGCTTTTTCTCATTCTAATAATATCTACATCTTTTTTAAATATTTCTTGAAGGTAACTTTTTAGTGATGAAATAACAAAAAGATCAGCCTTGTGTATTTCAACTACAATGTCTATGTCACTTTCGGCATTTTCTTCGTGACGGGCATAACTACCGAATAAACCAATATTAACCACACCAAATTTGTTTTGTAATTCAGTCTTATGTCTTTCCAGCACCAATTTTATATCATTTCTGTCCATTGTGTTATAATTTTGTTTGAAAAAATAGTTATGTAAATTAGAATAGAGAGTTGGAAAAATGAAGACAAAAGCAATTATATACTACAATGTAACGAACTCCAAAAGATTTTATAGCCCACTCATTTTTCAAGTTTCACCTTTCACGCCTGCCCGCTGTCTTTTTAGCGGGTTAGTCGTTTCACCTTTCACGTCCATTATATCACGGTTGACTTAGCTCTCCCACCAATGCCATATTCGTTCCAATGCCAATTGACCAATGATATATTTTTTCTGATGACATCATTCAACACAGAACCTTAACCTTCATACTACCTACTCCCCACTAAATACTTCTATTTCCTCCACAACACTGTCATAGTTGTTAGTTAGGGTTTAGCGATTTGGGATTAGATTCAATAAAATGTTTGTTACGTAACGAACTAATCAATCCATTTATCATTTTACCAACATCGTCAAGTTCTTTTTTAAGTTCGTCGTATTCTGTGATAGAAATATATCTTAAATCTTTAGAGAGTAAAACCAAGTATTTTACTTCGCTGACAGAACC
>JAKAGZ010000007.1 GCA_021815365.1 Bacteroidota bacterium
AAATAAAAAACAGCAAAGGAAGGAAAAACAGTCCTTACAGAAAAAGACCTCGTTAGTGGAAAAGTTTGAGAAATTTTTGGGCTCAAAATATTTTGCTTTTTACATGCCAGCTTTCTTCTTCGCTGCTCAATGTATTGTAAGTTACTCAAGTTGACCGCTTGTTATTTTAAACTATTCCTCTAAAGCGCGGTAAACAAACGAAGAGGTTTGTATTTTATACTTTGTGCTACTCTGTGAAAACTTAGTGTAACTTTGTGATCCTTTTTTTTGGTTTCACAAAGTCGCACAAAGGAAACACTAAGTCTCACAAATAATTTATTTTTAACGACTTTTAGACAATCAAGCAATTAAGCGGTCAACTTGAGTAAGTTATTCATTTCATAAAATTGGAGATTATGGAGTTGAGACAGATTTTTATCAGGGTTATGTGCCTGCAGCTAAAGAATTTCAGCATGGTAATATTTTAATTGATGCATTCCGCGGACCAGTCTACCAGTAAGAAAAGATAAAGATGATTATCTTTACTTTAGTTTAATTGAAGCACAGACTCGTCCGCAGTTTCAATTTTTGCCCGACCCCCAAAAAGAATTATCCCGGGATAGAACCATTAGTGCATATTCAGAAACCCCCTGCAGTACTCTATAAAGTACTTGACGAAACAAAATAATTCCATTTATTAGCGGTAGACGCTGTACGGGATTAACCGTTTAAATTGACAATCTATCAATTTTTGGATAACTTTGAGCAATTAAAAAAATTTTTATACTGATGCTCGAACAATATATTCCTGTTTTTTTAGTGATTGGATTTGCGATAATTTTTGCAGGCGCTACAGTATTCTCTTCAGAAATTTTCGGACCCAAAAGGCCTACTGCTGAAAAGCTTTCTACTTACGAAAGCGGAATGAAACCGATAGGAACAACAAACGAAAGAATATCAGTCAAATATTATTTGGTTGCTATGTTCTTTATAATTTTTGATCTTGAGGTTATCTTTGTTTACCCGTGGGCTGTGCAATTCAAAAAGATGTTCAGTGATATCGGTATGCCGGTCTTTTATTCAATGCTTGTTTTTTTGATAGTGCTTGAGCTTGGATATTTATATGCTTATAAAAAAGGCGGGTTTAAATGGGATTAGAAGCAAAATTAATAAGTGACGGATTTTTAACTACAACTGTTGATGCACTCACTTCCTGGGCAAGGAAGAATGCAGTTTGGCCTATGCCGATGGGAATTTCCTGCTGTGCAATCGAAATGATGGCTTCCGGCGATCCGAAATATGATATTGCCCGTTTCGGCTCGGAGGTCATGCGTTTTACCCCGCGCCAATGTGACCTGATGATAGTAGCCGGAACAGTAACTTATAAAATGTCCCACGTAGTCAGAAAAATTTACGATCAGATGCCGGACCCCAAATGGGTAATTGCGATGGGAGCTTGCACTTCTTCGGGTGGAATGTACAGGTCATATTCTGTTGTACAGGGAATTGATCAGTTTCTTCCTGTTGATATTTATCTTGCTGGCTGCCCGCCGAGACCGGAAAATTTATTGAATGCTCTTATACAAATTCAGGATAAAATCGGAAGAACAAAGGCAAGAGAGTTTCAGGATCAGCCTCTTCCCGAGCTACCTGTGCTTCAAAGTAATTGACAAGATATGGATATTAAAGATTTAGTAGTCAGCAAATTAAAAGAAAAATTTCCTGAAATAAATTTTGAGACTTCAGAATTCAGAGACGAACTAACAGTATCTTTTGATAAACAAAATATTGTTGATGTTTGCAGGTTTTTAAAAGAGGATCCTGAACTTGAATTTCGTCTCTGTGAAGATGTTACAGCTATTGATTGGGCTGCGAGAAAAAACAGGTTCACTGTTGTTTATCATATCTTTACCCTCAAGCATAATTTCAGGCTAAGACTAAAAGTTCCCCTGATCGGCTCAGAAGAATCTGACTGGTCAGTTGATACTGTTACTACAGTATGGAAATCTGCGAACTGGGCAGAGAGAGAAGTTTATGATATGTACGGGATAAAGTTTGCAGGTCATCCTGATCTGCGCCGTATGTATATGCCTGAGGACTTTGAATATTATCCTCTTCGAAAAGATTTTCCTCTTATGGGAATTCCCGGTTCATTATCTCTTCCAAAAAAATAATAGGTTATGGAAAAATTAACTAAAGAACAAATTCACCCTAAAATTTTAGAGACTCTTCTTGCAGATACCAATATTACTGTTGATGATGCATTAGAGAATGAAATGGTGTTGAACATGGGTCCGCAGCATCCCGCAACACACGGTGTGCTAAGGGTTCTTTTAAGGCTTGATGGTGAGACTGTAATTTCAAGCGTACCCGAACTCGGCTACCTCCATCGCGGTTATGAAAAGATGGCAGAGAATATGTCCTACTATGAATTTATTCCTCACACCGACCGCCTTGATTATCTTTCACCGATGGCAAATAATGTTGCATGGGTCTTAGCTGTTGAAAAACTTGCCGGGATCGAAGCTCCGCCCAGAGCGCAATATATCAGAATGATCATTGCAGAGCTTGCGAGAATAGCTTCTCACCTGGTTGCAATTGGCGCTCTTGCAATGGATGTTGGTGCTTTAACAGTTTTTCTCTGGACACTAAGGGAAAGAGAAAAAATTCTCGATGTGTGGGATATACTCTGTGGTGCGAGGTTCACGAACAGCTATACAAGGATTGGCGGAGTTGCTAATGATGCACAGCCTGAAGCTCTTGCAAAGATAAGATGGTTCATTGATCAGTTTGAAGAAAATATGGATGAATGCGAAAGGCTGCTGAATTCTAACAGAATATTTGTTGAAAGACTGGACGGCATCGGAGTTATTTCAAAAGATGATGCAATTGATCTCGGAATGACTGGACCAAGTTTAAGAGGCAGCGGCGTCGAATTCGACCTGAGAAGGAATACACCTTATCTCTTCTACAAAGATATGGATTTCAGAGTTGTTACATATAATGAAGGAGATGCATTAGCACGTTACTTTGTCCGCGCTGACGAAACAAGAGAAAGTGTAAAAATCATCCGTCAGGCTCTTGATAAACTTCCGGGCGGCGATGTTCTGCTCAATCAACCTAAGAAAGTTCTTCCTAAGAAGACAGAAATTTATTCAAGAATGGAGGAACTCATTCATGATTTTATGATAGTTAATTTTGGGATAAACCCGCCTGAAGGAGAGATATACAGTGCTATTGAAGGTTCAAAAGGGGAGCTTGGATTTTATTTTGTCAGCAAAGGCGATGGTAAACCATGGAAATGTAAGATCCGCTCGCCTTCGTTTGTTAATCTTCAGTCACTTTCTAAATTAATAAACGGTCACATGGTCTCTGATGTTGTGGCGATTATCGGAAGTATAGATCCTATTATGGGTGAGGCGGATAAGTAGTCATTGGTAATTTGTAATTGGTAATTTGTGGTTAAAAATTACTAGTGCTTGAGATTATAATTAACTGAATCACAATTTATAAAAAGGGAGAATTTAAATGATCTTGAAGTTTACCAATTGTTTGTGGATGTATCTGACGAAATTTGGAATCTGGTGATTGAGTGGAAATCATTTGAAAAATATACAATTGGGACTCAATTTGTTAAAGCAGCGGATTCAATCTCTGCAAATATTTCTGAAGGTTATGGCAGGTATTCTTTCAATGAGAATAAACAATTTTGCTATTATGGAAGAGGTTCATTATCTGAAACTAAAACCTGGCTTGACAAAGCCTTTAGAAGAAATATAATTACCGAAAATACTTATAAAAATTTATTTGAAAAATTGGATCTAAATCATATAAAGCTTAATGCCTATATAAATTCTATAAAAAGGCAGCAAACACTTTAACGATAGCGTTTATGTAAATACGATTGACTAATTACCAATGACCAATTACTAATGACTAACTTCAAATTCACAGAAGAAAACTTAAAGAAAATAGACGAGATAATTAAAAAGTATCCTGTTAAGAGACCCGCGGTGATGCCGGTGCTTTATATTGCACAGGAACAAAATGGCTGGATCAGCCAGGAAGTAATGCTGGAGGTTGCAAAAATTCTCGACATGCACCCTGAAGAGGTTCTTGGGATAGTTACTTTTTATACAATGTATTATCAGAAGCCGATGGGGAAGTATCATATTCAGGTCTGTACAAATGTTTCGTGCATGCTTCGCGGCGCTTATGAAATTTATGACAGAGTAAAAGACAAACTCGGTATTGGCAATATGCAGGTAACCGGAGACAAAATTTTTTCACTCGAGGAAGTTGAATGTATGGGGTCCTGCGGCACTGCACCGATGATTGCAGTCAATGAAGATTATTATGAAAATCTTTCTAAAGAAAAAGTTGAAGAAATTTTAGAATCTTTAAAGAAGAGTTAAATGGAAAAGATAGTACTGCCGGATATAAAAGATTTACATTTAATAGATGTTTATATAAAGAACAACGGTTTCAATGCTGTTAAAAAAGCTTTGTTGCAAAAACCTGATGATATAATAGACCAGGTAAAAAGATCAGGATTGAGAGGACGTGGAGGTGCTGCCTTTTCTACGGGGCTGAAGTGGAGCTTTATGCCAAAGACCACAGATAAACCAAAATATCTTTGCGTTAACGGAGATGAAAGTGAACCCGGTTCTTTCAAAGACAGACAGATTTTTGAATACAATCCCCATCAGCTAATTGAAGGGATATTAATCACCTGCTATGCTATCGGCGCAAAGACTGCCTATGTTTATATCAGAGGTGAGTATCACAAATGGATAAAGCTTTTTCAAAAAGCTCTTGATGATGCATACTCACAAGGTTATGTAGGAAAGGGGATGAAAACAAAATTTCAGACAGATTTTTTCTGTGATATTTATGTTCACAAAGGAGCGGGCGCTTATATTTGCGGGGAAGAATCTTCCCTGATGAATTCGCTCGAAGGTAAAAGAGGATATCCGAGAGTTAAGCCTCCTTTCCCTGCTCAGTTTGGTTTATGGGGATGCCCTACTACAATTAATAATGTTGAAACTATTACAAATGTCCCTGCGATTATAAATAATGGATGGGAGTGGTTTTCAAAGATCGGCGAGCCAAAACATCCGGGTACTATTCTTTATGGGATCAGCGGACACGTTAACAAACCAGGGGTTTATGAGCTGCCTTCAGGCATGCTCTTAACTGACCTGATTTATAATTATGCAGGCGGAGTTCCCGGCAATAAAAAAATTCTCTGCGTTATTCCCGGTGGTTCATCTATGCCACCTTTAAGAGGGGACAAAATTGAAGGCGTTAAGATGGATGCTGAATCTTTGAAGGCTGTTGGCACTTCAATCGGTACCGGCGGAATTATTGTAATGGATGAAGATACTGATCTTGTTAAAGTTTTAGCACGGATAGCAAAATTTTATTATCACGAAAGCTGCGGTCAGTGTACGCCGTGCCGTGAGGGTACCGGCTGGATGCTGAAAATTTTAAACAGGATTTTGAATAATGAAGGTTCAAGCAAAGACCTGGATCTTTTAATCAGTGTCGCAAGCAACATTGAAGGCAATACGATTTGTGCTTTGGGAGAAGCTGCTGCCTGGCCAGTCAAGTTTATGGTACAAAGATTCAGGGATTATTTTGAAAAAAGAGTCAGCCCTGAGGTTCTGATTCCTGTTGCCAATAAAGTTCATTCGATGAGGCATACTGCTTTCCCGATTGCTGATATTAAAGAGTAAAATATTTCTTAAGAGGGGTTATCTCAAGTTATTGTGAATTCAGTTTCAATGTCAAAGAAATGGATCTTTGAAGTATCTATCCAAAGATTTTTTGAAGAACCTGTCAGGGGTATTGTTCTTGCTGGTATTCGTGAAACAAATTGTTGCTCATCAATCTGGAAGTACAGGAATATTTCATTTCCCATTGGCTCAACAACATCAAGCTTTACTGATATTTTTTCTGCATAAGAATTTTCTTTGCTGGGGGTGGAATCAAAAATTTCTTCGGGTCTTATCCCGATGCATATATTATCCTTTTTATATGTTTTCAGTTTCTCTTTTATATCCCCATTAATTTTAATTTCAAGTCCGCCAAGATTGCTTCTGAATCTAAGGCAATCATTTTTGATGAGTTTGCCTTCGATAAAATTCATTGAAGGGCTGCCAATAAACCCGGCGACAAATTTATTTACAGGGCAATTGTACAAATTTAAGGGCGTGTCTATCTGGTTAATTACTCCGTCTTTGATGACTACAATTTTATTTCCCATTGTCATGGCTTCCGTCTGATCGTGAGTAACATAAATTATAGTTGCCTCAAGCTGCCGGTGAAGCCTTGATATTTCAGTTCTCATCTGCACGCGCATTTTTGCGTCGAGGTTGCTTAAAGGTTCATCGAATAAAAATACTTTTGGCTTTCTCACAATAGCTCTGCCTACAGCCACACGCTGGCGCTGTCCCCCCGAAAGCGCTTTAGGTTTCCTTTCAAGGTAAGGTTCTAGTTCCAGTATTTTAGCAGCTTCGGCAACACGCTTTTTTATTTCCTCCTTGCTGAATTTTCTCAGCTTTAATCCGAATGCCATATTATCATACACGGTCATATGAGGATATAAAGCGTAATTCTGAAAAACCATTGCAATGTTCCTGTCCTTTGGAGGGAGCTTATTTACTTTTTGCCCATCAATAAACAAGTCTCCTGATGAGATATCTTCAAGCCCGGCGATCATTCTCAGGATAGTAGACTTGCCGCATCCCGAAGGACCGACGAGAACCACGAACTCCCTTTCCTTTACTTCGAATGTAATATCCCTTACCGCAAAGTTTTGAGAGTCGTAAGACTTGGAAATATTTTTAAGCAGCACTTCTGCCATCTGGTACCTTGAGTTAATTATTTACAGAATTTCTGCAAGCAGAGAGATGACATCTTTTGTTTGTTGGAGCAGACTCATTAATATCAAAGATGTCATCTCTTGCTTCATTATTATTTGTGTAACTTAAGTCATTCATACTCAATAAGAATTTCCTTATCATTCGGGTTGAGGTAAATATTATTGTCTTTAAAATTATGAAATTCTTTTCCGTTCACTAAAATATTCTTGACCTGTTTTTCGAGAGGAGATTTTAAGACCATCATTTTGCAAGAGGAATCGACGTTACAGGTAATTTCTACTTTCACTTTATTATCTTTCTTTGCCATTGAATAAGAAACATTTCCGAAAAAAGTCGGCAAATTTTTGATCGAAATTCCTTTGGGTGAATTGAACCATTTCTCCTCGATTCCTGCACCAATAGTCAGTGAAGTATCATCATTTTCATAGACGAACATAGTACGGACTGCATTGATATATCCAGAGCCTACCCAGCTATGTGGCATATCACCAATGAATTTAGGTGTATCCCTGTCTTTCCAGACAACCTCAGCCCAGTGATTCCATCCATACGGTCTCTGATCATGGAAGAAGAAATTCAGCAGGTCGAAAGCTCTTTGCTTTTCTCCCAAGCGGATAAAAGTATCCACTATGCGAATTTCATACGGAGTGTAATTTATCCACTTGTAATCTTGTGACAACCTCTGTTCAAAATAATCAAAATATTTATTAAAAGTATTTTTAAGTGCAGGTTCGGGAAGACTACTCAATTCGTCACACGGCGAAATTGCAATAGTTGTTGAAGTTGCGTCGAAGTCGCCAAGCTCTGCACAACCTGGAATATAATTTATACCCTTATTTTTCATCGCAAGCTTTATAGAATAATAAAGATTTTTTCTGAATTCATCTCTCAGTTTTGAATATTCTTTTACCTCTTCATCTTTATTTAGAATTTTGGCAATCCCAACAGCATCTTTGAGACCTTTCATTACAAAAAAATCATCCCAGTAGGAATGCATAGGCTTCGCCGAATAGCCTTCGTGACTGATGCTTTTTGGCACCAGCCCATAAAAGGATTTTTGCTCATCAGTCCCGTACTTATTTTCGTCTGTTGATTCCAGGCTGATCTGGTATTTTATATAATCAACTGCAGCTTTAACATTCTCCCATGTGTTCTTAAGCAATGTGGTATCTTTAGTAAAATTAAAATATTCTTTAACAAGAAAAATGTATTCACCCTGGCTGTCATTCTCCGGTACAGGCGAAGGACCAATTTTATCAACAGCACAAGGGATTTTGCCTGAAGGGAACTGATATTTTGTGTACCAGTAAATAAAATCTTTGACTTCCGAAACCAAACCGGTATATAAGAGTGCTTCAGCCATTAAGGCACCGTCGCGTATCCAAGCTCTGTCGTAACATCGTGAACCTGGTTGCAATGCGTTCCCGTTACTATTAATTAAAATATAAGCAAGGTTGCTTTTAAAAGTATTGATTATTTTATCTGATGTTGAGGGCAGGTCGAACTTGATGTTGTTTAATTTATCCTGCCAGAATTTAGTCGCGTTATTCAGCTCTGAAGAAAATAAACGTGAAGCTGCGTCCGGGTCTATTCCGCTTTGCAGCGTGCTGCTGTTCCCGTTGAGTGGAATTGCAATCACAACATTATACGATCTGCCGGGAGCGATATTGAAGGAATATTCTAATGCACCTGATGACAAACCCGTCTCATCATTTACTGAAGTGGAATCGGGTATTATATCTTTGCTGATATAATCAATTATCTCTCCGTTATTGAAATTTACAGCGCCGAATTTTCCAGGATCAGTTATTGACACAATTGTTTTATTGTCGTTGATTATTACCTTTGCTTTGGAATATGCAATTGATCGTATCTTTGATACCCCGCCGGTTGTGTTAAGGTTTTGCCATGGTGGATTTACCTGAAACGGTCTGATTGCAAGATAAAGACTCCCTTTCTTTTTCTGATTTGTATTGTTAGTGATTTTATACCGGGCAAAAATAGTTGAAGAATTGACTTTGCCAACTGCAAAGGTTTTTATTTCCATTGTTAGATTTTTATCATTCCATATTACATTTGTTATAGGTAAATAGTTTTTGTCAAGATTTTGTTTCAGAGTAACATCATTCCAGGTTACAAATTTTTTATCACAGTACAGAAAAGGTGTAATTGAACAGCTTTCCTTACCAATTTCGATTATTCCTTTTTCGCTTATCAGACCCTTCTCCAAACCACCGTTTACACCGATAATATTCCAATATGCCTGTTCATTTGAAAAATATTTTGGGAAATAACCCTTTGGATAATAGGTCGCAATTTTCTGGAAAAGGTGATTATCGTTTTCAGTAAACTTGTAATCTTCAATTTCAATTTCTTTGATAGAATAGCCTTTGCCCCTGCTGCTTTTCAACAAATTAATTTTAAGATAGTTTGATTCATAGTCAGGGAGCCGGATGAAGCTGATCTTTCTCGATTCGTTATTAGCTTCATAAAGCGTTTGCCAGTCAGAGCCGTTTTCTGAAGCATCAACGGTAAAGTTCGTTGCAAAGTCCAGGCTGTCCCAGTTTATAATTATTCCACCATATTCTCGTCTATAGTTAAAATTAATCAGAAGCGATTGTTTGTCACTTTGTTCGCTTTCCCAGTAAGTTGAATTTTTCCCGTCGAAAATATATGAGGCTTTTCCTGTTAGCGTGGATGAAGCTTGAACGATAGGAGTAATTTTATATTTTATCTGCGGTTCTAATTTAGTGAATGAAAGCTCGTCCAGATAAATTGTACCACTTCCTCCTTCAGCCGCGGAAATAATAATTTCAATTTTGTCCAACTTGGTTATATCCCCGCCGCCTTGCGGTCCCCAGGCAAATTTAATTTGTCTTTCTCTGATTGTTCTTTTCTCCCAGGTTTTGGGGAAATCGCTGTGTCTGAAAACATACCACCAAACATTATCTCCGGTCGAATCGTCAAGCTTGAACTCAAGGTTATTTTTTGGTGAATTGCCCTTTATAAAAAAACTGAATTTATAATTTGAAGGAAGTTCCATAGGAATTTTTTTTACAATACCACAGTAGCCGGAACCTGTAAATTTATAATTTATTTTTATTGCTTTGCCTTTTATGCCATCAACAAGAGATAACGACATTTCTGCACCATCTGAAACTGACCTTTGCCAGGAGTTTAAGTCGGTAAAATCATCAATAGTTTTTGTCTGTGAAAATGTAAGCGACGAAAAAGCAGTGATAAATATAAAGCTAAGAAACAGTCTTGTTGTTTTCATAAATTATTTGTTAATAGTATGAGAAATAGCTTCTTAAAACCTTCACATTCTGGTAAGTCTTAGTTCGATCAATTCTTCCTAGTCCTTTTGATAAATCAATTGGTCAACTTGACAAATAAATTTATAACCATTACTTTAAATGTAAACGTTTACATTCAAAGACTCAATAATAAAATATATGATCTTTTGAGAATCATAAGAGGGGCTTTTATTTCTTGATATTAAACACTAAAGGCAAATTTGTGAGAAAGTTTGAAACGAATTACGGTTACTTCTCTGAAGAAGGTGATGAATACATAATTAAAACATATAAAACCCCGAAACCCTGGGTCAATGTTATATCTAATGGTAAATACGGGCTGGTAATTTCTCAAACAGGCGGAGGCTTCAGTTGGTATGAACATTCTGAACTTAACAGGATCAACAGGTGGCACCAGGACCTGGTTCAGGATAACTGGGGAAAATATATTTATGTAAAAAATAACAAAACCGGCGAAGTTTGGAATCCTGCTTTTCTTCCTGCCAAAAAGGAATTGGATAAGTTTGAATGTATCCACGGCTTCGGTTATACCAGATTTAACTCAGAATATAAGGGAGTAAAATTATCCCTGACTATTTTTGTACCTTTTAATGAGGAATTGGAAATCTGGGATTTAAAGATTATCAACAATTCAGAAGAAGAAATAGACCTGTCTTTTTACACTTTCTTTGAATGGTGCCTTGGTTCTTCTGCAGATCACCACCGAGAATTTCATAAAGCTTTTTTGGAAGTCGGCTTTGATTGGAAAAATAATCTGATGACAGCAAACAAACGTTTATGGGAAATTCCTATTGAAGACCGTGGACACTGGAATATTGATTATCCATTTACAGGTTTTCTTTCATCCAATAAAAAGATAGCTGACTATGAAGGCAATAAAGATTTTTTTATCGGGCAGTACGGTGATTTAAGCAATCCGGCAGCGCTCAATGCTGAAAGTCTGTCAAAACAAATAGGCTCCTGGGGGGATCCAATCGGGTGCATAAAGGTTGATTCGAGATTAAAACCTTCTGGCAAAGACAGGGTTGCTTTCTTTTTAGGACTGAAGCAAAATAAAAATGAAATTTATACTTCCTTAAAAAAATTTAATACAGATGAGAAGCTGGATGAAGCTCTTAAAGATGTAAAAGATAGATGGCGTGATTTACTTAATAAATTGGAAATTAAAACTCCCGATGATGCAATGAATCTCCTGGTGAACAAATGGTTGAAGTATCAGACCATCTCGGGACGGATCTGGGGAAGAACAGCTTATTATCAACAAAGTGGAGCTTATGGTTTTAGAGACCAGCTTCAGGACAGCCTTGTCTTCCTCCCTATTAACCCTGAACTGACAGCAAACCAGATTAAACTTCATGCTAAGCATCAAATGACAGATGGGTCCGTTCTTCACTGGTGGCACCCGATTACTGAAGCCGGGCTTCAAACGAAAATGACAGACGATCTTTTATGGCTTCCTTTCCTCATTATTCAGTACGTAAGGGAAACAGATAAAACCGATCTGTTAAATGAAGAAGTAGAATATTATAACAATAAAAATTTGAGAGAAACAATTTACAAGCACTGTCTCAAATCAATTGAAAAAGTGTTAAGCAGAATGAGCGAACGTGGACTGACTTTAATCGGTGCCGGTGACTGGAACGATGGGTTAAGTGCTGTTGGACTGGATATGAAAGGCGAATCATTCTGGCTGACTGAATTTTTATACTATGTAATAGATAATTTCTGCAGCATATCATTAAGATTAGGCGATAATGACGCCTTAAAGCTTTTCAAATCTGTATTGCCCGAGTTGAAAGAATCATTTGATAAATATTCCTGGGACGGCGAGTGGTATTTAAGGGCAACTAAAGACTGTGGTGAATTAATTGGCAGCAGTAAAAACCAGGAAGGGAAAATATATTTGAATTCACAGACCTGGGCAGTGATAAGTAAAATCGGAACGAAAGAAAAAAATATACGGGCATTGGATTCAATCAAAAAAATGCTTCTGATGAAAAACGGACCATTGCTTTTATATCCCGCATATAAAAAGCCCGATAAATACATCGGCTACCTTACACGCTATGCAGCCGGCAGACGGGAGAACGGCGGTGTTTACACTCATGCAGCTACCTGGGCAATTCAAGCATTTGCTGAAATGAAAATTGAAGAGATGCCGTACGAAATATTTAAAAAGCTCGCACCGGTATATAATGGGTTGAACCCGGATGAATATTTTGCCGAGCCTTATGTAACTCCCGGTAATATAGATGGGCCTGAGTCTCCTCATTACGGCAGAGGCGGATGGACATGGTATACCGGTTCTGCGGCGTGGCTGCAAAAAGTCATCGTTGACTGGATATTAGGGATTAGAAGCGATGAAGAGGGTTTAATCATTGATCCCTGTATACCAAAAGAATGGAATGAATACTCTGTAAAAAGAATTTTCAGAAACAAAGAGTATAATATAAATGTGGTCAATCCGCAGCATGTCAGTTCGGGCATTACATCAATTGAGGTGAACGGTAAAAAAATATCAGGAAATATCGTTAGGGAGACCGGGGACAAAATTAAGTATGATGTCAATGTAATTCTTGGCCCCAACGCGGACGCTATGAATGAAAAAAGTTTTGCAAAAGAAGCAATCCAAAATGAGAAGTAATAAGCACTCTAAATTAAATCTCAATGGTAAATGGCATTATGTTCAAGATGCTGAAGAGAGGTTTAATATTAGTGAGATCGAAAATCTTTTTAAATCAGGTAAAGTCAGGGACACAATGGACATTCCCGTTAACTGGGAGATTGCTGGTCTTCATAATTTTAACGGGTCGGTTTGGTTTTTAAAAGAATTTGAGTTCGGCGTTAAACAAAAGGGCATAGCCCGGTTGAATTTTCTTGGTGTAGATTATATAACAGATGTCTGGCTCAACAGGAAATATTTGGGAAAGCATGAGGGTTATTTTGCTCCTTTTTATTTCAATGTTTCCTCTTGCCTGCGTAAAAAAAATATCATAATCGTCAGGGTTAGATCACCTTTCGAAATTCCCGGTGAGGTCTGGCCAGATAGAAAAAAATTAATCAAAGGAATTTTCAATCATCATGATTGCAGACCGGGCGGCACAAGTAAAAAAAACGGACAGGATCAAAATACCGGCGGAATATGGAACGATGTTTTTATTCAGTACGGATATAACATCGTTATTGATAATGTAAAGATAACTACCAGCTTAAATGATCAACAAGATAAAGCCGGGCTTTTTGTCGAATTAAATTATTTCTCTAAAGAGAACTTGCCGAAAAATATTTCGTTAGCCTTTGAAGTTAAAAGTCCTGCTAAAAAATTTATCAGGGAAAATGAATCTTTTCTCTCCTTGCCGGGAGAGAATAAGATCTCTTTTTACCTTGAAATAAATTCACCTTTACTTTGGTGGAGCTGGGACCTGGGGAAAGCAAATCTTTATAACCTGAAAATAATATCGGATGAGTTTGAAACGAAAGAGTGTTCTTTCGGGATACGTGAGGTTAAGCTTGATGATAAGCAGCAATTTTTTATTAATGGCAAAAAATTGTTTCTAAGAGGCACAAATCTTATCCCGACCCAGTTCCTTAGTGATCTCGATAAAACAAAAATAAAGAAGATCGTCTCTTTAATGAAAGAGGCAAACATAAATATTGTACGGGTTCATGCACATGTTAACAGGAAAGAATTATATGAAGAATGTGACAGTCAGGGAATATTGGTATGGCAGGATTTTAGTTTGCAATGGACTTACGATGAATCCTCTTCATTTAAGATAGAAGCAGCAAGACAGATAAAAGAGATGGTGCTGCATCTTTACAATCATCCCTCCATTGCCGTGTGGTGTTGTCATAATGAGCCTGGCGGACAAATAAAAACATTGGACCCCTTACTTGAACAAGCAGCAGCTTCGGAAGATTCTACACGGATTATAAGGCGTGCATCAAACTATGAAGAACATGCTTACGAAGGATGGTATTGGGGAAAGAAGGAATATTATGCTTCAACTCCAATGGGACCGCTCGTAACGGAGTTCGGTGCACAGGCTTTGCCGGGGCTTAAATCGCTCAAAAGATTTATTAAAGAAGAAGATCTTTTCCCTCCTAACTGGCGGGCTTGGGAATATCATAATTTCCAGGTAGATCAGACTTTTAATATTGCTAAAATTGAAATTGGAAATTCGATCGAAGAATTTATAAATAATTCGCAGCAATACCAGTCCGATGTTCTTTATACTGCAATCAATTTTTACAGGCGTAAAAGATTTAACGGGATTACCGGCATATTTCAGTTCATGTTCATTGATTGCTGGGAATCCATCACGTGGTCTGTTGTAGATTTTTACGGCAAAAAGAAAAAAGCTTTTTATGTTCTGAAATCCTGTTATCAACCGGTTTATGTTTCAGGTAACCTCTGGCAGGATCAATACTTTGCAGGCAGAAAAATCCTGTTAGATCTCTACCTGATTAATGACCTGCATAAAAATTTTGAAAATTGTACAATTAAGTTCTACATTAATAAAGTAGCAGTCGGAAGTATTAAGAGGTTATCGTTACCTGCAAATCAAATAATTTTTATAAAGCATGAGTCGGTAGATTTATCTGTTCCTAAAAAATTATCGGCTGGGAAGTATGATACAGTATTAAAGCTAACCGATAAAAATGGGAAAATTCTTTCAACTAATTATTTCAGCTTTAATGTAGTTGAGAGGATAAGATAGGAGATATGATGAAGGTAAAGACAATATATATTTTAATTTGCTTTGTTATGATAACGCTTCGTTTTACCTCTGCACAAAACCAAGAGAACTTTAATGGTAGTAAGGAAGCAATTAATGCAGCATTACTCACCGCACCGACTGGAGTTGCCGCAAAAGCTTTTGATAGTCATATTGATATAAGCTGGGATGTCAGCACAAGCGGAGGTGTTAGCAAATACTATATTTATAAGCTGCTAGGGGGAACATATTCACGGATAGGAACCTCTGCAACAGGTGCCGGTGTATTTACCGATTTTGTTGGTTCGCCGGGAATTACTGCCTCGTATAGAGTATCAGCAGTGGATGCTAATAATAATGAATCGCCTATGAGTGACAGCGTTACAGCAACAACTTATGAAATGACTGACGATCAGTTGCTTACTATGCTGGAGGAAGCGACATTCAGATATTTCTGGAATTACGCGCATCCTGTCTCAGGTCTGGCACGGGAAAGATTGGGTTCCGGAGAAACTGTTACTATTGGCGGATCCGGCTTCGGTGTAATGGCAATTTTGGTTGGTATCTACCGCGGTTTTATAACGAGGCAACAGGGTATAGACAGGATGTTTAAGATATTGAATTTCCTTTCAACAAAAGCTGATAGATTTCACGGGGCTTTCCCTCATTGGATGAATGGTACTACCGGTAAAGTAATTCCCTTCAGCACTTACGATGACGGCGGTGATCTTGTAGAAACTTCATATATGATTCAAGGCTTGCTAACAGCGAGACAATTTTTTAATAAAGGAACGACTGAAGAAGACAGCATTCGCAGTCTGATAACAAGCATCTGGCAGTCTGTTGATTGGAACTGGTATAAACAGGATGGTTCTAATTATACATTGTACTGGCACTGGTCGCAGAATTACGACTGGAAAATAAATATGCCTATTCGCGGCTACAATGAGGCAATGATTGTATATCTGCTTGCAGTTGCTTCACCTACGCACTATGTATCTAAGTATTATTACGATTTTGGATGGGCGTACTATAATTATTTCACAGGATCGGGAAATAAATATTCAAATGGGAAATCTTTTTACGGTATTCCCCTTTATGTTGGAGAAGATTACGGCGGACCGCTTTTCTTCGCGCATTATTCTTTCCTTGGATTTGATCCGCGAAATATAAAAGATAAGTTCGCGGATTACTTCATCAACAACAGAAACCAAACCTTGATAAACAGAGCTTACTGCATTGCAAATCCAAAGCATTATTCCGGATACGATTCAGTTACCTGGGGATTAACAGCGAGTGATGATCCGTTCGGCTATGATGCTCACAGCCCGACAAATGATAACGGAACAATAAGCCCAACTGCGGCGATTTCTTCTATGCCGTACACACCTACTGAGTCCATAGCTGCTTTCAAAAATTTATATCACAAATATGGTAAAAAAATTTGGGGACTGTTCGGATTTAAGGATGCTTTTAATGTCAGTAAGAATTGGTATGCAGACAGCTATCTTGCAATTGATGAAGGACCGATTATAGCTATGGTTGAGAATTATCGTTCGCAGCTATTGTGGAAAAACTTTATGGCAAACCCCGAAATTGCACCAATGCTTGATTCATTAGGGTTTACTTCTGACACTACTACAACAGATGTAAAAGAAGTTAAAGCCATTCCGCAAAAATTTATACTTGAAGGAAATTACCCGAACCCGTTCAATCCCAGTACCACAATAAAATTTGTTCTGCCTTACAGCCAGCAAGTCGAGCTGACAATTTACAATATTCTTGGAGAGAAGGTTAAAACCCTGGTAAACAATATATTACCTGCCGGCGAGAATGAAATAAGATGGAACGGCAGGAATTATTTTGATAGTCAGGCTGCTGCAGGAATTTATATTTATACTTTAAGTATTGGACGGAAAGTGTATTCAAGTAAGATGGTCTTGTTAAAATAAGAAGCGCTCAATATATTTTTGCATAACATCAGAGTGTAAAAAAAAATTGTTACCTCAAAAAAATATAAAGCTGGCTAACGTAATTGAGTTTGTCTTACTGTTTTTATTTTTATCAGTTGATTTTAACTGCGGCTTTCACTCCAGGGAAAAAGTACAGATCAATTTCTGGACGATGGGCGCCGAAGCCGAGCATGTTCAAAAGCTGACAAAAGAATTTGAAGAATTAAATCCTAATATTTCCGTTAAAGTTCAGGCGATACCGTGGACTGCTGCACACGAAAAGCTGATAACTGCCTATGCAAGCGGCACTACTCCCGATATTGTGCAGATGGGAAACACCTGGATACCTGAATTTGTTGCCCTGAATTCCCTGGAAAAGTTAAACAGTTATGTCAAAGATTCAAAAGTTATAAGCGATACAAATTATTTTAACGGTATCTGGAAATCTAATTTCATCGGTGATGATCTGTATGGAGTTCCATGGTATGTAGACACCCGGGTTCTTTTTTACAGAACTGACATTTTGAAAAGAGCAGGTTATTCATCACCTCCAAAAACCTGGGAGGAATTATATGATGTTTGTAAGCGTATAAAAAAATTAAATAACAATAAAGCAAAGTACTCAATATTTATTCCTACTAATGAGTGGGCACCGTTCATAATTTTGGGACTACAGTCGGGCGCTAAGCTATTGAAGGATAATAATTCGATGGGTGATTTCAGCAACCCTGATTATAAAACTGCTTTTAAATTCTTAATAAAATTTTTTAAGGAAAACCTTGCGCCGGTTGATATAACAGAAGTTTCAAACCTTTATCAGGCATTTTCTTCGGGCTTCTTTGCTATGTATATCACTGGCCCGTGGAATGTTGAAGAATTTAAAAGGAGATTACCGGATTCACTTCGCTATTCCTGGATGACTGCCCCTTTACCAGCTTTAGACGGACATCATTACCCTGGGTTATCTTTAGCTGGCGGATCAAGTTTATCTATCTTCAAAACATCTGAACATAAAAAGGAAGACTGGAAACTTGTAGAATATTTATCAAGGAGAGAAAGTCAGATCGAGTTTTATCATCTCTCAACTGATCTGCCCGCAGTTATGAGCGCGTGGGAAGATCCGGCTTTGAAAAGGGATAAATACTTAACTGCCTTTTACGAACAACTGCAAAATGTTATTCCTATGCCTCAGGTTCCAGAATGGGAACAGATAGTCAGCTCAAAAGTTCAGCAGTATGCAGAGTATGCAGCAAGGGGAAAAGAAACGCCGGATGAAGCGTTAAGGCTGTTAGATAAAGATGTGAATAAAATACTTGAAAAAAGAAGATGGATGTTAAGTAACGGGACTAAGAAAAATTCAAAATAAAAAATGAGCAATAATAAGAGATTTAATATTTCTGCAGCATATTTTTTTCTGGCGCCTGCGCTTGTTACTATTTTTATATTCTTTTTAGTTCCGGTATTAGCCGCCTTCCTTATAAGCTTTACAGATTTTGATATTTATTCGCTGGGCAATTTTCAGTATGCAAGGTTTGTGGGATTAAGAAATTACATCCAGATTTTCAACGACCCTTTGTTCTGGACGTCGCTTAAAAATACTTTTTACTTTGTTTGTGTCGGCGGACCTTTGTCGATTGCTGTTTCTTTGGGGGCTGCCATGCTGGTGAATTCAAAGCTTGTGAAGTTCAGCGGATTTTTCAGGCTTGTGTATTTTATTCCGGTTGTTACATCGCTGGTTGCAGTATCTATTGTATGGCGCTTTATTTATCATCCACATTTCGGTATGCTGAATTATTTTTTAAGATTAATAGGAATTGGCGGTGTCGATTGGCTTGGCGATCCGCACTGGGCAATGCCCGCCATAATATTAATGGCGGTATGGAAGAACTTCGGTTATAATATGATAATATTCATCGCAGGTCTTCAGAACATACCGGAAGATCTGTACGAAGCAGCCAGCATCGAAGGCGCATCAGGCTGGCATCAATTTAAAAGCATCACGCTGCCTATGCTGGCTCCGACAACACTTTTTGTCGCAATCATCACAATCATCGGGTATTTTCAGTTATTTGCAGAACCTTATATAATGACACAGGGTGGACCTTTGAACAGTACGCTAAGCATTGTGCTGTATATGTACCAGGAAGGTTTCCGCTGGTGGAATATGGGTTACTCTGCGGCACTGGCATTTATTCTATTCTTTATTATTCTGGTTGTTAGTCTGATTCAATTAAAAATAAAGAGAGAATCGGAAGTATGAAAAAAATCATCGTATATATATTTCTAATCTTTATTACTATTTTATGTCTGGCTCCGTTTTTCTGGATGGTTTCAGCTTCATTAATGGTCTCTGGGCAAGCAAATACTTTTCCGCCAAGATTTTTTCCTGATAAAATAACGTTTGCTCAATATCAGAATTTATTTTCAAGACTAAACGTTATGAACTATTTTCTTAATAGTTTAATTGTTTCGTTCAGCATCACAGTTCTTTCACTATTTGTCAATTCGATGGCAGGATTTGCATTTGCCAAGTACAGGTTTACCGGTAAGAAAAAGCTTTTCAAATTGCTGCTGAGCTTTATGATAATTCCCTCGCAGGTAACGATGCTTCCGTTGTTCCTGATGCTGAAATATATGGGATTAATAAACACATACCTTGCTGTGATTATACCTGGAATTGCCAGTATATCCGGCATATTCCTTATCAGGCAATACCTGCTTGCAGTACCTGACAGCCTTATTGAGGCAGCTAAAATAGATGGCGCTTCGGATTTTCAAATTTATTATTCAATTATACTTCCCTTGGCAAAACCGATACTTATAACTTTGGCTATCTTTACTTTTATGACGGCGTGGAATGATTTCCTTTGGCCACTTATTGCAATGACAAGCGATTCAATGTATACACTGCCTGTAGCGCTTGCAAACCTGATGGGCGAACACAGCCTGGATACAGAGCTTATGATGGCAGGATCTGTCTTTACAATTTTACCCGTTCTGTTATTCTTTCTTCTTTTGCAGAAATATTATATAAAAGGAATAATGATGGGGGCAATAAAAGAATAAAAAACTGCAGACACGTCTAAGTTTCTTGTGTCCATTTTTTTTGCCCTAATTTTTATTAGGGCACTTGACAAATTCAAATTCATTTTGTAGGTTATAATGTAAACGTTTACATTTTCATTGTCTCTAAATTCATCGTTCTGTATATCAAAATTAAATTGTTTGAAAAATAAAATATAGATATCCAAAAATTTTAAGTTTAAATGTAAACGTTTACATTTTTAAAATTTTAGTTTTTCAAGGACCTATGAAAAAAGTTGATATTAAAGAAGTTGCTAGAAAAGCTGGAGTTTCGATCGCAACAGTATCAAGGGCATTTAATGACAGTAGTAGGGTAAAAGCTCCGACTAAAGAAAAAATACAGAAGATCTCCAAAGAGTTGAACTATATTCCTAATCCCATTGCAAGAAGCCTCTCAAAAAAATCTAGCGAAACTATCGGCGTTGTTTTGCCTGACCTGTTTGGAGAATTTTTTATGGATATTATCCATGGAATAGACGAAGAGGCATATAAACATAACTGGTTTGTCATATTATCAAGCTCACACAGCAAAAGAAATATTCTTGAAACACTAGTTGAGTTTATGGGGAGCGGGCGTGTTGATGGGGTAATATTAATGGCTCCGCAAATAGATGAAAGAATTAACGAAATCATTAAAAAAAGTAAGCGCCCGGTTGTTTTGATAAATGCCGGCGATTCTGTTGATATAAACTGCGGTGCTAACTTTAAAATAAATAACTTCGAAGGCGCTTACAATATAACTGAGCATCTGATCAAAACACATAATTATAAAAAAATTGGTTTTGTCAGCGGTCCCAAGGATAACTACGATGCTCTGGAAAGAGCGAAAGGGTACTATAAGGCGATGCATAAAAATGGATTGACTGTTGATGAATCACTGGTAGTACCAGGAAATTTTTTACTTGAGAGCGGTTACGCAGGATTAAAAAAGTTATTGAACAATAAGATTGTACCCGATGCTGTTGTTATGGCAAACGATATGATGGCTGTAGGTGCTTATCAGGCTGCAAAAGAACTTGGTTACAAGATTCCTGATGACATTGCTGTTGTCGGTTTCGACGATATTTACTTAAGCCAGTTCCTTGCACCGAGGCTAACTACAGTACACGTTCCGATACAGGATTTGGGAAGAAAAGCAGTATTGCAACTGCTGGAGATAACGATGAACAAAAAGAAAAACCATAAACCGTATATAGAAACTTTACCAACAAATTTAATAATCGGAGGATCATGCGGCTGCGGTCGCTAATGAAATTATTTTCCTTTACTGACTTAAATAATAAGTTCAATAATCACAAATCAATTTGGAGGTCTTATGTACAAGAATATACGCTATGTTATTGCTGTATTATTTTTGTTTGCTGTATTTACAACAGTAACAAAGGCACAGCGTCCTGTAAGGCAAGACGCAGTCTGGGCACGGCACACCGATGAAACGATCAAGCTTGACGGTGTGTTAAATGAGGCATCGTGGGCAAAGGCAGATTCCATACAGATAGTGTATGGAAAGAGCTCAGGGTTACCAACAAGTGGATGGAATACAGACGGTTATTCAAATCCTGACGGTTATTTCGATACTGTTAGAGCTACCGTAAAATTCTTATCCCAAAATAATCAACTATATATTGCATTTATAGTACCTGATTCTTCCATCGGCGGTCACGATTGGCCTGGTCCTGCCTGGTGGGATGGTGTTTTGATGAATGTAAAAGATGTTAGAACAATTCCTGTTGGACGTAAAGAAATTTTTCCTTGTTTTTTGTTCACAGATACTTCATCTAGTTATACCGGCGGCAGAGGAAAAGGTGCCGGACCAAGATATGGTTATATGGGTCCATATCAAGATCAGTTAACCGATTCAGCGATTAAAGCTATGGGCTGGAATATGGGCTATACTGTAAAAGGAACTTCTAATGACGATACCACTCCGGATACAAGCTATATATTTGAAATGCAGATTAATCTTGATTCGTTAGGTTACAATACGACACAAATTAATGGCGATATTGTAGGAACAAATATACAAATTGTGGATGTAGATTGGTACTGGAAGGGCGATCCTGCAAAACGAGCTGTTGGAAAAGCCTGGTGGCAGCATCCCTGGAGCGATCAGGGTGAGAATGCAGCAAGAGTGTACATTCGCCCGGATGTTACCGTAAACTCCGGTGCTGCGCCGGAAATATCTCCTGATGTAATTGTTCCTAACGGCAAGAATGAAACTGACCCGGTGATTGATGGTAACCTGAGTGATGCAGTCTGGAAAGGGGCTTATACGTTTAAGGTAATATATGGTGACACAAACAATGTAAGAAGCTATCCAGGACTTGGAGGAAAAATGAGCGCCTGGTATGAGGCTGCTAAAGATCCAAAACCTCAAGTGCTGGACCCTGCAAACGCAACAATCAGAATGTTCTTTAAAGGTAACTTTTTGTACTTATCCGCCGACGTTTCTGACCAGTTGATCCAAAGCGATGCATCTGATCAGGATAAAAAAGACGGAGTCCGTTTTGTTCTTGGGTTAAGAGATTCAGTCAATAGCGACCACGTAATGCAATTTCTTAATCTATTAGCCGATTTCGATTCGTCAGGAAATCCAAAAGCTGATGAAGACCTTGATACCCTGGTAAAACAAGGGAAAGCTACTTTGGGAATGAAGCGTCAGGGAACAGTTAATAATAAGTCTGACATTGATACTGGTTATACCGTAGAATTAAAAATCGATCTTACTTCACTTGGCTACCCTTCAGGTCTCGGAGATCGCCTATTGTTTGGTGGTGTTGATGTTCTGGATGCTGATTCATTCGACGATCCTGCAAAAAATTACGGCTCAAGGACCTGGTTCTTTAAAGAAAACAAGAATGCGGGACCAACTGCATGGATGTATATGGACCCGAATATATTGGTTGGTATTGACGGGAGACCAAGTACTCAAATTCCACAAACCCTGGTTTTGTATGGAAATTATCCCAATCCATTCAATCCTTCAACTACGATAAGCTATGCAACACCTAACTCAGGCGAAGTAAATTTGCTGGTTTATAATGTGCTTGGTCAATTGGTTTCGAAGGTAAATTTATATCATCAAACTTCAGGTAACCATGTATACAGCTTTAATGCAGGTTCGCTTGCTTCGGGCGTGTATTTCTATAGGATAACCATGAAGAGTGATAATCAGGGACAGCCAATTCTTAGTAAGGCTGGTAAGATGATATTATTGAAATAATTTTTCACAGAGATATGTAACAAGTGCGACTCACCTCTGAGGTGAGTCGCACTTTAGTATGAATAATTTTAGCGGGTTTAATTTTTATTAATCCGCTAACTTAATAACAAAGATTTCAATATAAATTTATGAGATTAAATTTTTACAAATGTATCTGTGTCCAGAGAATATTTTTGACGATAGTTTTCTTCTTGCTAATGTTTGGTGAAATAACTTATGGGCAGACTACAGGTAAACTTAAAGGCAGAGTAACCGATTCAAAAGGAGAGCCATTAATCGGTACTAATGTTATTGTACAAGGAACAAAGATAGGGGCAACAACTGATATTGAAGGTTATTATACTATTCTTAACCTTAGAGCAGGTACTTATTCGGTCGAGTACCGGTATATAGGCTATCAATCTAAAATAATAAAGAACATTGAAATCACTCCTGATCAGACCACAGAAATAAATGTTGAGCTAAACCTGCAGACAGTAGAAAGCAGGACTGTTACTGTCACAGCAAGAAGACCTATTATTGAATTTAACCAGACAAGTTCCGTCTCATCTATTAGTAATAAGGAAATTAAAAATCTTCCCGTACAAAGTTTAAATGATGTAGTAAACCTTCAGGCGGGAGTAGTTGATGGACATTTCAGAGGCGGCAGGATTGGTGAAGTCCAATACCAGGTAGATGGCGTTACTGTAAACAATCCTTATAATAATTTATCTACTCTTCAGCTTGACAAGTCTGTCTTGCAGGAAGTCCAGGTTATCAGCGGAACTTTTGATGCCAAGTATGGACAGGCTATGAGTGGAGTTGTCAATGCTGTTTTAAAAACAGGTTCTGAAGATTTTCACTATTCGGGCGAAGTGTATATGGGAGATTATTATACTACAGATGTCAACAGGTACCCATACGTTAACAAGTACAGACCTTCTCAAATTCAGAATTACCAGCTAACTGTCAGCGGTCCTGCATACTTCAGTAACACAACTTTTTTACTTAGTGCAAGGAGATATTTGGATGACGGCTATCTGTTCGGCATCAGAAAATTTTTGCCAACAGATTCGAGCAATTTTGAAAAGAGAATTTTCATAGCTTCAGGTGATAATAAATTAGTTCCAATGCAAACTCATCATGAGTGGAGCGGACAGTTTAAGCTTTCTAACAGGTCAATATCCCAAATACAGCTTAGCTATGTGGCAGTATTAAACAGCTTTAACGAAACTTATTATAATAACAGTTTCCGGTTTCTGCCAGACGGCATCCCGACACAAAAAACTTTTTCTCTTACACAGGGCATTGATCTTACTCATACAGTTTCCGATAAAATGTTTTATAAACTGAATTTCAGGTACAACTATTTTGATTACAGTAATTACAAGTACCCTGATGTTTACGACCCGCGATACCTTACGGATGGAATTCCGCAAGGCGATGCAAACTACCAATATGGTGCTTTTGTTCAGGGAGTTGACTTAGGCAGGTTTATTCAAAAAACAAATGATGCTATTGCTAAACTTGATTTTAGCTGGCAGGCAAACAGAGAAAACCTGATTGAAGCTGGTTTGGAAGGCGAGGGTTCCAAAATTTCTTTCGGCAGCCCTGGTTTTCTTAAAGAAACAAATATTAATGGCGTTCAAACTCTTCAACCTCATAACAGCACAAAACCGGAGGACCCTAAAGTGGAAACTTATTATCCTCTGCAGGGTGTTGCATATATCCAGGACAGGATCGAACTAGGAGATCTTGTTATCAGGGGAGGATTAAGACTTCAGGTGTTTGATGCAAATACGCACGTGCCCAGCGATCTTCAGAACCCTGCAAACACTATTAAGGGTGCACCAACATCACATTTAAAACGAACTACCATTAAAGTAGCCCTGGCTCCAAGAATAGGGTTAAGTTTTCCTTTAACTTCCTCTGCTTCTATTTATTTTTCTTACGGGCATTTTTACCAGATGCCGGCTTTGGGAGATTTATATAATAATTCAAATTATCTTGTTCTCGACAAACTGCAGGCGGGGGGGATTAGTTACGGCGTGCTGGGTAATCCCGATCTTAAACCACAGTTTACTGTTCAATACGAGGTAGGATTGAAACAAGCTCTGAACGATAATTTAGGTGCGCAGCTTACATTTTTCAATAAAGATATCCGGGACCTTCTTGGGACGGAATTTGTCAATACATATACTGCGGCAGAATATGCAAGATTAACAAATGTGGATTTCGGAAATGTATATGGAATTACCTTTTCATTAAAGCAGCGTGATCTTGGTCCGATTAGTGCAAGCCTGGATTATACACTGCAATTTGCAGACGGTAATTCCAGCGATCCGAGGGAAACTGCGAACCGGGCTGAAAGTGGAAAAGATCCGCGCCCGCGCAATATTCCCTTTAACTGGGATCAACGTCATACGCTTAATTTAACAGCAATTTATTTTATTGCAGACCAGGTTTCCATCAGTGCTATTGTGAAGTACGGCAGCGGACAGCCATATACACCGCAGATCGGACCCTCAAGCTTTACAGCGCAGCTTGAGACAAACTCTGGTCGGAAATCGAGCTTTGTTTTAGTAGACCTCCGCGCTGAAAAATTCTTTAAACTAGGAAATACCAGTTTTAGTTTATTTGCACGTGTATTTAATTTGTTTAATGAGGATTTTGTAAATGGATTCGTTTTTGCTGGCACCGGAAGTCCTGATTACTCATTAACTCCATCTATTGATAGAGCACAATTAATTAACCCGGCGCGTTTCTATCAGCCGCGGCGAATAGAGATCGGAATGTCTTTTAATTATTAGTATTCTGTATTGTCATAAAAATAAAACTATAACTTATAAACTCATAATTTGTATGCAAAGATTGTTTAGTTATAAAATAATAATCCTGGTTGCTTTCATAACATTTGCTTTTAATGAGATTCCCGGGCAGCAGCTACTACCGGTTGTGCCGGATTCATTGAGAGGAACAGCAGACGCTGAGCGTCAGGGCACACACGATGCAAATAATATCAGGACAATATTTTATAATTTTGGTATGGTAGGGGATTATCCGCCTGATCCGATAAATGTTGACCTAAGTGTTTTCCATTCGATCGAAATTCCTAAAGGTTCAGGGCAAAATTACAGTGATGGTTACACTCCGTATGTGCTGGCAAAAATTACACAAAACAACGGTTCACAAGCTTATATAATGGAAACTGGTTACAGGGAACGACAGGGACAAAGCCCTTTCCATAACAGGGTAATGCGTTTTGAACCGAGACCAGCTTATAACAGAGTTGGTAGCTGGGTCGGTTACTTTCAGCCTGATCCAAACATCAACAAAGGACGGTCGCCTGCTATAAGTAACGACCCGCGGACATGGCCGGATTATTGGATTGATAAATTAGATGATCCGGACGATCCAGGCTGGCCTGGCTCTTGGGACGGATATTTCGGGAAGGCACCGGGTGCAGACCAGGAGAGCTTTTATGTTTATGATGACCAGTATTATGATGCCTGGAATTTTTACCCGGACAGCAGAGATCATACCAGGAAAGGTCTTGGTTTAAAAGTTGAACAAAGAAATTTTCAATGGGCAAACATTCAGGCGGGCAATGTGCTGTTTTCGCATTATGATATTTCTAATGAAGGAACTACAAACTATAACGACAATATAATTTTTGGTTTGTATGATGATACAGGTGTTGGCGGCGAAGGTCTTGGACCGGAAGGCATTGCAGAGTCTGATGACGATAATGCTTTTTATACTAAACAGGTTGGTCTTAATATTGTTTATACATGGGATAATTATGGAGATGGTATGAGGGGTCCGACAGGATATTTGGGATACTCATATCTCGAAACACCCGGGAATCCTTTTGACGGCATTGATAATGACAATGATGGAATAACAGACGAAAGCCGCAACAGCGGTCCTGGTCAAAAAATAGTGGGGCAGGATAATATAAAAGCTTATGTGCAGTCACATTATAACCTGGCTAAGTTTGAAGCATATTATGGTCCCTTGAAAAACAGGCTGGCTTACAAGGAAGGTGTATGGTGGACAGGTGATGAAGATATGGATTGGGTTGCTAAATTTCACGATACCGGTGCAGATGGTATTTTCGGTACACACGATAAGGGTGAAGGTGATGGAATACCGACCTCAGGCGAGCCTAATTTCGATAAAACTGATATTGATGAATCTGATCAGATAGGTTTGACTGGTTTTAAAATGAACAGGATAAGAGCAGGTAACGGGACCGGCCCGGTTGATAATATAGTATTTTATGATGACGGGCATCATTGGCCAGAACGCTTATATACGCTTTTCACAACTCCTGATTCGTCATTCGATGCTCCTCTCGTTCAGAACTATAATATAGGTTTTTTATTTGCTTCGGGTCCTTTTATTTTACCTGCTGGTGATAGAGAAAGATTCAGCCTTGCTCTTGGTTTCGGATGGACTTTAAGAGACCTGGAAAATACTACAAGGATTGTTGCACAAATTTATAAAGCAAATTATCAATTTGCTATTCCTCCTCCGCTGCCAACACTTCAGGCTTTTGCTGGTGATCACTATGTAACATTAACCTGGGATAACAAAGCAGAAACAGCTTTCGATCAACTTACTAACACAAACGACTTCGAAGGTTATAAAATATACAGGAGTACTGATCCTGCTTTTTTGGATCCAAAGGTAATTATGACAGGTACTGGCTCAGGACCTATCGGTAACGGCAAACCAATTGCACAATTTGATCTTAAGGACGGTGTATATGGGTTTTCTAATCTTACAGTTGAGGGCGTTGCATATTTTTTGGGCAATGATACCGGCTTGTCTCATTCATTTACGGATACCACAGTAACAAACGGACAGACTTATTACTATGCTGTTACTGCTTACGACAAAGGTTCAGATTCATTGTACGTTTATCCTTCTGAAAATTCTATTTCTGTCAGCCAAACACTGAGAGGCGGGACTATTCTTTCCAAAAATGTCGTTAGAGTTGTTCCAAACGCTTTATCGCTTGGGTATAAAACTGCGCAGGCTTTACAGCTTCAGCATAATGAAGGTACAGGAACAGGTTCTATTAATATAGTAATTAAAAATCCCTCTTTGGTTCCCGATAATCATTTGTTCAAAATTATTTTTTCGAATTTCGAAGACTCAGTCAGGGCAAAATATTATTCACTTACAGATGTAACTGCAAAAGATACTTTATTTACTCTTGGTTATGATCTTGAAGGTGAGGGAACAGGCCCGGTAGCAAACGGCATAATGCCCGTCATTTCCACGCCGGCAGAAGTCTTAATTGATTCTGCTACTAGCGGATTTACCAGCCAAAGCAAGACAAACCTGAAATTAAAATCCAGCTACGCCACTTCTTTACCCATTTCTCTGCGCAGACCTGGTTATCCGGATAATATTGAAATAATTTTCAGCAACCAGGTATTGGACACTTCTGTGGCAGGTATTGGTACCCCTTCGGAGCCGACCAAATTTAAAGTTGTTGCTAAAGATCCTTCCGGTGATATAAAATTGAAATTCCGTTTCAGAGATATTGATAAGTCCGGTACATTCTCTACTGTGAATGATTATATTGAAGTTTTAACAGCAAAGAAAGAAACTCCGACAAAACTTCTGCCTACCTGGCAAATTGAAGTAGATACTGGTTCAACTCCACGTTCATTTCAGCCTCCCGGTGACGGAGATGTATATAAATTAAATTTAAAAGTCCCTTATTCGAGCAGCGATGTATTCACTTTTACGACTAAGGCACAAAAAATTGATAACCAATTGGCGAAAGAACAGTTCAGAGAGCCTTATGTTGTACCTAATCCTTACATAGGTCAGGCAAGCTTTGAACCTCAAAGGTTTGCAGTATCGGGGCGTGGAGAAAGAAGGATCGAATTCAGGGGTCTGCCTGAGAGTTGTGTAATTAGAATATATACTGTTTCCGGTGCATTAGTAAAAACGATAGAACATAATGGTCTGCAGGGTTATGAACCCTGGGACTTACGGAGTAAAGATAATTTAGAGATAGCTCCGGGGCTTTACATCTTCCAGGTAGAAGCACCTGGCGTGGGTTCGTACATTGGAAAATTTGCAATCGTAAAATAAAATTACGGCAGTTAAAATGAATAAAAAATCTGCTACAACTAAGGTCTTATTTATTATCTTAATAATTGTTAGCGTACATTGTACTGTTACAGCTCAAAGTAAAGTAGGTACAACTGTCGGACTGTTTTTAACTATTGACCAGAGTGCGAGGGTTTCGGGAATGGGTAATGCAGGTACTGCGCTCTTCGGTGAGGCGTCCAGTATGTTTTACAATCCTGCAAGTCTGGGCAGATTAACTCAGACCGATGCACAGTTTACTTATTCAGAATGGCTTGCAGGGATAACCTTCAATTATGCAGCGCTCGGGATTAAAGTTGAAAATATCGGAACGTTTTCTCTTCAGGCAATTTCTATGAATTCAGGCGACATCGCTGTCCGCACTGTCGAGCAGCCTTTGGGGACAGGAGAATTCTACAACGTTAATGATTTTGCTTTGGGTGTTGGATATGGTTTAATGCTTACAGATCGTGTTTCAGTTGGCTTTCTTGTAAATTATATTCAGGAAACGATCTGGCATGATGCACTGACAGATTTTGCTATTAACCTCGGCGTTCAATATGAAGTTACTCATGGTGGATTTACAATAGGTGCAAGCTTGTTAAATTTCGGGCCTACGGCAAGATTCAGCGGCAGGGATTTGTTTATAGATTACAACCAGGACCCATCAAAGCACGGCGGTAATGATCAGCTACCTGGCCAACTTAGAACTGACGCATATCCGCTTCCGACTTTATTCAGGATAGGGGTTTCATATCCTTACAAGTTTAATGATGAAAACCAAATAATATTTTCTGTTGATGCGCTCCATCCCAACGATAATCACGAAAGCCTTAATGCCGGCGTTGAAATGACCCTGGTAAAAAATTTTTCAATTAGAGGCGGATACCGGAACCTTTTCTTAACTGATTCAGAAGGCGGGCTTGAACTTGGAGCCGGCGTTAATTATACTTTTTCTGAAGGATATGTTTTACGCTTTGATTATGCATGGGCAGATTACGGACGTTTGCTTAAAGTTAACAGGTTTACAGTCAGTGTTGGTTTTTGAGAGGATGTTTTATGCATAAACATATTATTAAAGTTGTATATCAGAAATGAACCATGCTAATAAAAAGTATTATTCTAATCCTATTAGTTTTTTTCTCGTCTGTAATTTCCAATGACATGAACGTTCATCCTGTCAAGCAGGACGAATTCATTAGTTATAAGCCTACATCGAAGGAAAGAGCTTTTCTTGATACACTCCAGTACAAAGCTTTCCTGTATTTTATTGACGAAGCAAACCGCTATAACGGGTTGGTGAAGGATAGGTCAACAAAAGAATCTCCCTCAAGCATTGCAGCAGTTGGTTTCGGTCTGCCTGTTCTGGCTGTTGGTGCAGAACATAAATGGATTAGCAGGGAAGAGGCTGCTGAGAGAACGTTGAACGCCTTGAATTTTTTCCTGCATTGTGAGCAGAGTACCGATTCATTAGCTTCAGGGTATAAGGGATTCTTCTATCACTTTTTGGATATGAAGACGGGCAGACGATACTGGAATTGCGAACTCTCTTCAATAGATACAGGTTTACTTTTGGCGGGGATAATTTTTTCCAGGCAATATTTTAACGGCAATGCACAGGTTGAAAAAGAAATTCGTAAAAATGCAGCCATTATCTTAAAAAGAGTTGATTGGAACTTTTTCGTTTTACACAGCACCTCAAAAGATGCAGGCTCTATTTCTATGGCATGGTATCCCGGTACAGGATTAGCAAATATAGGGTGGAGAGGTTATAACGAAGCGTTAATATTATATATTATTGCAGCAGGAAGCGGAATGAACAATCCTGAGCGCGCATATAATGCATGGCTCAGCACTTACGAGTGGCAGGAACCTTATGAAGGTTTGGGACACGTCGTTTTTCCCCCGTTGTTCGGGCACCAGTATTCAGAAATATTTGTTGATTTTAGAGGTATTGCAGATAAGTATATGGAAAAAAAAGGAATTGATTATTTTGAAAATTCAAGAAGAGCAACGCTTACACAACATTTGTACGCAATCGAAAATCCTTATGGCTGGAAAGGTTATGATTCATTAACGTGGGGAATAACTGCCTGTGACGGGCCTGATAATTCAAAGGAATACAATGGCAAAAAAATATTAGGTTATGCCGGCAGAGGGACCTCTGGTATACACTTAAATTATTTTGATGATGGAACGCTTGCACCAACTGCCGCCGGCGGCTCAATTGTTTTTACACCTGAGTTATCAATACGTACTTTAATGAATATGTACAATAAATATTATGACGAAGGTATTTGGGGTAAATATGGATTGGTGGATGCATTCAATCCTACTGTGAATTGGTTTGATGACCAATACCTTGGGATTGATCAGGGCCCAATTGTGCTTATGATTGAAAATTTTAGGAACGGTTTTGTGTGGAAATATGTAATGAATGATCCGATAATAAAAAAAGGATTAAAAAGACTCAGGTTTAATCCGGTCAATTAAAATCTACTTTATACAGAAAAACTTTCTGATAACTATACACTAATAATCCGAATATGAAGATTAAACAAACTTGTATAAAAATATTTTTTGTTCTGGTTTTACCTGGCTGCATTAACTTCGGCTATGCACAGAATTTGTCTGTTGAACAAAAAGCAGACAGCTTACTTTCGAAAATGACTTTGCAGGAAAAGATAGGACAGTTAGTTCTGACCAGTGCTTTCGGAAATAAAATGGGTGAAATGATCAAAAAAGGTGAAATTGGATTTACAGGAAACTGGGGTCCACATAAAAGAGACAGTCTTCAGACTATTGCTGTTGAACATTCACGGCTTCACATACCTTTAGTTTTTGCTACAGATGTGATTCATGGTTACAATACAATTTTTCCTGTTCCCCTTGCGCAATCGTGCAGTTGGGATCCTGATCTTGTTACTAAAGCGGCAAGCATAGCAGCTTTTGAGGCTGCTTCTGATGGAGTTAACTGGACATTTGCACCGATGGTTGACATTGCACGCGATCCAAGATGGGGAAGAATTGTTGAAGGCGCCGGAGAAGATCCGTACCTTGGGAGCGTTATGGCAGCAGCTTATGTTAAAGGTTATCAAGGAAAAGATTTAAACAGGCCGGCATCTATTGCTGCTACTGCGAAACATTACGTTGCCTACGGCGCAGCTCAAGCCGGAAGAGATTATAACACTGTTGATATTTCCGAAAGAACTTTGCGAGAGATTTATTTACCGCCTTTCCATTCTGCCGTAAATGCTGGTGCTGAATCAATTATGAGCGCTTTCAATGATCTGAATGGTGTTCCGGCTTCGGGAAATTATTTTACGCTGACTAAAATTTTGAGAGATGAATGGAAATTTAAAGGCGTAGTAATTAGTGATTACAATTCTGTGGGAGAATTAGTTAATCACGGAGTTGCAAAAGATAAATCAGATGCAGCAAGAATAGGAATAACTGCTGGAGTTGATATTGATCTTGCCGGCGACACTGTTATGGGAGATATTTATGCGCCTTATCTTGAGAATTTAGTAAAGAAGGGTATAGTTCCGGGAAGTTTAATAGACCGTTCTGCAAGAAGAGTGCTTAGAATGAAATTGAAACTGGGAATGTTTGAACATCCTTATATTGATAAAGATTTCTTTAGAAAAAAAGGACCTTCGAAGGAAGAAAAAAATAAAATTGCCCGTCAGCTTGCAAATGAATCAATTGTGCTTTTGAAGAATTACAAAAATGTTCTTCCGCTAAAAAAAGATATTCATTCTATTGCTTTGATTGGTCCGCTTGCAGACGACCAGGAAAACCTTTTAGGTCCGTGGTCACCCAATGGGATTTCCAAAAATGTTGTTACTGTTTTTCAGGGGATCAGGAATAAAGTTTCTTCGGGGACAATAATAAATTATGCGAAAGGCTGCGGCATTCTTGACACGAGCACAGCAGGCTTTAAAGACGCAATTGAAAATGCTAAGAAGTCTGATGTAGCAGTGTTGGTAGTAGGTGAATCGCGCGAAATGAGCGGCGAGGCAGCCAGCCGAGCGTTCATTGATTTACCTGGTGTACAGAACGAGTTGATAAAAAAGATTTACGAGACTGGTGTGCCTGTTGTAGTGATATTGATGAATGGCAGACCGCTGACAATCAACTGGATTTCCCAAAACGTAAATGCTATTCTTGAGACATGGTACTTAGGTGATCAAACAGGAAACTCCATTGCCGACGTTCTATTCGGAGATTATAATCCTTCCGGTAAGCTAACGGTTACATTTCCAAGGTCGGTCGGGCAAATTCCGATTTATTATTCGCATAAAAATACAGGACGCCCTCCTGATCCTAATGATAAATATACCTCTAAGTATATTGATTCTCCCGTTACCCCGCTCTATCCTTTTGGATATGGTCTGAGCTACACAACTTTTGATTTTTCAAATTTGAAGATAGATAAAACAACGATTTCTACAAATGGATCAGCAATAGTTTCTGTAGACGTTACTAATACCGGAACGACAACCGGAACAGAGATTGTTCAGCTCTATATTAGAGATATTGTTGCAAGCGTTACGAGACCCGTGAAAGAACTTAAGGGATTTAAGAGAATCCAGCTTAGACCCGGTGAGACAAAAAAAGTTCAATTCACGGTTACAGCCGGTATGTTATCTTTTTACAACTCAGAAATGAAAAAAATAATTGAGCCAGGTAAGTTCGATATTATGGTAGGTAACAATTCAGATAATGTATTAACAACATCTTTAGAAGTAGTTAAATAGATAGAGAAGTCGTACCATTTACGTTGTTAAAAGGGATGAAATTTTTATTCATATATATTTCTGCATTTATTTTGATCTTTTCAGGCCTGCTTCAGGGACAGATAAAGAGGATAACGGAAAGCAGCACTTTAGCCGAAGCAGGTAATTATAAAATTACTGTTCGTGAATTTAAGGAAAGGTATCAATTCAGTCCTCATCCGCGTCAATCAGGATCTTCAGACGCTGACCTTAAAAAAGAATATTTATATACATTGATCGCTGAGAAGCTATTAGCACAAAAGGCTAGATTGCTAATGCTTGATACAACAGGGGACGTGCGGGGGTATTCAGATTACATGGAAAGACTCTTTGTAAAAGATGCGTTATACAGAAAAGAGATTTTGGGTAATAAGGAAATAACCGGGGGTGAAATTGAAGAAGCCAGGAATAGAATATCAAAAGTGCTCCTTGTAAAATATCTGAACTCAAAGGATGAGGAGGAGATAAATGTTTTATATTCTCAACTTAAACGTGGTGCATCTTTTGATTCTTTGTTAGCCGGCAGATCTGAGGCAGAAGAACAGAAAACATTGGGGAAAGTTACCTATGGTTCACTCGATAAATTTGTAGAAGATTCTTTATACAACCTGAAGATAGGGCAATTTACACTTCCTCTTTATACAGGCAAGCGGTGGTATGTTTTTAAGCTTTATGATATTATAAACCAGCCCTATTTTGATACGCCTGATGTGCAGAGTAAAATTAAAAGAACACTTGAAGAAAGGGAGATTGATGATCTGCAGAAAAATTATCTTTACAGACTCTTACATAGATTAAAAATAGATGTAGACCGGCATCTTTTTACTCAAATCCTAAATGAAATTGTTAAATACCTGAAGGCGAGAGAAGCAGCATATAAGGATTCGGAGCGTCCAAAGTTTATTTATTTAATCGCTGATGATTTTAATAAGATTAAGGACTCACTTGGCACCACAACTTTGAATTCTGTGTTTATTAAGTATGAAAAAAATCCCGAAACAGTTGAACAGTTTTTAACTCAACTAAGCTATAACGGGTTCAAGGCAGCAAATTCTGATACCCGTCTTGTTACACAGCTATTCGATAACTATGTAAAAAATTATATACAGAGTGAACTTCTTGCCAGGCAGGGTTATGATGAACATCTGCAAAATACTGCCCCTGTCAAAAAAGATTTAGAACTTTGGCAAAATTATTACCTGGCGTTGAAATTAGAAAGAATGATTCTCGATTCTGTTTCTGTAAGCGATGCAGAGGCTTATGATTTTTATTCGAAAAATCACGATTTAATTTTTCCGGCAGAGCAGGTGAATGTTCAGGAAATTCTTGTTGAGAATCTTGAGAGTGTGCAGAGTGTATTCGAAGAACTCGACAAAAAAATTCCTTTTACTGAAGCAGCGAAAAAATTTTCCATTATTGATTCCTTAAAAACAAACGGCGGAGAGCTGGGCTTTCTCCCCGCTGCAAAACTTGGCAGCATAGGCAGAGCTGCTATTAAAATGAAAGTCGGAGATGTTTACGGACCAATCAAGGTACCGGAAGGTTTTGCAATAATAAAATTAATTGGCAGGAAAGAGGGAGGCGAACAAAAGGATACTTCTTTTGTCAATATTAAAAATGATCTGAAAGAAATAATTCAGGGCATAAAGCTTAAAAGCAAGTTAAAGGATTATGTATCTGACCTTGCTTTGCAATTCGGGGTTGAAATCAACAAGGATGCACTTAATTCAGTTAGGGCTGAACAAATTAATACTGTTACAATTAGAATGATAGGCTTTGGAGGCAGAATTTATGCTTTTCCATACGAACCTTTATTCGGAGGATGGTACGAATTGTATTTGAAAAAAAAATCCGAAGTTCCGCAGTGAAGATTTCAACGCCTGTGATGAAGTTAATTGAGAGAGTAAATATTCATGAGTTTACTTTATCCAAATTCTATAGAAAGGATTTATAAGTATGAAGCTTTTAAAAAGTTTATTTGTTTGTTCGATTGTTATTTTGAATTGTTCGGCTTTCTCACAAACTGTATTGCTGCCTGAACGATGGCATTTTATTACAGGCGATAACCCGCGATATAGTAATCCGGAATTCAATGACAGCTCTTGGGCTTTAATTGATGTTCCGGATTATTGGGAACACCAGGACTTTGATGGTTACGACGGCATTGCGTGGTATCGTGTTCATTTCAATCTTAAAAATAAATTGCACGGCGACAGTGTCTACTTCATTCTTGGTAAAATAGACGATGCGGATGAATCATATCTAAACGGCGTTCGCATCGGCGGAATGGGAACCTTCCCGCCAAATGCCGTAACTGCTTACGATAAATTTCGCTACTATAGAATACCAACAAAGATGTTAAAGAAAGATAATGTTCTTGCAGTCCGTGTTTTTGATATGGGTGGTCCCGGCGGAATTGTTTCGGGACCAATCGGAATTTATGATGATAAAGATCATCAAAAACAATTTAATCCACCGCCTGGTCCTAAGAAATCTTTTTATCAGCTTGTAACTTCTAACGGTCTGATAGCCGCAGTTTATGATGAGAGTCGTGCTTATATTGAAAGAATTAGTCCGCATATTTTTCAAGCTTATGATTCATCCGATTATGTTAAGCCGTTTCTGCGAAGAGTTGCTGTTACATTAAAGTCCAGACCGGAAAAGACTTTTTATAAAGATAACACACACGTAATTACTGTTAAGTATCCTGATGTTGAAGTAAATTATTTCGCCCCGTTTAGTACCGGAGAAAAAGTTTTTTACATTGAGATTTCCGGTCCGCGTTCTGAAGTTGAATCTTGTTCAATAAGTTATATTCTGCAAAAGACAAATGTGCTGATTGACTCTGCTGTGTTTAACAGACCGGGTAATCGAGCTGAAAAATATTTTATGCTGAGCTTTACGGATTCACTGCAGACAGATGGCAAAATAGTTGAAAAGGCAAAAGCTAATCTCATCGCAAATGACGGTAATATATTGCAGAATGAAATTTCTTATATGAAAAAAGTTTTTGCGCGTGCAAAATTTCCGAAAGGAATTTCATCTAAGCAGCGCAGTCTTCTTGAGCAATCTATTTCGGTATTGAAAATGGCGCAGGTTACTCAGCAGGAAGTTTTTTCAAAAGCAAGCGGACAAATTCTTGCTTCACTTCCTCCCGGCGGTTGGAATATCGCCTGGGTACGAGATGGATGTTATTCAGCTTTGGGATTGAACAGGCTCGGCTTATTTGATGAAGCCCGCCGCTTTCTTTCGTTTATGCTTAATGCTGAGTCGAATCATTACGATCATTTTGTTTTTAGGGACGGCAAAGATTATGGTGTAGGCGTGCCATATCAAATTTCCGTGTGCAGATATTTCGGTGAAGGGAAAGAAGAATCAGATTATACTGATGATGGGCCTAATATTGAGTTAGACGGCTTCGGTCTTTCGTTGATTGCGTTGTGCGATTATGTCCAGCGAAGCGGAGACACAGCGTTTTTCAAAGAAAATTATGATTTGCTTGCAACTAAAGTTGCGGATGCAATAATTCACTGCATTGATACTAATAATGTTATTCGAATTGATTCCGGTCCGTGGGAGCGTCATCTGCCGGGAAAACAATTTGCTTACACTTCAATTGCTTGCGCTGCCGGGCTTAGAGATTTTGCAGCGCTCTCTTCCAAATTAAAAATCAGCGGGGCTGAAAAATATTATCAAGCTTATGAGAGACTGCTTGGCGGCATTCGCAACAATTTAGTAATTGACCATAAGTTTATCAAAGGAAATGTTGAAGCTGCTGACTCAAATTCTTACGATTATTATGACGGTGGAACTTTTGAAGCATTCGGCTTCGGATTATTTCACGATAAAAAGTTTTTCAATTCACAGCTAGAGGAATACAAACGAATATTAGGAGTAGAAGGCGGGCGGCACGGTTTCTCCCGCATCAACAAAGGCGATTGGTACGAAACAGCAGAATGGATTCTTCTTGATTTGCGGGCTGCTTCGGCAATGCACAAATACGGCGATCAAAAAGGCGCACGCAAATTAGTAAACTGGGTCACCGATCAGGCAGCACTGAACTATAATTTAATTCCGGAATTATATAATAGAAAAACATCATTCTATGATGGTGCTGTACCGATGGTCGGCTTTGGCGCCGGAGCTTATGCAGTTGCATTGTGGGATGTATATCCCGGCAATAAGTGACTCTTAGTAATAATTAAATCACGTTACAATAAAATTTTTTATTTATGCATTAGACCTTGTGCCTACTTCGCGGTCTAAGATAAACAACGCACCCTGGTTATCTCCTATGAATTTTATTTTCTCAAGAATTTTTAACGCTGTAGCTTCTTCTTCTACCTGCTCGCTTACGAACCACTGCAAAAAATTATGAGTAGCGTGGTCTCGCTCGGCTATTGCAAGATCAACTATATCATAGATGGACTCTGTAACTTTTTTTTCGTGATTGTAAGTATCTTCAAAAACTTCCCTTGCTGATTTCCAGGTTTTCTTTGGAGCCTCAATTTGTTTTAAATCAACCTTACCGCGTGACTGAAGAATGTAATCATAAAATTTCAAACCGTGATTTTTTTCTTCCTCTGCCTGGAATCTCATCCAGTTAGAAAATCCACTTAAGTTTAATGAGTCAAAGTATGATGACATTGATAGGTATAAATAGAATGCATAAAGTTCCTGGTTCAACTGAAGATTCAGAGCATTTTGAATTTTTTCTTTAATCATTGTATCACCTGGTTTTGTATTAGAATTATAAACTTTGTTTCTCATTCATAAAATACAATTAATGCTTCCAAAACTGCAAGTCTTTAACCCAAATTTCCCATTAGGAAAACCTGTCCGTCTGGCAGGCGGGTTTGCCCTTCGGGCCGATTGGAAGCGACACTTCGTGGCAAGCCATAATTCATTCTAACAAAAAGAATTTGAAAGACAGTTATTCTTCAGAACCAAACATCAAAATCGTTGAAGGCTTGTCGGGGTTAACCCCGATAAAAAAACTTTTTAAGAAAAAGTTTTATTATCGGCCTTTGGCAAAAAATTCATTAGAAATGAATTTTTTGGGTTAATATAATTACAGAATTTTAGGACTATGTAATTATACCTTTTACCGGAGGTCCTGCGTTGCATTTATCCTGATTTCATCATTTTTGTGGAATATTTTAAACATCTGGTTTGTTTATAGGCAGGATTTACATTTTCAACTTTCTTCTTTCCTTTAATTTTTCTCTGTTAATGATTATATTTGCGAACTCAAAAACCACAAAAAGAGCAACATGAACCTAAAATCCCTGAACGATCAGCAAAAACAAGCAGTTGAGTACGATAAAGGTCCTTCAATGATAGTAGCCGGCGCTGGTTCCGGTAAAACGAGGGTGCTTACATATAAAGTCGCATACCTGATAAATAAAGGGTACAAACCTGAAGAAATTCTGGCGCTGACCTTTACAAATAAGGCTGCAAATGAAATGAAAGCACGGATTAAGGAATTGGTCGGCGTAAAAGCTGAGCACATCTGGATGGGTACTTTTCATTCTATCTTTGCAAGAATTTTAAGGAAGGAAGCTGAGCATCTTAATTATAAAAGCAATTTTTCAATTTATGATGCCGAAGATTCTTTTTCTCTTGTACAAAATATTATTTCAAATTTTAATATTGAAATTGAAGGCGTGACACCAAACTCTATCAGGCATAAGATCAGCTATTTGAAAAATCATATGATTATGCCTGCAAAATACAGAAAAAAGCTTGTTGAATCTTTCATTGATGAAAAAATTGCAGATATCTACGATGAATATCAGAAACGTCTTGTTGAAAATAATGCAATGGACTTTGAAGACCTGCTGCTTAAGCCTATCGAATTATTTGAGAACAATCCCAAAATTCTTCAGAATTATAAAAAGAGATTTAGTTATTTACTGGTTGATGAATTCCAGGACACAAATAAAGCTCAGTATGAATTACTGAAGCTGCTCGTATCAAAAGAAGGAAAGATATGCGTCGTTGGAGATGATGCTCAAAGCATTTACAGTTGGCGCGGCGCTAATATCGGGAATATGCTTGATTTTAAAAAAGATTTTCCGAAGTATAAACTCTTTAAGCTTGAACAGAATTACCGTTCAACTAAAACTATCTTAACTGCTGCCGATTCTGTAATTAAAAATAACAGCGGACAGATCAAAAAAACGCTTTGGACTGAGAACAACGACGGCGAGCTGCTGACGCTTATTAAATGTGCTGATGAAAAAGATGAAGCTTACCAGATTGCAAAATATATTAAGCAGGAAATCTCTAAAAAGAAATTATCATTAAAAGATTTTGCTGTTCTCTATCGTACCAATGCACAATCAAGAACTCTTGAAGATATTTTCAGAAGAGAAAAAATTCCATATAAAATTATCGGCGGCATAGAATTTTACCAGAGGAAAGAGGTCAAAGATGTTATAGCTTACCTCAGGGTGATTTCTAACCAGAGAGATGAGGAGAGCCTCCTCAGGATTATGAACTTCCCTCAGAGAGGGATCGGCAATACTACTATTAAAAGGATGATAGCCTTTGCAAGGAAACTTGATCTTACTCTGTTTGAAACTATGTCCCGCGTTTTTGAAGTTATTGATATTAAGGAGAGAATACAAAAAAATGTGAAAGGCTTCAAGCTCCTCTTAGAGAAGTATATAGCGCTGAAGGATAAGCTTTCGGTAGGTGAACTTACCCGCGCACTTGTTGATGATCTGGGTGTATTAAGAATGTTTAAGGAAGAGAATACACCTGAATCAATGGCAAGATGGGAAAATATTAATGAGCTTCTTTCTGCACTCAGTGAATACTCAAGTTCAAATAAGAATGCCGCTCTTGAAGACTATCTCGAAGAAGTTTCTTTAATAACCGGCGTTGATATGTACGAAGAAGAAAAAAATTGTGTGACTTTTCTTACAATACACAGTGCAAAGGGGCTTGAATTTCCTGTTGTATTTATTTCCGGCTGCGAAGAAGACATCTTTCCGCTCTCTAACAGGTTCAGTTCTGATGCATCGCTTGAAGAAGAAAGAAGGCTATTCTATGTGGCTGTAACAAGAGCGAAACAGAAAGTTTATTTATTACATGCCCGTTCGAGATACCGGTTTGGAGAAGTTGCCTACCAAAGCAGATCAAGGTTTATTGATGAATTAAATCACAAAACCTACGCTGAGGTTAACGGCGGAATAGGCAGGAAATCTTCGCAAAGAAAATCGAAAAAAGAAATTTATTATGAATATTTTGAAAAAGTAGATTATGAAGATTTTGACCAGGATAATAAAACCTTACGCCCTGGTTCAAGAGTGATGCACGATAAATTCGGGCTCGGTAAAGTTATAGAAGTTACAGGTGCCGGGGATATGCAAAAAGCAACTGTGCATTTCGAAAGGAATAATGTTAAACAGCTTATGCTTAAATTTGCAAAGCTGAAAGTTCTTTAGGAACTTTTATACTATTTTTGTAGTTAAGTTTTCGTATGTAACAATAAACGGAGAATATGTAAATGACACAAGCACAGAAAAAACTCGCTATATTGGTTGGAGGCGGACCCGCACCAGGAATCAACAGCGTGATCAGCGCAGCGACGATCAGAGCTCACCTGGAAGGAATTGAAGTAGTCGGAATTAAAGACGGGTTCAAGTGGTTAATGCAGGGAGATATTACACACATAAAAGATATGACAATTCAAAATGTAAGCCGCATTCACTTCAGAGGCGGTTCTTATATCGGTATAGCCCGTAACAATCCGACAAAAGATAAAAAACATCTTGAAAATACAGTTGATTCACTGCTAAGACTGAACGTTGATAAATTAATTACGATAGGCGGCGACGATACTGCATACAGCGCTCTGAAACTGGAAGAAACAGCTAACGGAAGAATCAGAGTTGTTCATGTTCCTAAAACGATTGATAACGATCTCGATCTTCCGCACGGTATCCCTACTTTTGGATTTCAAACCGCCCGCCATGTTGGTGTTGAAATAGTAAAAAATCTTATGGTAGATGCACAGACTACTTCAAGGTGGTATTTCGTTATTTCGATGGGAAGAAAAGCAGGGCATCTCGCTCTCGGAATTGGTAAGGCAGCAGGTGCAACACTTACAGTAATTCCTGAAGAGTTTTCTGATTCAACATTAAAAATTTCTCACATAGTTGATTTATTAGTTGGTGCTATTGTTAAAAGACTAAGCTATGGGCGAAGTGACGGTGTTGCAATTCTTGCAGAAGGTCTCGTTGAAAACATCTCTGCAGAAGATCTGGAATCAATTGTAGATATCGAAAGAGATGCACACGATAATATAAGAATAGGAGAAATTAATTTAGGTGAAATTTTAAAAGTAAAGGTTCAGGAAAGGCTGAAAGACTTTGGAATAAAAATTACAGTTGTCGCAAAAAATATTGGATACGAATTGCGTTGTGCCGATCCTATTCCTTTCGATATGGAATATACAAGAGACCTTGGATTTGCTGCTACTCAATTTATTCTCAGCGGCGGAAATGGAGCGATGGTCTCAATTCAGAACGGGCATTTTGTTCCAATGTATTTTAAAGACATAATTGATCCACAGACAAATAAAACCAGGGTCAGAATGGTTGATCCTTCTTCTGAATATTTTTACATTGCAAGAAGATATATGATCAGATTGAACCAGGCTGATTTTGATGATACGAATGAATTAGCCAAGTATGCTGCTATATGCGGCATTTCTGTCGAGCAGTTCAGGAAACAATTTTATTATTTACTTGAAAATGATAAACTGTATCAGAATTTAAAAAATGGTAAAATAAAATTAGCTGCGCCGGAATCTAACACCGCTAATCAACCTGCCGGTCAAGGTAAGGTTTACGATAAAGAAAATTACAGCGGGATTTTCTGAAATTACAAAATGATAATTATGAGGCTGACCCAAAAGTCTTTCGTTGGTACTTTGTGTCTTGGTGACCTCGTGGCTAAGTTTTAATTTTGAAGAAAAGAAAAAATTCCTCTTTGCCACTAAAGCACCAACCTGCCTGCCGTACGCAGGGGCTCAAAGATTCACTAAGAAAATTTTCTTTTTGGTCAGCCTCATTATTTTTCAGATTATCAGTGACTAATTAATTTGTTTTGCAGTTTGTCTTGTTTATTTACCTCCTGTCGGCACCACTGATCTTCAACATTTCTTTTTTTCTTTTCAAAACCTGCAAAACTGAATTTTTAAGTGTCTGAGCGATTTATATGATCGCTTGTTTATTCAAATCTGCAATAAAATTTTATACCCTTCAAGAAATAAAGAGTAATGCAGAAATCATCACTGTCTCGTATCGATTAAAATCACCTTTTGTCGGTAATTTTAGGCTGTATATAGAATAATTAGTTGCAAATAATTCATTTAAATAGTACCTTTTAACCGCTTAAAACTATATCTCGTCCAGAAATAATATACTCTTATATAGATAATAGGTGCCAATTTTCAGAGAATCTGAATTTTAAAAGAGCTGTTTCATAGCTTAGGGATATAAATAAAATTGTAGGGGAGGATCTCAGACCCTCACCTACAACTTAAAATTTGACTTATATCGAAAATTTTAACCGCTAAACTGTAAGCAGTCTCCATAAGTAGAAAATCTCTTAACTTCGCATTTATATCTGGTATTTTAGCACCAGTGCAATTTAGAGCCAAAGTGTTCTGGCTATTTTAAAACTATTTTTAATCATAAAGTGAGGGCAATCACTATGAGAACTAAATTAAACTATTTTAGTTTGGTGTTCCTGTTATTTGCAGGCTTATTTTATTTCTCTTCGGCGTATGCGCAAGGTCCCGGTTATGCAATAGCGTTTGACGGCGTAGATGATAAAGTTCAAACATCTGATCCTATACTAACCGGTACCGGAGATTTTACAATAAGTGCGTGGATAAAAAGAAGTTCGACTGGTACAGTAGATTTTATTGCTGGTAACTATGGACTTGGCAATACAAATGGAATCGAGTTTGGTGTTTTGAACACCGATAAGATTTTTGTTTATATAGCGGGCACAGAAATATTCGGGACTACAACACTGGTTGCAAATACCTGGTATCATGTAGCAGTTACACGTAGTTCGGGAACCACAAAGTTATATGTTAACGGTAGTGAGGAAGCAAACGGTACATTGAGTGGATCAATAACCGGTGCGCTAAACTTTGCAATTGGAAATGGACCTGATTATACATCGGAAGCTTTCGGCGGCTCTATTGATGAAGTCAGGGTTTATAATACAGCACTTACGCAAAATGATTTAAGGTTAGGTGAACACTTAAGATTAGCAACACCTTTCCCTGCAGGTCTAGTTGCATACTGGCGGTTTGATCAAGGCAGCGGTGTTAATGCTTATGAATCGGTAGTTGGCGGAACTTTTAATGGCGTATTAACAAATGGTCCAACATGGGTAACTTCAACGGCTCCTTTCGGTGATGGTACAAGCAGTATGCAGACAGTTTCAAGTACAGGGGTTGTTTCATTTTCAAGTCAGAATGTATCTTTTAACTTTACAGCAAAATCAGGTTCAGATGATTTTGTTGTGACAAGAATTAATACTACTTCATCCGGCACATCTACTGGTGCGACTACTGTTGTTCCTAATATGTACTGGATAATTGAAAAATATGGAGCTAATACTTTTACTGCCGATATTACCTTCTCTCTTGCTGATGGTGCAGTTAGTCCGACAGATCAGGCAACACCTTCAAATATTAAAATATTCTCACGCACAAGTAACAGCGATGGAGCCTGGACAACCAACTCGGCTTCAGGTACAACGTTTAATACAGTAACCTATTCAGGTGTTTCATCATTAAGCCAGTTCGTGATCGGGACCAATTCAACTTCTCCTTTAACCGGTCCACCATCAATTTCGGTTACGAGCCCGGCTTTGCCTTATGATTTCGGTTCTTCTGTAATTCCAGTAAGCACCACACATACTTTCACAATTACAAACAGCGGAACTGGATGGGCACATATAACAGGTGTGACATTTTCTAATTCAACTAATTTTTCAACAACAACGTCATTACCAATTGATATAGCTCCAGGCGGTACTGCACCATTGATTGTTCAGTTTGCAACTTCTCTCTCAGGAAGTTTCAGTACAGGTATATCAGTTGCTTATAATGCAGCATCATCACCTTATACAGTTGCAGATCCGGGCTTTGCAACCGGAGTTGGCAAATTGGCAACGCCGACAGGATTGAGCCCTGATGGTGTCACAGCAGTATTACTAACGCCAACATTAACTTTTAATCCTGTATCCGGCAGTGGAACTGTTACATATACAGTTCAGTTATCACCGCAAGCTTCATTTGCAGATCCGGGACAGTATCAGCTTTATGATATTAACACCAGCACTTCTCATACTGTACCGGCAGGAAGGCTGCTTTATAATACACTTTATTACTGGAGAGTAAAAGCAACTGATGCAGGCGGTTCAAGCGGCGCAAGTGATTATGCAACTGCAAGTTTCAGAACAAAGCTTGCAACACCAACTACACCATCACCTGACAGTGGTGCGGTTGCTCAGCCCATTTCATTAACATTAGGCTGGTCGGCTATCAGCGGGGCTGATAAGTATCACTTACAGGTAAACACGGCAAGTAACTTTACCGGCACAGACGTTTTTAACAGCTATGATGTTTCTACTAATTCACAGCTTATATCAGGATTAAGCAAAGGTACCAATTACTACTGGAGAGTAAGAGCAAGAGAAACTTCTCCTGCAGACAGCAGCGATTTCTCAAATACATTTACATTCTCTACGTTAATTGATCAGACGCCAACACCATCTTGGCCTATTGGTGGCGCAACAGTTTATACTCTCAGCCAGCAGCTTAGCTGGTATATGAATGATAATACCGGCGGTCCGTTTACTTTTGACGTTCAGTATACAACGGACAATACATTTACTTCAGGCTTAACTACAGTTACAGGGATCAGCGGAACAAGTTTAACTTCTGCACTTGCAAACGGCAATTTGCATTATTACTGGAGAGTAAGAGCGAAGAACGCAGCAGGATTTTATTCAGTCTGGGCAAATGCAGACTTTGTAACAGACGCATCGCTGAATGGCGCCCCGGTTCCGGTGCTGAGCTGGCCAATCGGCGGAGCTACGATTTACACAACCTCTCCAACTCTAAACTGGTATTTAAGCAGCTCTGTTTCCGGTACAGTAACTTATGATCTGCAGTACGGAACTGATAATACTTTTACAACAACTACAACCGTCTCAGGACTTTCTTCTACAAATTATACAATTGCAGGTCCTCTGACTGCAGGCAGCACATACTACTGGAGAGTAAGAAGTCATAATGATGGCAATACATCAGCATACTCTACTGCAGAATCGTTTGTTATAGATAACAGCCAGGGCGGCGCTCCAGTGCCAGTACCAAGCTGGCCTATCGGAGGAGCTACTGTTTATTCAAATCCGCCGACACTTAACTGGTATTTAAGCACCGCGGCTACCGGTACGATAACTTATGATATTCAGTATGGGACAGACTCTACAAACATTGGAGCTCTGACAACAGAAAGTGGAATTAGTTCTACAAGTAAAACGCTTGGCAGTACATTGACAGGCGGCGCAACTTACTTCTGGAGAGTGAGGAGCCATAATGGATCAAACACTTCTGCATATTCTGCATTTGAATCCTTCGTTGTTAACGGAACTTCAACTGTAGCCCCTGTGCCGATCCCAAGCTGGCCCATCGGCGGAGCTACTGTTTATACTACAACTCCGACACTAAGCTGGTATCTTGGAACCGGAGTATCCGGGACAGTAACTTATGATGTACAATTATCTTCGGACTCAACATTTACTGATCCTGCTCAGCAGCAGTTATATAACACAAATCAAAGCAGTACAAATGCGACAGTACCATCGGGCAGGCTGGTAGCAGGTACAACATATTACTGGAGAGTATTGAGTCATCTTGGAGCCAGTACATCAGCATATTCAGCATTTACAAGCTTTGTTGTTGATGCAGGAAGCAGCGGCGCCCCCACACCTGTACCAAGCTGGCCTGTAGGCGGTGCTACTGTTTACTCGACTACACCAACATTAAGCTGGTATATTAACAGCGGCGCATCGGGTACAGTTACTTATGAAGTAGAAATAAGAACAGCCGCAACTAGTTTTAGCGGAGCTACAAATACGGGCATATCAGGAACATCATTTACGTTAGGTTCTCCTCTGGTTACAGGTACCAACTATCACTGGAGGGTAAGGCTGCATAGCAGCACTGCCGGATATTCAAGCTGGTCAAGTGAAGCAACATTTACAACTTACACTCCAAGCGGATCTGTTGCAGCACCGACCCTTGGCGAGCCTGATATGGGTATAACAATTGCCTCAAGCTCAGCTTCGTTAAGCTGGTATCTGACAACAGCACCGGCGGCAAATCAGAGTTACAGAGTTGAGTTATCAAGAAATGCCGATATGACAAGTCCGTTTATGCAGATTGATAATATAAGCTCATTCAATAAAGTTGTCAGTTCACTTGGCAGCGGAACCTACTACTGGAGAGTACAGGCAGTGACTAGTGACGGGAAATATTCAGGTTATTCAAAGACTGGAGCTTTTGTTATCTCCGGTGTTACGGCAGTTGATAATGAAACGAATGTAATACCAAAGACCTACGAAGTAAGTCAGAATTATCCTAATCCTTTCAACCCAAGCACGGTGATAAAATACGGATTGCCGGAAGCATCATTTGTAACTATAAAGATCTACAATATGCTCGGACAGGAAGTAAAGACACTCGTAGCTGGTGATAAGGAAGCCGGATCGTACAGGATCCAGTGGAACGGGGACGATAATTACGGCAATAAAGTTTCCAGCGGCGCTTACATTTACAGAATAGTAGCCGGAAGCTTTGTACAGGCCAGGAAGATGGTTCTGTTAAAATAAAATTAAATTTGTCCGCCTTTAAGGCGAGACTCCGTCAAAGACGAGTAGGGGAGGGTCTCATTGAAATGATATAAATAAAATTGTAGGGGAGGGTTTGAAACCCTCCCCTACAGCTACAACAACTATTTTCAAAATTTTATTTTTAGGGAGCGATAATGTCACTAGATAATCTTGTAATATATTCTTTAGCTATTTTTGCCGGCAGCTTTGGATTGATCATCGGCGTATCCTATTTAGCATATAAAGCTAAGAGACCACAATTGAGAAAATTCTGATTATTCAAAAAAATATTTTGAGTGTGTAAAATCCCGCCCATACCTGTTGGAGGTATACAAGCGGGATTTTTTATTATTGTAAAAGACATCAACTTTGTGATATGAGAAAAAAATTTTATAATGAAAATACTGTTCAAATAAGAATTAGAGTTAAAAAAAATATGTCAGGACAGAATTGAAAAATGTAGAGATATGATTGACAATAAGTCCCGACTCGTCGGGATTAGAGAGGGTTCAAAGAATTCAGCAAAGCAAGGAACCCATCTCAACCTCGTTAGAGTCCGACAGACTCTAACGGGGTCTGGCGACCTTCCCTTCAGAAGTGAAGGGCTTATAAACAGATATAACTTCTACACTATCATTCAGACAATTAATTTCATTAAAAAAGATACTATATCAGAAAGTAAAATTTAGTTAATGCCTTTGCTGTTTATAGGGAGAATGAAGCATACATATACGAAAGCGCTAAAAAAAATTACACTGTTTTAATTGGGAAAATTGTTATTTTAGTACAGCTGTTTCTATTCCTCCAAGGCGATAATTAGTTTGAAAATGATTCTTTATTTTTCTAAGTTTTGAATAAAAATCTGGAGGTTTCTGAGTAAGTTTCTACCATATTAAACTATTCTTCTAACAATTTCTTTTAGGTTTCTCTATTACTCGTAAAAGTTTATATTGGTTAAAAGAGATCTTCAGCGCTGCCTTTGTTTCTGCACTGCTATTTTATGTAGGGATAAACTTAGGTTTTGATTCTCCGAGGGATTATCAGATAAACACTTCTTTATGGATACCAGCCTGTATAAAGATTAATTCATGCCTTAACGAGTATCAAAAGCTAATTACTTCAGAAAATGAGGATCAGAATGATTTGAAATTTCATTCTCCTGAGACGCAAAAAAATAAGGATATATTGTTTGCTGCTGATACAACAGATAAAATAGATTCGATAAAAGTTATTCCCGATTCTCTGCTGCTTAAAAAAGACACATTGACCATAAAGAATGATACCGTAAAGGTTGATAAATATGCCCAGGATTCAACAGCGAGAATAGAAAATTTTCATTACCAAAGAAATCCTCTGCCGGTTACGACGCTTGGCAGCAGATACATACCACCTTTTTATGCGCAGCCTTCGCAGGGAATGATAACAAGAACAGTCCAGATTGATTCGACCGGTAAATACGTTTTAATAAAAGAAGAAATTAATGGTATACCTTACAAAACTTTGTTAAGGCTCCCGCTTGATGAGTATATCCAGATGCAGCTTGCAGCAAATCAGACAGAGGATTGGAAACAGTTGGGGAAAGCTTATGAGCTGAAAGCTACTAAAAAAGAACTCGGGCAGCTTATAAAAAACATTACAAATTTTGAGATCCCGCTTCCGAGTGTTGGGGTGTTGAGCATTTTCGGCGCACCGAAAATAAGCCTGAGAATTGGCGGCGCAATAGATATACACGGTGCATGGAGGAATGAAACCACTCAGGGTATCACAACATCATTTCTAGGTAACACAAGAAATGAACCCGACTTCAGGCAAACTGTACAGGTAAATGTTGATGGAACAATCGGCGACAAATTAAACATAAAAGCTGACTGGAATACCGAGAGAACTTTTCAGTATGAAAACCAGTTGAAAATAAAATATACCGGTTATGAAGATGAAATTGTGCAGAGTGTTGAAGCAGGTAACGTATCTCTGCAAACTTCCCCGCTGGTTGGAGGCAGCGAAGCGCTCTTTGGTTTGAAGGCGCTGTTTAAATTCGGGCCCTTCTCACTAACCACACTTGCGAGCCAGAAAAAAGGCACAATCAAAACTGTATCTGTTTCAGGAGGCGCCACTTCTTCTGAATTTAATTTAAGGGCTTATGATTATTCAACAAATAATTTTTTCCTTGATACCGTATATGCAAGTGAAATTCCAAGCCTGAATCTTTTCAACAAATATTACGGCAGCGCTACCCCTATCATAAATGAATATTACAGGGTTACATATATTGAAGTATGGAAATCTGTAAGCACTACAATCAGGAATAATTCTAAAGAAAGGCAGGCGAACGCATATATAAATCTTCCGGCACTTAAAGCCGGTCAGACTTATGATGACATTGATTCGATCTATCGTCAGGAAATTAAACCTATACCCGGTCAAAGTGAAACCGGACGATTTATTCTTTTAACTCCGGGCGTGGATTATGTGTTACATCCGGAAACGGGATTTATAACATTTAAAACCCAGGTGCAGGAAACGGATATAATAGCAGTTGCTTACAGACAGGAAGGTGATCCCGGTCCAAATAATGATTTGTATTACGGCGAATTACTTAGTTCATCAAAAGCAGACACTACTCAGAAGCTGGTTTTAAAATTAGTAAAACCTGCAAACCTTCAGCCTCAGTATACAGAAGCATGGAAGCTGATGCTGAAAAATATTTACCCGGTTGGTGGAAGGAATATTAAAAAGGATGGATTTGAGTTCAACATAAAATATGAGAAAACCGGGCAGGACCCTGTTATTGAACTGCCGACAGCAAGCGGAACAGTAAAATTATTAAATGCATTCGGGCTTGATAATGTTGATGCGGCTAATAACCCGAACCCTGATGATAAATTTGATTTCAGGCCCGGAATTACAATAATCCCCGAGACCGGCGAAGTTATTTTCCCTACTCTGCAGCCCTTTGGTGCGGATTTTAATTCAAAGCTGCCTGATTCTTTGAAATTTCAGGATGTTTATGATACCACCAAAACATTTGCCCGTCAGAACACTGTAAGAGATAAATGGGAGCTTGTTGGAAAATATTCAGGTGAAGCAACTTCAACCTATCAGCTTGGATTTAACATTGTCGAAAATTCTGTCCGTGTTTATTTAAACGGTAATCCTCTGAAAGAAGGTGTTGATTATCTTGTTGATTATAATATTGGTCAGCTTACTATAAGAAATGATGCGGCACTTGTACCCGGTGCAGATTTAAAAATCTCCTACGAGCAAAATGATCTTTTCCAGTTAGCTTCTAAAACGCTGCTTGGTGCGAGAGGGCTGCTTGAAATTTCTCCCAGGACACAGCTTGGATTTTCGATTTTGAATTTAAATCAGCAATCACTCACACAGAAAGTAAGAATAGGTGAAGAGCCTTTAAGTAATACCATTATGGGAGTGGATTTCAAAACGAGTGCAGACCTTCCTATCATTACAAATATTCTGGATAAGCTTATATCAACCAGGGAAATGTCAACTATTAATTTATCCGGTGAATATGCTTATATGAAACCCGATCCGAATACTATAAAAAGTACGATCCCTGATGATAATGGTCAGAGCGTAGCTTATATTGATGACTTTGAAGGTTCGAAGAGAATTATACCCGTAGGGTTGAACTATACCGGATGGAAAGATATAAGTCCACCTGCTGAACTGCCTACTCTTCCACTAAATACTTCTTTCCGGTCGATGATGGATTACAAGGGGAAAAGTTTCTGGTATTCTCTTACTCCTTCAAATGTAAGCGTGCCAGATATCTGGGGCAGCAGGAAAAAAGTTGCGCGCCAGGATCAGCAGGTTGCAGTGCTCGATTATTATTTCATTCCAGATTCTTTCGGGACTTATAATTATTATCCAAATCTTAAGGGTGATAAAACAAAAGATTGGGGTGGAATGATGCGATTACTTTCGACAACTGCAAATAATCTAGTTGAAGAGAACGTACAATTTATAGAGTTCTGGTTAAATATCAGCGAAGCGCCCAAAAATGCAAAGTTGTTTATTGACCTTGGCAGAATAAGTGAGGATGTAATTCCGAATAATAAGCTCGACACTGAAGATAAAAATTTTAACGATGTTCTTGAGCCAGGGGAGGACACAGGAATTGACGGCCTAACAGATTCACAGGAAGGTAATCCGGCACTAAATCCAAATCTTTACAAAGGTCCACCGACAAATAATTCTTCAGATCCGAGCGGAGACGATTTTTCATTCCGGCAGACGCAGCCCGGCGTTGTTAATCCGATGGACTATTATAATATCAACGGAACAGAAGGCAATGCACAATTATCCGACATTGGAAGAATACCTGATACAGAAGATTTAAATCGTAATGGCAATCTTGATTTGGTGAATAGCTTTTTTAGATATGAAATACCGCTCGATACAAATACACAGACGAATAAATTCAACCAGGGTACTGTTGCGGGTAAAGGATGGTATTTTTTTCGTATCCCTTTAAAAGATACATCGCAGCAGGTTGGCAACCCAAGCTTTTCAACTGTAGAAACAATAAGATTATTTGTTACTGGAGTTACTTCACAAGTTCATGTAAGATTAGCAGAATTTAATCTTGTAGGAAACCAGTGGCAAAAAGTTCTTCCGCAGGATACCACGATGGAAGTTTCTGTAATTAATATTGAAGACAATGCAAACTATACAAGCCCGCCCGGAGTTTTTCAGCAAAGGGATCAGACAAGACCTGATGAGCAGGTATACGGTAATGAACAATCACTTGATCTGAAAATAATAAATTTACCGGTGGGTCAGGCACGAGAAGCAGTAAAATATTTAACAGCACCGCTTGATGTGTTTAATTATTCGCAGATGAAATTATTTATTCACGGTGATGAAAATACGGGCATAGGTTCAGTGTCATCCTCTGACCCTAAAGATTATAACTCAGAGGTTTACTTCAGGTTTGGAATAGATACAAATAATTTTTATGAATACAGGCAGCCTGTAAGACCGGGATGGAATGATATAGCAATAAAGTTCAGCGACTTAACTGCTATTAAAGAAGCACGGGATTCTGTAAACCAGTTAATAAGACAGCCGGTGCCGGGCAGCCCTGGCAGCTTTTATTCATTAAGAGGTAACCCGACTTTAACGTTGGTCAAATTTCTGCTTGTTGGAATTTATAATAAAGGAAGTTCAACATCACCAACGCCTGTATCAGGAGAAGTATGGGTAAATGAATTGAGAGTTATCGGAGCTGATAATCACCCCGGCTGGGCTTATAGTTTTGCTTCGAGTCTTCATCTTGCAGATCTTGGAAATATTAATTTTAATATACAGGGGAAGAGTCCGTTCTTTCATCAGCTTTCGGACAGGTTTGGTAACAGGATACAAACGAAAAATTGGTCGCTCTCGGCAGACCTTGATGTTTTGAGACTTATGCCGTTTAATTTACCCGGCAGCAGTTTCAAATTAAATTATTCGCACACAGAATCTTTAGGCGAACCTCTCTATTTACCCGGTACAGATATTTTAGTTTCGCAGGCTGCACAGCAGTTGGATACAAAACGAGGCAGCGGTAAATCTTCAATTTCCGGTGCAAGTCTTATTGAGCAGTCTAAAACAGTCAGCTTGTCTGATTCATGGTCTGCTACAAATGTAAGAATAAAAATACCGACCAATCTGTGGTGGCTGAACGACACATTCAATTCTTTATCTTATGGGTTCTCGTATAATTTTTCATCAAGCTCAAGCCCGACAGTGCAATCAAACAGGGGGTGGCTCTGGCTTGCGAATATTAATTATGGTTTAAATTTAAGCCAGGATTATTACTTTAAGCCTGCTGATATTCCGGTTATAGGTACATTGTTTGGGATATTCTCGGATTACAGAGATGCAAAGATTTATTATTTACCACAAAGCATTGCGTGGAGTATCACTGCACGTAGAACAAGAAACTCAAATATTCCGAGACCACAGGGTAATTCTGCTATTCAACCGATTATTTCGCGTGATTTTACAACTACAAGAAATTTAAACCTGAGCTGGAAAATGAGTGATGGCGGTCTGCTTAATTTATCTACTGACTATAATTTTACTATTAATTCTTCTCTTGCAAACTATGAAGTTGACGCTGCAGGGAACCAACGATCAGAAAGCAGTATATGGAGAGATATATTTTCAGGGAAAACATTCGGAAAAGATTTTCAGTATCAACAAACTTTAAATTTACAATCTGCACCTCAACTGCCGAGGCTATGGGACATATATAAATATTTTACATTAACAGCAGGTTATTCTGTCAGCTATCAGTGGAGTTATGATTTTCGTCAGCAGCAGTTAGGAAGAAGCGCCGGATTTAATAACAGGACTTCTTTCGGTTTATCCTTAAAGTGGAAAGCACTTACTGCGCCTTTGTTTGCCGAAACTAAAGCAGAGGAGAAGAATAAAGAGCAGGAAGTTCAGACTAATGTTCAGCAGGTAAAAACCTCCAGAAGCGGAAGAATAAGAGTATTAACCGGTAACGAAGAGCTTGATATGAGAAATATCCTGAAGAGTAACAAAGATACAACAAACGTTAAGAATGAAAATGTTGTTGTGTCCGAAGATACAACTTCAAAGGGCATTAAAATTATTCCGATTAAACGTGCATTGTTCTTTCTAAGAGACATAGCGAAATCAATTTTCTTCGATTATGAAAGCATAAATTTCAATTTCAGCAGCAGCAATAATATTTCTAAAACAGGGCTGAGGGCAAATTCGTCAGGCTTCAGTAATTTCTTCGGGATAAAATTTAATCCCGCTAACGGTCCTTCAAGAAGTTTTATGCTTGGTTTGGATCAGGATGCAGGTCCGAGAGCACCAAATGGAAATTTGCAGGATGTTTTTTCGCAGCAGAATTCTCTGGATTTTGGTACATCCCGTCCACTTTGGAGCGGCGCAAGGATTGATCTGAAATGGCAGGTCGGGTGGTCAATAAGTAAGTCAACAACACTTACTTCAGATGCAAATGGAAATACAGCAGTTTCCTATATTTCTTCAACAGGAAGCATATCAAGATCATTTCTTTCTTTTCCACCTGTACTTTTCCTGAAGGGATTTAACAGCGGGATCAAGAAAGTTCATGATCTTTACAATCCGCTTGCGGCAGATCCCGCTAAAAATCTTTCCGATGCTTTTGTGCATGGTTTTGAAAGTCTGCCATTGGCTTCAAAGTTAGGTTTCCTTAGCAAAGTTATGAATTATATTCCCAGACCAAACTGGCACATAACCTGGGACGGGCTTCAGAATTTATTTTTCCTGAAGAAGATTACTGATAATGTTTCATTAGATCATGCCTACACTTCAACTTATACCGAAGGCTGGATTATTACACCGGACGGTACAAGACAAACACAGACTCAAAGAGTTCAGTACGGGTTCGCACCGTTGATCGGGCTTAATTTTACTTTCGCAAGGCTTTGGAACGGTGTACTGGTCAGCAGCATAAAATATTCAACCAGAACAAGTTTTGATCTCGGTATTTCAACAAGAAATGTTATTGAATCTTTTTCAAAAGATTTTGGTATCACTGCCGGTTATTCAAAATCCGGCTTTGAAATTCCTTTGTTCGGAGTATCATTAAAAAATGATATAGAGTTCAGCTTCTCATATACAAATACAAGAAATTCCAGTATCATTTATGATATGATTAATTTTAATGAAAATGGTGTTCCGCAGGATGGTACAACACGAGTTACAATTGAACCGCGTGTAAAATATACAATCAGTTCACGAGTGCAGCTTACAGTTTTTTATACAAGAACAACAGTTAATCCCGAAGGAGCTTCAAGAATACCTCCTTCGGTGCAGAACATCGCGGGCTTGGATGTGCATATTTCGATACAATGAAAACTTTACATTTTTTTTTAACTATAATTTGCTTTTATTGAATTAGAAAATCTACAAAAATCTGTCAGATGAAGATGAAAAAAATATTATGGGTTGATGATGAAATAGATCTGCTGCGTTCGCATATTATCTTTCTTTCGGAAAAAGGATTTGATGTTGATACAGTTACAAACGGCGAAGATGCAATTACTTCTGTAAAAGAAAATGAATATGACCTGATTTTTCTTGATGAAATGATGGCTGGCAAAGGCGGACTTGAAACTCTTGGTGAAATAAAAGAATTCAATCCGAATATTCCCGTTGTTATGATAACGAAGAGCGAGGAAGAATCTTTAATGAACGACGCTATCGGAAGTAAGATCAGCGATTACCTGACAAAGCCTGTTAATCCAAGCCAGGTGCTGCTCGTTTGTAAAAAAATTCTTGAGGGCAAAGAAATTTCGGGGCAATACGTTACAAAGGATTATTTGAATGACTTCAATACTATATCCAGAGCGTTAATGGATAATCTTTCTTATGATCAGTGGATTGATTTATATCTGAAGCTTGTAAACTGGGATCTTGAGTTAGACGTACACCCGGGGATAGAATTAAGGCAGTCTTTGAATGAGCAAAAGAAGGAAGCCAATAAAGAGTTCTCCAAATTTGTTGAAAGAAAATATAAGGAGTGGGTTGGTTCTACCGGCTCAGGTCAAACTCCGACACTTTCAAACGAAATAATTGAAAAGTATGTTATCAATCATCTTATGAACGAAAATAATGCAGTTTTCTTTTTTGTCCTTGATTGTTTAAGGCTGGATCAGTGGCTGCTTATGGAAAAATTACTGATCAATGATTTTAAGATTGAAAAAGATTATTATTATTCAATATTACCTACAGCTACCCCTTATGCGAGGAATGCTTTGTTTGCGGGACTTTTCCCTTCCGAAATTGAAGTTCATTATCCTGAGTTTTGGGAATCAGGCGGTGATGATGAAAACAGCATGAATAAATATGAAAAAGAACTGCTTCAGCTTCTGCTTGACAGAAAACGCATAAAGTTAAAGAATGAATTGAAATATATAAAGATAATTGATCCTGAAGTTGGAAGAAATTTTGAACATAACATTATGTCTTATCAAAACACACATTTCACTGCCGTAGTTGTAAATTTTCTTGATATGATGGTGCACGGCAGATCTGATTCAGACCTGCTGAAAGAAATTGCACCAGACGAAGCAGCCTATCGTTCGTTGACAAACACATGGTTCAATCATTCTTCCTTGCTTACGACATTTAAGGCACTCTCAAAAATTAAAAATGCAAAAATTATTATAACAACAGATCATGGCAGCATAAGGTCTTTACGTGGAGCTAAAGTCTTGGGTGATAAGGAAGCCTCAACCAATTTGAGGTTTAAATACGGCAGGAACCTGAAAGTAGATGAGAAGCATGCAATTTATATTAAGAATCCAGGCGAGTATAAATTGCCCAGGCGCGGCGTAACAATAAATTATATTATAGCCAAAGAAGATTATTACTTTGTTTACCCGACTGACTATCATAAGTATCTGACTTACTATAAAGATACATTCCAGCACGGTGGTATTTCTATGGAAGAAATGATTCTTCCTGTAATTACAATGGAACCGAGATAAAAGTGAGATATCCAAATTCTTTGAAAATTATTTCTGAGGATGGTACAAAAAAAATCGCGGATGATTTTTCTAAAACCATTAAAAACGGTGATGTAATTATACTGAATGGGGAATTAGGTTCGGGCAAGACTTTTTTTGTTAAGCAGGCTGCTAAAAATTTTGGCATTCATAATGTTTCAAGTCCGACTTTTGCTATCGTTAATGAATATAATGGTGATCGTAAAATTTACCATTTCGATTTTTACCGTATAGAAAAATCAGAGGAGCTTTTTGATATTGGGTTTAACGATTATATAAATGATAAAGAATCTATAATATTTATTGAATGGGGTAATCTGTTTCCCGAAATTTTACCTGAAGCAAGAATTGAAATCAAAATAATTGTGAATGAAGATTTCAGCAGGGAATTTAAGTTCGAAAAATATGAATAATGAGAGACCAATATTAGCAATAGAAAGCTCCGAATCCTTTTGCGGAGTTGGGGTTTATTTTTCAGATGACAAATATTTTCATACTGTCTTAAAGGATAAACATTCTCATTCAGAACTAATAATGGATTCGGTAGACTATGTGCTAAGATCTTCAGGTGTACAGTTAAACGATCTCAGTGCCATTGCAGTTTCATCGGGTCCTGGTTCATTTACCGGGCTTCGTATCGGGATGTCAGCGGCGAAAGGTCTTGCTTTCGGGTCTGGGTTATCAATTATACCAGTTCCAACTTTCGAAGCTATGGCTATGCAAATATCAGAGTTTTTAAACGAAGGAGATAAATTCATTATAGCAAACAGTGTAAACTCAGATGAGATGTATTATGCAAAGTTTCAAGTTAATCTTAATAAAGCTATATTTGTGGAAAACCTGAAGATATTAAAGAGCAAATATCTTGAAATGAATGATTTTGAACCAATTTTTGGCAATGTGATTTCCAATTATGATTATGAAAAGAGAAAATTTCGGAACGTTACTGCACCGGATTCTGTTTATATTGCTAAATGGGCTAAGCAATACGGCGAAAAACTTAAAACTAATAATTTTGATTATTTAGAACCGAATTATCTTAAAAATTTTATAGTGAAGGTAAAAAATAATGCTTAAGAAAATTTTTTATTTGTCACTTTTCATTTGTCCTTTTTTAATTTCCCAAACAATTAAACCAAGGATATCTGTTCAGAAAGTAGAACATGACTTTGGGAGTTCTGCGGGTTCGTATACTTTTCTGATATATAACAGCGGCGGCGGGGTGTTGAAAATTAATAAAGTGCGCACAACCTGTAGCTGCCTCACGACCAGCCTTGATAAGAATGAAATACCGATGGCTGATTCTGCTAAATTAACTGTAGATTTTTCAGGCTCTAACGGAAAGGGACAAATGCTGGAATATATTTATGTTTCTACAAATGACGAAACAACTCCTGAGCTGAGATTAACAGTAGCAGCGGATAAACAAATTCCCCCTCTGATTTTTCCAAACTTGTCAAGTTATGATTCAACAGGTAACAAGAAGGAACGACCGGCAGATTCTCCAATAATCTATTTTGCAGAAACCTCTCATGACTTTGGTGCTGTTACAAAAGGTAATGTTGTAGGTTTTAACTTTACTGTTATGAATAAAGGTAAATCAAAACTGATAATTAAAAGGATAAGGACTTCCTGTGGATGTACGGCAGCTTTGGCAGATAATAATACAATCGAACCAGGTAAGAGCACAATAATTCATACTGAATTTGATTCTTCATTTTTGGACGGCAAAATACACCGGACTATTGAGGTTATATCAAATGACCCGCTTAGTGAAAAAACTATATTGAACATTTATGCAGATGTAAAACCAGGATCAAACTGATGGCGTGGTTTAGAAGATCAAAAGAAAATATTTCGCCTGATTCACAAAAGAAAGATTTGCCGGATGGACTGTGGGAGAAATGTCCAAACTGCAGCGAGATAATTCATAAAAAGCAGCTCGAAGCGAATCTCTGGACCTGTATTAAATGTAATAATCATTTCAGGATCGGAAGTGAAGAATATTTTAATTTTCTTCTCGATAAAAATACCTTTAAGGAAATGGATAAAAAGATGCGTTCTAACGATCCTTTGGAATTTGAGGATACAAAAAAATATTCTGTTAGAATTCAGGAGACAATAAAAAAATTAAATTTGTACGATGCAGTCAGAACAGGCACAGGTAAATTAAACGGTATAGAAGTAGCTATTGGCTGCATGGATTTTAGTTTTATTGGCGGAAGTATGGGTTCGGTCGTTGGTGAAAAATTAAGCAGGTTAATTGATAAAGCTTATAAGAATAACCTTCCCTTAATTATTATTTCTGCCAGCGGAGGAGCACGAATGATGGAAGGAGCCTTCTCGCTTATGCAGATGGCAAAGACGAGTTCCAGGCTGGCAAGACTTTCGGAAGCAAAAATACCTTATATTTCAATCCTTACTGATCCTACAACCGGCGGTACTACTGCCAGTTATGCTATGCTCGGTGATATTCATATAGCTGAGCCGCAGGCATTGATTGGTTTTGCAGGACCAAGGGTAATAAAGCAAACTATCGGGAAAGACTTACCCAAAGGTTTTCAGAAATCAGAATTTCTTTTAGAACAGGGATTCATCGATATTATTTCTCATAGGAAAGATCTTAAATCTAATATTTATAATATCTTGACATTAATGACCTGAGGTCATATATCATAATTATTTCTACTATATCAGGGATACAAAAAAAAGTAAAGCAGTTAAGGTCTGAGGGCAAGTCTATAGGTTTTGTTCCTACAATGGGCTATTTACACGCCGGACATATCTCTTTAATCAGAAGATCACTAAAAAAAACTGATGTAACAATTGTATCAATTTTTGTTAATCCTGCTCAGTTTGCTCCCACTGAAGATTTTGAAAAATATCCACGTGATTTAAAAAGGGATAAAAGTATTTTAAGGAAGGAGAGTGTTGATATTTTATTTTATCCTGATGCCGGCGAAATATATCAGAATGAGTTTCAATCGTATGTTGATGTCACAGAGATGTCAAAAAAATTCGAAGGAGAATTCAGGCCATCACACTTTAGAGGAGTTACTACAATTGTTGCTATGCTGTTTAATTGTATTAAACCTGATTTTGTTTTTCTAGGGCAAAAGGATGCACAGCAGGCAGCGATCATTCAAAGAATGGTAAATGATCTGAAATTCGACCTAAAGATTATCATTTGCCCTATCGTCAGAGAAAAAGATGGGCTTGCACTAAGCTCCAGGAATGTCTATCTCTCACATCAGGAGAGGAAAGACGCGCTTGTGCTGAACAATTCTCTTAAGCTTGCTGCTAAAATGATCAAAGAAGGTGAGAGAGAATCATCAAAAATTTTATCAGAGATGGAAAGATTGATTCGTTCTGTTAAGTCTTCCAAACTTGACTATCTGAAAATTGTTCGCCAGGATTCTTTTACAGAAGCTAAGACGCTTAATAAAGGTCTGAAATATTATATCCTTGTAGCCTGCTGGATCGGTAAAACCCGCCTGATAGATAATTTGCTAATTAAAGTTTAGACTTTATATTTTTTTCGTAAACTGCTCTTACGCCTATTAAAACTAATTCGTTGACGAGTTTGTGTTTTATTTTCAAATGCGGCGTTATAGCGGGAGAATTTCCTCCAGTTACATAAATATGAATTTTTCTTGCTTTATATTTTATTTTCAATTCGTTAATACTTTTTTCTAATAACCCGACTGTTGAATTTACTACGCCGCTTGAAATTGCCTCAAAAGTATTTCTACCGATCATTTTTTTATAACTTAAGTTTGAGACTTTTGGCAATTCTGCTGTTTGACTGTTTAATAACTCAGTCATCATTTTAATTCCTGGTGAGATAATTCCTCCAATAAAAACACCGGGAAATTTTACAAAGTTTAAAGTTGTTGCGGTTCCGAAGTCAATCGAAATTATAAAATCGTTTTTACTGTAATCTTTAAATTCTTTTGACTGATTAAATAAATAATATGCACCTTCTGCTGAACAAATTCTGTCAATACCTAAAGTTTCCGGCTGCAAATAATCTATCCTGAGATTAAATTTTGAACTACTGGTTATTTGATAAGGTGAGATCTTAAGATTTTTCTTTATCAGTTTGATAAATTCCTCAGACTTTCGTGTTACAACCGAACTAAAGGCTACTGCACTAATATTTTTATTTCTGTAATTATCAATTATCTCGTTTAGTGCGGTGGAAGAATTAAAATTTGAGCTTCCACTTTTATCAAATAATACCGATTTAGTTCGGGTGTTGCCAATATCGCATGCTAATAACATTATAGCAGACTCACGTCCCCCAAATGAATTTTTTCAATTTTATCTTTTGTTTTCAGAAGGAGAGTTCCACTTTCATCAATATCATCAAATATTCCATACTTTATACTATTACCCTCATTAACTTCTATTTTTTCGCCGATCATTCTGCATCTTGATTTCCAATCTCTCATAATTTCTTTCGGATTTGAAAGTGTTTCATACAATATTTCTTCAAAGCTGTTTAACACCTCAGCTAATAATCTTTCCCGCTCAATAGTTTCATTCATTTCAAGTCTAATAGATGTTGGGGGAATATTAAAAGTTCCCTGGAAGGTACTCTGATTAACGTTGATACCGATACCGATAACTAATTGCTCGATTTTGCTGCCTTGTGAGACTGCTTCCAAAAGTATTCCGCATACTTTCTTGTTATTTATCAAGACATCGTTTGGCCATTTGAGGCTGGCGTTAAGCTGGAATAAATTTTCGATAGAAAGAGCTACAGCTAAAGAGCTGGCAAAATTTATAAGATTAATATTTTTGGGGAAATATTTCCTGTTAGTCAGCAGTATTGAGAAATTTAAATTTTGTTCTTTAACACTGTACCATACCCTGTTTTTTCTTCCTCTGCCCTCTGTTTGTTTCTCAGCAAAAACTACCGTACCATCCACAAGATTTTTATTTTTTTTATCTAATAGGTAACTATTTGTTGAATTAATTTCTTCAGCATAAATAAAATTTCTGCCAATAAAGTCAGTGTTCAATTTAATATCGAATTTTTCCAGTTCGAGCACAATTAATATCCTTTTTTTTTCGTTAAGGTTTGACAGCTTTTTTGTCATTCTTCATAACTGAGCTGACATTTAGTCAGACATCCTGCCAATTGTTAAGAAGCGCAAAAATTTAAGTAAATTTAATAAGCTGTTATAAAATCATCAGTTATTAAAATTAAAAGCAATGGCATAATGCTTGTATTATGATATACAATTTAAAAATATTTTTTCGGAGATATTAGATTACATTTATAGCATTTGAACCTACTGTTCAGCTTAAGAATAATTATACAGCTTTTCCGTTCTATGAAAAGTATAAATAAAACCGAGAGCAACAATTTCTTTAATCCTAAGATAGACATTTCTTAAGATGAAAAAAATATTTACGTAGAGGTCAAAATGCCTGGAATTAAAAAGAAGGTCTCAAAATAACTATCGAAAACAAAAAGTTGAAATTAACTAATTAACAGTCTAAGTTGAAATTAAAAGGAGTGAAAAATAATGAGTAAGATAATAGGAATAGATTTAGGGACAACTAATTCCTGCGTTGCTGTTATGGAAGGCAACGAACCTGTGGTTATTCCAAATTCAGAAGGAGGAAGGACTACTCCCTCTATTGTTGCGTTTACAAAAAACAACGAAAGGTTAGTTGGTCAGCCTGCAAAAAGACAAGCTATAACTAATCCTAAAAATACAATCTTTTCTATAAAAAGATTTATGGGAAGATTTATTGATGAAGTAGGAAGTGAAAAAGAAAAAGTTCCCTATGATGTTATTTCAGGGGACAACAACACAGCTCGTGTAAAGATAGGAGACAGAGTTTACTCTCCGCCGGAAATTAGTGCAATGATCCTTCAGAAGATGAAAAAAACTGCAGAAGAATATCTTGGACAGGAAGTTACTGAGGCTGTTATTACTGTCCCTGCTTATTTTAATGATTCACAACGACAGGCAACAAAAGATGCCGGTGAAATAGCAGGATTAAAAGTAAGAAGAATTATCAACGAGCCGACTGCTGCAGCTTTAGCTTACGGGCTTGACAAAAAAACGAAAGATCATACAGTAGCGGTATACGACCTCGGCGGCGGTACCTTTGATATTTCAATCCTTCAGCTTGGAGACGGTGTGTTTGAGGTTAAATCAACTAACGGCGATGGACATCTTGGCGGCGATGATTTTGATCAGAGAATTGTTGATTGGGCTGCTGATGAATTTAAAAAAACAGATGGCATTGATCTTCGTAAAGATCCAATGGCTCTGCAAAGGCTAAAGGAAGCAGCCGAAAAAGCTAAAATTGAATTATCTTCTTCTACAACTACAGATTTTAATTTGCCCTTTATAACTGCTACTCAGGATGGACCAAAACACCTGAACTTAACCTTGTCCAGAGCAAAGTTTGAGCAATTAATTGATGATCTTGTTCAGAGGACTAAAGTTCCCTGCGAGCAGGCGCTGAAAGATGCTGGTATTTCTGCTTCTCAGGTTGACGAGGTAATTCTTGTAGGAGGTTCAACAAGAATTCCTATGGTACAGGACCTGGTGAAAAAAATATTTTCGAAAGATCCTCATAAAGGTGTAAACCCCGATGAAGTAGTTGCTGTTGGGGCAGCAATCCAGGGTGGGGTTTTAACCGGTGATGTTAAGGATGTACTGCTTCTCGATGTAACTCCTCTCTCATTAGGCATTGAAACTATGGGCGGAGTATTTACAAAACTGATTGATGCTAACACAACAATTCCTACGAAGAAGAGCGAAATATTTTCAACAGCATCCGATAATCAGCCATCAGTTGAAATACATATTTTACAAGGCGAACGTTCGATGGCTGCTGATAATAGAACACTCGGTAGATTTCATCTTGACGGAATTCCACCTGCACCAAGAGGCGTTCCTCAAATCGAAGTTACTTTTGATATTGATGCTAATGGCATCCTTCACGTAACGGCAAAGGATAAAGCTACAAATAAAGAACAAAGCATAAGGATTACTTCTTCCAGTGGACTGTCCCAGGAAGAAATTGAAAAAATGAAAAATGATGCTAAGTCACACGCTGCTGAAGATAAAAAGAAGAAAGAAGAAGTAGACACTAAGAACCAGGCTGACAGTCTTGTCTTTCAGACTAAAAAGCAGTTGAGCGAGTTAGGTGATAAAATCCCCGCTAATGTTAGGTCAAAGCTTGAGGCTGAGATCAAAAAAGTTGAGGATGCAATTGCATCTAATAATACATCACAGATAAAATCTGCTACAGATTCACTCAATAAAGTATGGAGTGAAGTAGCATCGCAGCTTTATTCACAGGCTAATGCGGCTCAGCAGGGTGCACAGAGCGGACAACAGCAAGGTAAATCTTCCAAAGCCGACGATAAGGATGTCCAGGACGCTTCATACGAAGTTGTGGATGAAGACAAAAAGAAAGACGAAAATAATTAAAAAGATCTTCACTGGTAAATTTGATTTGCCTCTCGAAGGTTTTATAAATCGAAGAAAGAAGATATTGATGACTATGATCGCTGTTGTGAAGTTACCTGAGTTAAGATGAAAATAAAAATCGGTATAGGTGATAAATAATTTCTCTGATTTAAGTCCCGCTTTAAGGCGGGACTTTTTTTGACTACGCTGACTTTTTGTAATAGGCTGGATGTATTTAATTATTTATATGGTTTCATTATCTTGCCCCCTGTTATTTTCTGATTCAACATTTAAAGCGTACAACTTCACTTAATGACTCAAAACTCTAAAAAAAACAGAATAATTTTTATAGACCTTATGCGCGCTTTTGCTGTGCTGATGATGGTTCAAGGGCATACAGTTGATGTTTTGCTTTCTACCCAGTTCAGAGATCCTGAATCTCCTTTTTTTATGGTATGGAACTTTATGAGGGGAATGACAGCGCCTATTTTTCTTTTTACCTCCGGTAATGTTTTTACCTATTTATTCAAACTTGCTGATCAGCCTTTTGGTAACAACCCGAGAACAAAAAAGGGAATTAAAAGATTTCTCCTGCTGGTCTTTCTTGGATATTTTTTAAGATACCCGTCTGCTACTATAATTAATTTCAGTAATGTTAGACCCGACCAGTGGCGTACTTTCTGGGCAGTTGATGTTCTGCAATTAATAGGATTCGGGATATTGTTCCTTATGGCTTTTATTTATCTTTCAGAAAAAATCAATTTTAATTCTTATGTGGTTTTAACAACTGGCTTCTTTTTGTTTATAGGGCTGTCGCCGGTTTTTTCGTTTATACACTGGCAGAATTTTTTGCCGGTTCCTGTTGCAGGTTATTTAAATTCTGAAACAGGATCAAATTTCCCTCTCTTTCCATGGGTTGCATACGTTTTAGCCGGGGGAATGCTCGGCAATTATCTTGCGAAGAATGCAATGGTCTTTAAGTCGTCGTTGTTCAGCTTAAAGCTGGCAATTGTCGGCGCCTCACTTATATTATTTTCGCTGATCGGTAATATTGCGGAAACACATATATTCGGACAAAGTTATTTATGGACGATAAGCCCTAACCTGGTTTTTCTGAGGCTTGGTATAGTTTTAATACTTAATTCTATAGTATCGCTCTTTTCAATAAAAGTTGATTCAATTCCACGTGTAGTTATTCTTGTTGGAAGGAATACTTTATTAATATATATTGTTCATGTCGTTATATTATATGGAAGTGTCTGGACATCAGGAATAATTGTTTTGTTCTACGATAGTTTTAACATTTGGATGACTATCGGTTCGGTTATTATAATGTTATTATTAATGATTGGAATGGTAGAAGTTATTCATAAATTTAAAGTCAGAAATAAAGAATTAGTTACCTGAAAGTAAATGAGAAAATCAGATTACACTGATCCAAATTTAGTCGAAGAAGAAAAGGTTTACGAAAACTCTCTTCGTCCGTCAAAACTTTCGGAGTTTGTCGGGCAAAAAAAGATAACAGATAATTTAAATGTATTTGTTTCTGCTGCTAATAAAAGAAATGAAGCGCTCGATCATGTACTTCTGACTGGACCGCCTGGATTAGGTAAAACAACCCTTGCCCACATAATCGCAAACGAGATGGGAGTAAAAATAAAAGTGACTTCAGGACCCGTGCTTGAGAAGCCCGGCGATCTTGCAGGTATTTTGACCAATCTCGAAGAAAAATCAGTTCTGTTTATTGATGAGATTCACAGATTAAGCCCCGTTGTTGAAGAATATCTTTATTCAGCAATGGAAGATTATAAGCTTGATATAATGATCGACAGCGGACCAAGCGCAAGAACAGTGCAGATAAGTTTACCGAAATACACTTTGGTCGGCGCTACAACCCGCGCAGGAATGCTTACTTCGCCGCTGCGCGACAGGTTCGGAATAAAATTCAGATTGGATTATTATGTCTCCGAAATTCTCGATAAGATCGTTAAACGTTCTTCAAAAATATTGAATGTGAATATTGGTAATGACGCTGCCTACGAGTTGGCTAAAAGATCGCGCGGCACACCAAGAATTGCAAACAGGCTTCTTAGAAGAACACGTGATTTTGCAGATTATGAAAATAAAAAAACCATTGACGTTGATATTGCAAAGAAAGCATTGAATGCTCTGGAAGTAGACGAGTTTGGACTTGATGAAATGGATAAAGAAATAATTCTTGCCATAATCGAAAAATATAAAGGGGGACCGGTTGGGTTAAATACTCTGGCAGTTGCTGTAAATGAAGACCCCGGGACGATTGAAGAAGTTTATGAACCGTTTTTAATTCAGCAGGGCTTTATTCAGAGGACCCCGCGCGGGAGAGAAGCTACCGAGTTGGCTTACAAGAGATTCGGTAAGAATAAGTTCGCTGCAGGAAAAGACGATTTACTCTTTGAATAGGTAAGGGATAAACCGCTTTGTTTTTTTAAGCGACATTCTTATTTTTGTAACAAAAGATCATTAAGATGGAAATGACGAAAAAAAATATCTCAATTCCCAGGACTGTCTTTAGAACAGCAGAACAGCTTGCAAAAAACCTTGGTCTGTCACTTAATGAGTTTTATACTGCGGCGTTGTCTGCTTATATCGAAAATTATAAGAACGACATATCCGTAACTCGTAAATTAAATCTTATTTATAAAACAGAACCATCATCCATAGATTCTGATCTTGTTAAAATGGAAGTTGCTTCAATTGAAGATGAGAATTGATAATTAAAAGGGGTGAAATATGGTGGGCAGAATTACCGGAACCTAAAGGATCTTCGCCCGGTTACCGCCGACCAGTTTTAATTATTCAGTCCGATGACTTTAATCGAAGCCGTATTGCTACAGTTATTGGTGTTGTCATTACATCAAATATCACACTTGCACAAGCTCCGGGTAATGTTTTTTTACCCGGAAACATAACGGGTTTGTTCAAAGATTCTGTTGGTAATATTAGTCAGATCATAACACTCGATAAGAGTTTTCTTACTGAATATGTAGGAACCCTTTCCAATAAATATCTCAAAAAAATTGAAGACGGGCTTCGTTTAATTATGTCTTAATATTTAACAAGAAACTTTTGTTGTAGTGGGAGATTATTCGGTTCAACGCGGGGAGTTTTTTCGTCGGTCAATTTGCTATCTAACGACAGACAGTTCTGCAATAGATTTTTCGTGCAGAGGTCGCAAGGAGTGAGCAGGGGACGCAGAGAATAGTTAAAACAGAAGCATGAGAGCAAATAATTTAACGACAATGTTAAAAAATTGTTAAGAACCTTGATTTTAGCTTTTATTTAAGATTAAGAATTTCCGTCCATCCAAAAAATTTATTCAGAGTTTGTCGAAGTATAAACTTATTTGCATATTACTACTCCGAATAAAAATTCTATATGAAGTACTTACTTTATTTATCACCTTTAATACTGTTTATAATAATTTCATCCTCGAGGGAATTGAATGAAGGAGCTTTAGGCTCAAGATCGAATCCAATTAAAATCTATTTCACACCTTCTGTGGATGCGAACAAAATTTCGTTTAATGCACATCAGCTTACAGATTATTTAGAAAAAGAAACAGGCTATCATTTTATCACTGCAATCCCTGCAAGCTACATTGCTGTTGTTGAAGCTTTCGGAACAGGAAAGGCTGATATTGCCAGTATAAATACTTTTTCATATCTCATGGCGAATGCAAAATACGGTGCTGAAGCAAGGCTGAGAATCGTTCGTGATTATGGTGAAACAAGTTATAAGGGGCAATTCATCACAAGAGTAGATTCAGGAATAGATAGTCTTTCAGATATTGATGGACGAACTATTGCCTATGTTGACCCCTCATCAACTTCAGGCTACATCTTGCCTAAGGCGAAATTGAAAAGACTTGGAATAAAACCGAGCGAATCTGTTTTTGCGATGCGGCACGATAACGTGGTGACAATGGTCTATCAAAAACAGGTTGATGTTGGCGCTACTTATTATGCCCCGCCTGATTCTGCTACAGGAAAAATTTTAGATGCAAGAGTAAGAGTCGAAAAACAATTCCCTGACGTCGCTAAAAAAATTAAGATAATAGGATTTACTGAAGATATTCCAAACGATCCCTGGGTTTTCAGAAAAGATATGGACGAAAAAATGAAAGAAAAAATTATTAATGCTCTGCTGAAATATGTACAGACTGATGAAGGTAAAAAAACTATGTATGATATTTATGATGTCCGCGGATTGATACGAACAAAGGACAGTGATTATGACGGGCTGAGAAAATTACTGAAACAGGAAAATATTAAATTCGAATCATTTGTGAAGTAATGATGATACTGAAAGTTAAAAACCTTCATAAGATTTACAAGAATGGTACTCACGCTCTGAAGGGCATTACTTTCGATGTTAAAGAGGGGGAATTTTTAGTAATAATCGGACTGAGCGGATCTGGAAAATCAACTTTGCTAAGATGTATAAACCGTCTTATCGAACCTACTGCCGGATCAGTTTACTTTCTCGATAAAGATATTACACACGTTAAAGGGGAAGAATTAAGAAAGGTTAAAACGCAAATCGGTATGGTTTTCCAGCAGTTTAATCTAATAAACAGAAGGTCTGTGCTTACAAACGTGATCTCCGGAAAACTTGGACAGCTTGGCACTTTCTCTTCCGTCTTTGAAAAATTTCCGCAATCTCTTTACGATGAAGCATACAAGAGCCTTGAAACAGTAGGGATAAAAGAAAAAGTTGATGAGCGTGCAGATTCGTTGAGCGGCGGGCAGCAGCAGAGAGTTGCAATTGCCCGAAGCCTGATGCAAAACCCTAAGTTGCTTCTTGCCGATGAGCCTGTTGCATCTCTCGACCCTGCCACCTCAAATTCAGTTATGCAATATTTTGAAAAAATTAATAAAGACTTTGGAACAACTGTAATTTGTAACCTGCATTTTTTGAGCCTTGTTCGGAAATATGCAACAAGGGTTATAGCTTTAAAGGCAGGCGAAATTATTTACCAGGGGCTTCCTTCTGAAATCAATGAAACGTGGTTCAAAACTATTTATGGTGAAGAAGCCGAAGAGGTAGAAATAAGATGATATCTAACCCTGAACTGGAATTACATCCGGCAAAAATTATTCAGTTGAATAAACAAAGAGAAGATAAAATAAAATTTTTCAAAGCTGTTTTGCTGGATATATTTTTTGTCTTTTACAGCATACTTGTTTTGCAAAGAGCAATCTATTATAAGTTTATTCTGCAGTTAAAAGATATTCCCTTTTCGTGGGGAGAGATTGGGGTGATATTTATTTTTTCTGTGATGCTCGGTACAATATGGGCATTCACAAAAACCTCGCTTTCCTGTAAGCTCTTCGGTGTTGCAAAAGAAAATAAAACAACAAAGTGGACTGTTGAAATTTTTGGCTGGTTCCTTTTCAATATCACTTTTATTGCCGGCTGGATTATAACCCGCCTTTCTATCGTTGACCTTTTCAGCAGCGAAGGGATTAGAGGAGCTGAAAGGATATTTGGCTCTTTGTTCAGACCTGAGATGGGAATTTTTGACGACTCATTATTTGCAATGATCGAAACCATTTACATTGCATTGCTCGCAACACTGATTTCGATCCCTCCTACTTTGCTTTTAAGTTTTGTAACTGCAAGAAACCTGATGAAGGATAATAAATTCACCTTTGCAATTTATTACGTGCTGAGAATTATCCTGAACTTTGTTCGTTCAATCGAACCTCTGATATGGGCAATTATTTTTTCTGTGTGGGTCGGCATCGGCCCTTTTGCAGGTATGACAGCACTGCTTGTTCATACAATTGCCTCTAATGCAAAACTTTATTCGGAAGCGATTGAAAATATTGAGACCGGTCCCGTTGAAGCAATCAGCGCAACAGGCGCAAATAAAATTCAGATTGTTTGGTACGCAGTTGTTCCACAGATAGTTTTGCCTTTCCTTTCTTTTACTATTTACAGGTGGGATATAAACGTAAGGATGGCAACAATAATTGGTTTGGTCGGCGGCGGAGGAATTGGAACTATGCTGATGCAATACCAGGGGCTTGCAAGATGGCACGAAGTTGGGCTTATCGTACTGATGGTAGCTTTTGTTGTCTGGGTCATGGATTATATCAGCGCAAAGATTAGGGAAGCTATTTATTGATAGATATAAGTCTGATAGTTGAATGAAGGAAATTAAAGAAAATAAAATCTACACCGAAGAACTTAATTTATTCTACGGTGAAAAGCAGGCGCTTAAAAATGTGAGCTTAAATATTCTTCCTCAGAAAGTTACTGCACTGATCGGTCCTTCGGGGTGCGGCAAATCCACTTTTCTCAGAACATTGAACAGGATGAATGATCTTATTGATAATGTGAAAATTACTGGTAAGGTCTTCGTTGACGGGGTTGATATTTATAATAAAAGACTTGATGTTGTAGACCTCAGAAGAAGAGTCGGGATGGTTTTTCAGAAACCGAATTTGTTCCCCCTGAGTATTTATGATAATGTAATTTATGGCGTAAAGCTGAATGGGGTAAGAAAGAAAAAAATTCTTGATGAGATCCTCGAAAGATCTTTAAAGCAGGCGGCACTGTGGGATGAAGTAAAAGACAGGCTGCATCACCCGGGGCTGGGCTTATCAGGCGGGCAGCAGCAGAGGCTATGCATCGCACGCACGCTTGCGGTTGAACCGGAAATTGTGCTGATGGACGAACCGGCAAGCGCACTCGATCCTATTTCAACAGCAAAAATTGAAGAGCTGATCCACGAACTGAAGAAGCTTTACACATTAATTATTGTTACCCATAATATGCAGCAGGCTGCACGAGTGAGCGATTACACAGCCTTTTTTTATCTCGGTATGGTAATTGAATTTGATAAGACAAATAAAATTTTTACTCAACCGAAAAACAAACAAACTGAAGATTACGTAACCGGAAGATTTGGTTAATTAAGCCGGAAGCTTACAAGTATTAAAAAACTGAGAGGATTAAAATGGAAAGACTGTTTGATATCCAGATTGAAAAACTCAAAACAAGACTGATAAAAATGTGCAGCCTTGTGGATGAGCAGGTCGAATTTGCGATACGTTCGATAGAAGAAGAAAATGTTGAGCTTGCTCAGCTTGTCGTTGACCGCGATAAAAAGGTTGACAAGTATGATGTAAAGATTGAAAAGGTCTGTCAGAAAATTTTTGCGCTTAACCAGCCGGTTGCTATGGACCTGAGATTAATTATGTCTTCTCTGACAATTAATAATAACCTTGAAAGGATAGGAGATATCGCAGTCAATATTGCTGAGAGTTTTCTGATACATAAAAAGAAACCCGCTTTTATAAACAAGACGAAATTTTTAGAGATGTCAAAAATTGCCAAGGAGATGGTGAAAGACGCGATAGATGGTTTTATCGAAAATAATGCTAAGCTCGCACAAAAGGTGATCAAGACTGATGACCTGCTTGACCAGTTGAACAGCGAGAATCATAAAATCCTGATTGAAATAATGAAAGAGGATCCTGCAAACATTGAACAGGCTGTTGCATTTTTAGTTACTTCGCGGCAGATGGAAAGAATGGGTGACCACGCTACTAATATTGCTGAAGATGTTTACTTCATTGTGGAAGCTCAGTTGATAAAACATAAATATGAAAAATACCTTATGAGCGATGAAGAGGATGAAGGTGAGAGCGAAGATGAAAAAACACAAGACTGAAAGGTTATTCTCAGGAAATTATTTCTTCCTGTCTTGATAATTGGATGTCCGTATTTACAAAATCAATTTTTAGAAGATAATTTTGTAAAAGATGTGTACCGATAAGAATTTGTGTGTCGGGAACAAAAGTAACTTCAGCTTGAACAATTTTATCATCAAACGGAAAATCAACTAAATAAACGTATTCTTCAATCCTTTGACCAGCAGCCAACATAGAGACTATGCTGCCTACAAAACGATGATTTAATTTTTCATGTAAGCTTTCAGGCAGTTCAAGATCGCCGTTAAAACCAGTGTCAATAATAGCATTTAGTGTCTGATCTTTAATGCGGACGTCGATAAATGGTATGCCGTCTGGAGAGACCTTCCCCTTAATCAATTATAGCTCCCTTTGTGAAAATATGTCTCCGAACCAACTCGTTCAAAAAAAACAGGAGAAAAAAAACCTTCTTTCTCTCTCTCCATAACAATTTCACGGATTGATTTCCCAAACCAAATACGCCCGCTTTTAGGGTCAATTCCTGCTGTCTGTCCAATTCGGTCTGAGAGGTTATTCTTAAGTTGGAATTCTTTCCAGATTTGTTTTGCTTTGGCAGAATCTTTTTCGGTCCAATTGTTATGCTTCTTTGACATTTTTGTAGTTATTATTTACTCAATTTGTAATGCTACCTTAAAAATACTGCTTTTATTTTTGCAATTTTAGTTAAAACATTGGTATTAATCAAATGAAAAGCAGAATGCGAAATAATCATCTCAGGATTGTTTTATGAAAATTAAAGAACCAAGTTCATCTTCCTGTATATATTTGCTTGCCTGTCGATAGATAGCACGAATCGTTCCTGAATCAAGTTCCTGATGACGGCGTATAGTTAAGGTTTGCTTTTGTCCTTCTTCCGTAATACGTCGAAGTTTAACATGCAAGCCGCGTTGTGAATGAATAACAAAACCAAAGGAAGAAAAAATTGAGAGCTCATTCCCCGATAATCGTTTCGGCTTAGGCATACAAAGGGTCCACTTCCATTGTAAGTATAAGAGTGGGATCAGGTGCAAGTCCGAATTTGCTTAAATTTTCCCCCTCTAAATGAAGCGCCACCGCTTCGCGTAAGTTAGAAATTAGTTCGTCCAAAGTTTTAGCTTGTGTAACTACATTAATCTCCAGGCATTCTGCAATATAGTATTGCTCACCTTTTCGAATAAATACCTTTATTGTTTTTTGTAATGATGACATAAAAATATCACTTTTATTTTTGCAATTTTAGTCAAAACATTGATAGTAATCAAATGAAAAACAGAATACGAAATAATCATTTCAGGATCGTTTCAAGGCTCCTTGTTAAAAATTCTTTTGTGTGCAATTCTTTTTCAGGCTCTGTAATTTTATTAAACCTCCCGCTGAACAGAATACCCCAGCTTGTCATTACAAAAAAAGCGGGAAGAGCAGAATCCATTGGATCAGCTTTGCCTGCATAAACAGCGCTCAATGCAATTTTTAAAATATCTTCTTCTGACGTTAATAATTTTTTTAATATCAGGATTTCTCTCTCAAAGCCGCTGTCGTTCAATAATCTTGACATTAAATCGTAGATCAGTTTGTACTTCTCGTAAATATTTTCTTTGTAAATAAAATATTCGGCAAATCTTTCTTTAAGCGTAATAGTTTCATTGTTGAATATTATTTTAATATCGTTCAGGATCAGGTTTGAATCGGATTCAATTGTTTCGAAAAACAAATCGTCTTTCGAATCGAAGTAATGATAAATAGTTGCTTTGCCGATCCGGAGGTCACGGGCTATTTCGTCAAGAGTGGTTTTATTCAGACCATGCCGTGCAAATCTTTTTGATGCGGCTTTAATTATTTGTGTCTTTCTTTCGTTTTCCAAATTGCAACGGTAATTATTTAAAATTCAGTTTGACTGAAGATAACAAATAAAAATCTTTTTATAAAATTTTGACATGTTGGTTCAGGAGACGCTCGCGGTTTTATTCTTCCTGATATCAATGCTAAGAATGTGTGCAATTAAAATTACTAACAAACAGCCGATAACATTGTACCACAAAAATGAAATTTCTGTGAAAAAGAAACAGCAGATAACAACAGCTTCAGCAAAAATAGCAGCAAGAAAAGCCGGTGTAGCTTTTACTTTTTTGAAATAAAATGCCAGCAGGAAAATCCCAAGTATGGTTCCATAGAACAGTGACCCTAAAATATTTACTGCTTCAATAAGACTGCCAAGCTGACTTACAAATGCAGCAAAAGCAATTGCGAAAATTCCCCAGAAAACTGTCGCCAGCTTTGAAACCACGACATAATGTTTTTCACTTGCTTCTTTTTTAATCATACGTTTATAAACGTCAACTATCGTTGTTGTGGCAAGTGAATTTATTTCGGAAGAAGTTGAAGACATTGATGCAGCAAAAATCGCTGCAAGCACCAGCCCGATCAAGCCGGCTGGCAGGTAGGTTAAAACGAAACTAAGGAAAATATAATTCGCATCATTTGCATCCGAAGATGGATCGTTTTTTGAAATTAAATGAGCCGCCTTATTCCTGAGTTCAGAAATTTTTGTATTTGCTTCATTAATATCACTTTGCAGCGAAGCTGTTTCGATTTCATTCTTCGAATCCATTGCTTCGATCATCCCGTTCAGCTTTTCTTTTTTCTCATCAAAGATGTTATGAAATTTATTTTCGAGCTCTGAGTATGCTTCAGCGTGAATGCTGTTTTTTATTTTTTGTGTTTCAACCGGGTTAAAGAAAAGCGGCGGCGTAACGAACTGGTAAAAAACAAAAAGCATTGCACCGATAAAAAGTATAATGAATTGCATCGGCACTTTTACTATCCCGTTGAAGAGAAGCCCCAGCCTGCTTTGAGTTACGGATTCTCCGGTTAAATATCGCTGTACCTGCGACTGGTCGGTTCCGAAATAAGATAGCTGCAGAAATAATCCGCCTATAATTCCTGACCAGAAACTGTAGCGGTTATTAATATTAAAAGAAAAATCTATTGTATTTAATTTCCCCAGCTTGCCTGCAACTTTTATAGAATCAAGAAAGGAAATATGATCCTGAAGCAGGTAAACGATCATAAAAAAAGCGCCGAGCATTCCGAGCAGGATTATTATCATTTGCTGAAATTGCGTCCAGCCTACTGCTCTTGCGCCGCCTGAGGCAGTATAAATAATTACAAACCCGCCGATGAAAATATTTGTCCAGTAAATATTCCAGCCGAGCAGGACAGATAAAATTATTGAGGGCGCATAGATCGTCAGCCCTGCTGCAAGACCTCTTTGAATTAAAAAAAGAAAAGCTGCAAGAGCTCGTGTTTTAAGGTCAAAATGATTTTCAAGATATTCGTAAGCTGTATATATTTTTAATTTATGATAGAGAGGAACAGCAGTGATTGAAAGTATCACCATTGCAATAGGAAGCCCAAGGTAAAATTGGACAAATCGCATTCCGTCTACGTATGCCTGCCCGGGTGTTGAAAGAAAAGTTATTGCACTTGCCTGTGTAGCCATAATCGAAAAAGCGATCGTATGCCATTTCATATCTTTGTTTGAAAGGAGATAGCCCTTCATATCTTTGTTGCTGCGCCCCTTCCAGATTCCGTAAAGGACAATAAAAGCAAGCGATCCTATCAGAATGAACCAGTCAATATTTTTCATTCGAAAAATTTTTTAAATAAATAAAAAAGCAGAATCAAAACAGAAAGGTTAACAATAACTAAAATGTACCAGCCCTTCCACGTTTTAAATAGCGGGGGACTTTCTTCCTCAAATTTATTTTCTGATTTATCGTTCATTTTGATTTGCCGGCTGTATTTTGTTTTCCTGCTGAGATAAGGTTTACGAAAATTCTGTAAGCGCCCGGAACACCCGCAGGTAATTGCCTGAACCACGCATAACCTGTATAAATGAAAATTCCTTTACCGTATTTTGCAAACAGCAGTCCGCCATCTTTCGGGGTTTCTCCAGGGTCGTGTGATGAAATGACTGTCTCATATTCGTGGTTCCAACTGTTGGAAAAGTATAGTCCTCTTTCCTGTATCCAGCCGTCAAAATCTTTTTCAATGATTTTATTCGGGAAATTTAATAGAATATTATCAGCATTTAAAAATTTTACCGGCGCTTCTTCAACAGTTACCCTGTCGTGCGAAAGCCTGAAAGGATAAGGACCGATCTTATCCGTAACAAGGTCGAAGCTGTTGTTGTATTGAACTACGTAAGTTCCGCCGTTCTTTATATAATCCATCAATCTTTTCTGATCTGCTTCGAGGCGCTTGCGCGTATTATATGCTCTGACTCCTGCAACGATTGCATCATACTTTGAAAGGTCAGCATTGTCAAGATCGTTATCACTCAGAAGATGTACCTTATAACCTAATTCTTCAAGGTCTTGCGGAATAAAATCTCCAGCTCCCATTATATACCCGATATTCGAAATCGTTTTTTTTATATCCAGTCTCAATAACTTAGCGGCAGCTTTAGGGAAAAGAGTTTGTATGGGAATATGTGTATAATTTATTGTCTCAATGCTTCTGTCAGAGTTTCCGTGATTTGTTTCTGCCGAAAAAATAAGTTCTTCCTCCGAACTGTTTATCGGAGGTGTAATCCTGAACTTAAATTCAGCTTCATCATTTTTATTTTTCAGATTAAAAGAAGTCTCTTTCGGTTCGATGTTCCAGTCAGAGGGAATATTTGGAATTAACCTGCCGGATATATTCTCAGCATTGCTTTTTACAACAACGCTTATAATTTTAGTTTTTTTGTCGGGGAAGAGATAAACTTTGTTATCGAGATTTATAGAAACAGGCGTTCTGACTTCAAATGGTCTGTATTTTTCTCCCAACACAGGGTCAGTCCACCTGTAAAGCACAGGGGTAGTTAAAGTAAATTCATCGTTTCCGGCTTCAAGTGTAAAAGCAACATCCAGCGGAGGATCGTTCTCTGGTTTTCCAATTAAGTTCTGGTCTTTAACTTCATAGTTTCCTTTTCCGTGTGGATGCTGAAGCCAGTACGGCTGAGTATAGCCCATATTCTTCGGAAGAGTCACTATGCTTTTTATTGTTTCGAAGTTTTCATTCTTCAGTGGTAAGTTTAGGATTTTATTTTCGCCAAATTTGAATTGTACACTTTTTAAAGTGAAAGGAAAGTCTGAACGGTTAACTATTCCAGCCAGGATACTGATGCTTCCACTAGGGATTGAGGAATAATCAGCAGAGGTTG
>JAKAGZ010000055.1 GCA_021815365.1 Bacteroidota bacterium
TTTTCTCTGAAGACAATTACAAATTTATGTTTGCTGCTTTGCAGGAAGCTGAGAAATCCCTCCAAATAAACGAGGTACCTGTGGGTGCAGTCATAGTTCACAAAAATATAATAATCGGGCGGGGCTATAATCAAATGGAAAGATTGAAAGACCCCACTGCCCACGCTGAAATGATCGCCATTACTTCTGCAGCAAATCATTTGTCAGATTGGAGATTGAACGATTGTGATATTTATGTCACACTTGAACCTTGCATAATGTGTACGGGAGCGCTGTTGGCTGCAAGAATTAAAACAATTTACTTCTCTTCTTTCGATCCAAAGTTTGGTGCCTGCGGCTCTCTTTATAATCTTGCCGGGGAAGGAAAATACAATCATAAAATAAAAACATATTCAGGACTGCACTCTGCGGAAAGCGAAAAGCTGCTGAAAGATTTTTTCGTTAAACAAAGAGAAAGTAAAAAAGATTTCCTGTCATAAGTTAGTAATGCTTCACTGCTCAATGATTTAATTTAACACAAAAAATATATTATGCTATCCCACCGGCTGAGATTTTTTCTTTTGTATTGCTTATGAAACTTTATCAATAAAATCTCAACTTGCTAAAAAGGCTGTTTAATAATAACTTGCCTATAAAAAATATGGGAATTTCATGCGAATTGTATTATTTGGCTCCCCTGGCGTTGGAAAAGGTACACAAGCCAAAATTCTTTGTTCCAAATTTAACATTCCGCACATCTCAACGGGGGATATTTTAAGATCAGCAGTTAAAGAACAAACTCCCCTGGGTGTAAAAGCACAAAAAGCGATGAACAACGGCGAACTGGTTTCAGATGATATTATGATCGGGATAATAAAAGATACTCTGGAACAGGATAAATGTAAAAAAGGATTTATCTTAGATGGGTTTCCCCGAACACACGTTCAGGCTCACGTCTTCGACGATATGCTTGCTGGAATGAACATTCACGATATTCACGTTATAACCCTGCAAGCTAATGAAAAAGAAATTATTACCAGGCTATCAAACAGACGTGCGTGCGCAAAATGCAAAAATATTTTTACTCTTCCGGAAATTGAAGGCTTGAAAAAATGTCCCGTTTGCGGTGCTGAAAATAGTTTCTATCAGAGAGATGACGATACCGAAGAAGTAATTAAGCACAGACTGGAAATATTCAGGGAAGCTACTAAGCCTGTTTTAAAACATTACGAAGCAAAGAAAAAAGTAATTTACATAGATGCACTGGGAAGCGTTGAAGAAGTGACCAAAAGAATATTAATCGCACTGAAAGAAAAAGATCCCGAACAAGTTTCTATTTGAACACTGATTTCACAGCTTTACCATCCTCCAGCTTTATGATCTTGTAATTATTATACCGCTTAACTATCTCATAATTATGTGTAGCGAACAGTATTCCTGTACCCCTGTTATATATCTTCATTAAAATTTCTAAAATTTCATTTGTTGTTTCAGGGTCAAGGTTTCCAGTTGGTTCGTCTGCAAGAATCAGGAGTGGATCATTGATTATTGCTCTTGCAATCGCCACCCTTTGTTTCTCTCCGCCGGAAAGCTCATCCGGCATACTGTATCGTCTGTGAAACAAATCCACATCTGTAAGTGCGTTGTTTACCTTTTTTTTAATTTCCCTTCGTGGTGTATTTGTAACCTCAAGAACAAATGAAAGATTCTCGTAAATATTTCTGTCGCGGAATAATTTAAAGTCCTGGAAAATTATTCCAAGCTTTCTTCTCAAATGAGGAAGATCTCTCGGCTTTATGTTCTTTGAATTGTACTCTGCGAACTGCACTATGCCCGCCTGAGGCAAAATATTCATATATACCATTTGCAGCAAAGTGCTTTTCCCCGCCCCGCTTTTCCCGATCAGGAAATTGAACTCACCCTGTCCCAACTCAAAACTAAGATTGAAAAATATCGGGTGAGCATCGTACGCAAAATCCACATTACTGAACAACAACATTTTATCCTCCTGCTTTCTTTAAGACGAACTGAACCCGTTTTGAATCAGGTTTTCCGTTATTGAATGTGAATGCGTCAAAACATTCAGCAACAAAAAAACCTGCCTTATCAATTAAGTTAAAATACTGATTAAAATCTAAAACTTTCTGCTTGTGTATTTCCCGGAATTTTTCTCCCCCGGGCAATTTAATATCAAAAATATTTTTGTGTATTCGTGATCCTGCATCATAAATGCTCTGATGCTGATACGAAATTCCTTTATATATTCCTTTTCTAACGGGATGTTTTGTATGATTGATACTGTTTTTCTCAAGTGAAACGTCAAAAGTGAATATCCCGTCGCCGCTTAAAATGTCTCTTATCTCAGTTAAGAATTTCGAAATTTTCTTTTTGGTTAAAAGATAATTAATGCTATCGAAAGCTGCGTAAACTAAATCAAACTTCCTCTTAAAAGGAATGGATATCATATCGCAGCAAACTCTTTTTATCTTAATATTTTCAGAACCAGCAAGCATCCGTTTTGATATATCTGATGCAATGAGTTTCGGGAATCTTTTTATAAGGTGTTCTGCTAACCTGCAATTTCCTGCTGCAAGTTCCAGAACGTTTGCTTCTCTTGAAATGTATTTCGAGCTGATAAGGAATAAATAATCCGCCCAGTAGTCATAACGGATTTTTCTCATCAAATGGTTGTAGATCAAAGGCAGAGTTTCATAAATATTTGTTTTAACTGTGGTCACTGTTTTTTCTGTTCTTTACAATTCTATCTGCAAATTTATAAGCCTCAACCATGCTGGATGGATCAGCAGTATTTTTTCCTGCAATATCATAAGCTACACCGTGATCAGGAGAAGTCCTGACTATCGGAAGCCCTGCTGTATAATTTACCCCTTTACCAAAATTTAATAGCTTAAACGGTATAAGTACCTGGTCGTGATACATTCCTATTACCATGTCATATTTTTTATACAGCCTGTTACCAAAAAAAGCATCGGGAGAGAACGGACCGCTTAAAAGTTTTCTGCGGTGATAATTCTTTATCGCTGGCATAATAATTTTTTTCTCTTCCGTCCCTATTATTCCGTTCTCGCCGGCGTGAGGGTTTAATCCTAAAACAGCAATGCCCGGATTTTTAATTTTAAAATCATTTTCCAAACTGCTGATTACAACATCAAAAGTATCCTGGAGCCTTTTTATTTTCATTAAACCCGGAACTGTTTTAAGGGGTTCGTGAATGGAAAATAATGCGGCTTTCATTTTTTCTGAGAGGAACATCATCACAAAATTTTTTGTGTTTGTCCATTCAGCAAGCATCTCGGTATGACCCGGGAATTTTATACCTGCAATCTTCAAAGCAGTCTTGGAAACAGGTGCTGTAATTATTGCATCAATTTTTTTCTTTTTTGCCAGCTCAACTGCTGATTTAACAGCATTGAAAGCAATTAAACCTGAGGCTTTCGTAGGTTCGCCGGTTTTAGCCGGCAAATCCTTAATTATAATTACTGAAACAATTCCCTGCTCTGTTTCAATGAATTTATCAGCCAGGGTCATCTCTTCAGCAAAAAATTCATACTTGAATTTTGGTTTAACTGATCTGACGGTATTGCTGAAAATTTTTTTAGGGCAGATTATGTAGAATTGATCCTTTGAATTCGGAACGACCAAATTCAAAGTCTTAATAATAATTTCGGGACCTATACCATTTACATCACCGCAGGTGAATAAAAATTTGTTAATCATCCTTTTACTAAAGGGAATTCGCCGGTGCCGTTTTTGTCTACGAACATAAAACTTAAATTTTCTTTTGTATAAATCCAGAGTTCGACAACTTTCCCGTTGTCATCAGAACTTCTTTCAACTTTTGCGGGCTTGCCGAATTTAATAAATATTCTTCCCCTGTCTGTATCAGCGCCGCTTCTGCCTGTAAGAGGTGCAAAGTTCTTTAATGCATAATCAATCCTGCTGTAATATTCATTCATCAGCTCATTGAACTTAGTGCCCGGCGTCGGGTCATATTTTTTCCAGTATCTTTCGAGTTCAGCAGGATAACCTGGTTTATCCCCATCCAGTAATTTGCTGATAACCGAATCGCGTTCCATATATTTTAATGATTTAATAGCAAATTCAGGATTGCGCAGTGAGAATGGTTTATCGTACCAAATAACATTTTTATCGAATGTTCCCAAAATATCTTTCCCCTTATCTTTCGAAATTTTGATCTTAACATTTCCTTCCGAAAGTTTGTCAGAAAAATTTTTCAAAATGAAATTCCTGAATACCTGGTTATTCCTTTTAGGATTTAATATGATCTTGTTTTCATATTCTTCAAAAGCCACACCAGATAAATACGATTGACTCACAAAATCAGTAAATATTGTATCACGGTTATTAATAATACTCACATAAATTTTCTGAAGAGAAGTATCAGCACAAGGAATGATTAAGTTATACTGCTTAGAGTCGAACGGGAAGCTGTCCTCATAATTTGTCAAAACAAAAACAGCTTTACCATCAATATTTATTTTCTTTTCATTGACAATAATTGGATTTAAACAACGGCGGTTTTCGGAGTTGAATTTTTTAACCCTGTAAGGCTCTAACTTTGCTGACTGCCCTGATTGAACATCAGAAATATTGGGCATAATATTATATTCGTCATTAGGCAATTTAAATTCTATCAGCCCTTCTGAAAATAATTCAGGGGAATTAGTTTCTGAGAATTCATTGACCCCGATTTTACTTTGTTTAATCTGCCGGGCGATGAAATGACCACTGGTGTCATATACTTCAACCGTGAGATTTAACCCCGCTTTATATTTGTTATCATCTTTAACAAAGATGAGCTGATTGTACGGTATCTTATAAACGTAGTCTATAATATTCACACTGTCTTTGGGAATAACATGAACCTCTGCAAAGAAAGGGAATTTATTTCGAAACGGCTGCTCAGCCACTTGCCTTTGCGGCTGCGCTGTAAGAATCTGAATAATTAAAACAGACAACAGTATTGAAATTTTCTTTGTCATTTGTTCTCAAACTTACGCAGAATTTTAATCTTTTCAACTATGCTTCGGAGAAAAGTCTGCAAAAAATATTTTTAATAAATCCATCCGGGAAGTCTCATCAAGGCTTTAAGATATGTCTTCCGCTCCCTCTCTTTAACGATAATCCAGAATTTTCAGGCTTAACTGTTCATACTGTTCAGGAACTCTTTATTGTTCTTCGTTCCTCTGATCTTGTCAAGTAAGAAGTCCATTGCCTCAACAGGACTGAAATCACTCAGAATTTTTCTGAGTATCCACACTTTCTGAAGATCGTCTTCTTTCATAAGCAATTCTTCTCTTCTTGTACCTGACTTGTTCACATCAATTGCAGGGAAAATCCTTCTGTCGCTGAGATCACGGTTAAGAACGATTTCCATATTTCCTGTGCCTTTAAATTCTTCAAAGATAACATCATCCATTCGGCTGCCAGTATCAATAAGAGCAGTAGCAATGATCGTAAGGCTTCCTCCGTCTTCAGTATTTCTTGCCGCACCGAAAAATCTTTTTGGTTTGTGGAGCGCATTTGAATCAACACCACCAGAAAGTATTCTTCCGCTGTGTGGGACAACAATGTTGTGTGCGCGCGCAAGTCTGGTAATACTATCAAGAAGGATCACTACATCTTCACCTGCTTCAACAAGCCTTTTTGCTTTTTCAATAACCATATCAGCAACCTGGACGTGCCTTTCAGCAGGTTCATCAAAAGTTGAGCTGATAACTTCGGCTTTGACCGAGCGTTCCATATCTGTTACCTCTTCGGGGCGCTCATCAATAAGAAGTATGATCATTTTTATTTCGGGATGATTTCTTGTGATCGAGTTTGCAATTTTCTGAAGTAGGACTGTCTTACCGCTCTTCGGGGGTGAAACTACCAAGCCCCTCTGTCCTTTGCCAATCGGCGAGAGAAGGTCCATTATCCTCATTGAATATTCACCGGGGGCTGATTCAAGATTTATTTTTTTCGTGGGATAAACCGGAACAAGGTTATCAAATAGTGTTCTTCCCCTGATATGTTCAGGCTCCAGGTTGTTTACAGCTTCTACTCTTAAAAGAGCAAAAAATCTTTCACCTTCTTTTGGAGGACGAACCTGACCGCTTACAAAATCGCCCGTTCGCAAACTGAATTTTTTGATTTGTGACGGTGAAACATAAATATCATCAGGTGATGGAAGATAGTTGTAATCAGATGATCTGAGAAAGCCGTAACCATCCGGCAGTACTTCAAGCACACCTTTTGAGAAAGTCAGCCCGTCTTTCGAGGTCTGTGCTTCGAGAATCTTAAAAATCAGTTCCTGTTTTCTCAGGTCACTGAAGCCGGCTATATCAAGATCTTTTGCGATCTGATTTAGTTCAACTATTTTCTTTGACTTCAGTTCAGAAATATCCATTGGCATAACTTGTTCCTAATAATTTGGTTAATAAAAAATATAATTGAGAACGATCACTTTTAACAACTTAATATTATCAAAGGTTTTATTTTCGGATAAGCTTAATAACGAGGTTTACTTATATTTTAACTTTTTCAATTCTGAATTCTTTCTTGAATGGGTCCCGAGGTTTAGTCGAAACTTAAGGCGAAAATTTAAAAATGTCAAGCAATTTTTTTCTCTAAACACGATTTTATTTCACCTAACAAATACATACTTCCCAGTACTACCAGACAGTTATTTTTCTCCTGGCTTCGGAAAGACCTTATGAAATCGGCAGAATTTGCCTCTTTCAGCACCGAGATGCCCGTTTCCTTTGCCAAATTGATTAAATCTTCGGCTTTTGCTGCCCTCTCGTACTTTATATCAGTAACCCTGATCTCGTCAAAATAATTCTTCAGTTCATTAAACATCTCTTTTATTGCTTTATCCTTCATAGCCCCAAAAAGCAAAACTTTCCTGCTGTATTTCGTAAAATCCTTTGTGAATTCAGATAAAAAATTCCTCACACCATCCGGGTTATGAGCAGAATCAAAAATTATATCCGGCTGTGTGTTGTAAAACTCGTACCTGCCTTCCAAACCTGTGTTGCTGATCACGTTCCTAATGCCCCGTTCAAGATGAAAATAATCATCTGTATCAAATATTTTTGAGATCACAAGTCCGGCTAAAGCGGCGTTGTATTTCTGGTAATCACCCCGCAGAGGCATTGTAAAATCATCAACTTCGATTTCTTCTGTATATAATTCTATCGAATCTTTTCTTTTAATAATATAATCTAACAATTTAAAATAATTACAACTCAGTTCTTTTGATCTTTGTTCGATCACATTTGCGGCTTCAGATTCCAATAAACCTGTAAATACCGGAACCAGCGGCTTGATTATTCCGGCTTTTTCTAAAGCAATCTTTTCTAAAGTGTCGCCAAGTATATGAGTATGGTCAAGGCTGATTGATGTTATCACAGATGCTATAGGAACAATTACATTTGTGGCATCGAGCCTTCCTCCTAATCCTGTTTCAATTACTGCATAGTCAACTTTTTCATCTGCAAAATATTGAAAAGCTATTGCAGTCGTAACTTCAAAAAAAGTCAATTGATGCTCTGCGATGTACTTATCGTGTTCTGAAATAAAGTCTGCAACGTAAGCATCCGGTATTTCATTATTATTAATTTTTATTCTTTCATTATATCTTACAAAATGCGGAGACGTGTAAAGCCCTGTTTTATTTCCTAACTCCTGCAGGATGCTTGACAGAAACGCCGAAGTGCTTCCCTTACCATTAGTACCTGCAACGTGAATCGCTTTTAATTTCTTTTCGGGATTGCCGATATATTTCAGAAAGCCCTGAATATTTTCAAGCCCTAATTTTACACCGAAGGTGTGAAGTGAAAAAAGTTTCGCAAGCGATTCTTCAATAGTCATACTTGTAAGCCTTTGGCTTAAAATTAAATTATATATGATGCTGTTAAATCAGATATTTTACTAATGTTGTATTTTATACAGTACTCTTCAAGCTGCTCTAAAATTTTGCCGGGTGCAGAAGGGTCAATAAAATTAATTGTTCCAAGCTGAATTGCAGAAGAACCAGCGATCATAAATTCAACCACATCTTTCCAATCCATTATTCCCCCGCTTCCAATAACAGGTATATCAACATTCCTGCTTATCTCCAGAACCTTTGCAAGCGCTATTGGTTTAATTGCCGGTCCCGAAAGACCACCATTCACATTATAAATTTTTGGCTTACGGCTGAAAATATTAAACGACGTCCCAACAAGTGTATTGATAGCAGAGACCGCATCCCCGCCATTTTCTTTTACTGCTCTGGCAAAATCAGCTATGTATGAAACATTCGGCGAAAGTTTTATGATCACAGGCTTTCCTGTAACTGCTTTTACTTTTGCAGTAATCTTTCCAACAGCGGAAACATCATTTCCAAATTGCAAGCCGCCTTCTCTTACATTCGGACAGGAAACATTTATTTCAAATGCTTTGATCGTTTCTTCTTCTGTAAGGATTTTTGTACACTCAACATATTCTTCAATCGTGCTCGCTGCAATGTTGCAGATCAAAGGAACATCATATTTTTTCAGGAAAGGAATTTTTTCTTTGAGGAAAACTTCAACACCAACATTTGCCAGTCCAATCGCATTCAGCATTCCTGCCGGAGTTTCGACTATCCTCTGCGGCGGATTGCCTTTCCTTGGTCTAAGGCTGAGAGATTTTGTAATTATCCCTCCCAGTTTATTCAAATCGGTAAACTCAGAAATTTCATTTCCGTAACCGACTGTACCCGATGCAAGAAGAATAGGGTTGCGCAGTTTTAAAGGTCCAATATTTACAGAAAGATCAACCTTGCTCATAACACCACATCATTTACATTAAACACAGGACCATCTTTGCAAACCAGAAAATATTTTTCAGGATGCTCTGTTGATTCGATCGGGCAGCCCTGGCATATCCCGAACCCGCAAGCCATAACGCATTCAGTTGATACTTCGCACTCTAAATCATTTGCAATGCAAAACTCTTTCAATGAACGAAGCATTGCATTAGGACCACAGCCGAATATTTTCATTTTCGTTCCTCTGAACTCTGAAAATCTGCTCTTAAAAAGCTCGACAACAGTTCCCTTGAATCCTTTTGAACCGTCGTCTGTAGCTGTTGAAACATTTTTCATCCCGTATGTAATTACATCGCGGTGTGTCTTTCCACCTATAAATGTAAAAATATTTTTCCTGCTTCCGATCCTTCTTGTAAGATACGGAAACGGTGCTGCGCCTAATCCTCCTCCGACTATTACCGCTGTGTCATAATCTCCTTCAATATTAAAACCCTTTCCCAGCGGACCAAGTATATCAATCAAATCTCCTTTATGTTTTCTTGAAAGCATGCGCGTTCCTTCTCCAAAAATATTGAACATGAGACAAAGATCATCTCCTTCAACATCGCAAACACTGAAAGGTCGTCTCAGCAATGGATACATAGACTCAGAGACACGGATATTAAGGAATTCTCCGGGCTTTATTATTCCGGCGATTTCCGGACAGCGTATTTTAAGCAGATAAATATCGTGGTCAAGTTCTATAGTTTTTTCAACAGGAGATTTTATTATTAACACACATAATCCTTAAGCTGAATTAATAACATATCAATTAGACTATTAAGAGTGATCTTTCGGCAGGTTAAAACCGTTTCCAAGAATTTTAATTATTTATAATTTATTCAGGGTCTAATTTAATTTATTGTTTGAATTAAATCAAAAAGAAATCTCATCTAAGGTTACATCTGTTATCGTGCGCTTTCCGTCTGGAAGACATTTCCCCTGTGTATTTAGGAATTTTAACAATCAAGAATCAGTTAGGATTTTCTTGAGGAAATTCAACAACGACGGAAGATTATTTTTTGCAGTATTCCACACAAGTTTTACATCTACATCAAAATAACCGTGAATGAGTCTGTTTCTCATTCCGATTATATCAGACCAGGGAATATTTTGATAATTCGCCTTTGTATTTGCTGAAACTTTCGAAGCTGCTTCACCAATAATTTCAATGTCTTTTATTACTGACAAAATAAACATCCTGTTTTTTGAAAAATCAGCTTCCGTAACACCTGTAAGAAAGGCTGACGCTTCTTCTGCAGCATCTATCATATGCCGGATTCTTATTCTATCCTCATCCTTCATATTCTACTTTCGCTTCTTTAACAACAACATCTCTGAAATAACGGCTAAGTTCATCTTTTGTGCGAATGTCGATTTTTTTGCCTACGATTTGCGATAGTTCACGTTCGACTCTAGCGATATCAAGCAACCCGTACCCTGAGTTCTCTTCAAATACTACCAGCAAATCTATATCACTATCCGCGTTATATGTATTCTTTAAAAAAGAACCGAACAAAGAAAGTTTTTTTATTTTGTTTGCTTTGCAGTAATCTTTTAATTCATCGGAATATTTACTTAATATATCCATATAAAAATAATTTATTAATGTTTTTAATTTAATCACTAAAATATTAATAAACCGTCTTCGACAGGCAAGTCCGAAATCCGTAAATCCGAAATGTGATTACAGTCCGCTATCTCTCTCAATCTGAGTGATCTTGTCCAGCCTTCTCTGATGCCTTCCGCCGCCAAAGTTTGTAGTGATCCAAACCTCAAGAATTGATTTGGCAGTTTCTTCACCGATAGCTTTCGCACCAATGACAAGAACGTTGGCATTGTTATGCTCACGCGCACTTCTTGCAGAAAATTCATTATAGCAGGTTGCAGCGCGGATTCCCTTTAGCTTGTTTGCGGTTATAGCAGAAGGAATTCCCGTAGCGTCAATTATTATTCCCCAGTCAACATTTCTTTCCTTTACTTTTTTAGCAACAGCAAAAGCAAAGTCGGGATAGTCGCACGATTTTTCATCAAACGTTCCGACATCAGTCACCTTGTAATCTTTATCGGTCAGAATTTTTGCAATAACACTTTTTAACTTAAATCCCGTGTGATCGCTCCCAACAGCAACACTTTTTGATACCAATGATTTTATGATCGCCTCGTCCTTAGCGGCGATCTTTTCAGCTTCTTCTTTTGTGATTATCTTTATGCCGAGTGATTTAATTCTGTCAATCGCACCGGGCGTCAGGATTTCATTCGGTCCTAAAGGAAGGATGCTGCCGCCTTCTTTAGCAAATTTTATTATATCAGGTTCAGTAATTAATTTTTTCATAAAAAGTGTCAGAGGTATTCAGTCAGTTTATTTACCTTCAGGTAGTCTACTACCTTCTTCACATTCTGACTCTGATCTCTTCTGCATATCAGCAAAGCATCCTTACTGTTGATTATGATTAAATTATCTACGCCAATTACTGCTGCAAACTTATCTGGTGAATAAATATAAGAATCAACGACCATATCAGTAAATACCTCCCCGGTTTTTGCTATGCCGTTTTCATCTTTTTTAGACAGGTTATATACTTCTTCCCAGCTTCCAACGTCGCTCCAGGAAAATGTTCCCTTGGTAAGATAAACTTTTTGGGATTTTTCCATCACACCATAATCTATCGAAATACTTTTCAACTGACCGTAGATTTTCGCCAGAGTATCACTGAAAGCCGGCTTATTAATATCTTTACTGATATGCACAAGCCCTTCATTCAGATCAGGAAGATACTGTTTTATTTCTTCAAGGATTGTATCTACTCTCCAGATGAACATACCGCTGTTCCAGAGGAAATCGCCGCTGTCGAGGAAACGCACTGCCGTTGCATAATTCGGTTTCTCTGCAAAGGTAAGAACATTGTAAACATTGTGTGAAACGTGCTTCTCGTCAATCTGAATATATCCATAACCGGTTTCCGGTCTTGTAGGTTTTATCCCGATAGTCACAAGCCCCTTTGACTTATAAGCAAACTCCGCTGCCGTTCTCAGAGTTTTATGAAATTCATCTTTTTCTTTTATGATATGATCAGCCGGAAGTATTATCGAAACGCCGTCCTTTGTTTTTTCCTGTATGATTACTGAAGCAAGCCCGATGCACGCAGCAGTATTCCTTCCGAAAGGTTCTTCAATAATATTTTCTTCGGGAATCTGCGGAAGCTGCCTTATTATCTCCGGCCTCTGTAATTTATTTGTTATCACGAAAATACTATCATCTTCAACAAGACCTTTTAATCTTTCTACTGTATCCTGTATCATCGTGTTCTCGCCGAAAATTTTTAATAATTGCTTCGGCATTTTTTTTGTACTTCTTGGCCAGAACCTTGAACCCACTCCGCCAGCCATTATCACAGAATAAATTTTCATTCAATTACCTTTTATTTTTATTGATTGAATCTTTTTCCCGAATTCTTCTGCCCTGTTAAGATAACTTGTAATATCAACTTCTTTTCCCCTTACTACAGCAACAATCACAATTAAACACGCACGCATTGATTCGATCACTTCCCTGCCCGGCATTAAATCCCTGGTCTTTATCAGCAAAAGAGATTTTGAAATTACGCGATGCATATTGGCGATTATATCAAACCCGATCTTTGCAGAAAGCTCACCATTCCTTTGCATTATCTCAGCAAAATTATTCAGCTCTTCAGGGTTATTTCTGTTTCCACCGGATAGATTTTTAAGCATCTTATCTATCTGCCTGATCGGCTTCAGTATCTCGCTTTCATAATTCTGAAAGAAAACATCATCTTCATCTTTATCATCTTCCAGTATCAGTTTTTCTTTTTCAATTTCTGTTTCGGATCTGACTGCTTGTTCCTCCACTGCAGGCTCTGCCTCTGCGTTTGTCCTGAGCAGCTCAATATTTTTTCCCTGCTGCTTTTCAGACTGCGCCTGATCAGCAGCAGTTTCGCCGCTGTTTTGCATCTTTATAACTGCTGTCTTAAAAATTGCAGGGCTTACTGTATCAAGCATCGAGCTAAGATCTTTAATTAGATACTGACTGTGTTCCTTAAATTTATCCGAAATCTTAAACAGATCTAACTGATTACTGGTAAGATAATTGAATATCTCATTCAACCTGATCGCAAGTGTTGAAAGCTCGGTGATCTTCTTCATCCGCTTTATATCCTGCTCGATATTTTCGGATTTGATAATTGTCTCGCGAAGCAATGCAACAACTTCAATTTTAGGAGTGGTCAGCCTCAGATTATTTGAAGCAGCAGAAATACTCTGCACTATATATTGTTTAATAAAATCCATTTTGATTTTAATTAACTAACTATGCACCTGCTGTATTTTGGAAATTTTATTTTCATCATTGCTTTGCGTTCTCTGCAGCATTGTCTGCCCGCTTCCTGTTTCGCGAGGCAAGCCGGCAAGCGGGTTTGCGTGAAAACAACTGCTCTCTGATGTATAAAACACACAATGCTTTATACTAATTTTCTGCTTCAGCCGCCGCGGTAAACCCTGCTGATCCTTTTCCTGAACCCGCACATTACTTCATAAGGGATCGTGTGAAGAACTTTACACCAGTCCCACACTGTTATTTCCTCTCCTTTGTCTTTCCCTAAAATAATTACTTTGTCGCCGACTTTAACATTATCATTTTTAATTTCAAACATTATCCTGTCCATCGTAACCGAACCTATCTGGTTATATTTTTTCCCATTAATGATTGCCTGTGATCTGTTTGATAACCCTCTGCTGAATCCGTCTGCATAACCAATCGGTACAGAAATAATAGTTGTCCTCCTCTTTGCAGTAAATTTCCTTCCGTAGCTTACAGTCTCTCCCTTATCAATAACAAATCGTGAACTGACTCTCGAAACGACCGACATAACAGGCTCAAGCTTAATTGACCGGTTTGAATTATTGATCCCCTTGTGTGAAGTCTCATCAGAATTGATACCTTTCCGAATGCCTGCCTGGTCGGCTCGTCTCGCTGAGAAGCGGGCAGACAGGGATCCCCCTGAGGCGGTAGGAGAAGGATATTGACCGTACATCAGTATTCCCGGACGCACCATATCATAGTATGATTCAGGCAGATCAAGAACTGCCCCGGAGTTTGCAGCGTGCCTTATCCCCGTCTTAATTTTATTTTCATCCAGCTTTTTCAGAAGAGCATTAAATCTTTTTATCTGAAGCATTGCGAAACTTTTATCTTTATCTTCCGAATTGGCAAAGTGTGTGTAAATGCCGTCAATCTCAAAATCTTTATCCACGCTCAGCCTTTTAATAAAATTAAAAGCTTCAGTATGATTAATGCCGAGACGGTTCATTCCCGTATTTACCTTTACGTGAACTTTTATCCTGCTGACTCTCTTCCCGTATTTTTTAAGAGCATTCCTTAGAATTCTGATATGTTCATCATCAAAAACAGTTGCGATTAAATTATACCTGAACAGGTCCTCTGCCTGGTCTTTTATGAATGGTTCAAAAACGAGTATCGGCTCTTTTATTTTTGCTTCCCTTAGTTCAACGGCTTCATCCGGGAATGCAACAGCAAAATACTCCGGCTTTTTATTCCCAAGTGAACTTAAAAATGCAGCCGTTTCTTTTATCCCATGCCCGTATGCATCGGCTTTTACTACTGCCATTATTTTAACATTTTTGATTTTCTTTCTTATGTTAAAAAAATTTCTTCTTAACTTCGAAAGGTCTATAACTGCGTAAGATAGGTGCATTAGAACTATATAAATTATTTTTAAAAATACTTGTTATTGAAGTTATAATCAATTTGAGCCGGATTGTTTTAATAAATCAAACCATCATCAACATTAACGTCGGCGGCGTGACTTATTATTAACTGAACTTATGCAGATAGAGAGATGACATCTTTTATTTCTAAAAAATATACTGATAAAAAAAGCATTACTTTCGGAAAAATAAACATATATTTTTATAAAAGATGTCATCTCTTGCTTCGTTATTGTTTTCGTAACATCAGTCATTAACTCTACATTATTATTTTTTTGACTTAGTACTAATGTTCTTAATTATGATGACGTATCTTAATCATAATCTTACTCTTTGGATATAGTGTTGAGTTCATTTCACTTTTACTTTTTCTACTTCATTTTCGATTTTCCTGCCAATCTCATACTTTAATATATCAAGCCTTTCGATCAGCGTGCCGAGATCTACTTTGTGCTTCATTTCATTTTCAATGATTGATAATCTCTTATCAATTGAATTATAAGCTGCGCCAATGGCAATAATTAAAGATATAAGATATACTGTAAATTTTGCTATATCAATTGACAGTTTTATTTTTTGGACGTTCATAAGATAGTTCCTGTTTATTTTATTAATAATATTAAAATAATCACCAGGCTTGTTAATGCTGAACCGAACCAGAAGGTATTATAAAAAGGGTTTGGCTTAATGATGCTCCTGACTGTACTGATATTTAAAGTATCAGTTCTTACTTTATAAATTGTGTCTGTCCTCATTACTTCTCTAGCTTTAATGTTCAGCAAATAATCAAGACTGGTAAAATTTGTATCAGTTACCTGGGGAATATTTACAGTTAAAGAATATGTATCTGTAGAATCGGTAAATATGTGATCACTGTTTTCCATTCTTTTTATTTTCAATTCTGAATGATATTTTTTTGTTTTAACTGTTATCGTTTCTTTTCCCCTTTTAATGTCAGTGCTGTCCCTGCCCCTGATAATTTTCTTAGTGACTGTTTGATTACTGACTGTGGAGCTTTCTTCTGTATGAAAATAAAGAAATGCTGCTGCCGATATAATTAATATTATAAAAACTATGCCTTGTGTTGTTTTCATTTTAATATCTCAATTCTGTTAAACCAGCCGATGAATATTTCATTATCCCTGTTTTTTTCCATAAGATTTATATACAGCATCGCCTGGTAAAAGTTTAATAAATTAAAAAGTAATTTTGGATTATTGTATAAACAGATTTTTAATGTTTTAATTGTTTCATTGCCTGTTATACCATCAACAGCTATGTCATAGTACAATCGCTGGTTCCTGTTCAGAAGGTTTATCGCCCTCTGAAGGATTTTTACTGCAGTTTTGTTTCCAAGGTTCACTGACATTTCAAAAATCTCATCCGCTGTTAGTTGATCATCAATAAGATCGCCTTTTATTACCGTCCAGACATTTCCACAGAGAAAATTCATCGTCAGTTCTTTCAGCTTTGTATCATTTGTTAATATGTCGTAAAACCTGTTGTTTTTTTTAGCGCTGTCAATTATTGCCCAGCCCTGCCATTCAGGATGAAATTTTCTGGAAATTCCCATATAAGTTTCTCCGCCATTATCTTTAGCAATATCACTATAAAGACCTTCGTAAACTTTCAGCTTCCCGTATGATTTTCTGAAATCTGCCATGTTCATTCTCCGAATTTTTGTACTCCTTTCAAACCTAAAGCAGAAATAAGCAGTATAAGCTTATTTGTTGTCAGGTCGTAAGACCCTGTATTGATCATAATGACAAGCCAGTCAAGCAAATGCCAGAGCAGTATAACTGTCATAACAAATCTTGCTGAACTCAGCTTGCCTTTTCTATCTCTCATTAGTTCATTTAATAATTTCATATCATCTCCTCGGAATCGACCACTTCGTGGATAGATTTTATCTCTGAGGCTGCCCGGTATATTTTAGGACAGCCCCGGAATTTTTTCAGTTGTCAGTTCATCTTTCCGTATGTACCGGAATACATAATTATTTTAGAATCAACGCCTTTTGTTGCAAGACACAATAACAAAAGCTTCTGGTTATAGTTTGTCAGAAGATTTTTTTCAGAAGCCGATAGATTAACTGTAAAATTCAGCGCTGATGCAGGATCATAATTTACTTCAGTGTGCTTCAAAAAGATTATCTTGAAGAAATCATACTGTGCATCTGCAGGCTCAAAAGGTATCAGGGCTATATAAACCGTAAGGTCTTTTTCATCTGTACTGAAATTTTTGTAAATATTCAGCGCAGGCAGCTCTACTGTTATATCATCTGTACCGGTTACTGCTGAAGTAACATTGAATGAAAATCCACCCGGAGTAAGAACATTTTTATCTGTAGGTCTGTCCGTTTGTGCGTATTCAAAGTTTACTTTAATTATGAAATTGAAGGGCGTTAAACCCTCAGGAGAAGTATCTCTCCAAATTTTCTGCAGGTCCGGGTTATTGTTGATAACTTTAGCTAACTGAATTGCTACGCCGAATCTTTTCCTTATGTTGATCTGCTCAGGCAGATTTGAAACATTAAAGCTTGAAGGTCTGGCGGAAAGAATTGTTCTTCCGTGTCTTATCCTTGCGCTAAGCTGACCTAACCTGCCACGGAAATTACCAATTACTGATTTCTCTAATCTTGCCATTTTATTCTCCTTTTATTTTATTATCTGATAAAATAATCCATCGGGTGACGGATTAAAATTTAATGCACCGCAAGAATAAAAAATCTGTGTTGGCAAGTCACTGTACTTTTTTGCAAGTGAAGATATTGTGGATTAATACTATGTCACACCTACGGTGTTCGGTCTGTTCAGGTTCAATGCCTTTTAATAATAAATCACACCTCTGGTGTTCTGTTCATTCAGCATATTGATCTTAAACCCCGTTTATCGGGTGATATATTATTAAAAAAGCTGAGGCATAGAAAAACTAACTCCGGTAGGAGTGAAATATTTCTTTTCTCATACTGATCAATCTGACTTTTCGTATAGCGATAAATTCTGATTAGCCGCCCTCTTTTGAGTGAGGTCAATTTATTCTGAACAGCAATACTTCTCTTCTTTTCTTTCCTTGTTTCGTTTGATTTTTTTACATAAGTTTTAAGCAATAATTTCCGGCGGGAAATTTATGTACAGGTTAGCTTTTCTCCATATGTGGTTTTCGATCCTGACTTTCCAGTTG
>JAKAGZ010000056.1 GCA_021815365.1 Bacteroidota bacterium
ATCAGGAAAATAAACGGGAAGGCTGCGCCGTTAGCTCCTAAAAATCCGCCTGGCAAAGTGACGATTGTTGCAACCAGCATATTTATAATTACAGCAAATGCTGCGGGTCTTGTAAGCAGACCAATAGTTAAAAAAAGACCACCAATAAATTCAGTGTAGCTGCTCACATACGTCAGGAAAACCGATATTCCGATTTGGTTAAAAAATTTAATAGTTTGTTCCATACCGAATCCGCCAAACCAGCCGAATACTTTGCCAGCACCAAAAACAAATAAAATTATTCCAATTGCACAACGAAGCAAAAAAACTGAAGTGTTTAGAAGTGTTTCGTTATTCCACATTAATACTTTATTTCTTAACATAACTATACTCCGGTTATATTATAAATATATTTCAACTGCCTGAACTACCAAATCCTTAGTCACAGTTATATAATCATCAAGAAATCCTTCCACCGAATCTCCACCTTCCAGATAATTAAACAATGTTTGAATGGGAACCCTGGTACCAATAAAAACCGGTGTACCTCCCATAATCTCGGGATTTATACTTATTGCGCCATAATTCATTTTAACACCTTAAGAAAAGTTAATTCAGTTTATAAATTTTTTGCAAGCTATTCAATCTTGTTCATTTCTATTCTAAACCTGAACACTTTTCCATTTACCTTTCGTGAACAGCCACAAAGTAAATAACCCAACCGAAGTTTCAGCAATAAAGATTGCCCAGAAAACTCCTGCATAATCCATTGCAAGGGTTTTCGCCATAAAATATGAAAGCGGAATTTCGATAAGCCAGAAAAACACAAAGTTGATTTTTGTCGGAGTTGCCGTATCGCCTGCACCATTGAAAGCCTGTGTTGCGACCATCCACCAGCCGTAAACGAAATAGGAATACGAAACGATCTTCAGCCACATTCCTCCGATTGAAATCACATTAGCATCATCAGTAAAAATTCCTACTAACTTTTCGCTGTTGAGAAAATAGAATATTGCAACTCCGATAAGGAATATCATATTCCAAAAACCAGTAACCCAGACAGAGCGCTCGGCGCGGTCAGGTTTTTTAGCTCCAAGATTTTGCCCGACAAGTGTTGCGACAGCATTCGACATTCCCCATGCAGGCATCATTGTGAACATCATAATTCGCAGTGCGATTGTTGTTCCCGCAACTACTTCACTTCCAAACTCAGCAAGAATCCGTACGATAAAAATCCAGGATGTCATTGCAATTATCATTTGCCCGATTCCACCCAACGAAGTTTTGAGTATCCTGGAAATAATATTCCACTTTAAATGAAGGTAAGAAGTAAGAAGACGAATATGTTTTCCACCTTTAAATAGAAGATACAGTTGTGTAAGAACCCCAATTCCTCTTCCGATATTTGTTGCAATTGCCGCACCTTCAATTCCAAGTTGTGGAAAAGGTCCCCATCCAAAAATCAGGAGCGGATCGAGTATCATATTAAATCCGTTTGCAATCCAGAGGACTCTCATTGCAATTGCAGGATCGCCGGCACCGCGAAAGATTGCATTTATAATGAAGAGCAACATAATAACTGCATTACCGCCAAGCATCCATTCTGCGTAACGATAACCATGATTCATTACCCATTCTTCGGCTCCCATCAGCGCAAGTAAATCTTTTGAAAAGATAATTCCGGCTAATGCAAACGGCAATGAAATTAATATCGCAATAAAAATAGCCTGAACTGCAGTGATGCCGGCTTTTTCTTTTTCCTTTTCTCCGATCCTTCTCGCAACAATAGCGGTAACAGCCATTGATAATCCCATTGCAATTGAATAGAGCAGAAAGAGATATGTTTCTGTCAATCCAACAGTAGCCACTGCAGAAGGACCGAGTTTACCAACAAAGAAGATATCAACTACAGCAAAAGTGGATTCCATTATTAATTCCAGGATCATCGGTACGGCAAGCAGGAAAATCGCTTTGCCGATTTTAATTTCTGTATAGTCAGCCTCACTTCCGCGGATAGCGTTTTTTAAATCCTGCCAGACTGAGTTTGCAGAAAGCTGAGTTAGCTGGTTATTCATCCGTGCTTCTGTTTCATTTTCTTCGTTCACGGTTGTGTCTCGTTTCTTATTACAATCTCTTTCATTCAAAACTTAATAATCTATTTTGTCAATAATTGTGTACCTGCCGGCGCGCATCGCGTCAACTCGGGCGCGAAGCGAGTCGAAACGGGCAGGCAAGATTGGCTTATCAAATAAAATGTAGTGTTAATAGAAACCCCCAGCTCCATCAGGGGAAATTTGTGTCTCCCATCCATCATATAATCCATCAAATTTGTGAGCAAGCTTTTCTAATCTTTTTCGAATTGAGGTTAAAGTAAAAGTATTAGGAAAAATTTCTTTTGTTGCAAGGCAAAGCCATTCCTTTCCTTCAGATGGTTCGATAATTTCAACGTCAAAGGATGTTTCTTTTAATTCTGCTTCTGCTGCAGCAGCTTTTTGCCGAGCGGGAAAGTAGAGATAAAAATGTACAACTCTTGATTCTGAAAAATTTATTTTATTAGAGCGTAGAAAATTCAGAGCAACTTCATCGGGAGTTACTTCCGAGAGTTTTTTTACAGGTTTGCTTTCCATTCTTATACTACTTTTTTTAGCCATTTTTCTTTCTTTGAATTATTTTTAAAATCCTGGAAAAATATTCTTCAAAGGTTTCACCTGATTTGATCGGAACATTTTCTAAAGCAGTGCTGAAAGAATCTATTAAATCATCGTAGCGTCTGAAGATTTCCTCAAGCAGTTTTTCATCATTGGTTTCCCAATATTTCCCTTCATCCGTCAGATTAAACTGCTTCAAATATCTTTTGCTTAAATATTTTAAAAGATGAATAATTATTCTATGTACATCTATCCCTGCATATTGTGTTTTTGTCGAGAGCATATAAAGATATTTTCTTTCAGCTTTATCTTCTGAATTTCCAAAAAACTCCAAATTCAGTGGGCTGCTCATCCTTCCGTTTGATAAAAAAGTAAGCCAGATTGGCTCACAGCCGGGAGGAGAAAAAGATATTCCATAAACTTTATCTGTGTATGAATTACGCCCGATACTATTCTCAGGGAATTGTTTCTCAAAAATGTGATAATTCCAATTATAAACTTCAGCAATATCTTTTACTTCCTCTATCATTTCAGATAGAGATGCTTCTTTATTAAATCTGCCATTGTAGTGAATGCTTAATCCCATAATTTCTACTTTATTAATTGATTAAAAAGTATATAAGTTTTACCTTATGAAATGTATGGATATTTTATTTTTTGTCCTTTATTATTTTTTAAGAATGTAACATTTAGTTTTGATTTGGGAGTGTCATCATTTCGATTGTAAGTGAATCAAATTGTTAAATTGTCTAACCTGCCTTAGCTGGCAAGTTGCCTGCAAAAATAACAGCAGATGGTTTTGCCAACTATCAATCCGGAATTTCCGGCTCTACAAGTTTTGTTAATTGAGCAAGTGAATCCTGCCAGCCAAGATAGCACATTTCCGGAGGAATAACATCTGGTACGCCTTCCTGAACTATAGTAACATCTGAGCCGCAAGAAACCTGTTTGATAGTAACTGTAGTAATCATTTCTCCAGGCAAATTCGGATCGTCAAATTGATCTGAATAACGAATATGTTCGTTAGATACCAGTTCAAGATATTTACCACCAAAGGAATGACTTTTTCCGGATGAGAAATTTGTGAATGACATTTTATAAGTTCCGCCAACTTTAGCATCCAGATGATGGACTTTGCAGGTGAATCCGTTAGGTGGGAGCCATTTTGCCTGGGCATCACCATCAAGAAAAGCTTTGTAGATTTTTTTAGGTGGTGCTTTGAAGACGCGATGAAGTTTAATTGTTGACATGATATTTATCCTTATTAATTTAAATGACAAAAGACTAATGACCATATAAATCATTTCTATCAAATGATTATTACATTTACCACTTATTTCCCTTTATATGCTCTTTTTATTTCTGCAATATCAATTTTTTTCATCTGAAGCATCGCCTGCATAACTTCTTTTGCTTTAGCAGCATCTTTATCATTCAGCATATCAACTAAAATTTTTGGAGTAATCTGCCAGGACACACCATATTTATCTTTCAGCCAGCCGCACATACTTTCCTCTCCGCCGTCAGCAGTAAATTTATTCCAGAAATAATCTACTTCTGTTTGATCCTTGCAATCTACAATGAACGAAACCGCCTCATTAAAATTAAAGCCATGATCCTTAGTACTGTCCATTGCAGCAAATTTACTTCCTTCAATCACAAAATCACCATACATAACTGCATTTTCATCATTAGGTTTATAGTCAGGACCATATTTATAAACACCCTCTACCTTTCCATTCTTAAAAACAGATGTATAATAATTCATTGCTTCTTCTGCCTTCCCATAAACTTTATCAACAAACAGAAGCGAAGGGACTATTTTTTGTTTCGCATTATCTTCAGTTAACATAAGCTGCCAGGACAATCCAAACTTATCTTCAACCCAGCCATACTTTTTACTCCAGTCATATTTATTTAATTCCATTAAAACTTTTCCACCGTCAGAAAATTTTTTCCAGAGAAAATCAACTTCATCATCATCTCTGGTTATTACAAAAAATGAAATTGATGGATTGAACTTAAAAACAGGGCCACCATTAAGACCTAAAAATTTATATCCTTCAATTTCAAATTCAACTGTAAGTACACTGCCTTCTGGCTGACCGGATGCTTTTGAAGATGCTTCATCATATCTAAAAATTTTTCCCGTTTTGGAATTTTTAAAAACAGATGTATAAAATTTAACTGCATCTTCAGCATTGCCGTCAAACCATAAACAAGACGTTATTTTTTGCATAATAATGTTCCTTTTAGATTATTAAACGTTTACGATTTTTTTCAAATTTGATAATGAAGCAGAACAATTCCATTCTTAAATGATTTTGCTTCGACCAGTTTTAAATTCTTTTTATCAACACCATCGAAGAAGGATTTGCCTTTACCCAGAATAACAGGCACAACGACCAAAAAATATTCATCAATAAGGTTAAGATTTGTGAACTGCTGTACGATACTGCCGCTGCCTAAAATTGTCAGGTCACTCTTTTTCTTCAGCTTAATTATTTCGTCAGGATTTATTTCGTGGTGAAGGATAACGTTTTTCCAACGAGGTCCTTCTTCAACATTCTTAAGAGTTTTAGAAAAAATTATTTTAGGACTTTCATTTACGGCTTTTGCCATTGCAGGATCACTTTTAATTGCTTCTTGTGTTGGCCAAAAACTTTTCATCATCTCATAAGTTGTTCGTCCGAAGATCAATGTACTGCTTCCTCTCGCCTGTGAGTGAGTGTATTTGTGCCACTCTTCATCTGGCTTAATTTCTTTGAACCAATCTATCTCACCATTCGGTCCGGTATAGAAGTTGTCAATAGTAACGTGATTAAATACTGATATTTTTTTCATCTTAGCTTTTCCTTACATTATTTATTAAAAATTTCAGCTCAACACTCAGGAAATGATTTACTCTATCAGGAAAATTTCTCTATGACCACCTTCTACCAGGTCTATATAACCCTCCATGATTTTTTCAACTTCCGGCTGCGGTTTTCCTCCGCCTCTTACTTCTTTGGCAAATTGCCCAAGGTCTTCTACCTCATATTGCATTACTACAGTCCAGTAAGTAGTGGCAATATCAGTCATCACCTTGATATTCTTCATTGAATCGTCTTCGAAATATTTTGATGCGAGTTTGAATTTCTTAACAAGCTCTTTTGCTTTACCGGGTTTGGATTTAAAGACTTCTCTTACTAAATACATAAAGCCTCCGATTTTTAAGTATGACGAAGTTTTTTTGTTTATTTATTTTGTTTTGGGTATGTATAACTTATCATCCACTGTATTCCGAACTTATCAGTCAGCATTCCAAAATAATCGCCCCAAAAAGTATCCTGAAGAGGCATTGTTGTTTTACCGCCGGCAGAAAGTCCGTTGAAAAATTTTTCAGCTTCTTCTTTACTGTCCGCACCAATTGAAAGATGAAAATTATTGCCAGTTGTTAATTTGTGTCCCAGTGATTCAATCGCATCAGTAGCCATAAGTACGTTGTTTTTTCCAACAGGCAAAGAAACGTGCATCAACTTTTCCTTTTCGCTGGCATTCAGCTTAGCACCTTCCGGCGTATCCTTAAAGCGAGTTAAGCCGACAAACTCTCCGCCGAACACAGATTTGTAAAAGTTAAATGCTTCTTCGGTATTCCCGTTAAAATTCAAGTATGGATTTACTTGTTTCATAATAATTATCCTTTCATTTCTTGTTTAGTTTTTCGATAATATTTTTTAACTGATGGATATGCCTTTGAGTATGATAAATAATAAAATGCACTGCTTCTGATCTCGTCAGGTAACCATATACCGGCAGTTCAAAAGCTGAACAGGTTTTTGTTAGATCGAGTGATTGAACTGATTCATTAAGTTTACTGTTTAAGGCTTCTAAAGAACTTAATAAATCCTCCTTATTATAATCAATTTTTTCCGGTACAACAAATTCAGGTGACTTCACTTTTACATTAAAATTTAAAAAATCGGTTTTGATCCGCTCAATAAGTTCATCGGGTTCTCTTTTACTTTCTCTTACGGGTCCTTTTAGCATTTGCAGGAATCCTGAATTTGATTTGATCACATGTTTAACAAGCTGTCCGGCTGTCCAGCTTCCTTCAAACGGGACAGTATTAATATCAGTCTGGCTGAGGTGTGATAGTAAGTCCAGCAGCTCTTCTGTATTAGCATTCATCTGGCTAATTAATTTTTCTCTTTCCATTTTTTCACAAGTCGGTTTTTAGGTTCAAGGCTACGCTGCAAAGTTAACAGCGCAATGTATATTTTGAAAGGTGCTATTACGTCAATCTTAGGGGTTGATTGCGACAGGTTCGTTGCATATTTTCATTTCAGAAAATTAGCCTTATCCAGTCAATTAAATAAATGAGCGTAATATGAAATACATAACAATAATAGTAACAAGGGGAGCTATACTTGGCAACATCGAAGGACCGCGCCAGATATTTACCGAAGTGAATGAATTAATGGAGAGAATGGGGAAACAACCTCTGTTCAAAATTCAACTGGCTGGACTTACGGCGGAGAGCCAGTTGAATGATGGCTTGTACACAATTTCAACTCTGCTTTTAAAAGACATTAAAAAAAACGACCTTGTGATTATTCCCGCTATGTATGGAGATTTGCAAAAAGCAGTCGAGGCTAACCATGATTTTATCCCGTGGATAATAAATGAATACAAAGCAGGCGCCGAGCTTGCAAGTCTCTGCCTCGGTGCATTTCTGCTTGCATCAACCGGGCTGCTGAAAGGGAAAAAGTGTGCAACACACTGGCTTGCAGCAAATGCTTTCAGGCAAATGTTCCCGGATGTGAACCTGATCGAAGACAGAATTATTACAGATGAAAATGGTATTTACTCAAGTGGCGGCGCTTACTCTTCGTTAAATCTTATCTTATACCTGGTAGAAAAATTTGCAGGCAGGGAGACTGCTGTCTTTTGCTCAAAAGCATTCCAGATAGACTTTCAGCGGAACAGTCAATCACCCTTCATAATTTTTACAGGACAGAAAGAGCATGAAGATCAGCCGATCAGAAAAGCGCAGGAGTTTATCGAAAATAATTTTCAGAATAAAATAACTGTTGATCAGCTTGCTGCAATGTTTGCTCTCAGCAGAAGAAACCTAGAACGGAGATTCAAAAAAGCTACTGCAAACACGGTGGTGGAATATATCCAGCGTGTAAAAATTGAAGCTGCGAAAAAAAGTCTTGAAACAGGAAGAAAAAGTATTTCTGAGGTGATGTATGATGTCGGCTACTCAGATACGAAAGCTTTCAGAAATACATTTAAGAAAATCACCGGTTTATCGCCGCTCGGCTACAGGAATAAGTACAATAAATCTGCGGATGTTCTGCTAACGTAAAACTGATATAGTAATACCGGGTACGGATTCTACTTTTACCTGATTAAATCCTACAAACACCACTCTTGCTTCGTAGGAACCGGGAGAGAGTATCACTTTTGGATATTGCGGTGGAGTAGTTGGGGCTTTCCAGGTGGCTTTCAAAACACCGTAGGGCATCAGATAACCTCCTCTCACAACTTCTGCAAATGCATATCCATCAATTGAACTGGCTATAACACTGTCATTTTTGATTACCTGAAAAATGACAGGCGGTTTTGTGTTATAGTAATCGAGAGTAAATGATGTAGTGTTTATCACAGAGTATGACATAACAAAATTTTCGCCCGGATGGAATATTTTTCTAACTTGCCCGGTTGTATCTGTTAAAGTAAATGTGGGGATTAGCTTCCAGGTTGATTTTGTATTCACAAGATCGCATCCTGAAAGAAGAAAAATAACTAATGCAAGAAAACTCATTACTTTCATTTTCTGATTTTTCCTCTGTGAATATCATAAAATCCCGTGTACTTGTGCTTATGCTGTCTGCACTATATCACAAAAATTTTTCTTTTATTATCAAATTACTACTGCCCGCCTCAGTTCCAAATAAATTTGTAATGTTTCCAAATTGGGAAGCAGACGCTAGGTGAGGAAGTTGTCTTGAATCCTAATGTATAAATTAGTGTATCTGCCTGAGCGAGGCTAACATAAATGAAATTAGACGTAGGATAAGGTCTTAAACAAATAGGATCTGATGCAGGGAACCACATATCTTCAATTTTAAACTGACTTTGAGCAAACCAATCTGCGAGACTATCGGCGCGTGAGATATCCCTTGATTGTCTCCATTTTATCTCAACATTCAGATAGAGGTTAGAGGTGACGGATTGTCCTCCAACCTGTGTGTACTCAACAGTATCAACCTCAATAATCGCCTTCTTATTTATGCCTGTCACTGCGGTCGGGCTTTGGCAGGATCCAAGCAGAGCCGCGGCTGCTATCAAAATAACTGCGTCTGCATATACATCATTAAAAAATTTTACTCTCATAAATCTTACCTCCCTTTAAGATACATGATCAATGAGTTGGCTGCTAGCAGTTAACTAACCGAGAAAATTACGCAGTCTTTTTTTTGTTTAAGTTAACTTATCCTTTCTCTTTGTTAAAAGCAATTTCCAATTGGTGAAAAGCCTGCACTTGTATTCCAGGCTGATGTTGATGAGGCATCAATATTTGCAGTCTGTTTATAATATGCGTTCCATTTAGTAGAATTAGCTGCATACTGAAGCCAGGCAAGATTATCAAGCGACGAGATTAAATACGGGTCTATAGATGTGCCGCTGCCGGTTGGCTGCACAGGAGTCTGTGCAAATAAATTATTTGACAGCAAAAAAATTACAACGAGAAAAAGTTTTTTAAGCATAACTTTATTCCTTATATTTTTTTAAATAGTTTTATCTTGCAGGGCACTATTTTGTTCGAAGTATTATTATAGCTTGAATTGAGCATCCCGACGAGTCGGTGTGCTTTAGGCTGGCATAAAAATAATTTTAAAAAAAATAAAGAGTAAAGAATGGGAAGCGTACCTCTGAATGGTTGATAAATTTAATAAAAACTAACTGCATTTTTAAGCCAATCTTTGGTTTTAAGTTTTACTCCACAAACTTCAATCGGTGATTTACCGTTTTTTATTTTATTGTTTCCTCTGCAATCTGTATATGGTTTAAAACGTAAATAATTTTTGTAAAGATTCAAATAGTTTTTTGCACAATCAGGGCTCTTGAATGATTCAATTGTCTTTAGTCTTCTCATTAACTGACGATTCATATTTTCTGCGATGTTATTTGTCTTGTTGATCTCAGGGACTGTTTTGTATGTGAGCAGTTTATCCAAATGTCTGTTAAAAAAACTCTTTAGTCCGGGATATTTCTTTTCGATCCTTTTTAACTCTTTATATAAATAAGCAACTGGCTCTTTACCATAAAGAACCTGTTTGGAACTGTTATAGATTTTTTCAGCTTCCCTGTAGCGCAGAAGAGCCATTCGATATTCTTTCTCCTGCGATAACACTGTGCACTGCAATTTCCTCCTTTTCTGTTTTAACTCAAATATTCTATCAATTGCATCCATTGCGTACTTCAAACATTTTTGATGAGGTACATCTTTCCCACCTCGTTTTTCTATCGATTTCTCAAGCATTTCATCCATATCTGTACTTATTCCCTTAAACTGATAGTCTAAACGATCTTTTATGAATCCGAAAAATTCATCTGCCCTATGCTGCTCTATTTGCTCAAGCATTTCTATATGCAGCAGCTCACCACTGCTGTCTGTGGCTGTCAGGATCATCTTTTTCTCTCCGCATACACTGTAGTACTTATCGTCCACGGTTAAGTATCCTTGCCAGTGGGGGTGATATTCTTCTTTGATTCTTATATCTCCCTTTGAGTACAGTGCTACCTGATTTACAAGACGACAGGCTGTGTTCTTGCTGATTCTTATTGCATATCTCTCTTTAATCCTTTTAGCTATCACCCGATAGCTCATCCTTTCCTCTACGTGCATCCTGGTTAGCTCCAGCATAAAATCTCTTGTATATCTTTGTCGTGGGTTTTTCCTTATTGTAAAACTATTACCACACTCTTTACACTTATACCGCTGGATTTCTTTCCGGCTCTTCCTTTGAAGACTGTAGTCCAGAACTTCTCTCTTTCCATTTTTCACTGTTCTCAGTGACTTACATTTAGGGCATCTCACTCTGCGTACCTTCATTGCTTATCCTCATTTAACGACAGCGCAATCTCGTTAATTTGGATAACTCTTTTATGTTTTTACTTACAGCTGTTTTATCAACCGTTTGTAGGTACGCTTAGAAATTATATAGGGGCTAATTGAAGCAGCAACTAGCCCGCCGCGAGAACTGACGGGCAGAATAGAAAAACAAAGCCAATGATTTTCAATGAATATTTCTTTTCCTCAACTTGTTCAATAACTATTTTATTTTCTTTTAAAGTAAGATTGATATATTCATATCTTCAGCACATTAACTTTCATCTGAGTAATTCTGTCGAGTCTCCTCAACTGTCTCCTCAGCCCCTTTTAAATTGCTTATCTAAGCTTAAAGCTTTAATTTTATTTTTATAAATCTAAACATTTTTTGCTGACAAAAAATAATTACAGGATTTCCGATGAAAATTCACGAATACCAGGCGAAAGAAATTTTAAGAAAATATAATGTTGCAGTTCCAGAAGGGAAAGTAGCTTTTTCAAGCGATGAGGCTGTTAATATTGCACAGAACGAAATTGGCGGAGATGTTTGGGTGGTTAAAGCCCAGATACATGCAGGAGGAAGGGGAAAGGGAGGCGGAGTCAAAGTAGCAAAAAATCTACAGGAAGTTTCCGACTATGCAAAACAAATGCTGGGGATGACACTTGTTACACACCAGACAGGACCGGAAGGAAAAGTAGTTAAACGTTTATTGATCGAGCAGGGAGTTAATATCGAAAGAGAACTTTATGTCGGCATTACTCTCGACAGGGCAATATCAAAAAATGTGATCATGGTCTCAACAGAAGGCGGAATGGAAATTGAAAAAGTTGCTGCTGAGGCGCCCGAAAAAATTATAAAAGAATCCGTTAATCCTGAAGTTGGTTTACAGCAGTATCAGGCGCGCAAACTTGCTTTCGCACTTGGTCTTGAAGGTACACAGCACAAAAATGCTGTAAAATTTCTTACTGCGTTATACAACGCTTATGAAAAATCAGATTGCTCTTTGGCAGAAATAAATCCGCTGGTTGTCACGAAGGAAGGAAATGTAATTGCTCTGGATGCGAAAATGAATTTCGATGACAATGCGCTGTTCAGGCACCCCGATATTGTTGAGTACAGAGATCTTGATGAAGAAGACCCGCTTGAGATTGAAGCCTCGAAATATAATCTTAATTATATCAAGCTTGATGGTAACGTCGGATGTATGGTCAACGGTGCTGGTCTTGCTATGGCAACAATGGATATTATCAAACTTGCCGGCGGCGAACCCGCAAACTTTCTCGACGTAGGCGGCGGAGCTAACAAAACTACTGTGGCTAACGGATTTAAGATTATTTTATCAGACCCGAATGTAAAAGCGATATTAATAAATATTTTTGGCGGGATTGTAAGATGTGACCGTGTTGCACAGGGCGTAATTGATGCTGCTAAAGAAATGGATATCCACGTGCCAATAGTTGTAAGACTTGAAGGAACAAATGCTAAAGAAGCAGGAGAACTGCTTGCTGCATCCGGGCTTAATTTTGAAGTAGCAGCAACTTTAAAAGACGCTGCTGAAAAAGTTACTGCTGTTTTGAATAAATAATTCTTATCAGGCTTATGATAAAGCTGTGCCTCTTACCGGGCATAGCTTTTTTTATTTGCATCGGGAGTTCTTATTTGTATGGATTGGAAAAGTCCATAATTATAAATTTATAAGCAAGTTGATTTTATATTTTAATAGTGATACATTTTTTACGGTTTTAATTCATTTTATGACGGAGTAAAAAATTAATGTCTTACCTTGATTCTGATTTTAGCTGGCAGGATGATTACGAGCAGAAGGATAAGAACATTGATGATGAAATAGACAGCTGCCGTAAAATTCTTGATGAAGGCTCAATTTACGAATCTATTGAATCTGTTGAAGATATAATTCAGCTTTGCATAGAAAATGAAAGGTATTCATCAGGGCTGGATATCATTAACAGGCTGTTAGACATCTCACCCTACAATTCTGACTACTGGCTTAAAAAAGGAATTCTTCTTAATGGGCTTTGCCAGTATGAAGAGGCACTAAATGCTTTTGAAAAAGCTCTGTCGCTCAATCCGGGCGATGCTGATGTTTATCTTGAAAAAGCCAGTGCTGAAGAAAACCTCGGCCAGCTTACAGAAGCAAGAACGTCAATAGAAAAGGCTATTGATATGGATTCTCAGAATGCCGATGTATATTTCAGCCTCGGCGTTCTACTGCAAAGGCAAAACAAATTCAGGGAAGCGATAAAGTATTTTCAAAAATCAATTGAGCTGGACCCTGAATTTGAAGAAGCATATTATGAGCTTGGCTACTGCTATGAAAATAACAATCAGCTTGCCAAAGCTTTGAAAAATTATGAGAAATTTTTAGACCTTGAACCATATAATGCAAACGGTTGGTACAACCGCGGAGTAATTCTGACTAAACTTAATAAACTTGAAAAAGCTATTGACAGCTATGATCTTGCCCTTGCTGTTCAACCTGAATTTGCCAGCGCTTGGTTCAACAGGGGTAATGCTCTGGCTGACCTCGGAAGATTACAGCAGGCGCTCGAAAGTTTTCAGGAAGCCCTTGCAATAGATAACGACGATGATGCTTCGTGTTATAACATCGCAAATCTTTATGAGGAGCTTGGCGATATAAATAATGCGATCAGGTTTTACTCTGAAGCTATAAAAATCAATGAGCATTATTACGATGCGTATCTCGCAAGAGGTTACTGCTATGATTCAGCAGGGAAGTATCAGCTTGCGTTGAAAGATTTTAACAGCGCTATTTCTTTATCGAATGATAATGCAGATGCATGGTATGCTAAGGCTGATCTCGAATACTCGCTTGGCAAGCTGCAGGAAGCCGCAGCGAGTTATAAATCTGCACTTAAAATTGTACCTGACAGCAGCGAGATATGGCATAATCTTGCACAAACTTATTTCGAAATGGGCGACTGGCTTGAGGCTCTCGAAGGTTATGATAATTGTATAAGAATAAATCCCAATGATGCTTCATCATACTATGAAAAAGCCAAGATAAATTTTATTCTTAAAAGGACTAAAGAAGCAGTCGATTGCCTGAAAACAGCATTCCTGATTAATCCCTCTTTTAAAAATGAATTTGAAAAAGAATATCCTGATATAAAATCCTCCAGGCTTTTTAAGAAGCTGCTTGGGGAATTATAAATCGAATTAACTTTATTTGATCTGACATTTGTTTGTTTAGCTTAGGTGAGAGTTATACTCAAAGGAGAAAAAATGCCTCTTAAAACTGAATTTTATGAAACCGCTGTTAAGCTTGGCTTTTACGGGTTAGATAAAGGAAATTTATTTGGCAAGAAAGACAATATTAGAAAATACTGGGAAGATGTCTTCATAAAATTATTTCTGCGTCCTTACATTGAGAAGATACTGGAAGTAAAAGAAAAAATACGCGTTATAGATATGGGCTGCGGCAGCGGGGAAGGTTTTGAATTGCTTACTCATATTCCAAAAAAAAGTTATGAAGCTTCTGATGATGAATATTTCCTTCTTTCAACTGATCAGATTGAAAAATACAAGGGATATGATATATCACCGTTAATGATATTACAGGGACAAAAGAATTATTCCGGGTATAATAATGTGGAGTTCATAAGACACGACCTTTCAAAAGGATTTCCACCGCAGGAAGAAGAATCATTTGATTTGTATTTTTCTTCATATTCATCTTTATCACATTTGAAGAAAGGGGAGTTTGAGGAATTAATCAGGCAAATATTTTCTCACATAAAAGGCAGGGCGTATATTGTTTTTGATCTGTTTGGTAAGTATTCGCCGGAATGGCCCCGGTATTGGGGCAAATCGAACGAAGAGATGCTTCCATACAATATGGCTTATCTTATTGAACCAGGGGAACGTGTTTCTGAAAAAGTAGAAACTTTCTATGTTGCTTTCTGGAGCGCTGAAGAACTGCGTGCAACAATAAATAAAATCAGTTCAGCTACAGGTAAGCAGGCTAAAATTGCAGAGATGAAAGACCGTTCAATCTTTGTTGGAAGGCACATGGATACGGGTATTTTTAACAATGTACCACAGGAAATCCGCTATACTTTAAATTGTGCTTTAGACCGTGATTACAGAGGAAGCATAAAAAAATTAAAAATAGCCGATGACTTTTTACAAAAACATGATTTGCACAAAGATGCTTTGGAAAGAATCCGTAAATATAAAAGTGAGTGGGACAGTATTCTCAATCTTGTTGAAGCGTTGTTGTCATCAAAAGATAAAATTGTTAAAGAGTTGATCGAGAACTCATCTCCTTATTTGTCAGAAGAGATGAAAATGCTTACCTGGCTGTACAGGAATTCATCAAGATTTTCGGTGATCGATTTTCTTGCAAGCATTTTCTGGCCCCAAGTTGCAGTTGTGCTAAGAAATCTTGAAATGTCATTGCCGGACGGACTTGGCTGCGGGCATGGATTATTTTGTATTGTTGAAGTGAACGATAAACATTAAAATGCACCGATTATTTTACAACACCGCAGAACAGAATTAAGCCTGTTCAATGTGCCTTCGTTTGTGTGTTAATATTAAAATAAATAGTTTCCTTTTTATATAAACAGCAATTATATCAGTCATTAAAATGAAAAACCTTACACACATTAATACAAAATTATTGGGTCTTATCGGTCACCCGATAAAACAGTCGTATTCTCCGTTCATTCATAATGCCGCTTTCGAAATGAAGAAGATGGATTATCTCTATCTGCCGTTCGATGTTACAAAATCGAATTTAAAAGGTGCAATAAGAGGGATGTCAATTTTAGGAGTAAAAGGTTTTAATGTTACCATTCCTCACAAAGAAAATATTCTTGATATGCTTGACAATATTTCTGAAGAAGCATCTATAGTCGGTGCAGTGAATACTGTAGTAAATGATCATGGGGAACTGAACGGCTATAATACCGACGTCCACGGTGTAACCGGGACTCTGATGCAGTATAAAAAAGATATTACAGGTTCAGTTGTTTCTGTTGTAGGTGCAGGTGGTGCTGCGCGGGCTGTTATTTATTCGCTGATCAGAAATTTCAAGCCGGAGAAAATTTTCCTGGTAAACCGTACTGAACAAAAAGCCGAGTCATTAAAAAAATATTTCAGTGAAAAGATCAAGTTCGATTCCTTTAACACGAAAGAACTTTTTCCTCCGGACCTTGTTGAAACTTTTCGATCTTCAAAATTAATAATTAATGCAACCTCTGTAGGAATGTTTCCCGATTCAGACGATTCAATTACTGAGCTTGGAGAATCGTTTACAAAAGATCAGATCGTATTTGATCTTGTTTATAATCCGACAAGGACAAAATTATTAAAACTTGCTGAGAAGCAAGGCGCAGAAACGGTTGATGGTTTAAACATGCTTATTTACCAGGCTGCTAAATCGTTCGAACTCTGGACCGGAGAAGAAATGCCAGTCGAACAGGTCAGGAATTCAATAAAATATTATATTGAAAATTAGATTAGCGGTGTCAGGGCTTTAATAATTCTTTCCGCTCCTGTTCTTAATTCATCCATCGAGCAGGCGAAAGACATCCTGACGCAATCATCATTGCCGAATGCGATTCCAGGCACCAGCCCTATACTTTGATCTGTCAATAAAAAATTACAGAATGAAGTTGAATCTTTGATTTCAACTCCTGAGGCTTTTTTACCATAAAAATAACTTACATCGAAGAACACATAAAAAGCTCCTTTAGGCAAAGGGCATTTTAATCCTTTAATTTTATTCAGCTCAGAATGAATAAAGTCTCTTCTCCTTTTGAACTCTTTTACCATATCTTCAATTTCTTTATTACTGCCTTTCAAAGCTGCACACGCAGCAGCTTGTGAAATGGAAGAAGGGTGAGAGGTCGTTTGGCTTTGTAAATTTCTTGCAAGAGCGATAACTTTTTCATTACCTCCAGAATATCCAATTCTCCATCCGGTCATTGCGTAAGCTTTGCTGACTCCGTTAATTGTAATGGTTCTGTCCCTTAAATAATCAATGGAACCGATAGCGAAATGTTCTTCGCCATCGAACAATATTTTTTCATATATCTCATCTGAAACTATAAAAATATCCTCGCGGTTTTTCAGTACTTCAGCCAGAGCAATTATCTCTTCCTTGCTGTAAACTGCACCAGTAGGGTTGGAAGGGGTATTAAATAAAAACACTTTTGTTTTTGGAGTTATTGCCTCAGACAGTTGTTCAGGTGTTATCTTATAATTCTGATCAGCGCCTGCGTCTATAATAACTGATCTTGCACCAGTGACTTTTATAATTTCAGGATAGCTTACCCAGTAAGGTGACTGGAATATTACCTCATCACCGGGATTGCAGATTGCCATCAGCGAATTAAACAATGAGTGTTTAGCGCCGCTTGAAACAAGAATATTTTTTGTATCAAATTTCAGATTATTATCCCGCGAGAATTTTTCAACGATCGCTTTAAGAAGATCCGGGTATCCTTCGTTAGAAGTATATTTGGTAAAATTTTCATTTATCGCTTTGATACCAGCGTCTTTTACAAACTGTGGTGTAGGGAAATCCGGCTCGCCTGCGCTGAAGCTGATCACATCTTTACCTTCAGCTTTCAT
>JAKAGZ010000101.1 GCA_021815365.1 Bacteroidota bacterium
CGTTCAGCTCACAATTTTCTTTACCGTTTTTATAGCACCACTCATCATTATCAACAGCAGCAGCATACTTTGCCCCAAGCTTTACTGCTGTTATTGCAAGCACTGCTGTTCCGGAACCGACATCCAGAACCTTCATACCTTCTTTGATATACTTTTCAATAAAGCGCAGGACCAATTTTGTTGTCTGGTGTTCACCTGTACCAAACGACATTTTAGGATCTATTGAAATAACAATCTGCCCGGCTTTTGCTGTATAATTTCTGAATGTGGGCTTAATTATTATTTTATCGGAGATCTCAATTACATTTACACTCTTTTCCCATTCAGCATTCCAGTTTTTATCTTCAAGAATATTCTCTGCGATATTAAAACTGAAAAGTATTTTCTCATCTTTTAATTTTTCCAGGAGTGAGGAAATTTTTTCTGTATCTATTTTGCTGTTGCCATCACAAAAAACTTTCAGGCAGTTTGCTTCTTCATTTATTCCGGAAATATTCAGTTCCCAGAGAATGCCGGATAAAATTTCAGGGTTAAACGGTTCGGATGTGATCGTGAATTCTTTGTAATGTTTCATTAAAAAATAATTGCTTCGATAGATTGTAACTAATAGATCAGCTATTGAACTGCAATGAATAAACCAAATGCGTTAAAACATCTCCGACCTGCTGAAGTGTATTCTTGCCAATATTTTCCATCGTGTCGTTTTGAGTATGCCAGTAGTTTCTTCTTTTCACAGGAGTATCAGCACCGACCAATTCGGCATCAATAATATCAATAGTTTTCAGCCCCGCCTGGTTCATCGGAATATGGTCATCGTATATTGATTCACCTTCAACAGGAGTGAACATTGATGCGTTAACCTGTGATGCAATACCCCAGACCATATTCACTACTTCAGGCGCATATTTAAGCGAATTACCCTCCTCAGAAAAATTCGCTTCCTTGTCGCCGACAAGGTCAAGCAGAATTGAAAAAGCAGGATACACCGGCTGATTGTAATTTGCTGAAAAGTATTTTGAGCCGAGACAGAAATTATTCAGGTCATCTTCTTTGCCGTAATCCTCCCCGTCAAAAAATACTATATCAATTCCGTAATTTACTTTTTGATTTTTCAGCAGTCTTGCAAGTTCAAGCAAAACACCCACTCCGCTGCCGCTGTCGTTAGCACCAAGTATTGGCAGATTCCTTTTTGCAGGATCCTTATCTTTTTCAGCACGGGGTCTTGTATCCCAGTGAGCGCACAAAATTATCCGTCTCTTCGCCGAAGGATTAAACTTTCCGATAATATTTGTAAGAACTAATTTTTCTTCGTTATAGCCCGTGTATGTAAATGACTGTAGCTGCACCTCATCAGCATACTTTTTTAACTCATTCTGTAAATACTGTAATGTTTCATCGTGACCTTTCGAGCCGGGATTCCTTGGACCGAAATCTACCTGCGCTTTCACCTGGTCGTAGGCATTGCCTGCATCGAACTTCGGTATATTATAATTTTTTGCAAGCTCGTATAATGGCTTGGAAACTTTTTGCTGCTGCTGTTCACCGCAGGAGAAGAACAAAAAGGCTGCTGTAATTACTAATAAGTATTTTACTGAAGATTTATTTATTTCCATAGTTTTATGTAGTTAAATGTTTTTCAATTATTTATAATCAGCAAGCAGCTTACAGATCCGATCAATAAATTTTACTGCTTCCTTTGTTCTGGTCACATAATTCTGCACCATAATCGAAAAAGCAAGGTTGTGCTCGTTCCTTGCTTTGACATAACCCGATAAACAACTCACACCGCTTATAGTTCCCGTTTTAGCATGTAAATTATTCTCCGCTCTTGTTCCAATCATCCTTTTATCAAGTGTGCCGTCAACACCGGCAGCAGGCAAAGATTTATAGAAAAGATCAAAAAGCTGAATCTGATGATAATAAAAATACTTCAACACGCCTAAAATTAATTCCGATGATATCAGGTTATAATGAGAAACACCTGAGCCATCAACAATGCGGTAATTTGCAGGATCAAATCCTGCAAGAGTTATAAGGCTGTCAATCATTTTAACACCGTTCTTTGCAGAGGCTGGTTTGCCGTAATATTTTTCAGCAAGCGCATAGAGAGTCATTTCAGCGGCGAGATTATCACTCTTCTTTTCCATCTGTAACAGAACATCAGTGAAAGAACGTTTATAAAGCCCGATCAGCTTTCCTGTTTTATTAAGCGTGAGCGTATCAAGCTTACCGTTGAATGAAATATTATTTCTGAATAAATTTTCCTTAAACAGATTCAAGAAATAAAACGTTGGGTTATAAACATTAACAGCTTCTGTATCCGGCAATGCCTCATAACTCAGATAACCCGAAACAATAATTTTATTTTTCCTGTCCAGCCAGTCCCTGTCAACTTTTACTTTTGAAGAATCCCCTCCGGCAGTAACAGCAGTGTTGACAAGATCAAAATAATCAGACTCAGGGATAAGGTTTATTTTTATCAACGAATCAACGAGCGATGGTGCAAAAGCTGCTTTGACAGAATTCTCATTTATATTAAGCGATGAAAGATACGGCGCATCCGTTGAAGGATCATCATCCCACATCCATCCCGCTCCCCAGAAAAGTGAGTCCTTTGCAGAAACATCCGCATAAATATTTCCGGCAATATTTTTTATTCCAGCCTGTTGTAATCCGACAATCAGCGTATCGAGATCACCGGTCGAAAAGAGAGGATCAAAGCCGCCTGCGATATAAAGATCACCATAAAGCGTGTCACCCCTGATATGACCTGTGTGATAAAGCGAAGTTATAAATTCATAATCAGGTCCTAAAAAGAGCAGCCCCGAAATTGAAGTTAATATCTTTAAATTCGATGCCGGACGGAAAAGCAATTTTTCATTTCTCTGAAAGAGAGTTTTATGTGTACGCAGATCAAAAATATCTACCCCTATTTGCGATGAATTAAAAAAAGGATCAGAGATCACTTTGTTAATTTCTTTCTGCAGCAGTTTTATATTCTCCTGCGGAAATGCAGTCAGCGTACAAAAGAAAATTAAAATAAATGTTAAACAGTTTTTCATAAATAAATTCAGAAATATTCTCTCTCCCTGAACTTTACGCTGATTTCTTCTTCAGCGAATTTTTGTGCTTTTTCTCTATCAATATTTTGTTCAGCTACAATTGTCAGCACAACTTCGGGTACGAATTGTTTTGACCTCCTTGCAAAGTCGAGCATCTCACCAAACATTTTTTTATCAACACCGACAAGCCTTGCATAGGTATCCTCATCAACAGCGTTAAGACTGATAGAAACAGAATCTATCAGCCCTTTCATCTCTGGTGTAATATCCTTTTTATTTATTTCGTTCCCGTGACCATTGGTATTCAGCCTGGTCTTCCCACCGCTGCTTTTAACATATTTTGAAATTTCTTTCACCACTTCCCATCTTATCGTTGGTTCACCGTAACCGCAAAAGACTATTTCGGAATATTTTTTCGGATCGCCGATTTCTTTTATAAAAAATTCAGCGGAAGGTTCTTCATTTTTTTTCATTTTTAAGTTATAGCCGTTTAAAACAGCTTCACCATCTCTGTCACAGAAAATGCAGGCAGCATTGCAGCGGTTTGTAATATTCAGGTAAAGAGAATCTCGCAACAGATAAGTATAGCTTGTCTTTGGCAATTCACCGATACCAAATAACTTAAAGGTGTTGTACTCTGAAATCCTGTTAACATCTTCTACACGGATGTTGTGCACTTCAGCAATTTTTTCAGCAACTAATTTTACGTTCGCAGGCTCATTCCTTTTCCCGCGGAAAGGAACGGGTGTCATAAAAGGAGAATCAGTTTCGGTCAATAAATAACGCGGGGGAATGCTTTTCAATGTTTCGCGGAGTGTGTCAGCTTTTTTAAAAGTAATATTGCCTGTGAAGGAAATAAAATGTCCAAGTGCGGTAAGTTCTTTTGCATTCTCTGCCGAACCGTTAAAACAGTGGAACTGAGCCTTAAGCCCGCTGCCTTTGTATGAATGAATGATATTCATCATATCTTCATCAGATTCACGGTTATGAA
>JAKAGZ010000057.1 GCA_021815365.1 Bacteroidota bacterium
TTCCTGTGTTTTCGGTTATTACTTTAATGAGTTTTACTTACAACATCGGTATCGGAATGACAGCAGGGTTTTTGGTTTACACATTAATGAAAACGTTAACAGGCAAAGCCAAAGAGATACGAACAGGAATGTGGGCACTAAGCATTCTCTCTCTTTTATTTTTTATATTTTATCCGTACTGAAACAGCCAGGGTTATGGAAGAAGGGTATTGGGAAGGATAAAAAAGCCCTAAGCTTGAGTTGTCTTTTTCAAATTACTATTTTGTACATTAAAGAATTCATTACAGGAGCGCAATTATGGAAAGACAAATCCCCAAAACTCTGATAATCGGAATTGCAGTTACTGTTTTCGCTATCATTCTAATTTACCTCTTTACAAAATTCCCGGGCGGCAGTCAAGGAATTTCCACCGGCACAGAAACAGTATCATACGGTGGCTCTGATAAATGTGCATCCTGCCACAGGAGAGTCACACCTGCAATCGTCACTCAGTTCGCAGGAAGTACAATGGCGAAAGCCGGCGTCAAATGTGTTGATTGTCATGTTGTTGAAAAAAATAATCCACTGGGAAAAGAGCACGAAGGGTTTTTTATTACAACAACTCCGACTCCAAAAAATTGTGCAAAGTGTCACCCTGCTGAGACAAAACAATTTGATCACAGCAGGCACGGCGCTCCTGCGTGGATAGCTTTGAACGGGCTGGCTGATTTTACACCTGAGCAAAAAAAATCAATAGACAGGATCCCTGAAGCAAACCGCGGACCAAACGGAATAATTACCGCTACAAGAAATTCACTCTTTGATATTGAGGGACCATCTGTCACCCCCGCAGCTTGCGAAACCTGTCATTCAATCGGCAAACCAAATAAAGACGGAAGCATCGGTAATTGCAACAAGTGCCATCTTCGCCACGAGTTTAAACTTGAGCAGGTACGAAAGCCCGAGATATGTGGTCAATGCCATCTCGGACCAGATCACCCGCAGGCAGAAATTTATGAAGAATCAGCTCACGGAGTTATGTATCAAACCGACGGAGAAAAATGGAACTGGTCGCAAAAGCCGGGGAGACTAACAGTCAGCGATATGCCCGCTCCAACCTGCGCTACTTGTCACATGAGCGGATTCGGTTCACAGGGAACTACACACGATGTCGGTGAACGGCTTTCAAAATTTTTATTTGCAGCAGTTACAACAGACCGCCCGAATAACATTGAAGGTCGCGAGGCTATGAAGGCTATCTGCGCCAACTGCCACTCAGGACCTTTCATTGATAATTTTTATTCCAGGGCTGACAGTGTAACTTCATTCGTAAATAAAAAAGTACAGGAAGCGACCGGCATAATCAATGGACTTGTAAAAGACGGGATTATCACCAGCAAACCTTTTGAAAATCAGATCAGCTTTACCGCATTTGATCTGTGGCATTATTACGGAAGGACTGCAAAATTCGGAGCTTATATGCAGGGCGCAGACTATGTGCAATGGCATGGCGTTTATCCTTTGCTTAAAGAACTGAACAAGCTAAAGGAAGAAGCGCAGCAGTTACGTTTACGGCATAAGCGCGGAGCGAGACCATGAGCAATATCGAAATTTTTCATCTTGCAAATCTTAAACTGCCGATTGAAAAAAACCGGCTGCTGATGTTGTTCGTTGGAATTAATTTAATGTTCACAGGTATAGATGTAGCGCTCGCTCATTCGATCAACCAGTTCATTCCTGTTTACGAATGGATACCGGTTTTTTATTTCCCTTTTGGCGCACTGTCCTGCATCTACATTGCTTTTCGGAATAAGCCGGGCAGATGGAGTTCCTATTTGCATACAATTCTTATGCTGATCGGCGTTCTGGTTGGAATTGTGGGAACAGCTTTTCATGCTAATGCTGTATTAAATCCCGGCGGGCATTTGACGTGGTCGTGGATAGTTTTTGGATCACCTATACTTGCACCTCTTGCATTTTCCGGAATTTCACTTTTAGGTTTGTATGCTATGACTGAAGAGGTTGAAAGTCAGCCGGGCAAACTCGAAATAAAAGGAATAGGGATTTTCAAAGCACCGATTTCAAGAGACAGGCATTTTCTCTGGCTGGTTGGTCTGGGCTTTGCAGCAAGTACTTTGACATCTGTTATTGATCACGCACAATATGGCTATACATTTTATAAACTGATCGCAATTATTTTTGGATTATTCGCAAGCTCGGTTGTTATTTCGCTTTGCGTCTCAAAAAATTGGAGTAAAGGGGATGAAACAGTTTATTTCTGGACTATGATGGCTGCTGTTGTTGTTGGCGTGCTGGGTTTTGGTTTTCATCTTTCTGCTGATCTTGCCGGCACAGGAGCTTTCAGCCTTGAAAGGATTTTAGCTTTTGCGCCCGTCCTGGCGCCGCTTCTTTTCTGCGATCTTGGTTTGCTGGGGCTGCTTGTTGTTTCGCAGACAAGCAGGAAAAATTAGAGCGGAACATCTTGATATAATTGGTTTTTATATTTTATAAATTATATTAAACAGTGTTTTCAGAATTGATCCCTTTAGGAAAAGATGACATCTTTTTTAAATAAAATAGATATTCTATCTCTTTGATAAAATATTGTTTTAAGCGGTTTCTGTTTGAAAAATAAAGATGTCATCTTTTCACCTCTCGTCTTTGCGTAAGGTGAGTTATAATGTATATTTTTTTGAATAACGTGAGCAGCATTCCCCTTTTAGCCGTTCCTTAAAATCCATCCTCTCCAATCCTTTAATAATTTTGATGCGGTGATATTTAATGCAGAGAGAATTCCCTTCTCTGTCGTTTGTGGTAAAAGAGAGATCAGTTTTTGTTTACCGTATTTCAAAAAAATATATTTAACCATCAGACCTGAAAAACCGTATTTGTTTTTACTGCCCCAGAGACTTTTCAACTCTTTCGGATCTTCACCTTTGTGCAAAACATTTTTTGCACGATCAATTCTTTCTTTGTTTAATTGCCCGGAGACAAAAACAGCCAGACCCTCCACAAACCAGCCGATGTCATCCATATCTGCAAAATTCGGATGCGGATTATTCTGACCATGGTAAACATGAACCAACTCGTGAGTAATTAAATCCTGGGTCTCTTTTTTATTCCCGGGATCGTGTTCACACGCCTGTGAAAGCCAGACAGAAGGACTTAAAATATCTAACCTTTCGGCTACGCCGCTTGCAACCATCCAGCATTGTGACTTGAAGCCGGGCACGCCCCAGTCTCTTTGCCAGTGCTGATCAAGACTCGCACGGTTTGGATATACAAAAACAGAGAATACATCCGGGTAAGGACTGCCGAAAAAATTTTCAACAGAATCTATTCCCCTGTCCAGGTAAGATTTAAGCGTCATAAAATTACCGGCATCAGAATCAGTATAATTGATCGTATAATTTTTGAACTTAACAACATTCCAGATCACTGTGTCTTTTTTAACAGGATTATCTTTGCCGGTTGTTGAATTATTGTTCTGCGAAAGCCCATTTGAAGCTGCACCAAAAAGAATTAAAAGTATAACAAAAAATTTTCCTGATATTTTATATGACATTTTTATATTCCAAAAAATAATTTCAAAAACACTTATAAAAATAATCAATAAAATTTAGTTGTTCGAAATATACCCTCTGTCCACCAGAGTCTGAACAATATCTGTTGCAAGCTGGTCAATACTTTTTATAGTTGTAACAAGTCCCCAGCTTGAATAGAGGTCTTTCCTTTCCTGCAGAACAACAGAGCTGTCTGATGCCTCATAGACTTTCACTTCTACCGGTTTGATAACCTCGCGCTCTGTATAATAACCAATCATCCTTTTGGGGAACAATTGATTCAAATCTGATCTCCCGTAAACAACAAAATCCACATCGAGTAATTTTGCAATTTCTTTCGCCTGGTCAGGATTTATATTCCATAGTGAGAAATCAAGCTTTAATATTTTTTCCCATTTATCCTGCCTTTCTTCAATCTCAACATTCCTTGAAAGAAAAGCTCTGATAAAAGCGTCCCTTACCCGGTCACCGCCGTAAGGGTATGCCGCCAGGTTTTCAAACGGCATAATTGCAACTCTTTTTGTAGTACTTGTTACAGTTTTGTCCGTAGTTTCATTTGCTGAACCACAGCCTGAAACAATAAAGGCGAATAGAATTAAACCGGTCTTTAATAGTTCTTTCATAATCACCTCAGATATTTTTTGTAAAATTATTTATTTACAAATTCCATCATAGCTTCAGGGTAGCGCATTCCGGATGCGGCATTCATCGGGAAGATATCATTAATTCTTTTTAATTCTTCCTTGCTTAATTTAACCGAAACTGCCTCTGCATTTTCGTTAAGATATTTTATGTGTTTAGTGCCGGGGATCGGAACAATGTCATCTCCCTGAGATAAAACCCACGCAAGAGCAAGCTGACCGGCAGTAACATTTTTTTCTTTTGCGATCTCATTTATTTTATCAACAAGCTGCAGATTTTTAATAAAATTTTCTCCCTGGAAACGGGGCGAGTGCCTGCGGTAATCGTCAGGCTCAAGGTCTTCAAATTTTTTGAACCTGCCTGTCAAAAAGCCTCTCCCTAACGGACTGTAAGCAACGAATCCAATTCCAAGTTTTCTTACTGTATTTAAAATTTCTCCTTCCGGATCTCTTGACCACAACGAATACTCAGTCTGCAAAGCAGTGATATGATGAACCTTGTCAGCCTTTTCAATTGTTTTTCGCCCGGCTTCGGAAAGACCAATAAATCTTACCTTCCCCTCTTTAACCAGGTCAGACATTGCGCCAACGGTTTCTTCGATAGGAACATTATGGTCAACCCGGTGCTGATAGTAAAGATCAATATATTCAACGCCCAATCTTTTCAGAGAAGCTTCGCAGGCAGATTTTACATATTCCGGTCTTCCGTTGATGGTTCTTTTTGAGGAATCTTCAGTTCTCTGAATTCCGAATTTTGTTGCAAGGAATATTTTATCCCGTTTTCCTCTGATAGCTTTCCCTACCAGGATTTCATTCTGAAAAGGTCCATACATATCGGCAGTGTCAAGAAAATTTACACCAATATCTATTGCCCGGTGAATTGTTGCTGTTGATTCTTTTTCATCCCGGCTTCCGTAAAATTCAGACATACCCATACAGCCTAAGCCAATTGCTGAAACTTCAGGACCATCCTTTCCTAATTTTCTCTTCTCCATACTATACTCCTCTTACTACAAGTTGAAAATATAATTATGTGTATCTTTTATTGCTTATAAAGTCCAATTTAAGGATATTAATCAGCACATAATAGAGTTATAAGTTTATCATTTATAAAATTAAACAAAATATAAAAATTTTGTACTAAAATTAAAGCGGGAGTTAAAATGAATAATTTATTTACCAAAGCAGCCATACTGGTTTTATTCGTCTCGTTTTCAAATCCATCTTTCAACCAGACTATCTTCCAGACTCCATACAGCCCGAGAAATGCAAGCTATGATATGGACGTAAGCCTGAACCCGCAAACAAAAATCGTTGACGGGTTTGAAACGCTTCACTGGAAAAATCTTTCAAACGATATGGTAAGCGAGTTAAGATTTCATCTTTACCTCAACGCATTTAAGAATTCAAACTCCACTTTTATGAAGGAATCAAGAGGACAGCTAAGAGGAATAAGTATTGATCAAAATGCCGACAGCGCCTGGGGATGGATTGACATCCGTTCGATGAAAGTACAAAACGGCGAAGACTTAACAAACAAAATTAAATTTATTCATCCCGATGATGATAATGCAGATGATCAAACTGTGATCAGCGTGCCGCTGGCAAAACCTGTCAGACCAGGTGAAACGATAAACGTAGAAATAAAATTCAGATCGAAGCTGCCTAAAATTTTTGCAAGGACAGGCTACGCAGACGATTATTTCCTTGTTGGTCAATGGTTCCCTAAAATCGGGGTTTATGAATTCCCCGGGATAAGATACGCCACTAAAGGTCAGTGGAATTGCCACCAGTTCCACGCTAATTCAGAATTTTATGCTGACTTTGGAGTTTACAACGTAAGCATCACACTTCCGCAGAAATATATTGTCGGTGCTGTTGGAATAATGGTGGGCGAAAAGAAAAATCTGGATGGAACAAAAACTGTAAAATTTCATGCAGAAGATGTAATTGATTTCGCCTGGACTGCCTCACCGAGATTTAAGATTTATGAAGCAACGTGGAAGCATGTAAAGATTAAAGTTCTGCTTCAACCCGAACATTTCTCCCAAGCTAAGAGGCACACAGAATCAGCAATAGCAGCTCTCGAATATTTTGATAAACATCTCGGAAAATATCCCTATCCAAATCTAACAATTGTTGATCCGCCGTTCAGAGGTTTTGGTTCGGCGGGAATGGAATATCCTACATTCATTACAGCAGGCTGCCTTTGGGGGATGCCCGAAGGAATAAAATTTACAGAAGATGTAACTATCCACGAATTCGGTCATAATTATTTTATGAGTATGCTCGCAACGAATGAATTTGAAGAGGCTTGGATGGATGAAGGATTTAATTCATATTACGAAGCAAGAATAATGGACCATACCTACGGCAAAAAAACTTCCTTCTTTAACTTTGGCGGTTATCACTTCGGAGATCTTGAATTTCAGCGCAATGGTTATGTCGGAATGGATAACCCGAAAATTGCCCCCGATTTTACCACTGCGTGGGGTTACCCGGACGGCGGATATGGCAATATCACTTACAATAAAACAGCAACCTGGATGACTACACTCGACAGACTGGTCGGGCGGGAAACTATGGACGAAATAATGAAAACTTATTTCAGCAGGTGGAGCTTCAAACATCCTTGTGCAAAAAATTTTATTGATATCGTGAATGAAGTTGTTAAGAAAAAACATGGAAACAAATTCGGCGACAATATGAACTGGTTCTTCGACCAGGTTTTGTACGGAACGAATATATGCGATTATAAACTTGCTTTCATTTCAGTTGAAGAAATTAAAAGTCCTTCCGGAGTGTACGACAGCTCTGGAGTAAAATTATTCTATAAAAAAAATCCGGATAAAGAAGTGAAAAAACTTTACCGCTCCAAAATAGCAGTTTACAGACTGGGGGAAGTTGTTATGCCTGTTGAAATACTGGCTCACTTCAACGATGGAAAAGACACTCTTGTAACCTGGGATGGGAAAGACAGAACGTTTAACCTGACTTTTGACAGACCGGAAAAAGTGGAATGGGCAAAAGTTGATCCTTACGATAAATTGCTTATAGACGTGAACCTGAATAACAATAGTATTATAGTGAAACCCGATAAAACTCCGTTCAGAAAATATTTTACTAAATTTATTTTCTGGGTAGAAAATTTAATGACTTCGGTTTCAATGATATTTTAAAAACAGAGGGAATAAAATGAAAACATTAAAAGCATACGCAGGCGGTTTTAAGGCAGCACTAAACACAAAAAAACTTTCGGCTACGATTTACATCATCACAATAATGATGGCTTTAATACTTGCGATACCGTTCCAGGGCACAATTGAAAAAGAAGCCGGCAATTCAATGGCTTTCACAAACCTGCTGAAAGATTTTGATTATACTGTCTATAAAGATTTTATGAATCAATCAGCTAAGGCAATACAGCCTTATATTTCAGCAGCGATTTGGATGGGAATATTTTACTTAATATTCACAATCTTTTTTGAAGGCGGGATACTTACGGTCTTAAGAAGAAAAGAGGATAAATTTTCCCTCAGATTTTTCTGGGAGGCAAGTGCAAAATATTTCTCAAGATTTCTGAGATTAGCAATCTATACTATAATTCTTCAGCTTATTACGGCGGGTATTGTTTTTGCAGTGCTGTCCAAAATTCTCAGCTCGGCAAGCGAGACGGTGCCAAGCGAAGCTTCGCTTTTCTACATCGGGCTTACAGGAGTGATAATCTATATTTTAATTTTTATTTTCCTGCTGATCGTGACTGATTATGCAAAGGTAATGCTGGTCGAAAATGAAGAGTACAGACCTCTCAGGACTATCATAAGATCATTTGGTTTTGTGTTCAGACATTTTTTAAGCACATATTTTCTTTATTTGTTATTGCTGATAGTACCTGTCCTTTTATTTGTAATTTACTTCAGAGCAGAAGATGCGATCGGGATGTCTTCGGGCGGTAAAATATTTATCATTTTTATTATTCAGCAGCTCTTTATCTGGGCAAGAATTTTTATAAAGATATGGATCCTTGGAAGCGAACTAAATCTTTACAAAAAATTTGAAAAGAAAGAAGAATCAGCAGAAGGTGAACCTGTCTTTGGAATCTGATTCAGTATCGCAGCGAGAGATCTGATGAATCTGTTGGAATTGATAATGTATCGAGTATTTGATTTTTTTCCACAATAATTGCCGATAATTTATTGCCGGAATAAACCGAAGTATCTATATAAACAGTTTTATTCTCTTTATAATATTCTACTTCCTTTTTACGGGTGTGCCCGACAACCTGCAGCTTGCCAAGATCTAATAATTTATTTCTTGTCCAGAGAATCCCTTCCTCTGTTTCCAGTTCCTCTGATATTACTACCTCAAGCTGCTGAATATTATCAAGAATATTTTCCGGCAGCCTGTTTTTAAGATATACTGAAATACCCGCGTGGGAGATGAAGCAATCATCAAGGTTGTAATAGAGCGGCGCTGACTTAATTATTTCAAGATGCTCACCGATCTTTTCATATCTTTCTTTGTAAGAATCCATGGTAGATTCATAGCCATTATAAAGCCAGGCTGAACCGAGCGCACTTGACGGACTATGAATAAAATAATAAAACATATAATCGTGATTACCGGGAGTGAACTTAATACCTTCAGATAAAACGAACTCAATAACCTCGTAGCTGAAATTACCGCGGTCAACAAGGTCTCCAACGCTGTAAAGCGGGATGCCGGGATACTTCTCCTGGATATTTTTCACTAACTTTTTCAGAGTGTTAAAACATCCGTGTATATCGCCAATTATAGCAATCATAATTTAAATATAGTAATTCCCGGCGGCATATTTCAACAATTCATCCCTGAATTTAGGGTGAGCAATATTGGTAAGCGCATAAACTCTCTCGCGTATTGATTTGCCGAAAAGCTGCGCCACGCCGTACTCGGTTACAACATAATGAACATCTGCTCTGTTAGTAACAACGCCGGCTCCGGCTTTAAGGAATGGAACTATCCTGGAAAATTTCTGATCTTTTGTAACTGACGGAAGCGCAATGATCGGCTTTCCGCCTGCTGATCTTGCAGCGCCCCTGATAAAATCAACCTGCCCGCCGAACCCGCTGTAAAAAACCGGACCGATCGAGTCTGAACAAATTTGTCCTGTGATATCAACTTCAATTGCAGAGTTGATGGCTACCATTTTATCATTCTTCGCGATAACAAAAGGATCGTTCACATATTCCTGCGGATGAAATTCTATCAAAGGATTATTATGGATAAAGGTAAATAATCTTTTAGTGCCGAGGACAAAGCCGGCAATTATTTTACCCGGGTGGATCGTTTTAAATTCATTTGTGACAACTCCCTTTTCCACCAGTTCGATTATTCCGTCTGAAAACATTTCAGAATGTATTCCCAGACCTTTTTTATTTCCGAGGTAGTGAAGAACAGCATCGGGGATAGCGCCGATACCAAGCTGTAAAGTTGAACCATCTTCAACAAGGTCAGCAATATATTTGCCTATCTTCTCATAAATTTTTTGAAGCTCCGGAGACATATTTTTTTCGAACTGTGGCAGCTCCTGTATAGGCTCGTTAACTTCGACAATGTAATTGATTTTATTGATGTGAATGAAGCTGTCGCCGTAAGTACGCGGCATGTTAGGATTCACCTGCGCGATAATATTTTTTGCTTTCAGCGCAGCATTTTTGATCAGCCCGACGTCAACACCATAGCTGCAAAAACCATGTTCATCAGGCGGTGATACGTGGATCAGAGCGGCATCAACCGGAATAACTCCGCGTGTAAAAAGCAGCGGATACTCGTAAAGATAAATCGGTGTTGTATCTGCCCTTCCGTCATTCACAGCTTTTCTTGAATTCCCTCCTATAAAAAAAGCATTATGCTTAAAATGTTTTTCCATTCCTGGCTGAAGGTATGGAAGCTCGCCGACTGTAAGTACGTGCAGCATTTTTACATCTGTAAGCTCATCTTTTCTTTTAACCAGTGCATTAATTAAAACCAAAGGCACTGCACATCCGCACTGCACAACAACATTATCGTGAGGCTTTATGACCTGCACAGCTTCTTCGGCAGAGACAACTTTATTTTTATAGGATTCAATAATGTTGAAAGGCAGGTTGAAATTGGATTTTATTTCCATAGCCGAAGTCATCTTCGTGTCAGTGTAAATTATTAAAATCAGTTCTTTGAGAATATGTGAAGTCTTCTGTATTCAAGATCAAAAGCTTTTGCAATTGCTTCATTAGAAACATAGCCTTTATAAGTACAAACCCCTTTAGATAAACCTGGGTCGCGGGAGAGCGCATCTTCCAGACCATTTTCAGCAATGTCCTGTATATATTTCAACGCCGCATTATTTAATCCGTAGCTTGCTGTTCTCGGAACGAGTGCCGGCATATTCGGAACGCAATAATGAATTACGTTATGCTGAATGAAGACAGGATCTGATAAAGTAGTGATCCTGCTCGTCTCCACGCAGCCACCCTGGTCAATTGAAACATCAACAATTACAGACCCGGTCTTCATTTGTTTTACCATTTCTTCAGTTACAATGTGAGGAGCTTTTTCTCCCTTAATCAGAACCGCACCGATCAGCACATCGGCAAATTTTACGCCGCGTGAAATAGTGTATGGATTCGCCATTACTGTTGTAACTTTTCTTCCGAAACTGGAATCTACCTTTCTCAATCTCTGAAGATCATTATCAATAATAATAACCTGTGCACCTCTGCCTAATGCAGCCCTTGCAGCGGTTGTTCCGACTACTCCTGCACCTAAAATAACAACTGCAGCGGGGGCTACACCTGTGATTCCCCCAAGAAGAATTCCTCTTCCCTCTTTGCCGGTAGATTCAAGATATCTTTCAGAAACCTGTATTGCAAGCTGCCCGGCTATTTCGCTCATAGAATGAAGCACAGGCAGTTTCCCTTCGCTTTCAATCAGTTCATAACCAATGGCTGTAATATTTTTCTTCAGCAGCTTTTCAACATTTTGTTTTCTGCCGACAGCAAGATGAAGAAAAGAAAATATAGTCTGATCTTCCTGAAGCAGCTCCAGCTCATCATCCTTTGCCAGGCTTACCTTCGCAATTAATTCTGATCGTTGATAAACTTCTTCAGGTGAGTAGACAATCCTGGCGCCTGTTTTAATATAATCTTCATCGCTGAAGTGGCTTCCGCTGCCTGCATTGGTTTCTATATAAACAGTGTGACCTGTTCTCACCAGCGAATCAACCCCTGCCGGTGCGAGAGCAACTCTCTTTTCTTCGAGATGGTTTTCTTTTGGTATCCCTATGCGCATCTGGGAAAGCTTAAATTATTTTGATGTTAAAAATTAGCTATAAAGGGTATGAGTTTCAAATAAATATTTGAATGCTAACACAATAGATCTTCATCTGAATCTCACTGTAGCAGTTCTTTCGTAGAAAGTTAGAGAATAATTTTCCTTATACTTCTTAATCTTGTTTTTATTTCCTATATAATTTACTTTTGTTACCAAAAGTATACATATGTTTCCTTTTGTTAACAATAAAAAATGATTTTTAATAAAGTACTAAACCATATATTTTCTTCAAGCTCTCACATTGCAGTTATAAGATCGCTGCAGCATCATAAAATCGGTATAACTGGTCGTGAGATAGCCAGGCTTTCAGGTCTGTCCCCTAAATCTGCGCTTTATGCTTTATCCTCATTAGAGAATATCAAAATTGTCAATCGTGTCGTTGGTGGCAGGGATCATCTTTTCACACTTAACAGGCAAAATTATCTGGTGAAAAATGGTATTATCCCTTTACTTCAAATAGAAAACAAATTTTTACCTCAGTTGCTGGAAATAATAAAACAAAAGCTTGCTAAACACTGTATTAGCATTATATTATTTGGCAGTGTAGCACGCAGTAATGAAACTACCGAAAGTGATTTAGATATTTGCTTTGTTGTGCAAAATAAATCTTCGCAAAAGGACATTGTCCAGATAATTCATGATTTGCAGGATCAAATCTTTAATGAATTTGGTGCATCATTAGCACCGATCTATTTTACTCACGATGAATTCAGAAAAAAGGCTGCAAAAAATTTATCCCCGGTTAACAATATTATCAAAGAAGGGGTTTTAATCTCCGGAAGATCTATAAGGATTTTATCACATGGTTCATAAATCCAACCGCATTAGAATGAATAAATCCTTGGCAGCTAATTTTATCCAGATATCCCGTGATTTTAACGAAGGTGCTAATGTAGCTTCTGAATATGAATACTATAATGCCGCTGGCGTGTTAATAGTTCATGCAGCAATTGCCTTAGCAGATGCTTTAACAATTAAGCTTGGCGGTGTTAAATGCAAAGGAGATAACCATTATGAAATTTTAGGTTTGCTTAAAGATTTATCGCCTGCCGAGGCTCAAAGGAATAGTGCACTAAATCAACTTGAGGCTATTATTTCCCATAAAAATGCCGTCTCTTATAGCGGGGATGTTTACGATAAAAGAGATATAGACCAGCTTTGGAAGCACCTGGAAAGATTTAAATCCTGGGCAATGACCTTGCTTAAATGAAAAGTTTGTTTTAACACAAAATATTATGACTCATTTTTGATAAACAAATGTATTCTTCACGGAGGGAAGTATGTTTAAGCTATATTTTATTGTTGGCTTATTACTTATTAGTGTTGTAGGATTAGCCCAAAATAAAACGTATAAAGATTCAAAAATAGATTCAGTATTTCAGCAAAGTTTTTCTTTTCTGGATGATGTTATTAAAGATAGTACCATAATAGAAAATGAAGCTTCGTATAAAAAGTTTAATAATATATTAGACTTTCTTGAGGATATAAGTGGTATCTCCTCTCATCGAAAAGGTACTTTCGTAGGATTAATTTACGAGGGTTATAATTATTTAAAAATTGATTTAGATAAATGGAAAAAATGGTATATTGAGAATAAGAGTCGTTTGAGATGGGACAATTCAAAAGGGAAAATAATTTTGAAATAGTGTTAGGAAGCGGAGGAAGTGTGTTAGAATCGATCGCTATGCGACACAACAACCGGACAAACGCAGGTATATACTTATGATATGAAAATGTGATTTTCATCTTCACTAAAAAACTAACCGAACAACAAGCGAACAATAAAAACTGCAGCTAAAATTCCTGCGACATCCGCAGCAAGTCCGGCAGGCAGAGCGTGTCTTGTACGTTTAATATTAACAGCACCGAAATAAAGAGCAAGCACATAAAAAGTTGTTTCAGTGCTGCCGTAAAAAGTGGAGACCATAATCCCGAGAAATGAATCAGGTCCGTGAACAGAAATAATTTCAGACATAATTCCGAGAGAGCCGCTGCCGGAAAGCGGTCTCATCAGAGCCATAGGCAGTGCCTCGGCAGGCATTCCTATCAGGTCAGTAAAAGGTTTCAAAATTTTTATAAGCCAATCCATTGCCCCGCCCGCACGAAAAACGCCGATTGCAAAAAGCATCGCTACAAGATAAGGAATAATTTTTACCGCTATGTTAAATCCTTCTTTGGCACCTTCAACAAACTGTTCGTAAACTTTTACTTTTTTTATAAACCCGTAGCCCAGGAATACTACTATCAACAAGGGAATGGCAATGATTGAAAATCCCTCGATGATATTCTTAATTACTGCGGGATTTATCACCGAACCTATTAATTTCCCAAGCCCTGAAAAAATAATTAATGCTGCAAAGAGAATAATTCCACCGACTGTTAAAAATAATTTCAGGTTGCTTTTAAACCAATTTGAGAACCCTCCTTTCCTGACAGGAAATTTTTCAAACAGCTTGGCAGCAGTAACCCCGGCAATCGTAGCTGAGATCGAACCGAACAACGACGTACCAATAATAATTGCTGGTTCAGAGCTTCCTGCTGCGGCACGGATTGCAATTGCAGTTGCAGGAATTAATGTGAGACCGGCAGTATTGATCGCAAGGAAAGTGCACATAGCATTTGTCGCTGTTCCCTTTTCAGGATTTATTTCTTCAAGTTCTTCCATCGCTTTTAATCCGAAAGGTGTTGCGGCATTACCCAGACCAAGCACATTAGCAGAAATATTCATTATCATCGAACCCATTGCAGGGTGATCGGCAGGAACATCGGGAAAAAGTTTTTTTGTAACAGGCTTTAACAAATTTGCAATGATTTTTATCAGTCCCGCATCCTCTGCAACTTTCATAACACCGAGCCAGAGAGCCATAATCCCGATCAGCCCTATTGCAATATTTACAGCAATGCCTGCGTAATCGAGTATGGAATTTGTTACCTCTTTTATCTTCAGGAATTTAACTTCTTCAAAAATTGCTGAGCCTGAGATAATGCTGTCACGCAGTGAAGGTTGAAATTTTATTCTGCCAGTAATATCATCTTTATCACCTGAAGCCGAAGCGATTTCCTGTAAAACTTCCGGGCTGGATTTACTGACTTTAAAATAAATACCCGCTGCATTTTCATTCTTACTAAAAGTTAGTTTTACAGGATAAGAAATATCTTCTTTCAGGGAATCGTCATAGAATGAGTTAAAATCTTTTTTCGAAATTACCAGCTCACCTTCGGCAGAGCTTTTATGATCTTTACCAAATTCTGATTTTAAAATAACAGACACCGGGATCGCTTCACCATTCCTGAACTTATTCTGATTTTGATTTATCAGATCGGTAGTCACTGCTGCGCCGATACCAAGAAATAATAAGGCAAGCCAGATATAATTCAGCATTGGTTAGTTTCCATTTTCATTTAGCATAATATAAATTTTTTTGTGATACGGAAAAGAATGATTTCCGTTTTTATTTGCTGCAATTACTCTCAGCCGATGTTCTCCCGGGGCTGCTTCCGGAATAATTACGGAAAGTATATTAGTCGTATCATCAAAAGATATTTCATTCACATCGCTGGAATCAAATTGAACTTTTATTGATTTAGGATCAATGCCGGAAGAATCATAAAGAAAAAAATCAAGATCGTTTTCTCCTGCAGCTAAAGTATCTTTTTCATTCAGAAAAGTTATTGTCGGAATACCTGCCTTAAAATACCTGCATAGCCCGCGAAAAATTCCCCACGCTTCAATCTGGTTAAATTCATCTTCGTTCAATCTTCCTGCTTCAAAATGGTCGGTGCTGAATGCGCATTCGACCAGCACAGCAGGAATTTTTGTTTCCCTTAAAACAGAAAAGCCCTGACCGGGATAGATCATATAATCGGAATATGTGCCGTCGAACGAACCAGGTCCGCCGGAATTACGCACTGCATAAGCAAGATCACGTTGAACATACCTGGCAATGTCCCTGTTGCAAGGCTCATATTCAAAATCGTTTTTGCGGGCATGATAATAAGTAGAGGTATAATCTGTCCAAAAATCCTCAGCAGAGCCGGGTGCATTGTGATGAATGCTTATAAAAATTTCAGCGCCGCTGCTGTCTGCCAAAACTGATCTCTGTTTCAGGTCTACTGTGGTATCTTTTGTGCGCGACATAAAAACGACCGCACCGGCTTCATTAAGAAATTTTTTAAGATACAATGAAACTTTTAAGTTCAGGTTCGCCTCAGTTTCAAATGACTCAAACCCCTTATTGCCCTTTTCCCTGCCCCCGTGACCAGGATCAATAAAAATTTTTCTGCCGCTGATATAAGGATAATAATTTTTTATAAACTCTGCTTTCTTTTCAGGCGATCTGAACTCCAGAGGAATTTCATAATAACTTTTTTCACTTGCCGAGCATCCGTAAAGAATTACGGCAAGGAAGAAAATTCCAGCGTTATACCTGATATTAGCCACCAGTCTCTTCAATAGCTTTAATCTCTTCTGTATCTATCATTACTGCTTTGCTTATAACTGTAAAGTCCAATTCGCTGCCGGTTTCCTTCGTAGAATATTTTGCAGCATAACTTTGCTTTAATTCTTCTATCGTTTTTGCTTCATCAATTTTTCTGATTATACCGGAAACAGTTGTCGCCAGGAAACTATAAGAAGGATTAAAGCCCGTCTTTTTTGATTTCCTGATTTTTTCTTCCCTGATGATTGTAAATGTTACTGTAGTATCGAACTGTATATTCTCATACACCTCATCTTCGCCATTAAAGAAAATGAAAACATTTTTATCCTTATAAAGGAACGGCGTTGGCACCTGCACAAGTTTATCATCCTCTGCACGCAGAGCTATAACGCCACCCTTATTCTCCGCAAGCTCTTTTTCTATTACTTCGAGATCTCTTATTTGTTTAATTACTCTGTTCATAATTTCCCTGTGAATATTAAATTTTATCTCCAATTATATAATTATACATTTTTCCTGTTTTAAAGCATAGATACACTTACTGCAATGCTCAAGGTTTTTTGAAAATTTTGCCATCCTGACTGCATCTGCCATATTTCTGATCTCTTCACCAATTCTTGAAAGATCATCCTGGTTAACAGTTTTGCTGTATATCTTATCCGGATGTTTGATAAAGGCTAACTTAAATTCAATTTCTCTTTTCTGCGCAAAATGTTTACTTACAATATATGAATAAAATTCCAATTGCGGTAAGTAGGCTGAGGACCTTTCGTCTATTTCATTTTTTTCAATGTCGTCTGTTTTGTAATCTATAATTATCAGTTTATTTTCAGCAACAATTAATTTGTCAATAATTCCGTAAAGGAAATAGTCATTTTCTTTTATATAAATTTCATATTCATTTTTATAATTTTTATAAGAAGATAGTTCAGCAAAGAAGAGCGAACCATAAAAGTTTTTAATATCATTCAGAATATCTTCCTTCAGCCTGACAGCGTTTTCTTCAGAATAATCAAAGGAGCCAAGCTCATTTGTAAGATTGGCAGTGATAAATTCATTTAGCTCATTTTCCCTTATTTCATTCTGTAAAATTTTATGGATTATTCTCCCTTTTACATCCGCTAAATTATCTGTCAACTGACCTGCAGTATTTTCTCCAGCGCTGTTGAAATTTTCATCTGCTGCGGTCTCGGCTGGATTAAACTCGAATTTTTTATGAGCCCTCTTTAACTGAAGCTGTTCATTGTACCACCCTTTATAGTTATTAAACAATTTTGAAAAACCGTATTCATAGGTCAGTTGATATTTCA
>JAKAGZ010000058.1 GCA_021815365.1 Bacteroidota bacterium
GGCGGCACATCGGAAATTTCTGTAGATGTAAGAATAATTACAGCAACCAATCAACCACTTGAGAAGAAAGTTGAGGAAGGAAAATTTAGAGCTGATTTGTTCTACCGTCTTAATGTCGTTCATCTTCACGTACCACCGTTAAGAGAAAGGGGGAATGATATTTTACTTTTAGCCCAGTATTTTCTTCAAGAATTTAATAAAACATTCCGGAAAAATTTCAAAGGACTTTCCGGCGAAACTAAGGAATTATTTCTAAAATACAATTGGCCCGGCAACGTGCGCGAATTAAGAAATGTGATTGAGAGAGCTGTTCTGTTAGACGAGGGCGATTATATTTTTTCACACCAAGTTGAGCTGGGGCATCTTCACTCACTTAGTAAAAACGAAAACGCCAGATATTCAACGACTAATGGAAATTTAACTTTCAGCCAGATTGAAAGAAGCGCAGTGCTAGACGCATTAACAAAAACTAATTTTAATCAATCGCGGGCTGCAAAATTGCTTCAGATCAGCCGCGACCAGCTCCGTTATAAAATGAAGAAATTAGGAATTCAAAGTAAGAGCAGCAAAGATGCGGGTAGAAATTTAAATGATGGAGAGTAAGAAAGCTTATAAAAGCTTACCACTTAGTTTTAATCGGAAGACAGTTATTGCTTCTGCCTCGGTTACTAAGGAGAAAAATACTATACACGCCTTTACGGAAATTAATATTACCGAACCGCATCGATTCATAAAAAAACATTTTGAAAATACGGGAGAAAAATTTTCATTGACAGCCTATATTGTTACTTGTTTAGCGCAAGTAATCACAGAACATTCTTATTTAAACTCATTTATCAAAAGGGGAAAACATATCATTTCATTCCTGATGATGTTACAATCTTAGTTCAATTTTACAACTAAAAATCCGAGCCGCACTGATTTGCACAAGTTAGGAAAAAATGAATGGAAAAGTTCGATTTTAGCCTGTAATCAATGTTTCTTCGCGTCAAGTGTCCTGAGTTCTGAAAATTAGTGCGGTAGCAGATTCCAAAGTAGGTGGAAAAATTTAGTTAAACCTTAGTGGTATAATTTCCATATCCGATTTTGATACCGAAAATGTTGCTGCACTGTCTTACCTTGCAAAATGTCCTACACATAATTTATTTTCATTTATGAATCTTTCAGAACTATCCATTACAATTCCAATCAGAGCTTCTTCAGAAATTCCTGTAGAACGTGATACAACAAAGTGAATATGTTCAGGATTAGCATATATTGCATATAATTTAGAATCATTATTGTTTTACTATACCTGTAACATACTTTTCAATTCGCTCTCTGTTCTTTTCATTTATGAAAAGGAAACGATTTAATTGGTTAGTATAAAATGAGTATACAAGTTGTTATATTTTATTATCATATCGAGTTCTAAAATAAGCTAATAAGGTAAATGTTTTTTGTTCACTTATGCTACTAAGGTTATAAATCCGTTAATGGTTCTATCTATGACTTTGATACACAGCTACTCGTATTGTAGTTAAACCTGATTCAGTTTTTGTTTTTCTTATAGAAAGTATAACCAAAGATAACCATTAGCGCGGTAAAATAGACCTGGTTAAAAAATTAAGTGCTAATAAACCAAAAGCTTACACACAGGCTTTCTTTCATTAAAATCGTGCGTCAGAAGTCAGGATTCGCCAACTTGTAGAGCGATTCTCTGAATCGCTAATTAAATCTTGAAAAAGCTTGAAGCAATTCAGACGAAACAGAGTTTCGTCTTACACTCTTTACACACGTTCGATCATTTCTGACCGGACAACTCCGACAGGCTAAATAAAAATTTTATGATTTTTTAATCAGCTTATTTATAATATCTGCATAAGCCTCTTTGCGCTGAAGGCCCACAAAAGAAGTAACGATATTTCCTTCCTTATCAATTATGAATGAAGTCGGGATTGCCTGTATGCTGCCATAATTCTGCACGACTTCATTGTCGGCATAAACTATGTGATAATTAATTCCGTATTGTTTCATAAAAGGAATCACATCATTTCTTGTGTCGGTGTCGACAGATATTCCGATTATAACAAGATCATTTTTATAATTTTTTTGCAGCTCGATCAGGTCGGGAATTCCTTTTCTGCAGGGCGGGCACCAGGTAGCCCAGAAGTCCAGTATCACAACCTTTCCCCTGTAGTCGGATAATTTTATTTTACTGCCGTTTGTGCTGGCAAGTACAAAATCAGGGGCTTTGACTGTTTTAGTATCACTGCTGTTTGTCGTTGCCTCACCAGTGTTTTCATTTTTAGGTGCTTCGCTTACGTTTTTATTTCCGCAGCCAATCACAGCAAAGGATGTGAATAAAAAAATTAAAAATAATTTCTGAATTTTCATTCTGTATTCTCCGTATTAACTATTAAAAAATATAGTTCTATTTCTGAAGTCTTTCCTGCGCTGCTTTCTGATCATAATTTGGAGGATAAGGACCCTGACCGGGGGTCGTTCTCGTATTATTAATTATGAAAAAGATCAGCAGGATTATAATGATGATTATAGTCCACGTATAATTTTTATACTTGGGGTTTATTAGATGCTTCTTCTGCTCAATTGGTTTCCCTATTTGACGTTCTTTCTGTTTATTTTTTTTCTGAGCCATAAATTTCCTGTAAAAAAAATTAGAATTGATGGCAAAAAGATAGCACAATTATCCGAGTAATTAAACCCAATTTTTACGTAATGATAAGACCCCCTCTTGTTGGGGTTTGGTTTCTTGAAGCTGATAAGAAATCACACAGAAATTTTCAATCAGTTGATCCTCTACGAGGATCCTCTGTGACTGGATACACTTTCCTACAATAATAAAACATCTACGATGTTTTTGTATCTATAAAAATGCTATTTATTGGCTTGATTTAGCGAAACCTCGTAGAGGTTTCATTATTGTAGAAACAATAAGAACCCAGCAATTCCAAATCCTCGTAGAGGATTTATAAATCCTGTTTCTAATCAAAGAAATCAAACAAATATTTTTCCTGGTATTCTATTTGAAATTTCTTCAGAAGACCGACATACTCCTCTTTGAAAGTACTTTTTTTATGATGAATTTCCTGGTTGGATATATAATTATAAATATCGTTTAATTGCGACCTTCCGTAGGTGAATGCGCCATATCCATCTTGCCAATGAAATTTTCCTCTGTACCAATCTTTTCCATTTATAAAAGCGGATGACTCCCTTTTAATACAACCAACGAGATCAGATATTTTATCGTTGGGATTTCCGCCTATCAGGATATGTATGTGATCCGGCATTCCATTTATAATTATTGATTTATGTTTTCTGTTTGTTATGATACCACTAATATATTTGAACACTTCGTTTCTGATTTCCTTAGCTAATAAAGCCTCTCTATATTTTACTGCAAAGACCAGATGAATATATAATTGTGTAAATACTCCTGGCTTCATATTAAACCTCCCTTGTTGATCCTCTACGAGGATATTATGTGAAAAAAATAAAATCTTCTACAAAAATAAAACATCTACGATGTTTTGTATTTATAAAAATACTATTGACTATTTTGATTTCCTAAAACCAAGAGGATTTATACTTCTGGCATTAATATTAACTTCCCCCTTGTTGATCCTCAGGGAGAATCTTCTATGAATAATAATAAAATATCAACGATGTTTTGCATTTATAAAAATACATTTGTCGGTGTAATTTTCCGAAACCTCGTAGAGGTTTTATTATTGTAGAAACAATAAGAACCCAGCAATTTCAAATCCTCGTAGAGGATTTATAATACTATGTCGTCGCTCCGCCGCAGCTTGAGCCGGCACCGGCTGTGCAACCATAACAATGCCTTCCTGTAATAATAGGTCTTCGGTTAAATAACTTAATATCGAAATCTTTGATATGATGCGGCATCCCGTCAGTCAGAGGAAGTTCAAGCATCTGGTTAAAATCACAATCGTACAGCCTGCCGTCCCATCCTACTGAAATTGTATTCCTGCACATTACATTTAATGCAGCCGCCGGATTAAAAGCAGAGATAAGTTTGTTCATATAAGAAAGATAATTTCCCGATTCAATCAGGTAATCGAGGAATCTGCTGATCGGAAGATTTGTAATTGTGTAAAGATTGTTAAATACTATGCTGAACTTGTTCCATAACTCGCGTTTGTAATCTTTTTCAAGCGCCTCCTGTTTTGGCGGAAGAAAAGCGCCAACCGGATTATAGACAAGATTTAAAATTAATCCCGTGCCTTCTTTTCCATATCCAAATTCGTTTAAAATCTTTATCGCTTCTATTGATTTATCAAAAACCCCATCACCTCTCTGCCTGTCGGTATTTGAAGCTGTGTAGTAAGGCAGGGAAGAAATAATTTCAACGTTATTATCAGCTAAAAACTTCGGATAATCTTTAAATCCGTTTGAAACTAATATCGTGAGATTCGATCTTACAATTATATGCCTGTTCAGTTTTCTTATCTCAGAAACAAACCATTTGAAATCGGGATTCATTTCGGGCGCTCCGCCTGTGATGTCAACAGTCTGAATATTTGTTTTTGCAAGAGCATCAATGCAGAACTGCATGGTTTCTCTAATCATTATTTCTTTTCTGTCAGGTCCCGCATCAACATGGCAATGTTTGCATACCTGGTTGCACATTTTTCCTATATTGACCTGTAATATTTCAATCTCGTTTGCTAATAATTTTTCTTCGCCGGTCTCTCTGAATTTAGCTTCAAACTTAGGCAGCGTATCGGGCTGGTTAATTATTTTAAGCTGCTCGTTTGCAGCGGCAAGAAGATCACCGTACGCTTTCATGCTCTTGTGTCTCGTCTTTATCATAAATTTTCCTTTCCCGAAAATTTTTTATTTTAAGATCGCAATATGTTTATTTCACATTGAAAGTTTTGAATGAACATTTTTCATCTGAACACCGTGTACAAGAGAAGCTCCTCCTCTGATAGCGCTGGCTACGTGAACAGCTTCGGTCATCTGTTCGAGATTCGATCCTTTTTCCAGAGAAGCCTGAGTGTAAGCGTCAATGCAATACGGGCACTGAACAGCATGGGCAACAGCAAGCGCTATCAGTGCTTTTTCTCTTTCGCTCAAAGCTCCTTCTGCAAAAACAGCTCCGTACCAATCGTAAAACTTTTTCCATAATTCAGGGCTGCCTTCTTTCATCGTATTAAATTTTGGAAGATCTTCCGGGTTGTAATATGTTTCCATTATTGCTTCACCTTCTTATAGTTGAAAAAATTTATTTGATTCCATTTAAGCTTTTACCTGAAAGGACAAACAAAATGATTCAATTGCTGCTCTTACCGGCTTTATTTTTGGGGATGACGTTTTATTCAACCATGTTTTTAAATCTTCTTCAGTATCAATGTCTGTTAATTCCGGTAACACACCGAAATTTAAGTCCAGGTTTTTAATTTTCTTTAAGGTTTTTTCGAATACGGTACTGGTGCTCCATTCTATATTAGTAAACAGTTCTCCATAAAGTTTTTTCATGCCTATAAGATAATATCCGCCGTCAGTGCTCGGGCCAATCACAATGTCTGAGTCTTCAAGCGCAGATATTGCATCTGTAATAATTTTTGAAGAAATGTCGGGCAGATCCGTTCCTATAAGTACAGCCTTTTGCTGCCCTTCTTCTCCCGAAGGGATCAATTCTGAAAAAACTTTTTTAAAAGCATTGCACATCTTTTCGCCAATGTTATTTCCCTTCTGAACTCTTAAGTGAAATTCAGAATTAGTCCAGGCTTTAATTTTTTCTTTGTCTGATCTTTCATGATAAAACAAGTACAAAGCAGCCTTCTTTGATTTAATATTTAATACTTCAGCAAAGATATGTTCTGCACAGATCTTGTAAAATTCTGATGCAAATTTTTTCCCCATCGTCCGGGCTATCCTTGTTTTTACCTCTCCCTCTTCAGGATATTTGGTGAATATTATTACTGCATTTTTGTTAAGGCTTTTCATATTATTTTTTTATATATAATGGCAAAAGTCAGCGCCTAAAAAAATAAGAACTAATTTTCAAACAGCTCTGAGAAAATTGTTTTTAAGATAATAATGCTTGCCATAATTGTACCCTTCACAGTTCCTGTTACTTTAGATTTACCGATCCTTTTCCTGTAACTGACTGGCACCTCGGTTATTTTCAGATTGTTCTTCACTGCTTTTATCTGCATCTCTACAGTCCAGCCATACCATTTGTCTTTCATATTTAGTTTGAGGAGCTTATCTTTTTTTATTGCGCGGAAGGGACCAAGATCGGTGTACCTGATTCCCCAGAATAAGTTTATTAAAAAGCCAGCTACTAAACTCCCGGCACGCGACTGAAGCGGAAGTGCGCCGCGTTCTCTTTTCCCAAGAACCCTGCTTCCAATTACGAAATCATAATTTTTATTTTCCATAGGTTCGAGTAAAAGTTCAATCTCTTCCGGAAAGTCGCTGTAATCTCCATCAGCGAATACGATAGTATCAACATTGCTGGATTTAAAATATTCAATGCCTTTCAGGCAGCAGGCACCATAGCCCTGAAAAGATTCGTTTAACACTACAGCTCCGGCATTAACAGCTTCGCATACTGTATTATCTGTTGAATTATTATCCACAACAACGATTTCACAAACTTTATCTTTCGGAAAACCTGAAACAACTTTACCAATAGATTGCTCTTCGTTGTATGCTGGAATTATTACTCCTACTTTCATTAAGCAATTATTTTTATTATGAAAGGGGTTAGTTATTAATTGAAAAGATATGGCTACGATATCCTTTCAATTCAACATAAAGTCCTGTTCTTTTTATCTCTTCTGTTTTCCTGATATAGCTTTCGCCTGTCATCAGGTCTGTTAGTTTGGTCTTAGCTTCTTTTGTTTCCGGGTCAAAAATTATTCTGCATTGAGCGGCGGCACCTGAATAATTTATTGTGATTATCCGCATTTCATTATTCAATTTCCACCTGAAAGCAAAAATATTTTCGAAAGTATCGTTGCCGCCGCCGGCGGAAATCGGCTCGAGTCTTTTAAATTCACCTTCAATAAAAATTTTATCTTTAGCGATCAGTAAAAGTTTTTCATAATAATCTTTAACAAAGGCACAAGGCTTTTCAACAGGTTCCCGCCCAAGCTGAACAGGAAGCCGTATTTTTTTCCCTTCGAACTGACCGTCAAAATAAAATTTCATTCCGGGTATTGTGCTTATCAAAACTGCTGCAGCAAGAGATCTTTGCTCGCCGAAGCTAACTACTGCTCTCTGCTCATCGTGATTTTCCAGGAAACGTGCAGATTTTTGCTGAAAAGAAATATCAGCATCTATGTGTGCTTTTACGCCGTAGATGTCGTCAGATAACAGTCTGTCAGTTAATCTTTTGTCATACGTAAAATCAAAACCAAGCTGCTGAAGCTCCCATTCCAGGTCCCAGTAAGCTTCAGCTAAAAAAGTAAAATCATTTGATTTGTTCTTTACTGTTTGTATAGCTTCAGACCAGAATTCCTTTTCGGGTTTGTGGTAACCGGACTTATTTAACACGCCCATCCACGTATTGTTGAAAACATTATTTAAAAGAAGAATCGCCATATCACACCTTACGCCGTCACAGATATCTGAGATGTGCAGCAGTGTCTGCGTCATAAAGTTACGCGCTGCAGGGTTGAAATAATTTAACTGAACAGTATCTGTCCACGCAGGGAAAAAAGGATCTCTGCCGTGAGCAAAAATCTGAGTTTTGTCTTTGTCGGCTCTGAAAAATGTTGCAGGGTCATTTGCCAGCAGTTCTTCATCTGCTCTGAGAAATAATTCTGGATTTGTATTAATTAATTCTGAAGCTGCGCTGAAATGATTGCTGACAAAGTCGAGAAATAATTTTATTCCTAGTTTATTCAATTGTTTGCGGAGTTTTTTCAGATCATCCAGCGTTCCGAGCGCAGGATTTACTTCATAAACATCTATCGCATAAGGTGAGCCGATCACATCTTCTTTTTTCCAATCGCTTAATGCTTTATTGTATGAAGAGATCAGGTCAGGCGAGAAACAGCATTTATCAATAACCTGCCCGGATGTTTTCCACACTCCCATCATCCAGATGATGTTGATTCCTTTCTCAGCTAATTTTTTAAAATATTCGTCAGGGATGTCTGAAAGTTTTGCAGTTTCTCCAAAACGTTTAATCCAGACCCGTGTATTAATTTCGTATAACTTAGGATTTAATAACATTAAAGTTTACCCCGCAATCATAAAAATTCTTTCAGTACTTAATATAGAACAGTAAAGAAATAAAAACTGTCTTACAGCCGTGCAATTTTATAATTTTTAAATGCGTAGTAAATTTCCTGTGCAGCAGTTTTAATAACAGAAGCAAGAGGAACAGCCAGAAGCATTCCGATCACACCAAGAAGCTGGCTTCCGGCAAGTATTAATAAAATAATTACAATCGGATGCATATCAGCACTTTTAGCAAAAACATACGGCTGCACAAAACCGTTATCCAGAGCGTAAACTCCGAGCATCAAAGATATTATAAATGGCACCTGTGATAGGTCGCCGTATTGTATTATAGAAAAAATGATCGCAGGTATTCCTCCAATAACTGGTCCAAAATAAGGGACAAGATGACCTAAGCCGGAAATAACGCCAAGCGGCAGCGCATTATCTATCCCGATAAAATAAAATCCAAGCCCGCAGGAAACCCCGACAAAAGTTGCATCAAAGACCCACCCGCGTACAAATCTTCCAAGCTGCATATTTACTTTTTTCAGTATCCAGTAAGACATTTCAAAATACCTGTTCGGCATTAAATGAATAATTCCTCTCTGGATTACACGGCTGTCCTTCAACAAAAAAAATGTTATGAATGGAACTATTATCAGTATTGCAATGACTGAAACTATGCTTGTAAAAATTGAAGAGACTTTATCTACAGAATTTAACACACCGGATGATATAAATTCCTCAACTCTTTTTGTAAGCTCGCCAACCTTGAAGAACGGAAGATATTTATGTATCTGCTTTTCCAGCAGGATTATCTGATCGTGTATCGAATAAACCTGTAACGCTTCAATCAGGCGGTTTAATTGTCTGACGAATTTTGGAATGAAGAATGATATTCCGATATATAATAAGAAAGTCACTGCAAGAAAAACAACGAAGGTTGCCGCTAATCTTGAGAAGCCCTCTCTTTCAAGCAGTTTAACAAAAGGCTCAAATATGAAAGCAAGCAGTATCGAAACAGCAATAATTATAAATACAGTGGAGAGTAAATAAAAAAGATAAAGAAATAAAAACAGCCCGGCAGCTAATAAACCTATCATACCGATTTTTTTATAACTGCTTTCCATCCTATGCCCGTAAATTTCAGGAAATCGTTTCTTCACAAAATACATAAAGAGAAGATAAAAGGAAAATCGAAGAAGTGAGATGGAATATTCTATGGTATAGGGAATAGGGTATAGAGGTATATGGGAGATAGTGGTTTAAACTTTTATATCCATATACCTTATTCCTTATACCCATATTCCATTACAAACTTACAGCTTCAACTCTCCTGATCGCCGGGATGTCGCGCATAAGCGCCCGCTCTATTCCTGCGCGTAAAGTCATTATTGACATCGGGCACGCACTGCACGCTCCGGTTAGTTTAACTTTTACAATTCCGTCCTGGGAAATTTCTATCAGCTCCACGTCGCCGCTGTCAGCCTGAAGGAATGGTCTGATTGATTCAAGAGCTTTTAAAACTTCTGTACTGGAGATGTTCACAAATTTACTTCAGAGAAATTAAATTAATGCATACAATCGCTCATTTACACAAGGTTCATTCATCATCGTCGAGCAGGATTTCAACTTTTGGTTCCGGTTTAGTATTTCTGATCTCAACCTGTTTGGCAAAGTTTCTTGCTACTTCGATCATTACTTTTTCATATTCTGTGCCGGGGATATCATAAACAATCGGGATACCTTTATCGCCGCCGATACGGATGCGCGGGTCAATCGGTATGCCTCCTAAAAAAGGAACGTTTAATTCTTTTGAAAGACCGGAGCCGCCGCCTGTTCCGAATATATCGTATTGTTTGCCGGTATCCGGTGCGATGAAGTAGCTCATATTTTCGACAATACCCAGGACAGGAACGTTAACCCTTGTAAACATTTTCAAAGCTTTTCTTGCATCAATGAGCGAAACCTCCTGCGGCGTTGTTACAATGACAGCGCCAGTCAGAGGAATTGTTTGTACAAGAGTTAATTGTATATCTCCTGTGCCCGGAGGCATATCAAAGATCAGGTAATCCAGTTCGCCCCATTCAACATCCGTCATAAATTGTTTTACGGCTCCGCTTGCCATAGGACCGCGCCAGATCACCGGTGCGTTATCATCAACTAAAAAACCGATGGAGATAACTTTAATTCCGTAGTTCTCAAGCGGTATCATTTTCATCGTGCTTTTATCCTGGTAAACTCTCGGTTTATCTTTTATGCCAAGCATCAGCGGAATGCTGGGTCCGTAAATATCTGCATCAATCAGACCAACAGAAGCGCCGTCTTTCGCAAGGGCAACTGCAAGATTAACAGCGACAGTGCTTTTGCCCACGCCTCCTTTTCCGCTTGCAACAGCTATTGTATTTTTTACTCCCGGAAGCAGGGCATCTTTCCGTCTAAAGACCGGATTTTCAATCTTCTGATCCTTGTGCGCTGTTACCTTTCCCTGCAGATTGAGATTAATTTTTTCTATTGCGGGAAATTCATTCTTAAGCAGCTCTGAAATTTTATTTTTTATCGTATCGTTGATCTCGCTGCCGGCAAGGGGAAGAGTGATTGTCAGATCAAGAATATTGTCGTTTGCCTTAAAATCTTTTATTGAATTGAGTGTCAGCAGGTTTTTATTGAAGCCCGACTCGTCTGCTTTTTTCAGTGCATTTAAAATTTCGCTTTTAGTCAAACCACTCATCTGATTTCCTTTACTGTTTTTTCTGAATAATTTCATAATCTAAAATAGCAAAAATAGATTGTAATGTGAATGTAATTTGCGGGTTAAAAGTCTTTACCTGACTTGATCGTTATGCGATAAGCTTATCTGCGTGGTCCATCAGCCACTCCTGGCAATTTACCGATTTGCTTTTACCATTCTCTGAAATTATGTAAGTCATATCTTCCCTGAGTTTTCTTGCTTTGGTATTATCATAAAGTGCGTGCTTTATCAATGTTCTCTTTAGTTCAGTCTTAAGGGACTTGTCCTGTATCGGGAAGGCAATCTCAACTCTCCTGTCAAGATTTCTCTGCATCATATCTGCGCTGCTCAGGTAAATCTCCTCTTCGCCGTTATTGTGGAAGAAATAAAGTCTGCTGTGCTCAAGGAATCTGCCCACAATACTGATCACAGAAATATTTTCACTCATACCTTTTACTCCCGGTACGAGGCAGCAAATCCCGCGTATGATCAGATCAATTTTTACTCCGCTGCAGGAAGCTTCGTAAAGTGCACTAATAACTGCGGGGTCAACGAGGGCATTCATTTTAAATATTAATTTTCCCTCGCCGCCTTTTTTAATATTTTCAATTTCACGAAAGATCTTCGAAATAATTTGTTCTCTCATATTGATCGGTGCAACGAGCAGCTTTTGAAAATCCGTTTGCTTTGAATAACCTGTTAAATAATTAAAAAGATCGGCAACATCTGTGCAAATATTTTCATCATCAGTCAGCAAGCCCAGGTCTGTATAAAGTTTTGCGGTTTCAGCATTGTAATTGCCGGTGGAAAGATGCACATATCTTTTAACACCTTCGGATTCCCTTCGTACTATCATTACCATTTTAGCATGAGTTTTAAGCCCGACAAGTCCGTACACAACATGAATACCGACTTTTTCCAATTCTCTTGCCCAAAAAATATTGTTCTCCTCATCGAAGCGTGCTTTTAATTCTACAAGCACAGCGACCTGCTTTCCTCTTTCAGCAGCTTCGATTAAATATTTTATTATCGGTGAATCAGGTCCTACACGATAGAGAGTCTGCTTGATAGCAAGCACGTCGGGGTCTTCTGCTGCTTGTTTGATAAAATCAATTATCGGAGTGAAAGAATGATAAGGATGATGAAGTAAAATATCCTTTTGTTTTATAATAGAAAAAATATCCCCTTCCTCTTCGAAGATTTTGGGCGTAACCGGATGGAACGGTTTTTCTTTCAGTTGATGCAACGGAAGATCATAAAGCAGCAGCACATCGCTCAATCCCAAAGGTCCGTCAAAAACATGCACATCGTCTTTTGTTATTTGCAGGTTTTCAGTTAAAGTATCAATCATAAATTCAGGCATTCTGCTTTCAACTTCCAACCTTACCACACTGCCAAATCTTCTCTGCCTGATGTTTTCTTCAATCACACTTAAAAGATCATCGGCTTCGTCTTCCTGCAGTTCTATATCAGTGTCACGGGTTATTCTGAAGCGATGCGCTTCAACTACTTCCATACCGGGGAAGAGAAGATTAAGATTTGCTTTTATAAGGTCGCCGAGCCAGATAAATTTAGCGCTGAAGTTTCCGTTAGTCTGAATTTTTTTATCCGGTTCAATTATCCTGTCAATCTGAAGGAGGCGGGGAAGAATATTCGGTACCTTTACTCTTGCAAAATAATTCTCTCCCCTCTGATTCTTTATAAGTATGGCAAGGTTTAAGCTTAAATTTGAGATATAGGGAAAAGGTCTCCCCGGATCAAAAGCGAGCGGAGTAAGAACAGGATAAATTTCTTTTTTAAAATATCTTGTTAAGATATTTTTCTCTGCGTCTGAAAGAGAATCATAAGAGCATATTTCGATCTTATTTTTTTTGAGTTCGGGAACGATATAGTTCAGCCAGAAATCCATGCTTTGCTTCAGCATAGGCTGAAGTGCTTTTTCAATTTTTTGTAGCTGTGTGATCGGCGTAAGTCCGTCTATTGAAGGTTCAAGAATATTTGCGGCGATTTGTTCCTTGATGCCCGATATACGTATCATATAAAATTCATCAAGGTTTGAGTGGAAGATGGAGATGAATTTTATTTTTTCCAGCAGGGGAAGCTCCGGATTGAGTGCTTCCTCCAGCACGCGCCGGTTGAATTCAACCCAGCTTAGGTCTCTGTTGAAAAAATTTTTAGGGTCACTGTACTTTTTAAGTAATTCTTTATATGGCATATAATCACTTCCAATACCCTTATACCCCCTCCCCCCGCTCAGGCAGTTACTTTCTCTGCAGCATACAGCCTTGTAAATTCTTTAGCCTTCCTGTTCTTCCAGTTTCCCTTGTGATAAGCATAGCCCGCTATCAAAGGCATCGCAATTGTAGCTTCTGAATAGACCATTTGTTCGTAAGTCGTTTCAACCTTACCCCAACTGCTTGCCTCCTTCAAGGTTGAACCTGAAAGTGCGCCGTCTCTTTCATCTGCAACAGTGATTTGAACAGCGTATTTGTGCATTGATGCTTCGCCTTCAAGAATATCTGCTGCAACAACGATATCCTGTGTAAAGTTTTTAGGAACGCCTCCGCCGATCATAAATATTCCTGTGTCTTTGCAGGCGAGTTTTATTTTTGTTAATTCAAGAAAATCTTTCGCTGAATCAATTGAAACGTGCTTATCAGGATTTTTTGTCTGATGTACAACAAAACCAAAACCAGCAGAGCAGTCTGAAAAAGCAGGAACAAAAATCGGAACGTTCTTTTTGTAGGCGGCATAAATTACACAGTCATCTACTTTTGGTCCGCCGCTGTTCTCAAGATATTTTCCCATTTCCCGGATTAATTCTCTTGAAGAATACGGGCGCGGTTCGAGTGAGTTCCAAATCTTCTCTGTAGTTTCATCGCAGATCCTTAACTCATCTTCGTCAATGTAGGTATCATAAATCCTGTCGATAGCAAGTTCTCTCAATTCATTATCATCGCTGAATGGAGTGCCTTTGTAATGTTTAAATCCGAGAGCTTCAAAAAAATCCTGGTCAACCATAATAGCGCCGGTGGAAACGATTGCATCAACCATATTATTATTAACAAGATCGAAGACAACTTTTTTCAGTCCGGCACTGAACAAACTGCCTGCGAGAGTCAGAATTATACCGCAGCCAGAATCTTTGAGCATCATATCGTAAATTCTTGCAGCGCGGTTAAGGTCACGCGCCGAGAATGCCATATTTTCCATTGCATCAACAAGGGCGACCACGTTATGTTTTTTAATATCTATATGTTCAATTACTTCTTTTAAGTAATCTTTTTTACTTGCCATCGGAACTCCTTAGGTTAGGTTTGTTTTTTAATTATTGCAAAAATAATAATATAAAGGGTAAATAGATATTCCCGTCTGAGGTAATTTTCTATACACGGCTAAGATAAAGATAAAGATTAAGGGTAAGATTAAGAACAGCCCTGAGGGATTCTGTGGGAAGGATAGGTCACCGTATTCCTGCCTCTCCGGCAGGCAGGTATGAACCAAAGCACTAAGCTTGCAGCTGGCAGAAATGCTGCGTCAATAAAGTCAACTTTGATTAGGTTATGGAATAAAAAACGCAGTTCTAAAAAAACATCTTTGCAATTTTCAAAACACCCTGCTTCCAGGGGACGCGATGGGAAACTCCGCTCTGATCTTTAAATTCATTTTCGTGTTCAAGATACCATTTGAAATTTCTTATCAAAGCATCCTTGTTCGAGTATTTGGGTGAATAACCCAAAACTTTTTCAGCTTTTTCGATAGAGACAAATGAATCTTTCGAAGCAGTTTCGTAGACCCATTTATAAAGCGGCGATAATTTTAAGACTTCTAAAAATTTCAATGTCCAGATTATCGGCTTCTCCGGCAGAGGAACAATTTTTTTCCCGTGCCCGGCAAAGTCGAGCACTGCCTGGTAATCTTCTTTCATTGTTGTAAATTTTTTTGCACCGATGTTGAAAGTATCATTGGCTTTATTTTTATCGAGAGTTGCGCAAAGGTAAATAGCATCGCACAGGTCTTCCACATCGAGAAGCTGATAACTGTTATTTCCATTGCCGATCATCGGGAAGCCCCTTCCGTCTTTTGCCCAATCGTACAGGAGTGCGAAGACGCCGAGTCTTTCAGGACCTACAAAAGATTTCGGGCGAATTATCGGAACGCACATCCCCGTTCTTCTGTATTTGAGGCATTCCTCTTCGGCAGCAATTTTTGATTTTCCATAAGGACCGACGCCGTCAAGTTTATCATCTTCATACAGCGGGTGATGATCGGGAATTCCGTAAACAGCAGTGGAAGAAATATGTATGAATCTTTGTACTTTGTTTTCTTTTGAAGCTTCTAAAAGATTTCTTGTTCCCTGTATGTCGGTTGAAAAAATATCTTCTGGTTTGTAGAGCGGAAGAGCTGCGGCTGTGTGAATTACAACATCAACGTCCATTGTTGCGACATGTACGATTTGTTTATCCCTGATATCACCATTGATAACGGTTATTTTATCTTTCATATCAGCGTAATTAAAATCTGCAATATCAAGTGATACTATTTTGTGACCGCGACTTTTTAAATACCTGATTAAATTTATTCCAAGAAAACCTGCGCCGCCAGTAACAAGAAATTTCATTATTGATCCTGTTTTTTTCAAAAAGTAGAATCAAAATTAATGATTTTGATTCAGCTATCAAATTAACCCAAAAATTCATTCCTAATGCCTCGATTTTATCGCATAGGCGTCAACTTTATTTTTTTTATTGTACAGATAACTGCTGTAGTTAAATAGGATTAACATAATCTAGAATCCTCATAATTCATCCTCTACGAGGATGTCTGGCTTGTGGGTCGTAAACTTATTCTACAACAATTAAACTTCTACGAAGTTTTTTTGAACTGACCTCGTAGAGCCTGCCTGCGGTAGGCAGGGTCACATTATTGTAGAAAACAATTCATTTCCTGCACCAAATCCTTATAGAGGATTTACAAGATTTTTCATTTATAGCTAAATTTCTAAATATTTTTCCCAAATTTTCATCCACTCTTTATTTGTTAAGTTGACGCCTATGCGATTTTATCGGGGTGCCGAAGGTCGTCCCAATAAAGAGTCGGGGCGGGGTTAACCCCGGCAAGCCTTCAACGATTTTGATGTTTGTATTTGATAAATAACTATTCTTCAAATTCTTTTTGCCAAAATGAATTATGGCTTGTTGGCCTGTAAGGCAAACCCGCCTGCCGGACGGACAGGTTTTCCTAAAGGAAAATTTGGGTTAAAATCGGTGAGGAGTTACCTTGACTCAAGCTGTTGTTTAATTTAATTTCACAGCAATATGAATATTACATTAAGAAATAGTGAGAATAGTCATTCGATTATCGGCTTGGCGGCATCAGGTTTGCTTCACATCGTATTGATCTCAGCAGCACTGCTTGCTATCCTTTTATCCTCGGAAAAGCCGAAGGTGAATCCTCGTTTTGTCGAACTGATGCCCGCTGTGGTTCAGCCAGCAGGTGAAAAAAATATTAGTACAAAAACTAAAGAGAAAAAAGAAACACAACCTCAGCCAGGTGAAAGATCTTATTATTATAACTTCGCAAGAGCAAAGGCTGATACATCAAGCCTCGTGCAGGTTTATTCTGAGCCGACATTAAGAGTAAGATTGAAGTATCCGAACGGCTGGACTTACATTGACCAGGATATTAAGAACAAACTTGACGGAGTTACTTTCTGGGCTGCAAATTCAAATATCTCCCCGCCGCCATACGTTCATCTCGAAGTAAAAGACAAAGATATTTTTAATCCTAAAAGATTTAAATATAAAGACAGGATTAATGATTACACTGTTTACTATAATGACCCTGAAGAGCTTGAAGAGCAGGTTTCGCAAGTATTTTATTTTCGTACAGAAACTGACGAGGATTTCAGTATGAAATTAATTATTAAGGGTCGAGAGAATTTCAAGATTTTTCAACCGCAGTTTTTTGGCATGCTGAAAACCTTCAGGTTCGGAAATTTTATTTTTTAGTTTGATGTGTGAAAATAAAAATCCATTCCTTATAAATTTTAATGGAATGGATTTTTATTCTTATTTACGTAGTCACTTCATCTGACGTGAGCCAGAACAATTCTTAATATTTGGCTTGGAACACTTTCCTGACCGGAAATATCAACTGCCGTTACAATAGTAATAAGGGTCAGAGGATTTTTAGGAGGCAAAAGAAAAGGTTAAATTAGGAAGGAAAAAATAAGAGGGTCTGATGAACAATTTTGAAGAATTAGCAGGTTTATTATTACCTGAAGGGATATTGGAATATTTT
>JAKAGZ010000059.1 GCA_021815365.1 Bacteroidota bacterium
GAGTGATTTTCAATTTTGCCGGACTCTCATTTGATGTTGGCGTTCAGTATAATATGCTTAATGCATTCGGCAAATCGTGGGAAGATGTAAACCCGACTCAGGATCAAAGGCTTGATTCATACCTTGCGCTGAATGACGACAAAGATCCGCTCTACAGCGCAGGAAGTGATAAACACTTTATCAATAATTCAAGGTCACTAAATTCATTTGCAATTACCGCAACTGTTATGTTCGGACTGTTTTAACTCCAAAATCATTCCGAATAAAATTTTTGGGTTAAAACAAAAAAGACGACTGGGTAATCGTCATAAAATCTGTCTGGCTTCGCCCCGATAAATGGGGCTTCGCCTTGACAAATAGATACAGTTACTAATTTATTAAAATAGCGTATACTAATATTTTCTAAAAATAAGGCCAATTTCTCTTTCTACTTTTCTTTGTTCCGTAAATCTTAGATTTTCTGATTCCTTCTTTTATCCTATTACTCGTTCTTTCCTTATCTTCTTGAACCTTCTTGTGGAGTTCTTCATCAGACATTAAAAAAATTTTAATAATCCAAAAAACCATAATAAAGATAAAAGCTAGGAAAACTATAAAATTAGCAGTTGAATTATCCATAGTACTTCTCTTGGATATAACTTATTATAAGATATGATTATATAAACCCTGAATCAAGTTAAGGAAATATTGAAAGATTATTTTTGATAGATAATTTGCGACATAGACTAGTATTACTGACTTTTGCTATGCAGCCTGTATTCACGTAAAATGAACTATTTTAAAACAAAAAAAACGCTCGGTTAACGTCCCTTGAAAATCTGTCCGTCTTCGCTGTGCTTCCCTCTTCGTTCTAACGAACTTTGCCGCGACACTGTGGGCAGAGACGGAATCGAACCGCCGACACAAGGATTTTCAGTCCTTTGCTCTACCGACTGAGCTATCTGCCCGTAATTTTTTTGCCACCTGGCTGAATTTTGGAATCCAAAAATATAGATTTTTACAATAACCTCAAATCTTTTTCACAGCAACCAGCTCTGAAAAAAAATTATTCAACGGTAACACTCTTGGCGAGGTTCCTCGGCTGATCAACATTTAGTCCTTTCTTAACCGCTATGTGGTAAGCGAGTAATTGCAGTGGAATTACTGTCAGCACAGGCATCAGCATTCTTATTGTATCCGGAATTTTTATTGAGTAGTCAACAAGCCTGTCAATACTATCATCATCTTCGCTTGCGATGGCTATTATTCTTCCTTTCCTTGCCCTTACTTCTTCTATATTGCTGATAATTTTTTCGTAAGTAGAATCTTTTGGCGCAATAAAAACTGCAGGCATATTATCATCAATCAGTGCAATAGGTCCGTGTTTCATTTCCGCAGCAGGATAACCTTCGGCGTGTATGTATGAAATTTCTTTTAACTTAAGTGCGCCTTCAAGCGCAACAGGAAAATTGTAGCCTCTGCCAAGATATAAAAAGTTTTTTGCGTCTTTGAATTTCCCGGCAATTTCTTCAATCTGTTTATTCATCTTCAGAATTTTTGAAATTTTATCCGGAAGCATTTCAAGCTCTTTTACAATGGCTTGCCCGTCAACAAGGCTCATATCTCTTTTCCGTGCTATCAGCAAGGTTATCAGAGCCAGCACGATCAACTGCGAAGTAAAAGCTTTTGTTGATGCAACTCCTATCTCCGGACCTGCGTGGGTATAAACTCCGCCGTGAGTTTCGCGTGCAATAGATGAACCGACAACGTTACAAATTCCAAGGCAAAGTGCACCGCGGATTTTTGCCTCACGAAGTGCGGCTAAGGTATCAGCGGTTTCACCGCTTTGCGAAATAAATAATATTGCATCATCTTTATTTACGATCGGATTTCTGTATCTGAATTCAGAAGCATATTCAACTTCAGTCGGGATGCGCGCAAATTGTTCAAGCATATATTCGCCGACCATTCCTGAATGCCAGGATGTTCCGCACGCAGAAATAATAATCCTTTTTGATTCGGCAAGCTGCTTTGCAACATTTTCGAGACCGCCGAGTTTTGCTGTACCTTCGTCAAACAAAATTCTCCCTCTCATTGAATTGCAAACCGAATCGGGCTGTTCCATAATTTCCTTCAGCATAAAATGCTGATAGCCGCCCTTATCCAGCTCGTCAAGAGTCATACTGATCTGGTGAACTTCTTTTTCAATCTCTCCATCTTCGTCAAGATTTTTTGTTACAAAATGGTCTTTGAAAACCTCGACGACCTCGCCGTCTTCCAGGTAAACAACCTGTTTTGTGTGAGCAATTATTGCAGAAACATCTGAAGCTACAAAATTTTCTCCATCACCAACGCCTAGCACAAGCGGCGAACCTTTTCTTGCGACAACTAATTTGTCAGGTTCTTTTGAATAGATAATTGCAAGCCCGTAAGTGCCTTCAAGCTCGCCAAGAGAAGCACGAACAGCATTAAACAAATTATACCCCTGCTTAATAAAACTGTCAATCAGGTGAGGAATAACTTCCGAATCTGTTTGAGTGATAAATTGATATCCGAACTTCTGCAGACCTTTCCGGAGTGTCTGATAATTTTCGATAATGCCGTTGTGAATAACGAAAATACTTTTGTCAGAATTAAAATGAGGGTGTGCATTTGTTTCATTAGGAACGCCGTGCGTAGCCCATCTTGTATGTGCTATACCGAGGTTTGAATTCAGGTTAAGTTTCTCAATATCTTTTTCAAGAATAGAAACCTTACCTTTTCTTTTTATGACATCCGAGTGCCCGTTGTTAACTATCCCGATTCCCGCTGAATCATAACCGCGGTACTCTAGTCTCTTTAACCCGTTAATAAGAATGGGAACGCAATTTTTATTCCCGATGTATCCTACTATTCCGCACATAATTCCTCTGTCCTTTTTTTCTTTTCGGAATCGACCACTTCGTGGAAAGTAACTTTATAAAATTAACTTTTACATTCAAACCAATAAAAGAATAATTCGATAAACGGTTTTCAATCCCTATTTAAAGATTTTTTGAAATAATCTATTGTGATCTTCAAACCATCTTCCCTGCCTACTTTGGGGCTCCAGCCTAAAAGACTACGTGCTTTGGAAATGTCCGGCTGACGAACTTTAGGGTCGTCAACAGGCAGGGGCTTATAACAAATTTTACTTTTAGTGCCTGTTAATTTAATGACTTCTTCGGCAAATTGTTTGATAGTTATTTCTGCAGGGTTGCCGATGTTCACCGGTTCAACTTCATCAGACATCAACAGTTTAAAAATTCCATCTACAAGATCAGAAACGTAGCAGAAACTTCTTGTCTGTGAGCCATCACCAAAAACTGTCAGGTCTTCACCTCGCAAAGCCTGACCAACAAAAGCCGGAAGCGCCCTGCCGTCATCAAGCCTCATTCTCGGTCCGTAAGTATTGAATATCCTTACGATCCTTGTATCAAGCCTATGGTAACGATGATAAGCCATTGTTATAGCTTCAGCAAATCTTTTTGCCTCATCGTAAACTCCGCGTGGACCTATCGGATTCACATTTCCCCAGTAATCTTCTTTCTGCGGGTGAACGTCCGGGTCGCCATAAACTTCAGATGTAGATGCAAGAAGCATTCTCGCTCCCTTCTCTTTTGCAAGTCCCAAAACTTTATGAGTGCCGAGAGAACCTACTTTTAAAGTCTGTATCGGAAGTTTAAGATAATCAATCGGGCTTGCAGGTGAAGCAAAATGTAAAATGTAATCAATCCTGCCGGGCAGAAAAATATAATTAGTAATATCGTGTTTGATAAAGCTGAAGTCCTCATTGCCCGCCAAATGAGAAATGTTATTTACATTTCCTGTAATTAAGTTATCAACACAAATTACTTTGAAACCTTCGCTGATAAATTTATCGCAAAGATGCGAGCCTAAAAAACCAGCTCCTCCTGTAATTACCACATTGGATTTTGACAAAAAATTCCTCCGGGTTCCCAATTAAATTTTTAATGAAATTTTTCTTAAAGAGATCAGACTTACAAAAAATCCTAAGGCGGGACCTAATGAAAGAATCCCCGCAAGATAATACTGATTCCTAAGCTGAATTATTTTTTGAATACCGAAAAAGCTGTTAAAATAATGCATAAAAACCGTGAACGCACCTAGTGCAATCAGGCTGGCAAAAAAACCGATCAGAACCCCATTCAAGATGATCGGCATTTTTATGGTTGATAATTTCGCGCCAACGAGCTTCATAGTCTCAAGCTCTTCGTATTTGGAAGTAGTGATCAATTTAACTGTGCTGTAAACGATATAAAGTGAAATAAAAAATAAAACAGCCGTAATCAGAAAGACATATTTTTTCATTTCAGTTAAATATAAAAGTATCTTATAAATAAATTCCTGCTGAAAAGAGACTTCCTCTACGCCGTCAATTTTCGAAAAGGACGAAACAATTTTTTTTAATGAATCCTTTTGCACAAAATTCCCTTTAAGCGTTACAGCAAAAGAAGCCGGGAGAGGATTATAATCCAGAAGCTTTCTGAAATCTTCGCCTGTCTGCTTAATAAAATTATCCGCAGCCTGTTCCTTGTCTATAAACTTTACTGATCTTACATATTCCTTACTTGAAATCTCCTGACCAATCTGCCGGGATTCAGAATTATCAGTACCGTCTTTCAGAAAAATATTAATTATAACACTTTCCTTTAATTTACTTTGAAAAGAGTCAGAAAGCTGAATAATAATTACACAGGAGGCGATCAGCAGAACAGAAATGCTCGTTGAGACAAGGGAAAGGAAAAAAGATGACTTTGCCCTGCCGATTAATTTTAATGATTCTTTTATCCAGAAAAAAAACATATCAGTGTTGATCCCTTTTGGGATTAGAATTTCTATTTAAAAATTAGATTCATCGCGCCAGCTTATAATCTGCCATTTACCGGAGGAAGAATTCTTTCTGAAATTCAGGTTCACCCTGCCGTCAATCCTCACAACGTCAGTCGGATTAAATGTTATCGTGAGATTAAAACCCCGTACAATATTTGCAGACAGGGAATCCTGAGTTGATAATATAATATTATTCCAGATCAAATCTAGCCTTTGAGTATTTCTGAAAAGCCCGTAAGTTACCTTCATTTCTTCATCGCGTCCCCAGGAGACGTCAAATCCTTTATCATAGTCTCTGTAAGTAAAGACAAAATCATTGCTGAGTAATTTACCATAAATACTTGTATCCTGGAATGTATATGCGTACTGAAAATTCTGGAACACTCCGTCAACAGTTGTAAGATCGGAGAGCGATGAAACGGATGAACCGGGGCTTGTATCCAGTGCAGGTGCAAAAGGATTTTTACATCCTGCAAATAAAAAAAAGGATACAAAAAAATATTTTAATAAATATTTAATAGAGCCTCCCTTTTAATTCACTCCAGCTTGGCAGGCTGCTGTTCTTCGTATCCTGCCAGAAATAAATAACCCAAACAGTGCGAGAGTCTCTAACCATATTGAACTTCAGTTCGCCCTGGTAGTTATTTGGCAAATCGGAAGTGTTTGCAGGTACATTCAAAAAATATGATGCACTGTAAACCAGGCTGTCTCCAAAAGAACTTGAAGAAATATTTGACAACGTTAAGGTTATAGGATTTCCTGCATCAACTTTAGTTTTAAGATTATTGAAATACTGCTCTTCATTTGAAATTCCCCAGTTATCTGCCAGAGCAGGAAACTGTGAAGCTGCTGAGGCTGAAGCAGAGAAAGTAAATTTCTTATTCGTAAATGCCGGGTTAGAAAATGATGCAAGATAATTCTCCACACTTTTATCCTTTAATGAATTCTTCAGGTTTTCAATCAGAATTTCGGGCGTAACTGCCTGCTGATAATTTGCTCTCGGCTGAACCGGCGGCTGTGCATCTCTAACGTTGAACAGATCACATCCCGAAATAAAAGTTAAAAGTAATATCGGGAAAATAAATTTCATTTTTGCGAAATGTTAATTAAACTTTCTATAGTTCGATTCTTCCGAGCACCGCTCTTCCTATAGTTGCCTCGTCTGCAAATTCCAGGTCACCGCCAACCGGCAGTCCTCTTGCAATTCTTGAAACTTTTATTCCCAGCGGTTTTATTAACCTTGCAAGATAAAGCGCAGTTGTTTCACCTTCGGTGTCGGGATTTATTGCCAATATTACTTCTTTAATATCTTCGCTCTCAAACCTTTTGAGAAGCTCTTTGATTTTGAGAGAATCAGGTCCTATACCGTTCAGGGGAGAAAGAACTCCACCCAAAACATGGTACAGCCCATTAAATTCGTGAGTCCTTTCAATTGCAATCACATCGCTTGCTTCTTCAACAACACAGATTATTTTTTTATCTCTCTTTTCATTTTTGCAGATCTCACATAATTCTTCTTCAGAAAGATTGAAACAGCGTGAGCAGAATCTCAGCCTGGTTTTTAATTCTTCAATTGCTTTGACAAGACTGGCAACCGTCTCATTATCACTTTTCAGTATATGTAAAGACAACCTCTGAGCGGTTTTTTTACCTATGCCGGGTAATTTGCTCAACTCTTCGATTGCGGCAAGTAATGGTTCTGCAATTTGCAAGTTTATAACCCCGGAATGTTAAGTCCAGGTGGAAGCATTCCTTTTGTTACTTTCGTCATTTCTTCTTCTGCCATTTTTGCAGCGCTTTGGAGAGCTTTATTAACAGCGGCTACTACCAGGTCTTCAAGGATTTCTTTTTCATCCGGATTTATAACCTGTTGATCTATCGAAACCGAAACAATTTCTTTATTACCATTAGCCACGGCTTTTATCATGCCTCCGCCGGCTTCCTCAGATACCGTTTTGCTGCCCAGTTCATTCTGTACCCTTTGCATCTCTTCCTGCATTTTCTGTACCTGTTTCATCATTCCCTGCATTCCGCCTTTCATTAAATTCCTCCTGTTGTCAGAAATTTTCCTTAAAAAACTGCATTTATTTTAATTTTTGTGCAAATATAATATATTCGATTGACTTTGTATAGCTAATTTTTATAATTTCTACCCTAAAATTTCAAAAGGGTAGTTTTTGACGAGTAAACCTAACAGTAATAATGACAGCAACTTCCAAAAGGAGCTTCCTTTGGACGAAGACAATTACCTGCTTTTGGAATACCCGGATTATTTAACTAACGGTGGAAACAAAAAAATCAAAGTTAAAGATCTTGGTAAAAAATTTGCTATGCTCAATTCTTTCTTTATGGATTACCTTAAAGAATATCATATACCCGCTGCCTTTGTTAAAACACAAGATAAAAATTCATTAAAATTTATTAAGTACGAACGTCTGCCATTTGTTGTCAGAATATTAAACATCATGGATAAAAGGACCGCAAAAATATTTTCAAGAAAAGAAGGAGAGACACTGAATCTCCCGATATTCGAGTATCATTTCGGAGAAGGGAAAGATACTTTAGTTTCGGAAAGCCATCTTATTTCATTTGATCTTTGCACCATAGAAGATTTAAAACTTATTAATCGTATCTGTTCAAAAGTTAATGCAGTGCTGAAATCTTTTTTCGAAAGAAGGGGTGAAATTTTAGCAGAAATAAATTGCAGCTTCGGCAAAAGTGAAAATAAAATATATTTAGTTGATGATTTTACGCCCAAAAGTCTGAAGATAATCCCCGTCTCGAAGAACGATAAATGGATCAGTCCATATAATTTTGATACGCCTGCTGCTGTACGGAAATACACTGACCATTTATTCAATATGATGAGTTCATAAAAATGCTTACAAAATACGGATATGCAACTCTTGGAATTATTTCCATCACTGTATTTATTTTAATCTCACTAAGTTTTTTTGCGGGAAATAATTTTATAAAAATTTTTTTAATAACTGTTTCACTTTTAGTTTTAATCTTTTCACTTAACTTTTTCAGAGATCCTGAAAGAACCACACCGGTGAAAGATAATGTTGTGGTCTCACCTGCCGATGGCACCGTCCTGTTTGTCAAAGATGTTTTCGATGATAAATATGTAAAAGGAAAGGCACTCCAGGTTTCAATTTTTATGTCGCCTCTTAATGTCCACGTTAACAGGATACCAATAAGCGGAAAAGTTGAATACTTAAAGTATTTTAAAGGTAAATATTTTGCCGCTTTTGAAGATAAGGCATCTGAAGAAAATGAAAGAGCAGAGTTTGGAATTATGAGCCGGTATGGAAAAGTATTCTTTACGCAAGTTGCAGGATTTATTGCAAGAAGGATCGTTTATGAAATTTCTGAAGGCGATTCTGTAACTATCGGAAAGAGATTCGGAATGATAAAATTCGGAAGCAGAGTAGATGTAGTTGTTCCGGTTAACTGGCTTGTGAAAGTGAAGAAAGATGATAAAGTAAAAGCCGGTGAAACAATTCTTTTTGAATATCCGGCAGAGCTGTAATGAAGAAATCAGGTACAACTTCCATAATACCAAATCTATTCACCTCGATGAATATGTTCTGCGGATTATTATCCATCATCAATGCAAGCCAGGGTAAATTTCGTTACGCAGCGTGGCTTATAATTATCGCAGCTATTTTTGATGCACTCGATGGAATAATTGCACGGCTGACTAAAAGCAGCAGCGCGATCGGAGTTGAGCTTGATTCCCTTTCAGACATTGTCAGCTTTGGCACAGCACCGTCTTTACTTATTTATTCAACTGAGTTGTATAAACTTAATGTGATAGGAATAATTATCAGCTCTTTACTAATGATTGCAGGCGGCTTCAGGCTGGCGCGGTTCAACGTACAGCTTGTCGGGTTTGATAAATCTTTTTTCAAGGGATTGCCGATACCAAGCTCGGCATTAACGATAGCAACTTTCGTTCTAACATTTTACGAACCGGGGAAAGGTTTCACTGAACCGGAAAGCAGCGCGGTTATCCCGCTTATCCTGCTGCTATCTTTTTTAATGGTCAGTAAAATAAAATACGATACGCTCCCGAAATTCACATTAAGTGAGATCAGGCAAAAACCCTTTATTGTATTTTTAACTATTGCAGGAATTGCAGTTTTAATAACGACTTCAGGGAAAGCACTTTTCTATATCTTTGTTTTATTTATCCTATTTGGTATTTTTCGTCATCTGTTTTTCGTTTTTGAAAAGAAAGACTGATTCTGTTCATTCAGCCTCAAAGAAATTTTAAAATCACAGGTGCAATATTGTTCAAAGCAAAAGTATTAATTAAAAGAAGACCATCTATTCTGGATCCGCAAGGCAAGGCAGTTGAAAAAGGAGCGCAGCACATGGGATTAAACAATATTCGTGATACGCGCATAGGTAAATATATTGAATTCATTGTAGAGACGGACAGCAAACCTGCAGCAGAAAAAGAAGTCAGCGAATACTGCAGCAAGCTGCTTGCAAATCCTATTATGGAAGACTTTGAATTTACACTGGATGAGATAAAGGATGGCGTGAGATGAAAGCCACCGTCAGTAGAAAACCAAAGTTTGGGGTTGTTGTTTTCCCGGGTTCAAACTGCGACCATGATGCATATTATGCTCTAAAAAAAATTTTGGGGTTTGAAGTTAATTTCCTATGGCATAAAGAAACCGACCTTTACAACTCTGATGTTATTATTCTGCCAGGCGGATTTGCTTACGGCGATTATTTAAGAACAGGAGCCATCGCAAGATTTTCTCCCATTATGAATTCAGTGATCGCTTTTGCGGACAAGGGTGGATATGTAATGGGAATCTGCAACGGCTTTCAGATTCTGCTTGAAGCGGGATTGCTGCCGGGCGTTTTATTGAAAAATAATTCTCTACAATTTGTCTGTAAAGATGTGTATCTTTCCGTCGAAAATTCTGAAACAGTTTTTACTAAAGAAATAGAAGCGGAAAAAGTTCTTAAAATTCCCATCGCTCACGGTGAAGGTAATTATTTTGCTGATGAAGATACACTGAAATCACTGGAAAAGAATAACCAGGTAGTTTTCAGGTATACTTCACCTGATGGAAAAGTACCGGAGGAATTTAATCCAAACGGCTCAGCTTTGAATATTGCCGGGATAATTAATGAAAGGGGAAATATTCTTGGAATGATGCCGCATCCTGAAAGAGCCTCTGACCCGCGTCTGGGCAAAACTGACGGAGCTTTGATCTTTAACTCTATTGGAAAATATTTTTTAAACTAATTTCACAGGAACATTAAATGTTTGGTAATATTGGAACTGGCGAATTTATTATAATTTTCCTGGTTATTCTGATTCTTTTCGGCGCAAAAAAAATTCCCGACCTCGCCCAGGGACTGGGCAAAGGCATACGTGAATTTAAAAAGGCTGTAAAAGACGTCGAAGAGAACGTAAAAAAAGAAACTACAGATCAAAAAACAGATAATAAATAACATCCGCCAGAAATGAAACTTTAGAGGCGAATAAGATGTTTAGGTTGTAAAATTTTATAAAGGATATATGTATGTTTGACAATATTGGCATCGGCGAATTAATAATAATCTTCCTGGTTATCCTGGTTCTTTTCGGAGCTAAAAAAATACCGGATCTTGCCCAGGGTTTAGGAAAAGGGATCAGAGAGTTTAAGAAAGCTGTCAGAGACGTTCAGGATGATGTCTCAATAAATGATAAGAACGACAAAAAGATTTAACGGCACTTAACTTGCTTCCTTATTCTGATCAAAAAGAAAAATTAAATAAGATAAAATCAGGCAAGCTCTCACTTAAGGAGAATATTGAATCTTTCCTTCAGAGAATAGAAGAAAATAAAAAGCTGAATGCCTTCAATTTTGTTCTTGATAATGAAGCAAAAGCGGATGCTGAACGAATAGAACAAAAAATAAAAGCCGGAAAAGCCGGAAGGCTTGCGGGAATGGTCATCGCCGTCAAAGATGTACTTTCGATAAAAGACAAACCCACCACCTGCTCTTCAGACATTTTGAGATCTTTTACTTCAGTTTACACAGCTACCGCTGTTCAGAAACTAATTGACGAAGACGCAATAATAATAGGCAAAACCAACTGCGATGAATTTGCGATGGGTTCTTCAAATGAAAATTCCGCATTCGGTCCTGTATTAAATCCAATAGATAACGAAAGAGTACCAGGCGGTTCAAGCGGGGGTTCGGCTGCTGCTGTTGCTGCAAAGTTATGCGATGCCGCACTCGGATCGGATACAGGCGGATCAATCAGGCAGCCTGCATCTTTTTGCGGTGTCTACGGATTAAAGCCTACTTACGGAAGAATATCGAGATACGGTCTGACTGCTTTTGCATCTTCGTTCGATACTGTTGGAGCTTTTGCCAATAATGTTTATGATCTTTCGATACTGACAGAAGTTATGTCAGGCAAAGACGAAAAAGATTCAACTTCTTCCGACAATAAAATTCCGGAGATAACAAATAATTTAACCGCGGACGACAGGAAATTCAGAATAGGAATTGCGAAAGAATATTTCGGCAAAGGTTTGTCTTCGGAAATAAGAGAGGAAAATAAAAAGCTGATAAAAAAATTAGCTGACAGTGGATTTGAAATAATTGACATAACACTTCCCCATTCAGAATATACGATAGCTGCATATTACATTTTAACAACAGCAGAAGCTTCTTCAAATCTTGCAAGATACGATGGAGTAAAGTATGGTCACAGAACAAAGGAAAAAGCTCCGCTGACTGAAATGTATAAAGCCTCCCGCTCCGAAGGATTCGGCAGCGAGGTGAAAAGAAGAATTATGCTCGGCACTTATGTTCTTTCACACGGATACTATGATGCTTATTATATCAAAGCGCAAAAAGTAAGAAGGTTGATCAAAAACGATTTTGATGAAGCATTTAATAAGGTTGATATTATTTTAACTCCGACCACGCCGACTACTGCTTTTAAGTTAGGGGAAAAATCCAGCGACCCTCTCGAAATGTACCTGAATGATATCTTCACTACTTCAGCTAATCTTGCCGGAATTCCGGGGATAAGCATCCCAATTGGCAAAGACTCCAACGGGCTGCCGATAGGAACGCAGCTTCTTGCCAAACAGTTCGATGAATTATCGCTTTTACAGCTAAGTTATTTTATTGAGCAGAAAATTTTCACTTAAATTATTTTCTTGCTTTCACTAAAAAAATTACGGGATATTCGGGGTAAAAAACTCGTGCGTTGAAACACAGCTATCAACTGAAGTAGGTTCTTTCAGTAGAAAAAGTAAAAGATTATGGAAGGGGATCAACTATGCTGAAATTTATGCGCTTTTGCATTAACTTAAAATGCTTGTCTAAGGTATAGAGTATAAGATCATTTTGAATAACATTATCTACAATAATTAAGTCCGGAATTCCTATCTTATTAATTCCGTTTTCAATACAGGCAGTCTGAAAGTCGATTATATTATGCCAGTTTATTTTCAAAGGTATATTTTTTAACTCGTTTAATAATTTTATTACTTTGTTCTGTTTCTTTATTCTAAGGAAAGGGACCAGTTCAGCAAGAATAAGATCATTAATACAAATAATATTCTGATCAATATATTTATCAATATCTTGTGAACCGACCCCTGTGCGGAAATAATCAATCCATACCGAACTGTCAACTAGTATGTTCACGACGATTTCTCAATATGTCTAAATCCATATCAAGATTTATCTTGCCTTTATAATCTTTTAAAGACTTGATCTTATTCTTCTGAATAATGTTAAAAAGTGCAATCTTGATTAATTCGGTCTTAGTTGAAGCTTTGGTCAGTTTCATTGCTTCATCAATCAATTTTTCGGGAATGTCTAAAGTTGTTCTCATTATTTATATCTGATAAATATTTACACATAAAATATAACAATATTTATGCATAAACAAGATCGGGTAAAATCGCCCGGAGGCATTATATTCTGACATCTAATACCCGATCCCAGTAAAATCTCCGAAGTTTCCCGCCACAGGTGGACAAGTTTAAAACTTCGGAGGTTTATGTTAAATCCTGATCGGAAGAATTACGAAAGGAATTCCCTGCCTGTAAAATTTTCTTTGCACTGCGAACACAATATAATTGTGCAGCCAGCGGGTAATAAATGTATCTTCGGGAAAGACGATCTGCCCGCCAAAAAATACTACGTTAGAAAATCTTGAGGTAATTTCAGGAACAATATTATCTATCTCTTCAACAACATCAATGCCTACTCTCCATACAGCCTCAGAATAATACCCGTTATTTTTCATAAAGGAAACGTACTTATTCGTTTCAGCTTTGATATGCGTTTCAAGATTTTCAATTTCAACCGAGCCTTTAAAATTACCTGCGTCTATTGCACCAATCTGCACGAAAATATAATTCTTAAACGAGCCTTTAAACAACCGGATCGTGCTGAGCAAAGTATGCAGACCAAGCCCGTTAAATCCATTAACTAAAATCGCTGCAGTTTCCCCTTTTGGATTGTACACAGGTTCGGCTTTATTACTCCCTTTTTCGTTTCTTACATCATAGATAGAGGCTTCAACAGAGTCCATCATAAGGTCGAGGCTTTTAACCATCTTGAAAGTCTTATTATAATGTTTGCGGATATAAAGAGCAAAGAACACAAGCGCCCCAGTGATCAGCAATGTGATCCATCCGCCTTCGCTGAACTTTATAACTGAAACTGAAATAAGAATAAATGTTGTAAGACACAAACCTACGCCGTTCATTAAAAATTTACGGAACCATTTTTTTTCGTTTTTCCTGTTCTCCCACCAATGCTTCACCATACCAAGTTGTGAAAGGCTGAAGGTAATAAATACATTTATGCTGTAGAGAACAATGAGGAATACAACAGAGCCGCCGGAGATCAGCATCATAACTAAAGCTGCGGCACTCATCAGCAAAATACCATTCTGGGTTACAAGCCTGTCACTCAGCATTGCAAATCTCGAAGGGAACCAGCGGTCAATTGCCATGCTTGCAAGCACGCGCGGCCCATCAAGGAAACCAGTCTGTGCAGCTATAAAAAGTAGAATAGCTTCCGATAAAAGAGTGACAAGAACAAATATATAACTCGCTTCGTGTCCCCAGCCTTTTGTCATGCTTTCAAAAAAAACAGCATTTAATGTCTTACCTTCCTGGTGCTGAACATTAAAAAGTAAATAGCCAAGCATTAACCCGAGGACAGTAATTGCCAGCGATGTAGCCATATAAAGCATAGTTTTTTTTGCAGTCTTTACTTTTGGTTCTCTTAGTATCGGCAATCCATTACTGACAGCTTCAATACCTGTAAATGTTCCTGCGCCCATGCTGTATGCACGAAGAATAAGGAACAGAACTCCGAAAGTCCCGAGCGTAGTAAAAGATCTAGTTAGTTCTGTAGAAGTTGAAGCAGCTACTTCTTCCATCTTAAATGAATGTGTGATAAGAGTGTAGCCAATAGCAAAGATGTGAGTAAAGACAAAAAGAAGAAATACAGGCACGAGAGGAACAACAGCTTCTTTAATTCCCCTGATATTCAACAGCGAAAGTATAAGCACTCCAGCAAAAGCAAAATAAAGTTTATAAGGCAGAAATTCAGGCGGCAAGAAACTAAAAATTGCATCTGCCCCGCTTGCGATGGAGATTGTAATTGTAAGAACATAATCTATCAGCAATGCGCAGCCGGAGATCATTCCAATTGTTGGGGATAATAATTTACTAGCGACTAAATATCCACCTCCGCCTGTAGGGAATAATTCGATGATCTGAGAGTAGCTGGCTGCAATAATAAAGATCGTAAGAGCAGAACCAATCGCAACAAATATCCCCAGATAAATATGACCCTTCAACGCAAGAAAAGCTTCCTCCGGTCCGTAACAGGAAGATGAAAGCCCGTCAGCGCCAAGCCCTACCCAGGCAAGAAAAGCAATTAAGGAAAGCTGGTGAAAGATTTTTTTATCGTGGGGGTCGCGGGGTTTGCCAACGAAAATGTTTTTTATAGTTTTCACACCATCATTTGCTGCCATAAAAAGTAAAATTAAAGGATAAAAATCAGAATTTTTTCGCCGTCAATTATATAAAAAAATCCCGACTTAAAGAAGAAATGTGCAGGTTACGGTTAAAAAAATCTATAAAATGAAAGGTTAATTATATATATTTGTGAATTGAAATTTTTCTTAACAACAGAAACCGGAAAAAATAATGAGCATACTTGTTAATAATAAAACACGCCTTGTAGTTCAGGGGATCACAGGCGGAGAGGGGTCTTTTCACACAGAGCAAATGATCGCTTATGGTACTAAAGTGGTCGCGGGAGTAACTCCCGGGAAAGGCGGCAGTGAATTTTTAGGAGTTCCAGTTTTTAATACTGTTGAGGAGGCAGTTAAAATACAGAAGGTTAATACATCAGTAATTTTTGTTCCACCTGCTTTTGCCGCTGATGCTATTCTTGAAGCAGCTAATGCCGGGATAAAAGTTATCGTCTGTATTACAGAAGGAATTCCTGCAGCAGATATGTTAAAAGTTTATAATTCTATTAAGAATAAAGATGTGGTGCTTATTGGACCTAACTGCCCGGGAGTAATATCTCCGGGAGAGGCAAAGGTCGGGATTATGCCGGGCTTTATTCATAAGAAAGGAAAAGTCGGTGTAATATCAAGAAGCGGCACTTTAACTTATGAAGCAGTAAAACAATTGACCGATGCAGGACTTGGTCAATCCACTTGCGTTGGGATCGGCGGTGATCCGATAATTGGTTCGCGCTTTGTTGATATAATAAAATTGTTCAATGAAGATAAAGATACAGCAGGAATAATTATGATCGGTGAGATCGGTGGAACAGCAGAAGAAGAAGCAGCAGAATTTGTGAGAAAGTATGTTAAGAAACCTGTTGTCGGTTTTATTGCTGGAAGAACAGCACCTCCGGGAAGAAGAATGGGACACGCGGGCGCAATAATTTCTGGAGGCAAAGGCACTGCCGCAGAAAAAATGGCTGCAATGAAAAAAGCAGGAATCATTGTCGTCGAATCACCGGCTGAAATGGGCTTAACAATGCTTAAAGCTCTCAGCAGCAGAAAAAAGAAAAAAACTTCTGCTAAGTCTGCGAAGAAAAAAACGAAACAACTTCCTAAAAGAAAAAATGCTGTTAAATCAAAGAGCAAGAAGAATGTTAAAAAATCATCACGACAAAGAAGATAGACAAACAAGGAAAGATAAATAACTAAAATTCAATTGAGGAGTAAAAGGTGAGCAACAGAACATTAGCAATAATTAAACCTGACGCTGTAAAGAAAAATATCATCGGACAAATAATTACAAAGATAACTGAAGCCGGTTTTAAGATTAAAGCTATAAAAATGGTAAGGCTGACAAAAGATTCCGCCGGCGGATTTTACGAAGTTCATAAAGGCAGACCATTCTACGATGAATTGGTTTCTTTTATGTCTTCAGGTCCTTGTGTCCCTATCGCACTCGAAAAAGAAAATGCTGTAGCAGATTTCAGAAAACTTATCGGCGCAACAGACCCTGCAAAAGCCGAAGAAGGAACAATAAGAAAATTATTTGCTTCAAGCCTTGGCGAGAATGCAATACACGGTTCTGACTCAGACGAAAATGCAGCAATTGAGATTGCCCATTTCTTTTCAAGAAAGGAACTCCTGGAAAATTACAGTAGCTGATTTTTTAAATAACTATTCTACCTGATATTGAATGGTCGTCCTGATGGTGACCATTCTTTTTCTAAATGAAAAATCTTTTCAAAATATTTTTGCTGCTCACTCTGTTTGCAATTGTTTCCTTTCCTCAAAACAAAAAAATTGAACTCGGAGCTGATCGTTTAATCCCCGAATACTCTTCCCTTCTGAAGAACCGGAAAATCGGGCTGATAACAAACTCAACAGGAACACTTTCAAACGGGAAGCCACTTTATAAAGAACTGATTGATAAAGGATTTACTGTTAGCGCAATATTTGCACCTGAACATGGATTCGGAATAAATTTTTCAGCAGGAATAAATGTCAAAAATTCTTTTGATGCAAAATATTTGATACCGGTCTTTTCGCTTTATGGTTCAGTAAAAAAACCGACAAAAGAAATGTTGAAGAATGTGGATGTATTTCTTTTTGATATTCAGGACATTGGTGCACGTTTTTATACCTATATTTCAACGCTTTATTATGTTCTTCAGTCCGCTGCTGAAAATAATATTAAAATATTTATACTTGATCGTCCCGATCCGATAAACGGAATAACCGTTGATGG
>JAKAGZ010000060.1 GCA_021815365.1 Bacteroidota bacterium
ACCAAATTATTAACACGCCTAACGGCTTCGCGCAAGCAGGCAGCCGGGCCTGCCAGAAAAGAACGTTTTTATTTAACTGAATTGAACCGGAAACCATTTTTTCTTTTTACCTGTTGGCTTTTTACTTACCTTGTCCGGTTCTGAGGGATTAAAGAGGTTTGGTTGCCATCTGGTAATCGAATAGATATTATCGGCATTAGTTGTTGATTAAAAAAAATCTGTTTTTGTAGATCAGTATTTCAATGAACTTTTTTAACTGGATTGAACCGAAAAATTATTTTTGCTTTTTCTCTCTTGACTTTTTACTTATTAAAGAGGTTATGCTTTGATGGTTACTTTATTAATATAAACTTCTTTGTGTCAGTGAAACTCCCCAATTGTGTTTTATAAAAATAAACACCGATTTGGCTAAGTAGCAAAAAGCGTTGTTTCTTAGTTTTAGCATTTTTCAATATTCATGTTGATGGCTCTTTTGAACACAGCATTCCTGAAAGAAGGTTATAAAATGGATGTGATGAAAGGGATGATTACACGATAGAGCGTAATACATATCAACATAGGTGGTGCAATAACACCAAAGAACGCCACAAAACGCGCACGACCGTGGCTAATCCGAAATCCACGTAACCATGTCATAAAAACAAAGATATTGATAGATATCTGGATTACTCCAGATACTATATTTAATCTTGCAAAAAGAAATGTGAAGTTAGCGATCAGGAAAAAACTAAGCCCCGTTATAGCAGAAATCGCCATCCAACGTCGATTATTGTTCATAAATAAAAACCTTTTTTATTAGAAAAAATATCTTACGCCTAGAAAAATAAAAGTGGTCAAACTTAAGAATGCGGATCCAATATCCTTTGAAAGTGACTCCAGTAGCCCGCCACAAGAATTACTAAGCAAATCAACAATACGATTGGCATTATAACTCTTTTGTCAAAGGGAATAAACAGGATATGAAATAAAACAATACTAACAATAATTGGTCCGAGAATTACTATAGCTACTGGAGCATACCTGTGCAGGATAAAACTTAAGAGAAGGAAAATCCCGCCAGCTACTTCGAGGAATTTTTCAAAAATTTGAAACTTACTCTTTACCAATAAACCCATGAGCGCCCCTGCATCCCCGTCTAATGGTGGAAGATTAATTAAAGGTGAATCAGTAATTCCTAAAAAAAAGAGCAACATGTTCAATCCTAAAATGGTAAAAATAAGACCCAACAAACTTTGGGCGATCATGGTTGCAATAATCATACGAATTCTCCTTTTGAATATAATTTTATAGTTGTATTATAGATTATTAATCGCAATCTCAAACCAACATAAAAAGTTGTTCATATTAATCTCTTTATTATATCTAAAAGCTTTATACTTAATTAGACACACGCCGAAGGCGTCTGTGACAAAACGGTAATTTTTGTTAATAGAATTTGATGGTTTGATTTAGAGTTCCAACGTCAATCCGAAATCTGGCCTATTAATCAACTCCCTCAAAGCAGCTACGAAATCTGGTGATTTTTGAAATGGGTGATCTCTATAAACGTCTGAGTATGCCTTATCTAATCCAGTTATCTCAGAACTGACACGTTCTGCAACATCGCGCACAAACGTCACACGTTCCCTGGCAAACCTTAAGTTGTTTGGATCGACGTGACCTGCCTTGATGAAGCCCCTCGTCTTTTTAGCGCAACGACATGGGTTTGTGGTGTTTACAAGTCCGCACTTGTCCTGCATGAAGTTCTGAAGGTCGCGTCGGGCACGAGTAAGTCTCTGCCGGAAGTTGTCTTGACTCAGCTCTAGAAGTTCAGCACCGACAACATCGCTTATGCCGAAAATACCTCCAAGGATGAAGATTAATCGTTGCTCGCGATCAAGGCACAACAGCATACCCGAAGTACACCCAATTCTCGTCTCAGCAGTGAGGAGTTGTGCATCGGGAGGAACCGCACGTGAGTCCGGTAGTTCCAATTCTGTATTGCTGTCGATATCCAGATCGTCAGGAGTATCGTCGAGAGCCCGTCCGTACTGCGCGAACGTAATCTCCCTAGATTCGGCACGGCTGCGTTTCATATTCAGGAGGTGGTTGATGGTGATTCGGTAAAGCCATGTTCGAAAGCTACTACGCCCCTCGAACGTCGAGAGTCTCGTGAATAGTTTTACCAAGACCTCCTGAGTAACGTCTCTAGCGTCCTCGGGGTAATGCACCATCCTAAGTACTAAATTGTAAATCCACGCCTGATTACGTAAAACCAACTCCTCGAGGGCAGCCCGACTGCCTCCCTTAGCAAGATTAACAAGTTCTTGATCTCGCTCTTTATTTGCATCGACATCTGTAAAAGGATTAGAGGTATTAACCAAATGCTTCTCCATAACTCATTAGACACACTCCAGAACTAACTGTGACAAAAAGGATCGGTACAACTATCTCAATGTTCAGTCATCTATACCAGCAGGATAAAGCATTACTCCTTTGAATTTGAAAATATCTACTTTTCTTGTTGGCGCAGGTAAAGTATAACTATCACTTTTACCGAATTGACGGTTTGCTATCCGGTTTTTATTTAAGTCAGGCAGTTGCCGGATTTTTCTGACGTATCAACGATAATTATTCTCATCATCCGTTGCCCTCGGCAGGTCGCCGAGGTCGACGGACGATCAATTCTGAAAATCTGTCAATAACTTAGCAAGTTATTCAGAAAGCCACAAGCATTGATTTTAGAAAGGCTTATCTCCCTTTTAAAAAATTATCTTTTCTTAGGTTTGTAAATATGGGTGCTTTGTCCAAAGAAAGCTTCGGCTGATTCCATAATTGTTTCAGAGAGAGTCGGGTGCGGATGAATTGTAAGTCTTAGGTCAGTTAAATTAGCGCCCATTTCGATCGCGAGAACTCCTTCTGCAATTAATTCGCCTGCGCCTGGTCCGCATAAACCAATGCCGAGTAATCGCTGCGTCTCCGGGTCAACGATTAATTTTGTAATTCCGTCGGTCCTGTCAAGTGTAATAGCCCTGCCCGAAGCAGCCCATGGGAATTTTGCAGTTTCATAATTTACACCTTTTTCTTTCGCCTGGTTTTCAGTCAGACCAGCCCAGGCAATTTCAGGATCAGTAAAAACGACAGCAGGAATTGCAGCCGGTTCGAAAGCTGTTTTATGTCCGGCAATTGCTTCCGCAGCAACTCTTCCTTCGTGTGATGCTTTGTGCGCCAGCATTGGTTCGCCTGCGATATCCCCTATCGCATAGATATCCGGATCATCGGTTCTCATTTGTTCGTTCACAACTATCCAGCCACGCTGATTTATTTTTACTTTTGTATTTTCCAATCCTAATCCCGATGTATCAGGTTTTCTTCCGACAGATATTAACACATAATCATAGACCATTTCAAATATCTTTCCATCCTTTTCTTCGATCTTTACATTGATGCCGTCATTAACCTCGTGCATTTCAACAACCTTTGAGCTGAGCATAACTTTTTCGTAAGTCTTATCAATTTTTTTTGCAAGAAAAGAAACCAGATCTCTGTCAGCACCCGGAAGCAATCCGTCTGTCATTTCAACAACAGAAACTTTGCTGCCAAGCGCCTGGTAAACAGAACCCAATTCAAGACCTATATATCCTCCGCCAATCACTAATAAACTTTTAGGAATCGCAGGCAGATCGAGGGCTGTTGTAGAATTTAAAACTCTTTTGCTGTTGATCTTCAAAGAAGGGATTTCAGCAATGACAGAACCAATTGCAATGATCGCTTTTTCAAATTCCAGCTCTTCGTTTCCGCCCGCCGTCTTTTCAATTTTTAATTTTGAAGAGCTAAGAAAGCTTGCTTTGCCCTGGATGAAATTAATTTTTCTCTGTCTGCCAACTATTCCAACGCCGCTTGTGAGTTTATCTACGACTTTATTTTTCCAATCCCTCAATTTATCGAGATCAATTTTAGGTTTTGAAAATTCAATTCCCCAGTTTTTTGCTTCTTCAGTTTCATTTAAAAGCTTTGCAACATGCAATAGAGCTTTTGATGGAATGCAGCCTTTGTAAAGGCAAACGCCGCCTGGATTTTTATCAAGATTTACAAGCGTGACCTGCATTCCAAGATCAGAAGCGAGATAAGCAGCAGCGTATCCGCCGGGTCCCCCGCCTATTACTACTACCTGAGTTTTTTCCATTTAAATATTTACTCCATTTGCATTTTCATCTTACTCTTGCTCTTCTTCTTACTCTTCCAAGAGTATCTTCATCGGCTGCTCAAGGGCTTCGCAGACCCATCGTAAGAACCTTGCAGCGTCCGCGCCGTCAATTATTCTGTGGTCATAAGAGAGTGAGAGCGGAAGCATTAGTCTTGGTTTAAAAGTTTTATCAATATAAACAGGTTCATAATTCCCGCGCGAGACGCCGAGTATCGCTACTTCGGGAGAGTTTACAATAGGAGTGAAAGATGTGCCGCCAATACCGCCAAGGTTTGTTATGGTTATGCAGGCTCCCTGTAATTCTTCAGGTGAGATTTTTCTGCTTCGGGCTTTTTCAGCAAGCTGTCCCATTTCCACAGAAAGTTCTGTCAGGTTTTTCCTGTCAACATTTTTAACAACCGGCACGATTAACCCGTGATCAGTGTCAACAGCTATTCCAACATTGAAATATTTTTTGTAGATGATTTCTTTTTTCTCCATGTCAATGCTGCTGTTGAATTTTGGAAACGCCTTCATTCCTGCGGCAATAACTTTAATAAGTATGGAAGTTACAGTAAGCTTCCCGCCTGCTTTTTCAACTTTTGGACCATAAGCCTTCCGCGCCTGGTCGAGTAAAGTGATGTCAGCTTTATCAAATTGGGTTACGTGAGGAATTGATGACCACGCATAACTGAGATGATCCGCTGTAACTGAACGGATCTTGCTCATGCTCTCGCGTGTTATCCCGCCGTATCTTGAAAAATCAGGCAGCGCTTCCTGTTTAATTCCAAAACCTGCAGCCGTACGGCTTTCGAGATTTAGTTTTTTAACATAAGCTTTTACATCGTCAGTTGAGATTCTGCCGGCAGGACCAGTACCCTTAACTTTATTAATATTGACTCCAAGCTCGCGCGCTAATCTCCTCACGGATGGTGCAGCAGGTGCAGCGCCGCGTGTGATCGGCGGCTGATTATCTGTCTCAACTGCGTGGAAAGAATCTACTTCACCCTTTTGCCTGGTTATCTCTTCAGCTTTAGCCTCACTTAATGCGGAAGTTTTCTCTTCTTTCGGTAAAGACTCTTTCGTTTTTATTTCCGCTGCATCGCTTGTCTCGATCTTAAAAATAGTCTGACCAACTTTTGCTTTCTCGCCCTGTTTGACAAGCACCTCAAGTATTTTTCCGCTGACGTTTGAAGGGACTTCAATCGTAGCTTTGTCAGTTTCAATTTCAAGCAGGCTCTGGTCGCGCTGAACCAAATCTCCCTTCTTCACAAGCACGTTCAGCACATCGGCGGTTTCAATATTTTCACCGAGTTCGGGTAATTTAAATTCGATTATTTTTTTATCGCCGATTGATTCTTTCTTCGGCTCAACAGCTTTACTCTCTTCTTTATTTTCTTGTTTCTGATTCTGCAATTCCTTTTTTGTTTCAGGCTTTTCTTTTTTCTGCCCGGCGGGTTTTTCTTCTGTCAGTTTTCCCGCTTCATCAACAGTCAGAATAACCTGCCCGACTTTAACTTTATCACCTTCTTTAACTTTAAGAGCAGTAATTTTTCCTGAAATGTTTGAAGGAACTTCTATTGTAGCTTTGTCTGTTTCAATTTCAATAACTGACTGATCCTTCTCAATTTTATCGCCGACTTTCACCAGCACACTAAGAACATCCGCAGTTTCTATGTTTTCACCGAGTTCCGGCAATTTTAATTCTTTAACCATTTTAAGACCTTATTAAAATTTTTTTCAGTAAACGTATCTGTAATATTTTTATGAAATCAGGGGATCCGGTTTTTTACTATCTATTTTCAGATCCTTTATCGCCTTTTCCACCACATCCGGTTTAATCTTCTTTTCAGTTGAAAGGGAATATAATGCTGCAAGAACAATATGCTTTGCATCAACTTCAAAGAAATCCCTTAACGATGCTCTGCCTTCGCTTCTTCCGAAGCCATCGGTACCGAGTGAATATAGCTTGCCGGGGAACCACTTTGCTATTGAGTCAGGCAGTGCTTTTACGTAATCTGATGCAGCAACAAAAACACCTTCTTCATTTTTAAGGACCTTGGTTATATACGGTACTTTAGGTTTTTCAGCCGGATGTAAAAGATTCCACCTCTCGGCACTGAGTGCATCTTTTCTTAATTCTTTATAGCTGGTTATACTCCAGACATCTGCGGCTACTTTATAATCTTTTTCAAGAATGTCCTGTGCTTTTAATACTTCATTTAATATTGTTCCGCTCCCGAACAAATGAGCTTTCAGCTTTAAGTTTTTCTTTCCCGAAGCTTTGAACTTATACATTCCTTTAACAATACCTTCCTCTGCGCCTTTCGGCATTTCAGGCATTGCATAATTTTCATTCATAACGGTTATGTAGTAGAAAACTTTTTCCTGCTCTTCGTACATTCTTTTTATGCCGTCGCGTATTATCACTGCAAGTTCAAATGCAAAAGCAGGATCGTATGAGACAAGATTCGGAACGGGGTAAGCAAGAAGATGACTGTTGCCATCCTGGTGCTGCAAACCTTCGCCTGCAAGCGTGGTTCTTCCAGCCGTTCCCCCTATCAAAAATCCTTTGCAGCTCATATCGCCCGCTGCCCAGATAAGATCACCGATTCTTTGTAATCCGAACATTGAGTAATAAACAAAGAAAGGTATCATATTAAGTCCGTGAGTTGTGTAAGCAGTTCCGGCAGCAATAAAAGAAGACATCGAACCTGCTTCAGTAATTCCTTCTTCAAGAATTTGTCCGTTCTTTGCTTCCTTATAATAGAGGAGACTGTCTTTGTCAACAGGTTCATATAGCTGACCGGAGTGCGAGTAGATCCCAACCTGCCTGAACAATGCTTCCATACCAAACGTTCTGGCTTCGTCGGGAACGATGGGGACAATATATTTCCCAATCTCTTTATCCTTTAAAAGTTTCGCAAGAATTCTGACAAACACCATTGTAGTTGATGCGTCCCGTCCTTCAGTTCCTTTATAAAATTCCTCAAAGATTTCTTCCGGTGGTGTTTTGATTGGTCTGATGTCAGTTTTTCTTGAAGGAAGGAAGCCGCCGAGCTTTTCTCTTCTTTCTTTTAAGTAGCGGATCTCGTGGCTGTTTTCATCCGGTCTGTAGAAAGGAGCTTTTGCAACATCATCATCCGAGATCGGGATGCCGAAACGGGTTCTGAATTCTCCTAACTCGTCTTCATTTAATTTTTTCTGCTGATGAGTTATATTTTTCCCTTCGCCGCTTTCGCCTAATCCGTATCCTTTGATTGTCTTTGCAAGAATTACAGTCGGTGAACCGGTATGTTCAACTGCAGCTTTAAATGCGGCATAAACTTTTTCAGGATCGTGCCCGCCGCGTTTCATTTTCTTTAATTGTTCATCAGAAAGATTTTCTACCATTTTAAGAAGATCGGGATCAGCACCAAAGAAATGCTCGCGAATATAGCTCCCGCTTTCAACAGAATATTTCTGATACTGACCGTCAACAACCTCTCCCATTCTTTTTACAAGCTTTCCGTTTTTATCTTTTTCAAGTAGTGAATCCCAGTCTTCACCCCAGATTACTTTAATAACATTCCATCCTGCACCTCTGAAAGCAGCCTCCAGTTCCTGTATGATCTTTCCGTTTCCTCTTACCGGTCCGTCAAGTCTTTGAAGGTTACAATTAATTACGAAGATCAGGTTATCTAATTTTTCTCTTGCAGCAAGAGTGATAGCGCCCAGAGCTTCCGGTTCGTCCGTCTCACCATCACCTAAAAATGCCCATACTTTATTACCATTATTTTTTTTCAAACCTCTGTCTTCGAGGTAACGGTTGAACCTTGCCTGATAAATTGCAAGGATTGGTCCGAGTCCCATCGAGACAGTCGGGAACTCCCAGAAGTTTGGCATAAGCCACGGGTGAGGGTATGAAGACAGACCGCCGCCGGGTTTTAATTCACGGCGGAAATTTTCAAGCTGGTCAATTGTTAATCTTCCCTCAAGGAAGGCTCTTGCATAAATTCCCGGTGAAGCGTGTCCCTGGAAGTAAACCTGGTCTCCGTCATAATCATCACCTTTACCGCGGAAGAAATGATTAAAACCAATTTCGTATAAAGTTGCTGCGGATGCATAGGTTGAAATATGTCCGCCGATTCCCGATTCCTGCTTATTGGCTTTTACGACCATCGCCATTGCATTCCATCTTATAAGACTTTTTATTCTTCTTTCGATCTCCCTGTCGCCCGGGAATGGCGGTTGTTTTTCTCTCGGTATTGTGTTTATGTATGGAGTGTTTGCAGAGAAGGGGATGCTTATCCCTGCTTTGTGAGCCCGTATCTGTAACTGGTGCAAAAGTTCTTTTACTCTTTCACCGCCGCTGTTTTCAATTACATAATCTAAGGACTCAAACCATTCCCTGGTTTCCAATTCTTTCAATTCAATATCTTTATTATTCTCATTATTCATTTCAGCTATCCTTTATTACGATATAAGGTTATTATAAATACATTTTAAGCCCATCAGAATTGACCACAATGTGGCAGTGTTCCTTTGCAGATAAGTCCATTCTCCCGGGTTTGTGCTCAGATTTATTCTGAAAAGGAGGCTACATTGATGATTTTTTCCAGAAATCAGAAGATTAACTTAATCGTTTTGGTAAAAAAATACAAGAATGGCAGAGGGAGGGGGGATGCGCACGATAATGCTGTCCAAATTAAATTTAGGCTAACAAAAAAAGTTGTCACATTGTTTGTTGAGGACAGATGTAAGGCACGATAAACATCTTTATATTTTAATTTAATGTTTTATTTTTGTAACTATAATGTCCGTAAGAAGAACAAAAGGGCTTTGCATAATTGACTGAAATAATCCCAAACGAAAGAACCTTCCAGGGGATACTCTGGAATAAGATAAATGAGATTTTGAAAGAAGGAAAGGAAACTCCATAATTAAAAACTTTTCAATGAACAAAGTATCTCTGATAAAAGCATATTTATCAAAAGTTAAATCTGCAAATAAAGAGCTAACCAAAAAGGAAGCTTTTAAGGATTTGTTAAACCGGCTTTATGCTGACGATAAACAAATCCTTGACTTGATTGATACAATTACTCTGGGTGCTGAAAAAACTATCGTAAACATTCCCCGCAAGGATAAGTTGCACAAAGGAAGCGCGGATACTCTTTACAATCACATTATTATTGAATTTGAAAATGAACTGAAGCAAACACTTGACCACGCTAAAGAACAATTAGCAGGTTATCTCTTAGGTCAGTTAAGATCTGGCGAAGGATATAATTTTACTTTAATTGCTTCTGACTTTATCAACTGGAAAGTTTTTGCTCCTGATGTTTCCTGCCTTGACAGAATAGAAACTCTTCAGGAACACGAGCTTATTCTTAATGAAGTTGAAAGCGCTTCGTTTGTGCTGACTGAAAGAAATGCAGAGGAATTTTATTACTGGATTGACCGTTTTCTTTTTAAAGAAGAAAAGCAGAAGGCAACACTAAAAAGAATTGAAGAAGCCTTCGGATACCAGAGCAATATTTTTATCGAGTCTTTCCGTGAACTCAGCAAGTGGTTTAACGAAGCTAAAAAGTTTGGCGAAGTGCAGGTTTCTTATGAGCAGTGGAGTAAGTTCTTAAGCATAGCTTACGGTTCATTCGATGCAAGGGATAATGTTTTTCTTATCCATACTTACCTGAGTGTTTTTTCTAAAATGCTTGCTTACAGTGTTGTATCGAATGACGATTATATTGATGACACCGAGCTAAAAGGGGTTCTCGACGGTACAATTTTCCACAGATACAACATCCGCAATTTTGTGGATAACGATTTTTTCCACTGGGTTAATACCGACCGTAGCTTTAACAATCTTAAAAAAGTTTTCCGGCTTATTGCACAGGAAATTTCCAGCTTCGAGTTTGATAATGTTGATGAAGATATTCTCAAAGGTGTTTACCAGGAGCTTATTGATATTGATACAAGACATTCTCTCGGTGAGTATTATACTCCCGACTGGCTTTGTGAAAGAATCGTAAAAGAGTTTCAGTTTAGCAAGACTGACAAAATACTCGATCCTGCCTGCGGCAGCGGTTCTTTTTTAAGAGCAGCTATTCACAGGATTAAAGAGCTTAATCCCGATGTTACGGTTGAAGAATTAAACGAGCAGGTTTACGGAATTGATATTCACCCGCTCAGTGTGCAGATAGCCAAAACAACTTTGCTGCTTGCACTCGGTAAGGAAATTATAAATGCAAAGCAACCTGTTTACCTCAACATAATTCTCGCAAACACACTTCTTGCACCTGAAGGGGTGCAGAACCTTTTCGGCAATGAATTCCTTCTGAACATTGATAAAGAAAAGTATCACTTAACCACGCAGATACTTGAAGATGTTAAGCTGTTTGATGAAGCTCTCGGTATTTGCGATGACCTTGCAGAGCAGACTATGGGAAAGAAGAAAGAAACGGAGGAAGTCTTTGAAAATATTTTCAGGAAGCATTTTGCAAAGAACGGAAATAAAGCCGGGGCTAATAAGCAGGTAATAGAAAGCTTTTATAAAATTTACACGGGACTAAAAGCTGTTAAAGAAAAAGGCAGAGACAGCATCTGGAAGTTTATTGTGCAGAACCTTTACAAACCTTATTTCCTTGCAAACAAATTTGATTATATTATCGGTAATCCGCCCTGGTTTACTTACAGCTCTATAAGGAATTTAGAATATCAAACAATCCTGAATGCAATAGCTGAAAAACACAACATAAAAGAAAAACAAAAAGGAACATTTGCACACTTAGAAATAGCAGTAATCTTTTTTGCACATTGTAGTAATTATTTTCTTACTGAAAAAGGAAAACTAGCGTTTGTTTTACCAAGAAGTATTTTTGCAGGGAAACAACACAATAAAACAAGAAAAGGGGAATCTCTTGGTTTTCAAATCGAGTCGATTTGGGATTTGGAAAAAGTAAAACCGTTATTTAGAATACCTTGTTGTGTCACTTTTGCTAAACAACTTCTAAAAGGGCAGAAAAAAACAAATAAAGAAATTGATGGATCAACTTTTTTTGGAAATCTTCCATATCATAATTGTACACTGAATGAAATAAAGAATACACTAACGGAAGAAAAAAATAAATGGTATTTAGTTCAACAAGGAAAGTCATCTGCCCTTTCAAAATCAAAGTCGAAAGCTGTAACAAAAGAAAATCCGTATAAAGAACAATTCAAAGCAGGTGCGACATTAAGACCAAGAGCATTTTGTTTTGTAAAGATTACGCAAGAAACTCCAAAAGATTTTACTGATAGAATATTGACAATACAAACTTCAGAAGACATTCAGCACGATGCGAAAGTCCCTTGGAAGGGATTGGTCTTTAACGGGAAGATTGAAAGCAATTTTCTTTTCAAAACTGCTATATCAAACAGCATTCTGCCATTTGTTTTGTATAAACCTGATTTGGTTGTTCTGCCAATTTTGATTGAAAAAGAAAATGACCTTAGTAAGAAAATAAAACTTCTTGAGCCAGTTGAATTAATGCGTGAAGGTTATATTGAAGCTTCAAAATGGTTTCAGAATGTAGAAAATGTTTGGAAGATTCATAGAACAGAATTGAACCAACAATACAGTGCAACACAATATCTTAATTTTCAGAATAAGATTATTTCTCAGGAGTTAAATTCAAGATATCTTGTACTTTACAACTCATCAGCAAAAGACGCCAATGCTACAATCTTGGATAGGAATAATTACAATTTGGAATTTATAGCAGATCATAAAACTTATTGGCTGGGAACCAATTCAATCGGTGAAGCATATTACTTAACAGCGATTCTAAACTCAACTATTCCTAATGAACTGATGAAAAAATTCCAGACTCGAGGTTTATTTGGTGCAAGAGATGTTCACAAAAAGATACTCGACATTTACTTTCCCCGATTTGATGAAAGAAATGAGATACACTTACAGCTTGCGCAGTTAAGCGAGACAGCACACAAAAAAGCAGCAAAATATTTACAAAACAATCCACCGCAAAAAGAACTAACCGCCACACGACTCGGCAAACTCCGTCTCGACATAAAAAAATACCTCTCCGCCGAGATGAAGGAGATTGATAGGTTGGTTAAGAAGGTGGTGGGGTGAGGTACTTAATAATGAAATTTGAATAAAATGTGGAGATAAAATGGAGACACTACTATTAACTAAAATATTTAATTCAATACGTGATGAAATTTCAAGAAATATATGGAGAAAAGATGAGAGCATTGACGAAGCACAGTTAAAGGAAGAAGTAAAATATGTTATTGATACGCGTGAAGAGCTGAATAAACTTATTTTAATTTTATTTGAGCGAAAGGATAAAACACCTGAAAATATTTTTAACGACATACAAAAAATTATTACCTATTTAAATTTTCACGATTATGCAAACGAATTAGCAGGAAATGTCTTTTTAGAAATACTATTAAACTCTCCTCAAAAGGATTCTGAAACAATTTTAGACGAATTATCAGATACTTCATCCAGGCATATTTGGAGCGTACTTCATACTTTGCCATATGTTTTGTCTCATTATAAGCTTGAGCCTTCTTTTGCTTCAAATTGGTTTTATAAAATAGGTGAAAATATTAAACAAGATTTAGCAAGCGGAGACTTTTTTAATGCTCTTGATAATTATGCTTATAATTTTACTGAAGAAGGAATCAAGGTACTCCTTTTTTATTTAGAACAAGATTTCATTGGGATTCAAGAAGAATTGAGTTCAATTATACTAGGTTCAGTGAGAGCTGCAATTAGAAATAAGAAATTGTCAAAAAACTTGATTGCTATTGAAGAAAAATTAAAAAATAGTTCTGACGAAAATCATAGGAATGTTTTTTATAAGTCCTGGGTTGCAACTTATTTAAGGAATGCAGCTTCTTATGAAGAAGTTAAAGAGATAATTGATCAAGCGGTTAAGGGTAAAGAAAAAGAAATTAGCGGAGCTTTTTTTATCATTTTCAGAATTGTAGTAAAAGATCTAAATGATGACAAAATAATCTTACCAACGTTAGATTGGTTAAATATCAATGTATCTGATAACCTTCCTGCTGAAGCAAAATTTCAAATTATTAATACGCTTTATTGGTTAATAACTTTTGATGGAAATCTGCAAAACCTATATGAACGAAAAAATATTTATTTAAATATTTTCGCTAAAATTCTGCCTGTTGAAACTACATATCTTGGAACTTGGAAAAAAATTGAAGAGTTGTTGACTAGCTTACTTAGAAAAAAATCCGATTTTTTTCTAGAATTTCTTCATGTAATAATTAAACAGTCTTTTAATCCGTTTTGGGAATTGCTCTCCAAGGATCATTTCGAACATCTTGAATATACTTTATCAAATTCAATTGCTGATGAGGTTTTTACTAAACTAATTTTCTCAGAAAGTGATAAAGAAAGAGTCATTGCTATTGAGCTTTTCAGAAAGTTGAAAGTTGTATCAATTAAATCGAATAACATAAAGCCGAATGAAAGTGTTCTATCTAAGCTGTTACTAGAATTTTCTAAAAGTATTTTATTAGAAAAGTCATCAGAATTTTTGTTAATGATAGAACCTTACTTTAGGAATGTAAATTCTGAACTTAAAAATGAATTCATTAAGGAAATGGTTTTTCAAGCAGTTAACTTTCGCGGAGCTTGTTTCGACAAATGGTCTAAAATTGAAAATCCTTCAGATATACTAAAAGAAGTTATAGAGAGAGCGAAAACTTATTATGAGAAATTAAAGAAAGTCCATGATCTGCCCGCAAGGAGTTTTACTTATTATAAATTCGTTGAAGGAGCAGAGTTGGAAAGAAAAATTCAATCAAGGGACTTAAATAGAATAGTAAAGGAAAAGTCGGTATTACTGAGTCTTATAAGACACACACAAATTTTGTATGGAGATAAGTGGGCATTTCAAAATAATATAGGAGAAGAAAAAGCCAGAAAATTCAATGAAATAAGTTACTCAGTTGAATTTCCACGAATAGAAAATATAGACCCTGAAGGAATGGTGTTAAAAAGGATGTTTATAAACGCAAATCTAAAAAGTAAATGAGCAATCCTTATTTTGACGTTTTAGCTTCAGAATCTAATCTCAGGGATTTTTTAAATAAACGTAAAGAATTCGAGGATTTTGATAATTATGTTTTAATGTACGTTGAGGATTGCTTAGGGCATAGAATAATCAGAAGACCAGCAAAGGGAAGATATGGTGAACAAGGAAAAGATTTTGTTGCTATAGACGATGAGAATAATTTAACATATTGCTCTTACATTATAAAAGCAGGTAATCTAGATAAAAATTTAGAAGGGCAGTACGGAATTATTGTCTCGATAGAAAAGGCAATGTTTATAGAGCTTGAAGAAAGCGAATATAAAGGTAAGCTAAGAACTGTAATAGTTGTATATAATGTGATTGATGGTAGCAGAAGTGCTCCAGCAACGTTTGAAAAAGTAAAAAATGAAATCGAAACAAGAGCAGCTAAAGAAGGCATTTTATCAAAAAGAATTGATCGATGGGATTTATCCTATTTTTCAAAAAAATTATTTCCTTTTAGAAAAGAACTGATAAAAAAAGAATATTTTGCGAATGATATTAATACTATGATAGAGTCTGTTCATATAGTTGAATCCATTAAAAAAAGTTATCCGAGTTTAGGAATTAATGAAAATAATCCGAATTCACCTACTGAGGAGTTTTTAATTGAATTAAATAAAAACATCATTAGTATAGAAGATAAATTTGGTCCAATTGAAATAACAAAGAAGTAAATAAAATGACTAATAGAAAAATTTTTATACAAAATTATATAATGAGCTTGAAAGAAAGAACACGAAACCAGCAGTCAGGTATAGTGTTAGGATTTGATTGGGTTATATATAATTTGGCACTTTCAAAGAACTGGGTACCAATAGATTTACCATTTTTTAGAAGCATCGAGCAAAAAGATTTCATTACAAAGAATAAGGCACAGTTCGGTGTAGATATGTCATTTGTTAATAATAATGAACTAATAATTTTTGTATTAAAGGATGAGGCGTTGAAAAATCAGAATTGGACTAAAGACAATTTTGATTATGATATTAGGAGAGCTGCCGCACCCGATATAAATGCTATCGAGGGTTACGATATTTATAAAATAAAAATTATTCTCGCATATAATAAAGATGATGATGACACCGGGATAGAATTATTTAATAGGTTAGTATCAACTTTTCCTAAAACTATTTTTAACAATGTTGAACTTAGTTTTGAAAGATGGAATTTATCACGGATTGTTGAAGAAGTTAATAAATCTTTGATTACACCGGAACTCCTACCTCAACACTTATCTGGATTATTAAGTTATATCACTTCGCAAATACAAGAATTTAGATACGGATCTGAAGAATGGGAAAAAATACTTATTCCCAACTGGAAAAATTTTTTAAACCTTTTATTATCAGATAAAATTGATGAAAGACGATTAAGGATGATTCCTGTGAGTCTTTACATTATTGACAATTATAGAAATAAAGAAAAACCGGACTCATATCCAGGGTGGATTGACTTGATTGAATGGGCTATCCTTGCAATTTGGGATAAATATGATAAAACTGATCAAGTTGAATTGAAGCAAATAATATATGTTGATCTATGGCATTCTTTTTACTTAGCAGAATTAGAAAAATATCTAATTACAAATCAGGAATTATTTTATACTGAACATGGCATAGTTTCGAGTGGAGGTGTTGGTTATTTAGGACCACTAAATGATTCATATTTAACATATTGGATAATTGGGCGTATTGGAATAATTCATTTAGGATTTCAAGAAATATTTCCTGCAGAAGAACGAATTGAAAGTGAATTAGTACAAAGATTAATACAAAGAAGTTATGACTGGATAAGAAATATTTTTAAAAATAATCCAGCTTCATATAGACCGTTAATAGATTTAAATCATATCGAACTATATCTTATCTGGCTGATTATTTATCAGATAAACGACAAAAATTTTATGAAAGAATGGTTGAGAGAATTAGAATCTAGATTAGTTGTTAGAAGATTTTATCATCATAAAATACCTTTTATTGAAGGAAGAAACAGATATGATCTTGTTGCTGAATATGCAGCGTCTTTTTCAATTTTAAAGAAAATACCAGATGAATTCGTGGATTCTAGTTCATATCTACTTCTAATGCTATTGGAATTAATGTTTTCACTTGAAGGAAATGATAGAGATGAATTACTTGATAAATATTGGAAGCACTTAATATTAGGACTGGGTGATGATGGTAAATCTCTCTCCGAACCAACCCATGAAGTTGATTTACAATCTTGGGTACCCCCGGACAATTGGTCATCTAGAATCTATAGAGAAAAAGTAACTGATGGAATTTCAGTCTCTACTAATAATTTTCATAATCAAGACGAAAAATCCTTATCTGAAAAAATTAAAACTTTTATTGAATGGAGTGAAAAACAATTCCCCCAAAAATTATTTTTTAATAATCCATTATCTTCATATTTGCTAGCTTGTATCAAAAACCAATCACCTTTGCCGTCACATTTTTGGCGAGGGACAATTTTTCCAGAGTTATTTAAAGATAAAAATGAGATTAAAGTATAATTCAAAAATTGTCAGGGGCTATGTCCTAACAGAAATTAAGCAAATCACGAAGTGGTTTCCCGATAGAATCGGGCATGCAGTGACTTCCTTGAGAAAATTCACTCCATATAAAAATATTTTTTTGTTACAGTAAATGAACTCATCCTAATCCTTCTCCGCCAAAGGCGGACAGGTCTTACAAAGGGAAGGACTTGTTGGCTATAATGTCTTTGTATTTTATATTTTGTCAGAACATTTTATGCTATGTTGTGATTGACAATAAAGTCTCTCCCTTCTCAAGGGAGAGATTTAGAGAGAGTTC
>JAKAGZ010000102.1 GCA_021815365.1 Bacteroidota bacterium
GCTGGGAAAATATAAAATTAATATTGCTGCAAAGATCAGCGCCGCACTGAACAGTGCAGGTGCCAGCCAGGGTGAAGTCCATGGAACAGGAATAAGAAAAAGGATATCCCAATCAAGCAAAGACTTTGGCCAATTCAGAAAAATCTTCAGCCAGGCGTAATAAAATATATCCCACACGCCAAACGTAAAAATGAACAGTGCAAATTTTTCTTTGAATGGCTTGAATGACATTTGTGCTGCAAACCAAAGCATAACAAGAGTGGCGGCTTCTCTTCCTGTTTCAATAAGAGCAACAGATGTCGGTATTATTTTCAGAGGGAAATGGAATCCTTCCGGGTAATACAAGAGCCTGAGATAAACAACAATCGCAGACTCGAGGTAAGCCATAGCAATTCCGAAAACCAGGTATGTAATAATAATCCGGTTTGTATCATTTTGCAGTTGTTTCTCTGATCTTAGCATCTGGTATTTTCTTTTGAGTAATGGAATGTTTTTACGTTTTTATCTCTTCAACTTACGTTGTTTCTGACACAGAAGCACTTATCTAAACAAGTTCCATTAAAATCATATCTGTCCAAAACAAATTATGAAAATTGTCTGGGACCTGTCTGCCGACAGGCAGGATTGATAACCTGATTTAGTATCAGATGTTTTCAGAAATAATGTAACAGGTTTTTCTACTGGTTCGTTATTTTTAGCTACTAAGATTTTGAATAAATCATAAGGTTCTAACCTTCTTGTTAAACAAAACCTCAGTAGCAGAAGCAAAGCATAACAGCAAACCTTATTACATTATTGATATATGTGTAAATTTTATTCATTTTGTTAAATGTTTTAGTTATAATTCATCAGGCAATTTTCAGAAATATTATGGCGGATAAAAAAACCAAAATACTAATAATAGATGATGTGCCTGAAAATATTTACCTGCTGCAGGAAATGCTGGATCAGAAAGAATTTGAAACGATAACAGCAAACAACGGTAAAGAAGGGATACGCGCTGCACTGAACGAAATACCTTCACTGATAATTTGCGATATAATGATGCCCGAGTTGAGCGGTTATGATGTAATGAAAATCTTAAGACAAAATCCCAAAACTGAAACCATCCCCTTTATTTTTCTCTCAGCTAAAACCACGCAGGAAGAAATAAGACAGGGTATGGACCTCGGTGCAGACGATTACCTGACAAAACCTGTAAGCAGTAAAAACCTTATAAGCGCTATTCATACAAGACTTGCAAAGAAAGAAGCAGTTGATAAAAAATTTGAAGGCTTGATACACAGTATTTCTTATGCCCTTCCACACGAGCTTCAGACTCCTCTTACAAGCATACTCGGCTTTGCGGAAATTTTAATTGAAGATCACGAAACAATTGAGCGTGAAGATATTTTAGACATTGCAAAAAATATTAATTCTTCCGCAAAAAGATTGAATGAGCTGATCCAGAAAATTCTGCTTATAACAAAGCTTGACATGATATCGCAGGATTCTGAAAAAGTTAACTCACTCCAGGAAAATTCCATTTGCCGGGCAGAAAATATATTAACTGAAACCGCAAGAGAAAAAGTAAAATTATATGACCGCGAAAAAGATCTTCTTATAAGCGTACAGCCGTCTGCAGTTAATTTTTCTGAAAGCAATTTCAGGATCGTCTGCCAGGAAATAATTGACAACGCTTTAAAATATTCGAAAAAAGATACTACAGTACACATCATCGGAATTTCACTAAATAACGAATATGTGATTTCAATTATGGACAGCGGGCGCGGGATGAATGAAGAGCAAATTGCATCTGTCGGAAATTTTATGCAATTTGAAAGAAAAAAATTTGAGCAGCAGGGAACCGGACTTGGGCTTTCGATTTCAAAAAAATTAGTTGAACTTTACGGAGGGAAATTTAAAATCGAAAGTATACCCGGAAAACAAACTATTGTTCGTATGACGCTCAACAGGGTTAAAAATCCTAAAGCATAATCATTCCCAGAGGGGAACAACTATGAATCTGAAAGACAAAGTCATTCTGATTACCGGGGCATCCGGAGGCATTGGCAGAGAGCTGGCTAAAGTGCTTGCCAAAGAAGAATGCAAAATTGTTCTGCTTGCACGCAGAGGTCCTGAACTTATTTCAATCGAATCTGAACTAAAACTGATCAACCCTGACGTATTTGCAATGAAGTGCGATGTAAGCAGCCGCCAAAATGTTAAAGCAGTTGTTCATTTATCGAGGGAGCTTTTTAAAAAGATTGATATAGCAATACTAAACGCCGGCGTAAGTTTTAAAACAGACCCAAACAACTTCGATTCAACACTGGCTGAAGAAATATTCGATACAAATGTTCTGGGAGTGATTTATTTTTTCGAAGAGCTTATCCCGGAATTCAAAAAGAACGGTGGAATGTTTGTCGGAATATCAAGCCTTGCAGATGGAAGAGGTTTTCCGAAAAGCGGGCTTTATTGCGCAAGTAAAGCAGCGGTAACTTTATTTCTCGAAAGCCAGCGGATCGAACTGAAGCCTTTTAATATAAAAGTATTAACGGTCAAACCAGGGTTTGTAAGAACTGCAATGACTGCTAAAAACGAATTTAAAATGCCGTTCCTGATGGATGCAGAAAAAGCCGCGAAAATTATTCTAAAAGGGATTAAAAAAGAAAAACGGATTATTCAGTTTCCGTGGCAGACTGTTTTAGGTGCAAAGATATTAAAACTTATGCCCGATTTTCTCTTTGACAAATTTGCTGCTAAACAAAGAAAAATTACTTTGCCGAAGGGCAGATAAAAATAATTTTTTAGAAAATATTCCTTAACTAACGGGGAGTAATCGTGAAAAAAATATTTTTTGTTCTTGCTGCTTTAATAATATTGTGCATTCCTCACAGGGATGGAATTGCTGATACAGAACTTGCCGGGGATAATGATTCTACAATAACATTAAGCGAAGTAATGTTCGCTCCTCAAACCGGAAATAACGAGTTTATCGAACTCTTCAACACAAGTTACACAGATAGTGTTGACTTAAAAAACTTCGGACTAAAATATTATACCTCCGCTGCTGATCTCATTATTTCTGCCGGAAGCGGAACTATCCTCCCGCCACGCACCTTCGTGGTAGTTGTTGAAGGAGATTATGATATTGAAAATGGAATTTATAAAAATACCATTCCGGCTAATGCATTAATTGTGAAAATTTCTGACAATGCCTTTGGCTCATCAGGAATGGCAAATGCAACGAGCCGGACAATACAATTGTTCAATCCTTCCGGGAAAAAACTTGAAGAGTATACTTACTCGGCAGATAATTCAAATGGCATTTCTGATGAAAAGATATTTTTAACAAGTGACAACTCACAGGCAAACTGGGCTAACACCAAAACAATTAATGGCACACCGGGCTACAGGAATTCTGTCACGCCGGCAGATTATGATTTAAGCATTTTAAAATTTAAAGCCGAAAAAGATTATGAGCTGCTTGGTGCCGAAGCTCATTTCGAAATTGTAATAAAAAATTATGGAGTAAAAGCGTCAAAAGATTTCCTGCTAAAAATTTTTCTTGACACAGATAAAGATTCTACAGCGGATGATCCAGAGTTGTTAAACAGCAGCCAGGGTTTTTCACTCCAACCGGGTGATTCAGTAATAACCCAGTTTTCAACTGCAAATTTTTCTGCAGGAAAAAATTTATTCATCGCGAGACTCGAAACTGCTGAAGATGAAAACACTGCAAATAACATTGCTTTTTATCAGCTTGCAGGAATACAAACTAACGAAGTGCGGAATGATATTGTTATAAATGAAATTATGTACGCACCTAATTCGCCGCAGCCTGAATGGATAGAAATTTATAA
>JAKAGZ010000008.1:0-5793 GCA_021815365.1 Bacteroidota bacterium
ATTAAAAGTTCAGCTTGAAGATAAAGTTGATAACTGGGTGAAGATCCGCCTTAATGACGGGAAAATCGGCTGGCTTCCTGGAAATGATGTGGCTAAAATATAATCGGAGTAAATAAATTAGCTTTGCGGATAAAAATATTTTATTTAATTTTCGCCTAACAAATTTGCCTAAACTCAGAGTCCGGAACATTCCGGGTTCAGTATCACTCACAAATCAAAAGGATTTTTTATGAAAAAGATAATTTTATTTGCTGCTGTATTGTTTCTTGGAGTTGCTCTAACCGGTACAGCTTATACCCAGCAGAAAGACAAAAAGGAAAATAGCCAGACTACCAAAGTTGATTCGAAAAAAAATAACGACAGCAAGCTTGACGAAGTTGTTAGCGTAACAGAAGGGAAGCCTGTTAATTCTGTCTGCCCTGTCTCCGGTGAGGAACTGGATAAAGATCAGCAGCTTGTAAAATATAAAGGTGAAATAATCGGTCTGTGCTGCAAGAAATGTCTTAAAAAAATTAAAGCTGATCCTGAAAAATATTTGAAACGCCTTAAGAGAGATAAAGAAGCTGATAAAGAATAGTCCTTATTTTTTGTTCTGTTAAATTCCCGTTGCATCTGTTGCTGCGGGAATTTTTCTTTTTAAATCCTTAGTACAGTTATGATTTTATTGATTAGCTCCTTAATCATAACTATTTTTAAATATGGATTCAAAACGATATAACAATATTAAGCTTGCCGCAGGAATTGCAGAGGGAATATTGACGTTTATTATTTTTTTAGTTTTTATTGCGTCAGGATTAAGCGTCAGGCTTGAGAGCTTACTTACAGGATCGGGATTAAATAGTTATTTAGTTTTTATTTTATTCGTTCTGGTTTCAGGCTTTGCTCTCGGGACTATACTGTTCCCCTTAAAATATTTCAAAGATTTTTATCTTGAACATAAATACAATCTTTCAAACCAGACCTTCCTGAAATGGATATTAGAAGATCTTAAAGCGCTTGGGGTTTCGCTTGTAATAGGAATTCCCCTTCTGCTTGCTTTTTATTATTTGTTGAATGTTTTCGGTCAGCTTTGGTGGCTGCCTTTTGCAATTTTGGTTTTCATTGTTTCTGTGATTCTTGCAAGGGTTGTTCCGGTTTTCATACTTCCGCTTTTTTATAAAATTACTCCCATTGATAATGATGATCTGAAAGACAGAATTACAAAACTTGCTGCGGACGCACGAATCAGGGTTGAAAATGTTTACAAATTTGATATGAGCCGGAAAACAAAAAAAGCTAACGCTGCATTCACAGGCTTAGGCAAATCAAAAAGAATTTTATTAGGAGACACGCTTCTTGAAAATTATACCGGCGATGAAGTAGAAACTATCATTGCTCACGAGCTTGGTCATTATAAAAAGAAACATATAATAAAAAATATTATTATAGGAACTTTCTCAAGCTTTCTGACATTATTCCTTATCTCATATTTTTATAAACTATCTCTGCCGTGGTTTGGCTTTGAAGCGATAACAAGAATTGCGGCGCTCCCTCTTTTGACTTTATGGATGATGCTGATCGGACTTATCCAGACGCCGCTTTCAAATATTTTATCACGAAAGTTTGAATACGAAGCTGACGAATACGCCATTAACTCAACAGGAAAGCCTTCAGCCTTTAAAGCTGCATTGCAAAAATTGACTGAACAAAATCTTGGTGATAAAGAACCCCATCCTTTCGTTGAATGGTTTTTTTATAGTCATCCGTCAATTAAAAAAAGGATCAGCGCAATAGAGATTTTTCTTTCAGATAAAAAAGATTTTTTTGATCAAAAGTTAAAGCTTGAAGGAAATTAATTGCTGAATTTTTTAAAACTTTTACTTATTGCTTTGCACGTAGAGATTGTATCGTTCTTTGCACTTATTTCTCTTTTGATTGACAGAAGTTTTAATCTTTATTACCTGTGTAATCTTCCCTTCAGCAGGGGGATTCTTGCAATAGCAGGGATAAAAGTAAAAACTTCTGGGCTGGAGAATATTGAAAAAGGTAAAGCATATATCTATGTTTCCAACCACAGTAGCCAGTTTGATATTGCTGTTCTGCAGTCGGTTATTCCCGGCAAGATCAGTATGTTCTTCAAAAAAGAGCTTGCAAAAATTCCACTCTTCGGATGGCAGCTTTGGGCGGGTCCTTATATAATTATTGACAGGAAAAATCCTGACAGTGCAAGAAAAAGTCTTGACAAAGCAAAATGGCTTTTATCAGAAAAAAAAATCTCTGTGCTGCTCTTTGCAGAGGGCACGAGAAGCGTGAGCGGGGAAGTGCAGCAATTTAAGCGGGGGGCATTTAACCTGGCAGGGAAGGTTGCTTTCCCGATAATTCCTGTAACCATTTCCGGCTCGCAGAAAATTATGCCGAAAGGTAAATTGAAAATAAACCCGGGAGTTATCTCAGTACATTTTGATAAACCGGTCAATACTGAAAATATTAATTCGCGCCAGGATGAAATAAACCTGATGAACAAAGTACGGGACATAATAATTAAAAATCATTCAATGGAAGCAGTCTGATATGGCAGTTACTAAAAAAGATGTGGAATATATTGCAGAGCTTGCAAGGCTTAAATTTACAGACGAGGAGCTTGAAAAATTTACCGGGCAGCTTAACGAAATTTTATCTTATGTCGAAAAGCTGAATGAGCTTGATACTTCAAATGTTGAGCCTCTCTCTCATCCGGTTGAAGGAAGCAATGTCTTTCGCGAAGATATTGTCAAGCCTTCGATTGACAGGGAGGATGCGCTGAGAAATGCTCCTGACAGGAACGAGCTTTTTTTCAAGGTCCCGAAAGTAATCGGCGGTGAGTAACTTATGGTTATAGGAGTGATCCCTGCGCGTTTTGCTTCAACCAGGCTGATGGGAAAACCTCTTGCAGACATTGGCGGAAAGCCGATGATCCAGCACACTTATGAAAGCGCTTTAAAATCAAAACTTATTTCAAAAATTATTGTTGCTGTTGATGACGATAAAGTTGCCCGCACTGTAAAAAGTTTCGGTGCTGAAGCTGTGATGACTCCAAAAGATATTGCTACAGGCTCTGACAGGATAGCCTATGCTGTAAAAAATATTAAGGATGCAAAAATAATTGTAAACATCCAGGGCGATGAACCTTTTATAAACGGAACAATGATTGACCAGGCGATTGAGCCTCTTGTCTTTGATCAGAACGTAAATGTTTCCACTCTTGCTAAAAGGATAACGGATATTCAGGAGCTTAGATCACCTTCTGTTACAAAAGTTGTGTTCGATTACAATAACTTTGCACTTTATTTTTCACGCTCACCGATTCCTTACGTCAGGGATGCAAAATCAAACTCAGATCGGATTTCTATGGGAGAAATATATAAGCATATTGGTCTGTATGTTTACCGGAAGGAAGCGCTTTTAAAATTTACAAAGCTCTCCCCGACAGATCTTGAACTTACTGAAAAGCTTGAACAACTGAGAATGCTTGAAAATGGCTTTAAAATAAAAATTGTTGTAACAGAATTTGAAAGCCTTGCAGTTGATACTCCCGAAGACCTTGAGCGTGCAAGAAAATATTATGCAAAATATATTGTAAAAAAAACTGCCGCTGCAGACTGAAACAATATGAAAGAACCCGGCAAAATAAAACTTGCAAACATTCCCACACCGCTTGAAGAAATTAAATTCGAAGGTAAGACTTTTCTAATTAAACGGGATGATCTTACCGGTACGGAGCTATCCGGCAACAAAGTTAGAAAGCTGGAATATCTGATATACCAGGCACTGAAAGAAAAAGCAGAGGTTATCTTTACCTGCGGAGGAGATCAGTCAAACCACGCAAGAGCCACTGCAATTGCAGCCGCAAAAGCGGGGATAAAGACAAAATTGTTTCTCTGGGGAAGTGATTCAAAAGCTGCAGAAGGAAATTTATTTCTCGACAAATTCTTCGGCTCAGAAATTTCATACCTCAACAGGAAAAATTACCAGGAAGTGAACGAGATAATGTTTGAGGAAAGAGATGCTCTCCTCAGGAAAGGGAAAAGAGTTTTTGTTATTCCCGAAGGGGGCTCAACAACACTCGGCATCTGGGGATATATTTCTTTCATACGTGAGCTTCAAAAGCAGGTTGATCTTAAAAAGCTTGAAGGGATTTGCACTGCTGCAGGTAGCGGCGGTACAGCAGCGGGTTTGCTTCTCGGTGCAGCACTGTTGAATTTTGATTTGAAAATTTATGCTGTAAATGTTCTTTACTCAAAAGAAGAAATCTTCACGAAGATTATCCGCCTGGCTGAAGGATGCGCACTGGATTATAAACTAAGATGCAGAATAAACGAGAATAATCTTGTAATTCTTGACGGTTATTCAAATGAAGGATATAAAAATATTTCAGGTGATAAATTAAAACTTATTAAAAGATTTGCACAAGCCTCTGGCATACTTTTCGACCCTGCATACACAGGCAAAGCATTCACAGCATATCACGAAAATTTCCTGAAAAAGAATAAAGGTAAAAAAATTATTTTTCTGCATACCGGTGGTTTATTCGGAGTGTTCGGCAAGAAGAAAAAATATCTCTCGGTTAATTAGCTGTTACATCTGCCCAAAATATTCTTCCTGAGGAATAAGGCAAGTGGTTGAGGTTTCTATATTTGATAAGAATAAGGTTAATTAATATGAGGGCAGACTTGTGCTACTAAGGTTAGGACAGATAATAAGGTCTCAAAAAAATTTTTATTTCTGAAGTAATACAAAATAATGAAAAAGAAAAGAAAATCTTATTTCATGATAAACCTTAGCAGCAAAGAAAAACTCCCGAAACAAAAATCTTATTACATTATTTCATAACAGAAGCTAATCTCCCTTTGCAGGCTGGACAGCGCTTTACTGAATTTTAAACAAAGTTATTGTTTTGGATTCAGACCAGTCTACCTCCAGGCAGATTAGAATCTGTACAAAACTGTTTATTTATCAAATTTATTCTCTCTTCTAAATTTATTTTTTGGACAGGGCTGTTAGCTGTACAAAAATTACCCCATAATATAGCTTTGCCAAACAGTTAATTTAGACTTATTTTTAAAGTATGGATTGTATCTTTTGTGATATTATTGAAGGAAAATCGGAAGCAGAAATAATTTATGAAGATGAGAGAGTTATTTCTTTTCTTGATATCAGACCAGTCAATTATGGTCATACACTTGTAATCACCAAAAATCACTACGAAAATTTTCTCTCAGTTCCGGTTAAAGAATTAAACGCTGTGATAAAGGCTGCCCGGAAAATTGCTGAGGCTATCAGCATAAGCTTAAAGACAGACGGTTTTAATATTGTTGCAAACAACGGAACCGCTGCAGGTCAATCTGTTTTCCATTTCCACTTTCACATAATTCCAAGGTACAACACTGATAAATTTCACTTCAGACCTGAGCTGAAAAATTACAGCAACGGCTCGATGAAAGAATTTGCAGATAAAATTCGTACTGCAGTAAAAAAATAAAGGGCTAAATTTATGGGAAACAAAATAAGAGTATTGGTGGCAAAAGCCGGTCTTGACGGACACGACAGGGGAGCGAAAGTCATCGCTGCTGCCCTGAGGGATGCTGGTATGGAAGTTATTTATACAGGATTAAGGCAAACTCCTGAAATGATAGTCGAAGCAGCTATTCAGGAAGACGTTGATGTGATCGGTATCAGCATTCTATCCGGCGCACATATGACTATCTTTCCAAAAATACTTTCTCTTATGAAAGAGAAAGGATTGAATGATGTTCTTCTGACAGGCGGCGGAATAAT
>JAKAGZ010000008.1:5893-70322 GCA_021815365.1 Bacteroidota bacterium
AGGAAGACGTTGATGTGATCGGTATCAGCATTCTATCCGGCGCACATATGACTATCTTTCCAAAAATACTTTCTCTTATGAAAGAGAAAGGATTGAATGATGTTCTTCTGACAGGCGGCGGAATAATTCCGGAAGAAGATATTAAAGAATTAAAGAAGATGGGAGTTGGACAGCTTTTCACCCCCGGTGCTCCTACCACTGCAATTGCCGATTATATTAAAAAATGGAGAGAAGAAAACAGGAAGATGTGAGGTATTAATTTTTGAATGAATTAGATATCCTGAAAGATGTTTCCACGAAGCTTGAAAAATCAGGGATTAACTATATGTTATCCGGCTCTCTCGCTATGAGTTATTATGCCCAACCAAGATTGACGAGGGATATTGACATAGTACTTGAATTAAGTTCTATCTTCACTAATAAATTCTGCGGCCTCTTCCGGGATGAATATATGGTTACTGAAGAAATGGTTAATGAAGCTATAACGCATCAATCAATGTTTAATATAATTCATAACCAGGCAATAATTAAAGTCGATTTTATAATCAGGAAGAACTCAAAATACCGTAAGACTGAATTTGAAAGAAGAAGAAAAATAAAAATAGGTGACTTTAGTACTTACATTGTTTCAATTGAAGACCTGGTAATTTCCAAACTTGACTGGTTAAAGGAATCCGGATCCGAATTGCAGAAAAGAGATGTAAAAAATTTATTAAATTGTAAGTATGATCGCGAGTATGTAAAATTATGGACAGAAGAGCTAGGGCTCGATAAAACTTTGAGGGAGATTATTAATGATTGATACAGCGAAATCTTTTGAAGATATTTATTTTAATAAATTCTCAGCGCTGACGGGGGAAGAAAGGCTTAAGATGGCAGTCGAATCTTTTGAAGCTGCAAAAATAATCTCCTTGGCATCATTTGATGCCGGCGCAGATAAAATAAGTAAAAAGATTTTTTTACTTAGACGTTTTTACGGAGATGAAAAATCTTTAAGCACATGGGAGAATATCTTAAATCACAAATAGGTCTTAACAGAGATTAAAAATTCCGACTCTGCTTCAGCGCAAATTTGGTGATTGAAAAACAAAAATCACTAAAGAGTAGCTTTCTTCCCGCTCTGCTTCAATAAAAATTCCTGCAACTTATTCAAACTTCCTCTGGCATTTTTTCTGCCATTGATGTGTTTATCTTTATCAACGATGTTTCCATTTTCATCAACAATACCCTGATGGCAGAGGTAGCAGGCAGTTAAAGGCGCATCAATATGACCGGTCGGGGGAAGCCCATGGCAGGTTCCGCAGGAATCCTGTGAACCGTCCATCTTATTCCATATCGGCGAAAAATTATTTCCAACCATTTTATCCGAAGTATATGCAAACTGATTTGTAGGAATTGCATCGGACTTTTTAAATTCAAAATTTCCATGGCAATAAATATTTGAGCAGGTTAAAGCTCTGACATCAAAACTTGCATTGGCTGCAATGCTGGTATCTGCCAACCCCGAAAAATTTATCTCGGCGGGAAGTTGTTCAATGTGACCAGGGTCGCTCATTTTTTTCGGTACGATGTGGCAGTTCGAACATCTCACTATTCTTCCTAATGTGTTGGTATACAAATGGCTTGAATGTGCGCCAACTCCCGGTGAGCTTTCAGAGGTTCCACCGTTTGTGTCTCTCGGCGGTGCAATCTTTGAAGGATCAGAAAAATCTCCGTGACATGTATTGCAGGCTTCAGGACCGGCTGGCTGTGTATGACATTTGAAACAACTCTTCCCTGTTATACCTCCTTTGTAATCTGCTGCGTGGCACTGAATACATTCTTTCATACTCCAGTTGTTCAATCTCACAAGGTTGCCGTGGAAGTTTGGTGAGTTTACGTCTTTGATTCCTTCTTTATGAACGCTGAGGACGGGTGCAGTTGTCGGTATATCTTTCCGCAGGTCACTGCAGCCGAAAAATATTAAAGCCGGAAAAAATATCAATATGTAATATTTGAAAATCAGTTTCATTTCTTTGGTGCCCAGTATAATCTTGCATCTGATCCGTGACAGTAACCGCAGAACCCCACACCGGGCGGAGTTCTTGGCGAAGCGTTTGTATGACAGTTAAAACAAATTGAAGCGTCAGAGTCGTGCCAGTCGCCGTGCGTATCTCTCATAAAACCGCGCGGATGAGTTTTAGGATTTGTCCCTTGTATTCCGTCGCTGTCGAGATGACAGGTAATGCAGGTTGGGTCAGCACCCTGAACATCGTGACAGGAGGCACAGGTTTCGATATCTCTTCTTGCTAAAGTAGCGTGAACACCGCCGCCGCTGCCCACACCGATCGTTACAAAATCAGGTTTTAAGTGCGAAGCGGGTTCAACTCCGCCTAATGAATAGTCAGCGTTATTTGACTGATGACAGCTTGTGCAGAATGTTTCCAGGTCGTGACAGGTCTGGCATTGTGAAGCTTTTCCTTTTGCATCTATTCCGTGAGTGAAGCGGTAGCCCAATTGGTGAACTGTTGTTATCTGCTGCTGTTTTGTACCATCAACAAAATTTGAAGGCGAATACGGCTGATAAAAATTATTTTTCGTATTTTTTTCTGTTATCATATTTGTAGCAGCATGACATACCTGGCAGGAAGAATTATCATGGCACATTGCACAGTTTGCATTAATAGAATTTGCTGCAAACTTATGACTGATTTTCCATGAAGGAACTTTGTGCGAAACAGGAATTAAATTCACTGTTGATGAATGACAGGATTCACAATTATTTGTTGCAACTGATTTGTTGTTATGGCAGGAGTAACAATCCTCCATCACAGGGTTTGTCTGTTTTGCTTTGAAAGCATAATCAACTTTATCTATTCCTTTATGACAGGTTTCACATTGTATTTTATTCTTTGTAACATGAAGACTGTGATTAAAATATCCGTTAAAAGGTTTTTGCTGAATGAGTGGTTCATTCACTCCATCGAAATGACACTTGGTGCAGTTTTTTTCATCCTGAACATCGTGACAACTGCCGCAACTTTCGTGATCGGGTAAAAGCCTGTCGTTTATTTTTGTGCTTGTTTCAACTTTTGTATGACAGGATTGGCAGTCAACACCGTTATCCGAATGCAGTTTGTGCGAAAATTTTATGATCTTATCATTGTGCTGTACATCGTTCGATTGGTTTTCTTTAAATGCAGATAGAAAAAGAAAAATTAAAACCGAAGGTATGAAAGCGATATATAAATATTTTAATTTCATTTTATATCTGTTCAAAAGTTTGTATTGAACCAATAATTCGCCTTAAGGAAAATCCTGAAATCATTCCTGTAAATTTTGTTGTCCATATATTGTCCCTGCAGGTCAAAAGATAAAATCCTGAATGGTCGGTAATTGAAGCCAGCGAGTATTGTAGTCAGATTATTTTTTTGATCACCTGCAGCAAGCCGGTAACTCGTATAAGAAATTCCCGCTGAAGGAGTAAATATTCCTTCAAAGAATGATCTTGCAGAATAAAGAGACAAAGCATCAAGTTCGCCGGAATAACCAAAAGTTTTGCGGTAACTTATACTTCCGAAATCTGTATTCAAACCCAGGCTTGCCCTTTGAGAATTATCGTCTCTGTATTTTACATTTCCATACCGTGCTGAGAACCAAACAGATTTATTAAAGAAATAATCTGCGCCTAACTCATACTCCTGTGTATTTCCATAATCGAAAACTGAAAAGATAGAATTGTATCTTATCAGCGGAGCTCTGTAATTATAATAAGCGGTAAAATGTATATTTTCCAGTTGTTCATAAGTTCCGCTTAACTCAAACCTGGATGTCTGCTTGAAATTTAAATCGTAGTTATACCTTGAATCAAAAGTAATTACATTTTCCAGGTTATAAATAACATAAGCACTGAGGAACTGGAATTGATTTGAATTGTTACGTATCAAAACCTGTATGGGGTTCAGGTCAGCATCGAGCCTTGTAGCCCAGTATTCCTGGGGTTTAAAATTTTTATTGATGTATTCTAAGCTGATAAAAAAATTATTGATAGCTGATGTTGAAAATTTTCCCCCGGCAATAAAATCATTATTCCAGCCGCTGCTGATCTTAAATTTTTGATAAGCAGGCACGTTGAAACCATAATAGCCTGTCAGCAGCCAGGAATCTTTTCTGTAGTCAATATTTATTCCATCAAAAAGCCCTGCGGCAACAGAATTAAATAATGGCTGCCTGCCAAGTTTGATCGTGAAGGCTTTCAGCAGGTCTCTTCCTTCAAGATAAAAATTATAAAGCCGCAATCTTGGATCGCCAAGCTGAGGATTTATTATGTCGTGTTCTAAATTTAAAAATGTTCGCAGTGAAAAATTATTTTTATTTAAATTCAGGATAACAGATTGGAATGCCCTGATATGCTTTTCAGATGAAGAGGCGGAATCAAATCTTTCAAATGTATAATAGGAAGATGATATCCGCCCGTTCAAATTTTGTGGAAAGGCTGAAACTAAAAAACTGATAAAGAAAAAAAATAAGTATAAAATTCTTTTCATATTTTTTACAACAAAATTTCAGCAGCCTGACTGATTTTCTACTTTGCAGCAGGAATTACGTGTTTAATTTTTTCCCACATTGCAGCAAAGTTTGCCGTCTTCTCATCGAAAGTCGGGCTATCAGAATTATGGCAGGTTTTGCACAATGCGACCCGTTCTTCTTCTGTACTATAAAAATGCAAGCCATTGGCGATAGCTTCTTTTTTGTCTTTCATTATTTTCAGTGTTTTATAATCTGCGCCGGGTCCGTGACAGGTTTCACATTGTACACCATCTTCCATTTTGAATTTTGGACCTTTGAGAGATGCATCAATATTGTAACCGCTAACATGACATTTCAGGCAGGCTTCAGTTTCAACAGCTTTGGTTGTGAAGCCTTTTGCTTTTGCAATGCTGTCAGCTTTTTCAGTCTTTAACGTTTCATAAGCTTTTGCATGTGCGCTTTCTTTCCAGATAACAAACTGCTTTCCGGCTTTTTCTGTTTTATGGCACATTCCGCAAACCTCAGCTCCGACATAAGCATGTTTTGATGGTGCTTCTGTGCCTTGTGCAAGAAGCATTGGAGCTGTGAAAACTGCAACTATAAAAATAATTTTCTTTAACATTTTATCACCTGATTTTTACTTATCTGTTCTTTTATTTGATATGAAATTAAGAATTTTTAGTTGAAGAGTCCATTAATCCGGCAGCTGCCGGATTAATGGGCTCTTCTCTTAAGAACATGTGCGGCTCACCTCAAAGGTGAATTGCACTTCTCTCCACTAAAGGATTTTACTTTATTAATACCATCTTCTTGACCATATTGAAATTCTTAGCTTCTATTCTGTAGAAGTAAATTCCCGAAGCTAAGTTAGAAGCATTCCAGGTATATCTGTATGTTCCTGAAGTCAGATAATCATTTACAAGCACTGTTACCTGTCTGCCTATTGCATCATAGATAGTCAGTTTAACATTGCCTGCCTCTGGAAGTGTAAACTTAATTTGAGTCGAAGGATTGAATGGGTTCGGATAGTTCTGACTCAAACTGTACTGTGCAGGTATGCTGTTTGATTCTTGTTTAATGCCTACAGTAGGCGTGAAGAATAATATAGAAGCTTTTAGCAGCTTCTGTGTTAATCTTGTGTTATGAATACCCTGACTTTTATCTTCTATAACAGAACGCAGATTGAAGTTAGCTTTTTTGAAAGCGTCTGTAGTTGAATCAGCCGTAGTTGCCTTATTCAATCTGTTCTGAAGAACAGTAATTAAACTATCAGTTACAGTCTGAACTCTGCGGTAATCAAACATAGGTTCTTTAGTTCGCCAGCCTGTAGTGTCTACTGCTGACAGGTAATCCGCATGGCAGGTCAAACAAGCTTCTGGTCTTGGTGCAAATGTATGACCTTTCGAGAAGTTACCTAATTCGTTCTTACCGTTCCTATTCATATGGCAGTTAATGCATCTTTCTGTTGCAGCATAAGTATGAGCTGAATTCTGGTAAACTGTGTCCATTCCAATAGATCTTAATTCTGCTGCTGTATATCTGTAGCCGAAAACTTTGCTTCCGCTCAGTGCAGCAGAAGGCATATTATGTGGAGTTGAATTGTAATTAACAGTATCGGTTGTGATTTCCGGGTTATGGCACTTGTCGCACACTGTAACCGAGCTTGATGTAGCTACTCTCACTTGGTGTTCATTCCCGTTTCCATGAGGATCGTGGCAGACAACGCAGGTGATTGGTGCGATGTCAGGGTTATTGCTATCTATCAAAATTTTATCAGTATATGGTTTACCTTTATCAGCACCAGTAAAGAAGCTGCCATTTAAGAATGCAGCGGCATTTTGTGCTACGTGACACTTTGCGCAGCGGGCATTTTTTGTAACAAAACCGTTGGAAGCATTTAGTGACAGGGCATGTCCTGAAAGTTTCCATTCATCATAATCGCCATGATATTTTCCTGTATGACAAACGCCGCAAAGCTCAGCCTGATAATTTAATTTGTTCGTTGAGCTGAATGCAAAGTGCTTATCATAATCGGTTGTTAATGTATCAGTTGCTGTAGGATCATACTTTCCCAATGGTCCGTGACAAGCTTCGCAGCCAACATTTTTTGTCCTGTTCCAATTGTAAGTATCGGTTGGCTTGAAATCAGGATGGAGTGAAGTATCCTGAACAACATACTGATCAGCGCCAAAGTACCCTGTAGTATCTGTTGGGTCCCAGCCTGTCGTATGACATTTTAAGCAGCGATATCCAAAATGATTAGATTGAGCATAGCCGGAATCCGTTGCAAAAGAGTGCTTTGTGAATTTCCAGGTATCGTATTTGGGGGAAGCAATACCTTTTGCAGTATGACAAGATGCACAGGAAATACCCTGATTGCTTATATCAGCATCAGTCCCTGTGCCGAGATAATAATTTTTAGTCTGCCCAAAAGTAAAAGCAGAAACTAAAATTATTACAAAAGCAGAAATAAGTAATTTAATTTTCATGATAACCCCGTAAAGTTTTAGTTGTTGATCTTTAATTGTCAAACTTTTTACTCAAATACTAAACCATTTATTTTATTTTCAAAACATTCAAAATTCGCAGCTTTTATTGTCGTTTAAGAGAATATTATTTCCTGATTTCTCTTATCGAAGAAATTTTTTTTAGAGAAAAATTATCAGAATTTTTTCTGAGGGATTATAATGATTAGTTTTTTCATAAATAGTATTTTGGTCGCCGTAAATATTCTGTTCATAATTTAATGAATGTTCCCTTTTTAAAATTTACAATCAGGTAATCTCACAACGAGACCCTCGAAAATTTATTTAGCGCTCATTTTCGAAATATTTTAATGGCATTTTAATTGAATTATTCTGCTAAAATACTTTTATGGAATGAGAATATCTGAGGGCATTTTAGCTTTTATCTTTTTATTATCAGTTAACATCTTTTCTCAGCAGGGTGGCTATACGAACAGCCTTTCTGTTCAGAATGGAGATGTATTAAATTTTTATATATCCACCTCAGCCAGCCAATATCAAATCCGGATTTACAAGCTTGGGTTAAACGCAGGTTTAGTTTATACATCGCCGAATATTCAGGGCGGTGTAAGAAGTATTCCTAATAATGCATCATCAAACGGATGCAACTGGCAATTAAGTTATTCAATGACAGTTCCATCAAACTGGGAGCCGGGAGTTTACAGTGCAGAATTTCCAGTTGGTTCTGGCAATAGTCAAAATAACGGGACAATAATATTTACTGTGAAAAATACCTTGCCGGGGACATATTCAAAACTGCTTGTTGTGTTAAGCACAAACACAATGCAGGCTTATAATAATTATGGCGGGAAAAGTTTGTATGATTTTAACTCAACTGCCGGAAGAGCGAGTCAGGTTTCATTTCTAAGACCGTATACGGCAGATGCGATAGATGATTATTACAGCAGGATAAGTTATCTGGTTGACTGGCTTGCTTTGAATAATTTAACAGCAGAATATTGTGTAGACAACGATCTTGATAAATTTCCAAATCTCCTGAATAATTACAGCGCTGTTGTTTATGCCGGTCATGATGAATACTGGTCACTTGAAGAAAGGACGCAGGCTGAAAATTATGTTGCCGGCGGCGGTAAATTAATTTTACTTTCAGGAAATACAATGTGGTGGCAGGTCCGGTTTACAAATAACAATCAGACAATGATATGTTACAAAGATAAAAATCTTGACCCGCTGACCGGTGTGGATAATACAAGAGTTACTGTTAATTGGTATGATTCTCCTGTTAACAATCCTGAAAACTCCATCACAGGCGTAAGTTTTAGATTTGGAGGATATGTAAATGACGGAAATAATCTTCCTGCATCTCAAGGCTATGGTGATTACACAGCATATAATACCCAGAGTTGGGTCTTCGATGGAACAGGATTAGAGGAGGGCGATCCGGTTGGAACTGTAGTCCCTGTTGTAGGTTATGAAGCTGACGGAGCTGTATTTAACTGGCAGAATGGTATTCCTGTTGTAAACGGTATAGGGGGTACTCCTTTAAATTTCAGAATACTCGGTCTTTCTCCTGCAGTTACAGATAATCCAAATATTGCGACCAATACTCACGCTACAATGGGAATATATACAAACACAAATGGCGGTGCAGTTTTTAATGCTTCGACCACCGATTGGGTCAGAGGATTAGATTCTGATCAGGTAGTTCAGAAGATTACGTATAACGTAATAAATAAATTTTTACAGAACAGAATTCCGCCTGAGATAGTTTCATGGCTGCCTAATAATGTAAGCAGTGCAAATATTCATAACGAAAATGTTTTCGTCAGTAACAGAAATATAACTCTTACAGGGAACTCGCTTAATTTCAGTGTAGCTGCTGAGGACCCATATAACAATACGCTTGGATATTTCTGGACTATTGACGGAGCCGTTGTTTCACATCAACAGTCTTTCACGTATTATAATAACAGTCCTTCAGGAGTTAAGACAGTTACAGCTTATGTTTATAATTTAAAAGATACGTCATCAATTTCCTGGAATCTGACAACAGTTAATAATAATCCCGTTTTCACTTTAAGCGGCAAAGTAATTTATGATAATAAAAGCGGCACATCATTTTCTCAAACTGAAATTTTATTGATTCCGACAGCGGGCGGCGATACACTCTCGGTTATGACTGACAGCTCCGGCAATTTTTCTTTCTCAGGGATTTTTGCAGGTAGTTATAATCTTTCAGCACAGGTTACTAAATTATTTCCTGTAAACAGTGTTAACGGTACAGACGCATTATTAATTCTGAAAACCTTCGTTGGGCAATTAACTTTATCAGGATTAAAAGCAAACTCAGCAGATGTTAATAACGATCAGCAAGTAAATGCCGGCGATGCATTATTTGTTGTAAAAAGATTTGTCGGTACAATCAATTCTTTCCCAAAAGGGAACTGGATTTCTGAAACTGATCACATCACAATTACAAATCAGAATTTGACAGGACTCAAAATAAATGTTATTGCAACAGGTGATGTCGATGATTCAGCAGCCGGGGCTTACTAACTTATAAAAAAAGTTTACTGCCAACTCTATTCATCCTGGAATTTTTTTTGATTAAAACCGTTAGAATTTACTAAATGAGAAATGTTTATAAATGAAACACATCAGATGATAAACCAATCCTAAAAGTGCCAAAAATAAACCATAATTAAATGATTTTGCTGGCATTCAACTTGAATCAATACAGGAAATTATGGTGAGGTGCAATTTGAAAAAATTATTACGAACAAGACCAGTTTTAATGCTGTTATTAATTATAATTTCATACCCTGTGCTTGGTCAAAGTTCAACCCCGACAGTTTACATAGAAAGTAATATAACCGCTCCTGCGATTGGTCAGCAGGTGACTATCCCTTTAAAATTTAAAAACCTTCCGAATGTAGGCTCAGTAAGTTTAAAAATAATTTTTGATACTAGCGTTCTGGATTTCGTAAGTATTACCGACAATCCAAATCACGGGACATTTGTTACCAACAGCGATCTTGCTTCGCTTGGCGGCGTGCATGATACAATAGCAATTGCATGGTTTGATACGAACCCTATCAGCTTTACCGATGGACCTTTCGTAAATTTACATTTTACTTACAAAGGAGGAACAAGCACTTTTCATTTTTTGCCATCACCGGTAAGTTCACTCAGCGATCAGAATGGAACCACGATAAGTAACTTAATGCTAAATGATGGATCTATTGTACCTCCAACTCCTGCACCAACCGGTTCAATAGGAGATTACGTTTGGATTGACGCTAACGGAAACGGGATACAGGATCCTGGCGAGCACCCCCTTGCAAACGTAAAAGTTTTTTTGCTTAACGGTTCAAAAGGAATAACAATTGATTCAACAACTACAGATGCCCAGGGAATTTATTCATTTGCCGGTTTAGCTCTTGGAAATTATAAAATTAAATTTGCAGCCCCAACAGGTTATGTGATAAGCCGTCAGCATACTGGAGGCAATTCTTCTTTGCTGGGCGATTCGGACCCTGATTCATTATCAGGTATTACTGATACAGTACAGATTGTATCCGGCTATTTAAACAGATACGATATTGATGCAGGGATGCACATTCCGTTCACTGCACCTGTGCCGACTGGGGTGATCGGAGATTATGTTTGGAACGATGCAAACGGAAATGGTATTCAGGATCCCGGTGAACCGTCCCTTGCAAATGTGACTGTTAAATTGTTAGATCCTAATAATAGCAATGCAGTACTGAGTACAGCAACGACAGATGCCTATGGGAATTATCTTTTCTCAGGATTAAATGTTGGCATATATAAAATTCAATTTGTTGCGCCATCAGGTTATGTGATAAGTCGTCAGCATACAGGCGGAAATTCTTCCTTGTTAGGTGATTCAGATCCTGATTCATTATCAGGAATTACCGACACTGTGCAGGTCGTCTCCGGTTATTTAAATAGATATGACATTGATGCCGGAATGCACATGCCATTCGGAAATCCTGTGCCTACAGGTTCAATTGGTGATTATGTTTGGGAAGATACAAATCAAAATGGAATTCAGAACCCCGGGGAAAATCCTCTGGCAAATGTTAAAGTACGTTTATTGAATAGTTCTAATGATAGTGTGCTTGATTCAACAACTACTGACGCACACGGAAATTATTTGTTTAATAGTCTGGTGTCTGGCTCATATAAAATTCAGTTTGTGCTTTTAAGTGGATATGTATTTAGTCCAAAACATGCAAACAACGGGCTTTCGCCTGAAGGCGATTCAGATGCAGATTCAACTACCGGAAAAACTGATGTGATTGTTTTGACTGCTGGGCAGAGTCTGTATTCTGTAGATGCAGGAATGTTTAAACCTGTTGTAGTTGTACATAAGCCGATACCAACTATAAATATGATTGATGGAATAGATATTGTTCCTGATTCAGGACAAACATATAAATATACTCTCGTTGTCAAAAACACTGGTGATGCAGATTTATTTAATACATCCGTAACAGACTCAATTCCCGGTGGATTAAAATATAAATCAAGTACCGGCGGAAGCTCTTCAGGCGAAACAACTCAGGGAAGTAATATTGTTATTTATCAATTAGGAACTTTAGCTGCTGGCCAGACTGATACCTTGATACTCGTTGTTGAAGTTTCAGGGCACGAAGCCGAATATAAAAACAGCGCATCTCTTTCAGGAACAGATGCGGGATCAAATTCATATTCTGATTATGTATTTGATATTAACTTTGGCAGCGATAACAGCGGCGGCGGCGGCTCAGGTGTAGAATCAAGAGGTAACATGGCTCAGGCTCTGTTAAACCGTCTGCTTCGTCTGCAGAGTGGAATGATAATTCCTATGTTAGCAAAAACGGGAGTAGAAAATCTGTCGGCGCAGCATTCTTTGCAGGAAGTAATTCCTGTGTCTGGCCCTTATGCATCTAAACCTGTTGAGACAACACCTTACGATATTTTAGGAATATCAAATGCAGTTTCAAGTTATGCTGTGGACTATGACATAACTACAAATGAAAGCACAACCCGAAGAGTAGCTGGAATTTTTTCTGCTATCACACCGGCGCCTGATATTTACGATCATTCAAAAGCAGTCTGTGACAGATTAGCTGGCGCACAGATAGATGAGATTAAGCTTGTTAATATTAATGGCTATCAGTTTTACGCATCAAAATTAGAAAAGATAAATGCGGCTATTGTTGATTATGCGATTTCATTCAGTGTTTATGAAACCGGATCAGAATATTATGTCCAGAATAAATGGACACATGATGAATACAAGGCTCCTGCCGGTGCAACTAACGTTTACAACTTCCAGGTTTGGTCAGGCTCTTATGAGAATTCAATAAGTCTTGTTAAACAAATATTAACAAAGTTCGCCTCATTCAAACCATTGAATTATATGAATACTCTGCAGACTGTCCCTGATACTTATATTAAAAATTCATATTACTCACACGACGGCAAAATCCATCTGACTTTGTTTAACAGCGGATCTTCTAAAGATGTGACATTTAATATAAAGTACCGAAACTCACAGGGCGATATTCAGATCAGCAGGACAGATAATTACAGCATAAACACCGGCTTAAATGATGTTGTGATCAGCAGCGGAATAATCTCTGATGCAAATGTATATCTTACACAGCCGGGAAACTTTGAAGACGAAGTTTATGTAAGCGGCGGCGCATATACTTATGCAATGGGCCCAAACAGTTCAGTGTCATCATTTAACACTTCCGGTTATCCACAGGAACAGATCAGCAATTATCCAAAGGGAGCGCTGGTTCTGGCTGGCGGTGCAAGTTTGTCAGGGCAGCTAAAAGATTATGTTTCAGTAATAAGATCTCTCAGCACGAATGGCAGTGCTTATGATTTGAGCAAGTACAACAGTATAAGATTCACTGCAAGCGGTACTGGTAAGCTCGACGTTCTCTTAATTATGACGAATACAAAAAATAATAATTACTATCACTATACAATTGATCTGACTTCGGCTGCTAAAGAATATGTAATTAACTTTAGTGATTTTAAGGAATTGTACGGAGCGCAGACACCATTTGACGCAAGCAAGATGATGAATATCGGTTTCTCAGTAAATACAACAAACAACCCTGCATTGAGCAGCTTTAATTTTGAAGTTAAAGACATTGCCTTCTATTCACCGGGCAGCGTTACTGCTGTAGACGATCAGACAATTGCACCAAAAGAATTCAGTCTTTCACAGAATTACCCGAACCCGTTCAATCCGTCAACTGTAATTGAATTTTCTGTTGCCAGGAAAGAGCATATATCACTGATCGTTTATAATTTATTAGGGCAGCAGGTTGCTGCTCTGATTGACGGAGAATTAGAAGCAGGTAAACACAGCATAACATTTAATGCAGATAACCTGGCGAGTGGTGTTTATTTCTATAAGCTGATTGGAAATTCTGTTAACATTACGAAGAAGATGATTCTGCTTCGTTAATCCGGCAACTGCCTGATGAAACAAAAGTTCTGATGAAATAATCGCATTATTGCTCCCTCATCTAAACCCTTGGACTAAATTGCACAGCGATTCAAGTTCAGGGGTTTTATATTTCCAGACAATCTCCATAATTTAGTTTTTGACAGATGTGCAACTCCCGATGTTCAGCGTGCATGCACGCAAATAGAATTGATATTCAAACGCTCTTTAAGTAATTTTATTGACAAAATTCATTTCATTAATAGGAGTTAGTAGTATGGCAGTTAAAGTAGGAATAAATGGATTCGGAAGAATAGGCAGGTTAGTATTCAATGCATTGATTGACAGAGGTTATTTTGGAAAAGATGTTAATGTAGTTGCGGTTGTGGATGTAAATCCTGATGCAAAGTATTTTGCGTATCAATTGAAGTATGATTCAGTTCATGGGAGATTTAATGGTGAACTTAAAACAGAAAGGAGCGATGCTAAGCTTGAGGAAGATGATATATTAATTGTGAATGGTCACAAGATAAAATGCGTTAACGCTACTAAAGAACCTTCCCAGCTTCCCTGGAAAGAGCTTGGAGTAGACTATGTAATTGAATCAACCGGATTATTTACTCATTCTGATAAAGCAAAAGGGCACCTGGAAGCCGGTGCTAAGAAAGTTATTATTTCAGCTCCAGCCAAAGGGGAAGTTAAAACTTTTGTGCTAGGCGTAAACGATAACGAATATGATCCTGCAAAACATAATATAATTTCTAACGCTTCGTGCACTACAAATTGCCTGGCGCCTGTAGTTCACGTGCTGCTGAAAGAAGGAATAGGAGTTGAAACAGGAATTATGTCAACGATTCATGCTTACACCGCAACACAAAGAACCGTTGATGGACCGAGTAAAAAAGACTGGAGAGGGGGAAGAGCTGCTGCTATAAATATTATTCCTTCAACAACCGGTGCTGCAAAAGCTGTCGGCGAAGTTTTACCTTCTGTTAAAGGCAAATTAACAGGAATGTCTTTCAGAGTGCCGACTTCAGATGTTTCTGTTGTTGACTTGACTTTCAGATCGGCTAAAGATACTTCAATACAGGAAATTGATTCGTTGTTAAAGAAAGCATCCGAAACCTACCTGAAAGGAATATTGGGTTATACTAATGAAGAAGTTGTGTCGAGTGATTTTATTCACGATCAGAGATCGTCTATATATGATTCTCTTGCAACACTTCAGAACAATTTTAAGGATGAAAAAAGATTCTTTAAGATCGTTTCCTGGTACGATAACGAGTGGGGATATTCCTGCAGGGTTGCAGATCTGCTCGTTAAAATTTCAAAACTATAAATTCACCGGAGGCTGAAAGGACTTAGCCTCCACTTAATTTTTTTAATCATTATTTCTATCTGTGAAAGAATTTTTATCAAAATTGACCATCCGGCAGACCGCCGAGGTCTGACCGATGGTCAATTCTGAAAAGGTATTAGACAAAATGAACAAGCTGACTATTGATAATGTTGATCTGAAAAATAAAAGAGTTCTCGTCAGAGTTGATTTTAATGTTCCGCTCGATGCCCAGCTTAACATAACTGATGATATAAGAATTTCATCTTCGCTTCCGACTATTAAAAAAATAATTTCAGAAAGCGGAAAGGCAGTATTAATGAGCCACCTCGGCAGACCAAAAGGGAAGCCTGATCCTAAATTCAGCCTTAAGCCTGCCGCAAAAAGACTTGGTGAACTTTTAGGTAAAGAAGTAAAACTCGCTCCTGATTGCATTGGGAATGAAGTAAAAAAAATCGTGGACTCAATGAATCCCGGGGACGTAGTTCTTCTCGAGAATTTAAGATTTCATGCTGAAGAAGAAAAAAATGATCCTCATTTCGCTGAGGCTCTTGCTTCTTTAGGCGAAGTTTATATAAACGATGCTTTTGGCTCGGCACACAGGGCACATGCTTCAACTGAGGGCGTGACAAAATTTATTAAAATCTGCGCTGCAGGTTATTTGATGCAGAAAGAACTAAATTATCTCGGTGCTGCAGTTTCAAATCCTAAAAGACCATACTGCGCAATCATCGGAGGCGCAAAGATCTCAGGTAAAATAGATGTGATAAATAATCTTCTCGAAAAAGTTGATTGTATGATAATCGGCGGAGGGATGGCTTTTACTTTTTTTAAAGCTCAGGGAAAAGAAATCGGCAAGTCGCTGCTTGAGGACGAAAAAATCGGTCTTGCAAAAGAACTGCTGCAAAAAGTTGAGAAATCCCGTGTTAAATTTTTACTGCCTGTTGATGTAGTTGTTGCAGGAGAATTTAAAAACGAATCACCATTTGAGACCGTAAGTGTTGATAATATTCCTGCAGAAAAAATGGGGTTGGATATAGGAAGTCAAACAATTAAATTGTTTAGTGAAGAGATAAAGAAATCTAAAATGATAGTATGGAACGGTCCGATGGGGGTTTTTGAAATGGATAATTTTGCCAAAGGAACTTTTTCAATTGCTGAAGAATTAGCCCGCGCAACAAACGGAGGAGCAGTTACAATTATTGGCGGAGGCGATTCGGCTGCAGCAATCAGCAAAGCAGGTTTGGAAGATAAAGTTTCACACGTTTCAACAGGCGGAGGTGCTTCGCTTGAATTTTTGGAAGGGAAGACGCTCCCGGGTGTTTCAGCATTAAATGATGTAAAATAATATAAAGGATTTTAAGTGAGCGATTATTATAAACCGACAGGATTCGGCAGATTTAGTTTTTTCCCGCCGGTGTTAAAAAATTTATTGATTATAAACGGCGTTGTTTTTTTTCTGGAACTGCTCAGTCAGAATTTAATGGTCGGCGGGGATACCGCGTATAATATAATTATGCGCTGGTTTGCTTTAATGCCATTCAGCAGCGGCTATTTTGAAACCTGGCAATTAATTTCTTATCAGTTTTTGCACGGGAGCTTTACTCATATTTTATTTAATATGATTGCCCTCTGGATGTTTGGTGTTGAAATAGAAAATATCTGGGGCTCAAAAAAATTTTTGATCTTCTATTTATCGTGCGGAATTGTTGCCGGGATTTTTCATCTTCTTCTCTCTCCTTTGTTAGGACTTCCCCCGGCTCCCACCATAGGCGCTTCAGGAGCTATATACGGGATACTCATTGCCTTTGCAATGCTATTTCCGGATAGATATATTTTCCTTTATTTCTTTATTCCGGTAAAAGCAAAATACCTTGTTGCATTTATGATATTGATTGAGTTCTTCGCAGTTGACAGTGCTAACAGTAATATTGCACATCTTGCACATCTTGGCGGCGCGCTGGCGGGCTTTGTTTATGTAATGTATGATAAAAAGAAAGGCACTTCGTTCGGTAATTTTTTCAAACGTACTTCGACACGATCATTCAATCCATTCAGCAGGAAGGACGAAAATATACAGGATGCAAAATTCTACGAGATCGATCACGACGATTATGCAGAAGTTTCACAGCAGGAAATTGATAAGATTTTAGATAAGATAAGTCAGTCCGGTTATCAGAATCTTTCTGAAAAAGAAAAAAAAATTCTGTTTGAAGCCAGCAAAAAAATGAAATAAAATTTTGAGGAATATTTTTTAACCTCAACAAGCCGTAACTAATATTGGCTAAATAATTTATTATAGATGAAAATTTATTACCATATCTATTTAATCATTACAAGGCTTGTCGGGGTTAACCCCAATGTAAAATTTTATAGAATAAAATTTTACAATCGGCCTTCGGCAAAAAATTCATTCCTAATGAATTTTTTGGGTTTAAAATATTTTATTTTCCACCGTTCGATCCTTTTCTGTTTTTTCACTGTACTTATGTTTACAACAATTTCCTGTTCAGACAACCCTCCGCTGAAAGAAGATAAATTTATCAGGATCTACGTCGATATGGTGATCGCACAGGATACAACCAATGCAGGTGCTTCGCAGATACTGACTATTAAAAAGAATGTTCTGAAAAAGTACTCAGTTTCAGAGCAAGAGTATAATTCAACATTACATTTTTACAACTCAGAGCCTAAAAGATGGCAGGCTTTTTTCGATAAAGCTATTTCTTATCTTGAACAGTTGAGGAAAGAGAAAACCTCATAAATTTATCTTTAGCTGCAGCAATTCTTATCATCGGGTAAGTAATTTCTGCAGGCAGTCTTTTCTTCAGTTCTTTCAGGTCTATGAAACCATTTTTTATTTCATCATTTATTATTTCCAACTGACCTCCTTCGTAAAGGCGGGAGATATCCACTAATGGTTCATACTCAATAATGCTTTCAATTTGCATTGAGATAACAGCCTCAGAAAGTTTTCTCAACGAAGCAATATCTTTAAGGCTGTAACCCTTTTTCAACAGATTAAAAGTCTCTTTTATATTTGAAGGAATTTTTTCTTCAGGTTCTTTATTCTTTTTTTGATCAACGCCGCCCGGTGAAAAAATATTATTGATTTCTTCTGAAGCTTCGAGTTTAACAGCTTCCAAAAATTCCTTGCCGATTTTATTGAACATGCGATGGCTGAAACCTTTTATTTGCATCAGCTCCTGTGCTGTTTCTGGTCTTTTCCTCACGACTTCTCTCATTATTTCGTCAGGGCAAATGATATTAACGCTTTGAAGAAACTTTTTAGCTGTCTTAGCCCTGATCTCACGGAGACTGTTGAAGAGCTCAAGATTTTTTTCGTAATCCTCATAACTGTCGTTTGCAGTTGAGCTGCCGCCGGTTGTTAAGATTTTTTGTGTAAGACTACCACTTATTCCCTGCAAGTTTTTATTATTTCCTTTTTTTGTAATTACTCCGGTCGAAATGAGATTATGAAGAGCTACTTTCAGGTCCTTCTTAGTATAGTTTGAACAGCTTCCAAATGATGATAACTTTTGAAGTCTTTCAGATACCTCTGTGCCAAGCAGAATTTTAATTAAAGAAGTTTCATCCAGAGCTTCCGGACTTTCGTCAATGGTATTGAGTATCAATTCTTTTAAGTATTCAGAAGTTGAAGCAGTTAGATTTTCATCTGCTGTGCAATGATCACATTTACCGCACCGGTAAGTTTGCACATCTTCACCAAAATATCTTAAAATATATTTGAACCTGCATTCATTTGAATAGACAAAATCAACCATCTGTTCAATTTTTTTCTGGAGGTGAAGATAATTTTCATTTATCTTTTTGTAGTCTATTATTAGTCTTTCAGTTTTAACTCTCGGGGTGGTCAGCATCACATTCTCTTTAGCCAAAGATTTTTTATAGGTTACTATCCCGAGGTTATCGAGTGTGATCAGTGTTTCTTCGAGATCGTCTTCCCTCATATCTAGTTTATGTGCAAGAGATGGAAGATTGAGATTTATTTTCGAAATCAGAATTTCATTACTGTATTCCCTGAGCAGTGAGAGAAGCACTTCCCTGATATTATTGCTTGAAGAATTTTTAATAAAAGATTTCAATCTGCTTTTTTCAAGATTTACCTGCAGTGTTGATTTCCGGTTGAATTCAGAAATTATTTTTAAATAGCCGGCATTATCAAGACTCCTGAGCACAGTGTGCAGCAAACCTCTGCTCACATCCCTTTTACAGTATGAAGAAATAAATTCAGGGTTTATCGGGATCTCATCTTCAGATTTGTTTCCGACTGCAATTTTCCCGTAGTCACAGATGGCATTATAAACATTCTGAATTAATTCTTTATCAGGATTAGAATTTGAAATAAAAAATTTGTGAATATTTATATCACTGTCATCGTGAAGAAGAAATGTGTAGGAAGGTTTGTTATCTCTTCCTGCTCTGCCGATTTCCTGGTAATAATTTTCAATTGAGCCGGGAGTATTGTAATGAACGACAAGCCTGATATCTTTTTTGTCAATCCCCATACCGAATGCATTTGTCGCAGCGATTACGGGAATTTTATCATTCAGAAAATCTTCCTGTATTCTTTTTCTTTCTTCGGGCGCCATCCCTGCGTGGTAGTAAGCACAGTTGATCATGTTCATATTCAGATATTCTGAAATCTCTTCCGCTTTTCTTCTTGAAGAAGTATAAATAACAGCAGGAGTTTTAAACTGCCTGATAAGAGCGCTGCATTTTTCATTTTTATTTTTAGTAACGATTACATTTATATAAAGATTCTCTCTCTCAAAACCTTTTACGAAAATTTTTGGATTTTTAAGTGCGAGCTGCTGGCTTATATCCTCAACAACTTCGGGAGTAGCAGTGGCTGTAAAAGCAGAAATTTTTTTTATTTCTGTATACTCTGCAAATTCTTTTATTTTCCTGTAACTGGGTCTGAAGTTATGCCCCCATTCGCTGATACAATGAGCTTCATCAATAAAGAGGTAAGATGGTTTCAGCGATTTTATTCTTTCTGCGAAAGCAGTGTTTTCTAATCTTTCGGGTGCGACATATAGAATTTTGGTCTTGCCGAAAGCAATATTTTGCATCACTTTTTCAGCTTCATAAAATTCCATTGTGCTGTTGATAAATGCCGAGAGTTCCTGTGATGAGTTAAGCGAATCTACCTGGTCTTTCATAAGTGCAATAAGTGGCGAAACTACGATTGAAAAATTTTCAGACATCAATGCAGGTACCTGGTAACAGAGCGATTTGCCTGCACCTGTCGGCAAAACTGCAACCACGTTGTTCCCCTGCAGGATTGCCTCTATAATCTCAAGCTGGTTTTTCCTGAAATCCTTAAAGCCGAAATATTTTAACAGTGCGTCACTGGGGTTCATTTATAATTTCTTGAAGATGAATTAATAAACTGGACTAAAATTTATAAAAAGTTTTGCTCTCTTTCAGGAAATAAAAGTGAATACAGGAATTCAAAACTGCTTTTGTATGCTCTGCCGTAATAGAAATACAGAAATATATTACCGCTTATTTATCGGAATAATCCTTCCATCAATATTACAGGATTTTTTTGGTTATATTCACTTAGTTTTTCTGAAAAATTAATTAGGACAAAAAAAATAATTATGAATGCGATTGAAACAAACGGTCTTACAAAAATTTATTCTTCTGCGTTTGGCAAGAAGCAGGTACAGGCGCTTGTTGATCTGCAGTTGAGTGTGCCTGCAGGGACAATTTTTGGTCTGCTCGGTCCGAACGGTGCGGGTAAAACAACACTTGTGAAACTTCTGCTTGCAATAACTTATCCTACTTTTGGAAATGCCACGATCCTCGGCGAAGACATAAGCAGCTACAAAATAAAAAAACGGGTAGGTTATCTTCCTGAAAATCATAAATATCCGCCGTATCTCAGCGGCGGCGAAGTATTGAATTTTTTTGGCAGGCTCAGCGGGCTGGATGGGAAATATATTAATAAAAAAATTGATGCACTTCTCGACACAATGAAATTACTGAAATGGAAAAAGACCAAGGTCAAAAATTATTCGAAAGGAATGATGCAGAGACTCGGTCTCGCCCAGGCTTTGATAAATGACCCTGAATTAATTTTCCTGGATGAGCCGACTGATGGTGTTGACCCGATCGGCAGAAAAGAAATAAGAGATATTCTCGTTGAATTAAAGAAGCAGTCTAAGACGATTTTTCTAAACAGTCATCTTCTCTCTGAAGTTGAATTAATAACTGACAGGGTTGGAATTCTGAATAAGGGTAAATTGCTCAGGGAAGGGACAGTTCAGGAGCTTACTGAAAAGAAGGAAGAATATCTGCTGAGAGTTGAGGATGAAAACAAAACACTACCCGAAAATTTTGATGGCGTATTGATTACAAAAATTGATTCGGGAAGATATTCTTTGAAAGTTCCTAATGCTGCCGCTTTGAACAAATATATAGACTTGCTGAGAGAAAACCAGGTAATTATAAATGAGATAATAAAACATAAAAATTCTCTGGAAGAAATGTTCATATCTCTTATCAATGAATCTGAAAAGGAGAATGTGAAATGAAAAATGTAGCTATTGTTAGCTGGTACACATTGAAAGAAGCTATGGCTAGGAAAGTTTTTATTTTCTTTGCAGCCATTTCTATTCTCGTTGTAATTTTCACTGCAGTGATTCTTGGTGTAACTAACACACAATCCATAATGACAGGTCTGCCCGGTAAAAATAATCTGCCGGATATTGGTTTTATTATTTCACGTCTGGAAGTAATGATCATTTCACCGCTTGCCGGATTAGGACTGCTGCTTGCAATTTTTGCAAGTTCGAGCTTTATTCCTGTTATGCTTGAGAAAGGAAATATTGATCTGCTTCTTTCAAAACCGGTTTCACGCTCACAGCTTTTGTGGGGAAAATATTTAGGCGGGATTCTTGTAATGTTTCTGAATATTGCCCTGCTGATCATCGGCGTGTGGCTGAGCATCTCGATAAAATTTTCTTACTGGTCTTTTACTTTTCTTTGGGGGATACTGGTAATAACATTTACTTTCGCTGTTCTGTATGCGTTGATAGTTCTTTTCGGTGTTATCACTAAAAGCTCTATGCCGGGGATGATGTTTGCATACCTGATTTTTTTGATACTAAGCCCCCTGTTAAAATTAGCACACTATGAGATGCGGATATTAATTTCAAATGATTTCTGGAAAAGCGCGGCAGATGCAGCTTATTATATTTTGCCAAAGACTTCTGAGTTGATGGGTACTATAATTTTAAAGCTGGCTTCAGGAGAGACGATCACAGATTATCAGCCGGTATGGTCATCTTTTCTTTTCCTCACTGCAATGATGGGGATCGGGAATTATGTTTTTAACAAAAAGGATTTTTAAATTTGGTTACCGGATAATTAAAAATAACTTAACGATGAAAGAAGAAAATTTAAAACTTGAAGACCTGTTAGACAAAACAAAATTAGCCTCAAAAGGGGAAAGAATAAACCAGGTTGCTGTAATAGGCGGTGGTGTTATGGGGCAGGGGATAGCACAAACAATTGCCTCTGCCGGCATCGAAACAATTGTTTTCGAGAAAGATGAAGAACATCTTGAAAAAGCAAAAAAGAATTTATCTGACTCAATTGACCGCGAAATAAAAAGATGGACTCTGACAAAAGCGGAGAAGAAATCAATAATGACGAGGATTCAATGGTCGCTTGCTCTGGAAAAAGTAAAATCCTGCGAGCTGATCATTGAAGCTGTGGACGAAGACTTTGAATTAAAGAAAAATATTTTTAAAACGATAGATTCGTTTGCGAAAAAAGATACGATTTTTATTTCAAACGCATCTACACTTAGCATAACAAAAATTGCAGAGACAACAAATCGCCCCGATAAAATTATCGGTATGCACTTCCTGAATCCCGTTCCCAAAGTTCCTCTTGTTGAACTTGTAAAATGCATTCATACTTCAAACGAAACAATGGAAGTGATTAAAACTTTTGCATCGAGAATCGGAAAGACACCGGTTGAAGTTTACGAATATCCCGGTTTTATAACTACACGTGCGATAGTTCCCCTGCTGAATGAAGCTATGTATATTTTAATGGAAGGTGTTGCAACGGCAAAAGATATTGACACGGCGATGAAGCTTGGCTATAATTTTCCTAACGGTCCTCTTGAGATGGCAGACATTATGGGACTCGATGAAGTTCTCACCTGGATGGAAACACTCTGGAAAACACTTGGTGAGCCGCGTTACCGTGCTTGCCCGGTATTGAGAAAATTAGTCCGTGAAAGAAAGCTGGGCAAAAAAACAGGCGAGGGTTTTTACAAGTATGATGAAAACGGGAAAATTATATACGAATGATAAAATATTTCTTTCAGTATAAACGGAAACACTTATGAAGGTTCTTGTTCTGAACTGCGGAAGCTCGTCTATTAAATACCAGTTCATTGATGCGGACAAGGAACAATGGCTGGCTAAAGGAATGGTTGAACGAATAGGAATGACGGGCGCCGTATTAACCCACAAAAGATACGATAACCACGATATAAAAATAGTCGGCGAAATTTTAGACCATTCGATTGCTATTGAATATGTGCTTGGCGTGATGCTGAGCAAAAATCATGGCGTAATAGATTTTAAGGAAGATATTGACGCTGTAGGACACAGAGTTGTGCACGGCGGCGAAACTTTTTCAGATTCGGTATTAATCACAGATGAAGTGATAAAGGTGCTGCAGGAAAATATTGAACTGGCTCCGCTGCATAACCCGCCGAACATCAAGGGTATTCAGGCTGTGCAGAGAATTCTTCCAAACACTCCTCAGTGCGCTGTGTTTGATACGGCATTCCATAGTAAAATGCCTGCGAAAGCTTTTCTATACGGAATACCTTACGATCTGTATAAAAAGTATAAAATAAGAAGATATGGGTTCCATGGTGCATCGCATCTTTTTGTTTCGAAAAAAGCTGCAGAGATAATGGGCAGGAATTATAATGAATTAAAAATCATTACAGCTCATCTCGGCAACGGATGCAGTATGGCTGCAATTAAAAACGGTTTGTCGGTTGATACAACAATGGGTTTTACTCCACTTGAAGGTTTGCTGATGGGAACAAGGAGCGGCGATATTGATCCTTCAGTAATCTTATATATAATGGGCAAAGAAGGATTGACCCTTCACGAAGCCGGTACCCTTCTTAATAAACACAGCGGGCTTACGGGCATCAGCGGCGAGTCGAGTGATATGAGGGAAATAATTTCTGCTGTTAAAGATGATCATAAAAGAGCGCGCTTTGCTTTCGATGTTTTTAATTACAGGATTAAAAAATATTTGGGTGCGTATTCTGCTGCGATGGGCGGTCTGGATGCTTTTGTCTTTACAGGCGGTATAGGTGAAAATTCCCCGGAAGTCAGGAGTGAAGTTTGTTCAGACCTGAAGTTTTTAGGGATTGAGATTGACGAAGAAAAAAACAGGAATGGAGAATTAATAATTTCTTCTGCTGACTCAAAAGTTTGTTTGCTTAGAATTCCTACTAACGAAGAATTAGTGATCGCTCTCGATACAAAACAGATTGTTGAGAAGTTGCAGAAAGATAAAAGCATAGTAAATCTAAAAGTTTGAGTTGAAGATTTCAAAATTGTAAGATTTCAAAATTAAAAGATTGGAAAATTGCAAGATTAAAATGACAATCTTGTCCGCCGTGCGAGACCTCGCCGAAGGCGGGTAATCCTGTTAATTTTGAAATTTTGTAATTTCCTATCCTTCTTTCAATTTTGATTGTTATCTTATGACTGTAAAATATAATAGCTTGGTATGACATTCGAAATCTTTTTGCTTTCATTCATCCCTCTGTTTGTTGCAATTGATATTATCGGCACAACGCCGATCTTTTTAGGTTTTATTCACGATATTTCAGACAGCGAACGTAAAAAATTAATAATCGAAGCTCTGCTCACGGCTTTTATCGTTGCAAATGCTTTCCTTGTATTCGGCAAACTTATTTTCAACTTCCTTGGCATAACCATTGATGATTTCAGAATTGCGGGAGGGATTATCCTTTTAATTATTTCTGTTACCGATATTATGACCTCCCCAGAGCAGAGAAGAAATCCAAGGACGAATGTAGGCATCGTTCCGCTTGGAATTCCTTTGATAATGGGCCCGGCTGCTTTGACCACGATAATTATTCTTGTAGATAATTTCGGATACCTGACAACAATTTTATCTATGGTGCTGAATTTCATAATTGTCGGGCTTGTGCTTTTAAATGCACAGTGGCTGATAAAGATCATCGGCGAAGGCGGTACAAAAGCATTCGCAAAGATCGCATCACTTTTTTTAGCGGCAATTGCTGTGATGATGATACGCGTTGGCGTACTGAATATAATTTTTTCTATTAAATAATTTTTTGTCAGTTAATACAGGACTCAATATGGACCTGGGATTAAAAGGTAAAAAAGCATTGGTAACTGCTTCGAGCAAAGGCATAGGAAGAGCAATCGCCGAAGAGTTTGCTGCTGAAGGCTGCGATGTTGGTATCTGCTCAAGGAACAAAGAAGATCTTCTTGAAACAGTAAATGACATAAAGAGTAAATATAATTATGACGCTTTCTGGTGCGTCTGTGATCTTAATAAGCTGAAGGATATTGAAAATACTTTTAATCATTTCATAAAGGAATTCGGACAGATAGATATTCTTGTAAATAATTGTGGTGGACCCCCGCCGGGCAGTTTTTCTGAGCTTGATGAAGACAAATGGCAGTCCGCCTTTGAGCAGGTCCTTTTAAGCGCAGTAAGATTATCTAGGCTTGCAGTTTCCGATATGATGAAAAGAGAATGGGGAAGGATAATAAATATAACTTCCATATCAGTTAAACAGCCGTTGAGTAATCTTATGCTTTCAAATTCACTGCGAAGCGGGCTGATAGGATTTGCAAAATCTTTGAGCAACGAGGTAGGCAAATATAATATAACGGTGAATAATATCGCTCCGGGTTTTACTTTAACGAACAGGCTCTACGAGCTTGCGGTAACGCGCGCAAAACAATCCAATGTTTCCCACGAAGATATTCTGACCGAGATGGCAAAAGAAATTCCTATGAACAGGCTCGGCTCACCCGAAGAGATCGCCGCCGCGGTAACTTTTCTTGCATCGGTGAAGGCTGGTTACATAACCGGCGTTACTTTGCAGGTTGACGGCGGATTAATTAAAGGCTTGTTGTGATTTTGAATTTTCTTTCTTTATGACATTGCTATGAAAATAATTCATCTCTTCTCTAAGAAAATGCAGAGGGTTTGACAGCATTAGGGGTTTATCCATAGCCAGAGACATTCAGTTTTATAATTGTAGCCTCAGTAAATTTATTTTTATTATTTGCGATCGTTCAACTATATCTTTTACAAGTATGGTGCTGTTATTAATTTCTGACATTTTATAATTTTTCACAGACTGATCTTTACTCTGCCATTCAGCAAAAGATAAGGAATAAGTGAGTGAACCAATGAGAGGAGTTAATGCTATTACTACTGCACCAGCATCAGGTATGTTATTATAACTCGCAGCAAGAATTCCTGTTATTACGGCACCGACACAGCTTCCTATCGCAGCAAATTCGAGAGTCTTCCAGAATAAATGCTTTTTATTTTCAATATGAGCTATCCAATGTACTCCTGCGGCTGTTCCTAAAATGTAAACTGGAATAGTTATCGCGCCAAAAATATCAGCAGTAGTTTTAGAACCTGATTCGGATAAAGCATTTGTAAAGGCAATGCCAAAAGAAATCATTGCAAGAAAAGTTCCCATTCCTTCTCCAACAACGGCTTGCAATAAAATATTTACCTGTGAATGTCTGGTTCTGTAATTATTAAATGATGAATCCAGGTTTGTATTATTAATATTTATAGTATGGTGTTCAAAAATAATTTCTGATTTTATATTATCCTGTGCTGATACTTTAATTAGTAGTACGATAAAAAAAATGAGAGTTTTCACCATTTGTTCTCCTCCTGTGTTCTATTCATTATAATTATATTTTTTTAATGCTGTTAGTTTTTCTGTTTAAATAAGTGTTGTTTTGTTTCCCATATTATTTCTTTTAATTCATTTTCCTTACTCTGATTTCACAATCCTTTTTATCTTTCAGAAGCTCGAGCAGTTTATTTACATCAGTATTTCCGTAATGATAAGGATAAAGAATTTTTGGATTGAACATTCTCACTGCATCAGCGACCATTTCGGGAGTCATAGTGTAAGGAAGGTTCATCGGCAAAAAAGCTATGTCAATATTTTTCAGGTTTTTCATCTCAGGAATATTTTCGGTGTCACCCGCGATGTAAACTCTTTTATTTCCAAAATTCACTACATAACCATTGCAGGCACCTTTCTCGTGAAATGGTTTTCCATTATCTGCCATGTGTACAAGATTGTAAGCAGGCACAGATTCGATATTTATTCCATAAAGTTTTTTGCTTTCTCCGTTATTTAAAATTATTCCTCCCTTCAGGCTTTCCGAACAGAGTTTTGTATAAACAAGCTCAGTTCCCTTTTTCGATATTTGTTCAATCACCTTTGGATCGAAGTGATCAAAATGATGATGGGTGATGAGAATAATATCAGCTTTTTGCAGTTTGGAATAATCTGCATATTTTGCTGCGGGGTCGGCATAAATTATGTAGCCGTTGAACCGGAACATCAGTGATGCGTGTCCGAAAAAAGTAATTATTAAATTTCCTTTTGAAGTTTTAATAGTGTCCTGCTGATATTTATCCTGTGCGAAAGGAGAAATAGCAAAGGCAAGCAAAACAAAAAATAACGTGGTTATGTTTTTCATTTTGGTATTCCTTAATGAAATTGGGAAACTTTTTTATTGATAACATAAAATATAAAAAACAGCGTTAAAAAACGTAAACGAAATTTTCTGCCCAAAGGATTTAGTCAGATTTAACGGCTATAAATCTGCTTTTTATTTTCCTATCATGCTGTTCATTTCGTATCGCTGAAATTTCTATAATCTGAAAACAAATCGTAAATTACTAAGTGATAGTTACAATAATTTTCTTACATAAATTTGTCACCCGAAACTCTGCTTCAGGCAGGAAGGAAGAGAATTGAAAAAGCAAATAGAGCTGGAGATTCCCCCCGAATATCTTAATGATAAAGAATTTCTTTATTCTGCAGCCGCAGATGCACTTAAATTAACCCTGTCTGAAATAAGTGCTGTTGTTCAGCTTCGCCGTTCTGTAGACGCCAGAAGAAAAGGACCCGTCTTTAGAGTACTGACAGATGTTTATGCAGGCGAAAATCCAAACTCCGAAAAGGAAATTATATATCATCCGGTAAGATCGAAAAAGAAAGTAGTAATTGTCGGCTGCGGGCCTGCAGGAATGTTCGCTGCCCTCCGCCTGATCGAACTCGGAATAAAACCGGTGATTGTCGAACGCGGTAAAGACGTGCAGTCGCGCAGGAAAGATTTGCGCGCAATTCATCAGGAACATATTGTAAATCCCGATTCAAATTATTGCTTTGGCGAAGGAGGTGCGGGTACCTACAGCGACGGTAAACTTTACACGCGCTCAACAAAACGCGGCGATGTGAAAAAAATATTAAAAATTTTAGTTCAGCACGGAGCCCAGCCGGATATTTTAATTGATGCACATCCGCATATCGGCTCAAATAAACTACCCGGCGTTGTAAAAAATATGAGAGAGACAATTCTAAGATGCGGAGGAGAAATTCATTTTAATTCGCGGGTGACGAATCTTATATTTCAAGGAAATATTCTGCAAGGAGTAATCACCAATAATGGAAATGAATTCACCGGTGATGCTGTAATTATTGCAGCAGGGCATTCAGCACGTGACATTTATTTTCTTCTCAAGTGGTACGGGATTAATGTTGTGCCAAAACCTTTTGCAATGGGCGTGAGGATCGAACACCCGCAGGAACTGATAAATGAAATACAATATCATACCAAAGAAAAACATCCCGCTCTTCCGGCAGCAAGTTACAATTTAGCTTGCGAAGTTGAGGGCAGGGGAGTTTATTCTTTCTGTATGTGCCCGGGCGGAATAATTATTCCATCTGCAACTGCACCGGGAGAAATAGTTGTAAACGGTATGTCACTTTCAAAAAGAAATTCTCCTTTTGCAAATTCAGGGTTTGTTGTATCAGTTAATGAGAAAGATTTTTCGTCACTGCATGAAAAAATTCTTGAAAAGAATTTCCCGTTTTATGGGTTAAGATTTCAGCAGAAGATAGAGCAGCATTGCTTTGAGCTTGCGAACAGAACACAAAGCGCTCCTGCTCAAAGAGTAACAGACTTTGTTCAGAAAAAATTTTCATCAGACTTAAAATCTCTCCCGAAAAGTTCATACATCCCCGGGTTAACTCACGCCCCTCTTCATAGTGAGCTGCCGGGCTTTATTGTCTCTGCATTAAAAAAAGCTCTTTTAATATTCAACAAAAAAATGAAAGGCTTTTATTCCGAGGAAGCAATTCTTGTTGCTGCAGAAAGCAGAACAAGTGCACCTGTAAGAATTCCAAGGGACAAAAAAAGTCTTATGCACCCTCAGGTAAACGGGCTATTTCCTTCCGGGGAAGGAGCCGGTTATGCAGGGGGGATTGTTTCCGCAGCAATAGATGGAGAAAATTGTGCTGAGGCAGCAAATAAATACATTAATAGGTAAGTATGATGTTTATGGATGTACTTCATTCGGTAGCGCTTTCAGCACGAAAATATAAATTTTATTTGCCGCATCTGAAGCTTCGTTGAATTCTTCTTTTGATGGTTCAATAATATCACCAGGATATCTGTAGGCTGCAACATAAGGAGTCAAAATATTGCCAGAATCTAATAAAGAAGAAAACTCTTTATTAAAGCGAATAGCTATCTGTATTAAAACTTCAATGTCATGTGTCTTTTCGAACCTTTGATCATAAAAAACAAGAAGCCCTTTTATTGCTTTTTCAGCGGCTTGCTGACAATGATAAATTGCCGTATCAAGGTAAGGCTCAGGTTCACCAGCTAAGCGTTTTGCAGTGTCCAGATCGCGCTTAGCTTTAAGAAGCCAGTTCTTAACTAAATCATTTTTTGGATTGCTCATACAGAACCCTACCTTTTTCCAAAATCTCTGCCTCTAGTGAAGCATAAACAGTAATATATTTATCAATTTCAGAACAGGTTCTCACAAGAATATCTTTAGGAATTTGCAAGCCGCGCAAACAACGATGTGCACGAATAGAAAGTTGGACAGAAGATAATTTTGTTGAAATATCTGGGACTATTACAAGCAGATCAATATCGCTGTCATTGCCTGGCTTACCCCAGGCATACGAGCCGAATAATATGATCTTCACTGGATCAAATTCATTCACCAGACGCTGAATTATTGTATTAACCATATCGGTAGTCAGAACTTTCATATAGTTCAAAGTTACTCTAAAAACTTAGAAATGTAAAGCTTTTTGTTGATACTCTGCTTTATTTATACCAAGCAGCAGTTCTTTTAGTCTTTGAATTTCGTATCTGCTTTCAGCGGCTTTTTTCTTCATTGTATTAAAAAATGTATAACATTCTTTGACCTTTTTCAGCACAGCCTTCTCATTAGTCCTGTTTTTTCCGAAATAATTTATAACTGATAGAAAGAAAAGCCAGTCAAGCATAGTCTCGAAACTTTCTTTATGGAAATATTTTTTCCCTTCATAATCATTAATATTTAAATATCTGACCGCATCATCTCCGGCAAGAAGATCAGAACCATAGATTATCATGTTCTCTTTTTTATTTGAGATAAGTTTTCCTTCCATCCAGAGATGTATTTTTTCTTTACTGATCAGGGTTTTAATTAAAAAAACTCTGCTGTAAACCTGATCCTCCCTGACGCCAGCCTCCTTCAAGGACTTATCCAAAACTCTGTAAGCATCAATCTGATCGAACAGATTATTTGAAGCATACTGATGAAAAATATTGTAAAGAAAAATCAAGTGGATAAGAATTTTATTCTCAATATTCCCTTTCTTCTTAAATGGAAAACTCAGGCTTGCTTCTTTATACCATTTAGGACAATTCTTCCTTTTTAGTATGCTGAAATTTTTAGCCGAAAAATCTCTCGTGGATTCAAAGTCTCTGAGCAAATTTTCAATCACCGGTGAGCTGTTTGAATCAAAACCTGTGAAATCATTTATTTTATTGATGACTGAAGATATTTTAGGATTTATATTGCCTGGCAGTTTATCTTCTTTGTTAAGAATAAAGTTCTCTGTTTTAATCAGAGTTTCTTTTTCAAATAAATCGAGGAGAGATTGATAAACCGGAACAAGGCTGAGCTCTTTCATTTCATTGTCGAGTGAATAAACACCTCTTCCTGCAAGATGATGATAGAGTCTTTCATACTTCCCGTTAAAGTCGTATATCTCTTTAAAGTTTATGAGCGCATAATATTGATATCCGTTCAGGTTAAAATGAAATCCGTTGTGGCAAACATTTTCGCCTGAGATAATGTATTCGAGATTGGTCCTGTGATCGCGGTAAATGTAAAAATATTTTTTGTCTTCTCTTAATCCAAGGGCATCCGCAATTCTTTTTGATTTGGGATTATTGTCTTCCCTTCTGGCTTTCAAAGCGCTGCGGCTGATCGTTCCGCTGCATTGATAGTATGAATTATTATATATGATCAGCGCCTTTTCATTTCCTGTATTGTTTGAGTATGCAAAAACATTTTCATTGATGTAACCTCTGTCGTCAAAAAAATCATACAGCTCAAAATTCTTCACCTGGCTGAAAAGATATCTCTTGCTCATCAGCGGAAAAATTTCTGCCTCATGCCTGTTTACGAGATGATCATTCCTGTATTCGTCATAGTATGCGCGTTTATATTCCATTCCATATTTTTCTTTATATCCTTCGATCTGTCCGTGCCCGAACATAGGCAGACCGGGAAGAGTGATCATCATTATTGCCACGCCGAAATATTTATCTCCGTCGCCAAACTGGTTAATAGCCGTTTCCTCATCAGGGTTGCTCATAAAATTTACGTAACGTTTCAGGATTTCCGGGTTGAACTCAAGCGTGTTTTTCAGCAGCTCTCTGTACTTATTATTTTCTTCCTTCATCATCATGTGCATGAAAGCGCTGTTGTAAACGCGGTGCATCCCGAGTGTGCGGACAAAATATCCTTCCATCAGCCAGAATGCTTCAGCCAGCAGAAGTGTTTCAGGCATTTCTTTATTGATCCTATCAACAACTTCGCGCCAGAATTCCTCCGGCATTGCTTTATCAAAAGAAGACCTGGTCATAGCATAGTCTGCTCTCGATGGAATTGCACCTCCAGTACCCGGCTTGGGAAACCATAAACGTGCGTAATGTTTTTTCGTAAGCGTCATCGCTGCATCAAAACGGATGATTGGAAATTTTTTTGCGACGTGCATTATCGTCTGTATGAGCGATTCACGCACTTCCGGCTTCAATAAATTCAGTTGTGCAGTGTCATTCCACGGCATGCTTGTGCCATCGTTGCCGTGATAAATATATTTTGTACTGCCGGTCAGATTATCTTTTCTTTGAAAAGCCACTGCTGCATCTTCGCGGGAATAATATTTGTCCTCTATTCTGATTTCAACTCGCTCGTCCTCCGATAGGTTTGGTCCGTTAAAGGTATAATTCGGGTAAGGAGGAAAATCAGACTGAATAAAATAATCTGGTTTTTCGATCACCCATTTAGAAAAAATTCCTGTATGATTAGGTACCATATCGCTTGCAAGCCGTATTCCTCTTTGCCAGGCTCTGTATTTGAAATTTTCAAAAGCTGCTTCTCCGCCTAGTTCTTCAGCAATTACATAATCATACAGTGAATAAGCCGAAGGGGCAGCTTCGGGGTTACCAGTCATCTGTTTAATTTTTTTTGATGCGGTGCTTCTTTCCCATATTCCTATCAGCCAAAGCGCGGTGAAATTCCATTTTGCAAGCTGGTCAAGTTCTTCATCGGGTATTTGGTCAAGTTTTGAGATTTGTCCTTGATATTTTTTTGAAAGCTGATCGAGCCAGACAAAGATATTTTTTGCGATCATTACAACTTTCGGCATCCAGTCAATATCTGTAGTAAATCTTTCATATTCTTCGTAATAGTACCGGCGTTCTTCTTCTGTTAAATTCTCTCCGGTTTTTATTTTCGCCTTCAGTCTTCGGAGATATTCGGAATCATATTCCGGTACAGTCGGCGTTGCTTTATGAAATCCTCCTATCTGGAACAGTCGTGCGTCTTCTGCAAAAAGATCTTTGCTTGAAAGCAGCCTGTCGTCAAAAACGGATTTGATATAAATTCTCCAATTTCTCATTACATAAGTAAGCTGATCCTGGAGATTATAAGGATGAGTTTCAATTGGCTTTCTTAGAAAACCTGTTAATGAGAGATTATCAGGTCTGAGCCACTTTTCTTTTTCAAAAAAAATCTCTGCTTTTTGTAGCAGCTTTTTGTAATCAGTTTGCCTGCTGAGACTTTCATCAGTGTAAAGCTCTTTCAGATTTTCAGCAGCTGGATTATTGTTGCCGATGTTTAGTAATATTAATTCTTCAAATATAATTTCTCTGTTAGGCTTTTGACCGGTGCTGCTGTCGAGATATTCATTTTCTGTTTTCCTTCCTGAGTGAACATCGGGAGGCGGAAAATCTTTTATGAACTGAAGTAATATTTCTTCAAATTTTTTCTCACCGATTTCAGCGCTCAGGTTTTTTACCGCGCGTGAAAGGACGTTTTTATTTTCATTTTCCTCGTAAACTCTGATTACATAATGACAAATTTCATGGAAAAGCCCTGCTGCGTTAATCATGCCCGGTGTTACTTGTTTGCCGGTAATCCCGTCTGATTTTCTTTTTGAGTTTATCTTTTGTGCAAGTATCCTTGTCTGCCTGAAGTTTGCAATTATCAGATCGCCATTAATTGCAAAAAGTCCTTCCCCGAAGGGATCAATTTCAAACTTACTTCGTGATTTTTTTGTAACCTGGAAATCAAACCGGAACATTTTCTAATATTAAATTTTTTGTTTGTTATAATAATATAATAAATCTTTGGTAAGAATATCCCGGAATTGATATTCTTTCCATATTACGGTAATTTTAAAATCAATTAAAAACAAAATGTGAGTTATGCAGCAAACGCCATTAATGGCTCAGTACAGCAGGATTAAAGCCGCAAACCCGGATACTGTTCTGCTGTTCAGAATGGGAGATTTTTTTGAGACTTTTGAAGAAGATGCAAAGATAGCTTCAAAAGTTTTAGGAATTACTCTGACGAGAAGGGCAAATGGTGCTGCAGAAGATGTTCCTCTTGCCGGATTTCCGCATCACGCTTTGGACGCATATTTACCTAAGCTTGTCCGCGCCGGCTACCGTGTAGCTGTATGTGAACAGGTGGAAAACCCGAAGTTCGCAAAAGGAATTGTTAAAAGGGAAGTGATAGAAGTTGTAACTCCCGGCGTAAACTTTTCTGATAAAATTCTTGACCACAAAAAAAATAATTACCTGATGGCAGTTTGTGCAAAGCCTGCCTCGTCCGCTTCGCAGCGAAGCGAGCCGGCAGGCTGGGATGAAATAGCGGGTATTTCTTTCTGCGATATTTCCACCGGTGAATTTTACACGTTTGAAGTTCCTGTTAGCCAGGTTTCGCAGCAGATTGAATCAATTTCTCCATCAGAAATCCTGGTTCAGAAAAAGGATAAAGATTTTTTTACCGCGCTTATTCAAAAAATAAGTCCGTCAATAAGAATTACAAAAATGGATGACTGGGTTTTTAATTTTGAGTATGCTAAAGAAATGCTGGTGATGCAGTTCAAAACAGTAACGCTGAAAGGTTTCGGGATTGATCATTTAATGACAGGGATAATTTCCTGCGGTGCTGTTTTAAATTATCTGCAGGAGACTCAGAGAGCAAATCTCTCGCACCTGAACAAAGTTTCAGCTTATAATCCTTCGGAATATATGATACTCGATCATTCGACAAAGAAAAATCTTGAGATCACATATTCGATGCAGGACGGCGGAAGAGAAGGCTCGCTGATCTCAATTCTTGATAAGACAGAAACTGCAATGGGCGGGAGGCTTTTGAAAAAATGGATATCCGCACCTTTAAAAAATTTAGAACTGATCCTGAAAAGACTGGAAAGTGTTGAAGAGCTTGTGCAAAATAAAACTCTCAGGAAAAAACTGATTAATGAGCTAAGGGAGATCGGTGACCTCGAAAGACTGATCTCGAAAGTCTGTACCGGAAGAGCAAACCCACGTGAGATAGTGCAGTTAAAATTTTCATTGAAGAAAATCCCTGCTGTTAAAAATTTATTGAGCGGGCTGAAAGTTAAAACGATTAAACAAATTGAAGGCGGATTAAATCCTCTTGAAAAGATCGTTGCAAAAATTGAGAGCGCTGTAATTGATTCACCACCACTGAGCATTTCAGACGGCGGAATAATTAAAAGCGGGTTCAGTGCAGAGCTTGATGAACTGAGGGATATTTCTGTCCACGGCAAAGACTGGATCGCTAATCTTCAGAAGAATGAGAGGGAAAGGACGGGAATTTCTTCACTCAAGGTCAGCTTCAATAGAGTTTTTGGCTATTACATTGAGATAAGCAACGCTAACAAAGAAAAAGTTCCTGCAGATTATATTCGCAAGCAGACGCTGGTTAACTCCGAAAGATTTATCACTCCCGATCTTAAATCCTACGAAGATAAAATTTTAAATGCAGAAGAAAAAATTTATGAACTTGAATCACAGCTTTTCAATGAGATCAGAATAGTTGTCGGTGCTGAAGCCGAAGCAATTCAGAACAATGCAAGACTGATTGCAATGCTTGACTGCTTTCTTTCTTTTGCTGAATGTGCCGATGAATACAATTATGTTAAGCCTGAACTGAGTGAAGATGATAAAATTGAAATTATCGAAGGGAGACATCCTGTTGTTGAAAGGATTCTGCCGCCGGGGGAAAAATTTACTCCCAATTCGTGCCGTCTTGATAATTCAAAAGAGCAGATAATTTTGCTTACGGGTCCTAATATGGCAGGTAAATCTGTTTATCTCCGCCAGGTGGGGTTGATAGTTCTGCTTGCACAGATCGGCTCTTTCGTTCCAGCAAAAGAGGCTAAGATAGGATTAGTCGACAGGATATTTACCCGTGTCGGTGCGAGCGATAACATCACAGCAGGCGAAAGCACTTTTCTTGTTGAGATGCAGGAAGCTGCAAATATTCTGAACAACGCAACTTCAAAGAGCCTGATTTTATTGGATGAAATCGGAAGAGGCACGAGCACGTTTGACGGCATTTCGATTGCGTGGGCAATAACGGAATTCCTTCACGAAAATCCGTCAATTTCTGCTAAGACACTGTTCGCTACTCACTATCACGAATTAAATGAGATGGCTGAACTGTTTCCGAAAATAAAAAATTACAAGGTCGAAGTCCGTGAATATGAAGACAAAGTTATTTTTCTTCATAAGGTAAACCCTGGCAGAGCAGACCACAGCTATGGGATACAGGTTGCGCAGATGGCGGGTCTGCCGCAGTTCGTTACTAACCGGGCGAAAGAAATTCTGCAAAACCTCGAAAGCAAAGAGCTGACCCCTTATGAAATAAAAAAAGAAAAGTTGACTAAGCTGCAAAGAGAAAATCAAAACCAGTTCAGCTTGTTTGAAATTAAAGACGATAAGCTTAGAACTGAAATAAATGATATCGAGCTGAATAACCTTACACCGATTGAGGCACTAAATAAACTGAGCGAGCTGAAGAAGAAGGTGAAGGAGGGATGAGAGATGAGAGATGGAATATGTTATATGGAGTATGGAATATGGAAAATGTTGAGCGAAGCGAAATCCGCCTTTGGCGGAGAATATGTATTATGGAGAATGAAGTATGGGAAAAGTGAAGAGTAATTTTAAGATATTGTTCATTGCTTTGGTTACTGTTTTATTGTCATCCTGTTCAAAGAACTATTCGCCTGAGCAGAAAAAATATATTGCTGAGATAGAAAAATTCAGAAAAGATAAAGACGACTTTATGAAAAATAATTCTGACTCCCCTTTTAACCAGGATCCGAATGCCCGCTTTCATCCCTTAAAATATTATGATGTTGACCCCGGCTTTGTTTTTAAAAGCAGGCTTCACGAGTATCAACGGAAAGATACTGTGCTGGTCTATGGAACAAAAGGCGAAGAGAGAAAAGCTGTGCGGTTCGGGTTTGTGAATATTAACTACAAGGACAAAATTTATAAGGTCAATGTTTATAAAAGCTGGACAAAGGACGGCAAAGAATATTATTCGATCTGGTTTACAGATGAAACAACTGGCAAAGATACATACGGCGTCGGCAGATACCTGGACTTTGATTTCAATCCCGATTCTGATTATTTATACACCATAGATTTTAACTTAGCATATAATCCTTACTGCGCATACAGTTCAAAATATTCGTGTGCAATACCGACCAAAGAAGATCACATAGCGCTGGCGGTAGAAGCAGGGGAAAAGAATTTTCATAATTAAATTTTACGGAGAAAAAAGTGGTTGTTGTACTTGAAAAAAATGTTACCCAGGAACAATTAGAAAATATAATTAAACACCTGGAAGAATATAATTTTGCGGTTCATAAATCCACAGGCGAAGAGCAGATTGTATTAGGTGCTATTGGCGTTCAGCTGAATTTTGATACGAGAAAGATTAAAATACTCGAGGGCGTTGCGGAAGTCTACCGCATAACAGAGCCGTTTAAGCTTGCCAGCCGGAGCTTCAAAAAGGAAAATACGGAGATAAAGATCAAAGATGTTGTGATCGGCGGCAGCGAAGTTGTTATGATGGCTGGACCGTGTTCAGTTGAAAATGAAGACCAGATTTTTACGATTGCAGAAATTGTTTCAAAAGCAGGCGCAAAAATTTTAAGAGGGGGAGCTTTCAAGCCCCGCACTTCTCCTTATTCTTTCCAGGGGCTTGGCGAAGAAGGATTAAAGCTGATGCGTAAAGCTGCCGATAAATATGGGCTTCTTATTATTACTGAAGTGATGGAATCGAGCAATATAGATTTAATAGAAAAGTATGCGGATATCTTCCAGGTCGGTGCAAGGAACATGCAGAACTTTCCTCTGCTTCGTGATCTTGGAAAAACTACGAAGCCGATCATGCTGAAGAGAGGTTTAGCAGCGACGGTTGAAGACCTTCTGATGTCTGCAGAATATATTCTCTCAAGCGGCAACAAGGAAGTTATGCTTTGTGAGAGGGGAATAAGGACTTTCGAAACCTATACAAGAAATACTTTTGACCTTTCTGCAATTCCTGTTATCCATAAAAGGAGCCACCTCCCGATAATTGCCGATCCATCGCACGCAACAGGGCTGCGCGACAAAGTTCTGCCGATGGCGCGCGCAGCAGTTGCCGCAGGAGCTGACGGTCTGATGGTCGAAGTGCATCACGAACCTGAAAAAGCTCTCTCCGATGGACCTCAGGCTTTGCTGCCTGAACAGTTCGCCGAACTTATGATACAAGTAAAAACAATTGCAGAAGTTATTGGAAGAAAGATGTGAGGTTTAAGTGTCGTAGGAGAGGGTTTGAAACCCTCCCCTACAGAAGATTTAATTAAAGTAAAGTGCAGCTCACTTTGTAGGTGAGTCTTACTTTTTCTCGGGGAGAAGCTTAAATTTTTCTTGATTATCTTTTCGCCATTAAATATGTTAAAGATAGAATTTATACTATAGTTTAACAAATCCTAATTTTAGGAATGGTGTTTATCCGCCTGTATTTGGTATGATAAACAAAAAGTGTGCGTTTTTACAATAGTTAGCGGTAAGCGTAGAGACCGACCAGCAACCAAAATTGACAACAGATTAAAATGAAAATAATGAAGAAACCAATTTTAATAACTTTGACACTTGTGACAACTTTTTGTCTCGGTTTCGCATTCAAGACAATAACAACAACTAAAAACGAAAATAAAATGAAAAGAGTAACAGGAATTGGGGGCGTCTTTTTCAAATGCAAAGACCCCAAAAAAGTAACCGAATGGTATCAAAAACACCTCGGTTTAGACACTAATCCATACGGTGCGACATTTGAGTGGTATGAAAGTCCAGACAGCACAACAAAAGCTCAAACACAATGGACACCATTTGCACAAGACTCAAAATACTTTGACAAGGATTTTATGATAAATTACCGAGTAGAAAATTTGGAAGCACTTGTTGAAGAACTGAAGAAAGAAGGTGTAACTATTGTGGACAAAATTGAAACCTACGATTATGGCAAGTTTGTTCACATACTTGACGGAGAGGGAAACAAAGTTCAGCTTTGGGAAGCAGTTGATTAATCTTGACAGTAGACAGGCAACACAATATAGATAAACAGGAAGAACGCCTAACCGCTAACAGCACCTACCCAAAAGGCGGGGTTTCGTGTTCCATAGACAGTTTGGTGGTTGATGGAAATTTAGTTTTTCAAATCAAATTTTGTGGTAAAAGTCCAGCCCTTCGGGTAGCTGAAAACGTTAGGCGCAAGCAAAACGAAAGGAGCAGCAATGTTAGACAAGCTTTTTCCCCAACGCATCGATAATACGTATCGAGGTCATAAAACCGCGCTCTGGATCTTCGGATTGGTCGTGGCCCTGAAGATCGCTCAGAGCGTAGCCGTCATCTCTAGCGGCTACTCTACTGCGAGGGACGCCGATGGAATCCCGCTTGAATCATTCACATCCGAAGCCGCAAATACGGCGGTGGCACTTTTTGCCCAAGGGTCGCTCTGGCGCCTGACCTTCTGCCTAGCATGTGTATTCATATTGGTGTGGTATCGTAGCGCGATACCAATGATGTTTGCACTACTCGTGCTGAACTATCTCGCGGGTGAGCTTATTTTCCAGTTCGTCCCGTTGGTTCGCATGGGAACACCGCCGGGGCCAATCATAAATCTCATTGCGTTCGCTCTGATGGTCATCGGCTTAGTACTATCGCTACAGGGGCGAGGTGCGCACAGCCAGTCTGACGTTAGGCAACAATAATTCGTCCTTATATTGCTTATCAAGCTAATTATTGTGCTGCAAAAGGCAATCAATAAAGAACTTTGCCTGCGCCTAACAGCACAAACCATGACACTCCCTTTATTGAAAAGGGTTATTGTGGTCGTTCCACAGCTTTGCTCACAATGAATTTGTCGTTTGATAGTTCGCAAAACGGCAGCGTTGTTTGCCGAGACGTTATGCTTTATTGCTTTTCTGTCTTAAGGCGGCTGATAATGACTGTAATCGTAGAAAATATCTTTAGTATCTTAAAGGGCAGTCTCATTCGTAGTGTGTCCACATCCGAATAACCTTTACGATGTGTTGTTCTTCCAGGATTTGGTAAACAAGACGATGCTTAATATTGATGCGGCGAGAATACGCTCCTGTCAGATCCCGACAAGTTTCTCAAATCGTGGAGGAGTCTGGAAAGGATTGAGTTCAAGGATTTTAAGAAGTTTTTCTGCCTTTGGTCTTAATTCAGCAGAAGAAAGTTTTTTTGCGTCTTTTTGAGCCTGTGTAGTGTAAACAAGCGTCCACTTCTTCACCAGGCAAGCTCCGTAGAGCACTTCTCGACCGGGGTTTTAAGGCCTCGTCTGATTGTTTCACGCATCCTTGGTATCGAGAGAAGATATAATGTTTCCTGTATCGCCTGCCAATCATCAAAGGAGACAAGTACACCAGAGTTCTTTTTTCCAATAATCTGGATTGGTTCGTGGGATCTCTCAGATTCTGATAGGAGTTTGGTAATCTTTATCTTTGTTGTGGTGACTGTTTTCATTTGGTTATGCCTTATTTTTAATATCAATATAATTGTTTACTGTGACAGAATCAATTAAACAAATCGTGTGATATAGATTAAGATAAATCAGTTCGCTGAACTTATGAGACATATTAAAGCACCGACTTGTCGGGGCAGAGGTGATAGGAAGGAGAATGTAAAAAAATCCCATTGGGAGAAGCTTAAATTTTTCTTGATTATCTTTCAGCCATTAAATATGTTGGAGATAGAATTTGCACTATGTTTAACAAATCCTGATTTTAGCAATGGCGTTTATCCGCCAGTATTTGGTATGATAGATGAAATAGTGCGTTGTTACAAGAGTTAGGCAAAATTTCCTGGAGAAAATGAAAAGGAGATGAAAAAATGAAAATCTGCGTCTTTGGCGGTGCCGGTTTTATCGGAAGCCGAGTCGTCAGGTGCTTATTGAGCAGCGGGCACGAGGTGGTTACGCTCGTTCGCAATCAACAGAAAGGAGCTAAGCTTGCCCAACTTGGAGCGGTCGTTAAAATTGGTGACCTGAAAAATCGAGAAGATGTTCGTTCAGCAATAACTGGAACGGATGTTGTCATTAACCTTGCTGTTCCTTACTACCTTGGGCGTGTGAACTTAAGGCGGGTGCGGGCGATGGCTGTAGTGTTTATGAGGAATGTCAAGAATGTTGTAGAAGGAGCGCAGAGCGTTGGAAACATTCCAGTCATCCTTTCCGAGGGCACACCAATATGGGGTGACAGTGGCAAAGGTTGGCATGATGAGACATCCAGGTTTAATCCGATAGATATGGGTAGGATTGGCGAATTGTCGACACCCTACACGATGCAGATGCTCGAAAAGGGTGCTCCCATCATCAGAATCATCTCTGGTCTAACTTATGGCAAGGGCAGTTGGTTTGAACATGTTGTTTACAAATTGATGAAAAAGGGATGGTTCCGTACGTATGGCGATGGAGAGAATATCTACTCACTCGTCTACGTGGATGATGTAGCCGAAGCATACCGTTTGGCTGTGGAGAAAAAGCCTCTTGGTGAAGCGTTTGCAATCGTTGATGACTGCTCGGTGAAGTTCAAGGACTTTTGTAATTATGTGGCACAAATGATGGGCAAGCCGCCAGTAAAACCAATGCCCGTCTGGCTGGGTAGAATTTTTTCAGGACAGGTCGTAGTGGAGGAGCTTACGATGAACTGCCGAGTAAAAAACACTAAAGCCAAAACACAACTGGGCTGGAACCCAAAGTATCCAACATATAGAGAAGGTATCCCCGCTGCTCTTGCGGAAATTGAGAAATCATGATTATCAGAAAAGTTTGCAGGCAACTTCTTTTATCCGCAGTGCGTACCTGCAAGCATAATAACACAACGACATAAGCATGTAATATGACAATAAACCTTGACAATTTAATCAGACAATATAAATCGGACTCTGAATCGGTTTACAATACTTGGTTTATTAACAACAAGGACAGATTAAAAGCATTTCGTTCCATTAGACGAGGTGTTAACCAAGTTGTAGAAGACATCAAAAATGGAAAATTTGGCAATGACTTTAAAGAGACATCATTAGAGTTCGTGCTCACTTGCATAACTGAACAAAAACAAGTTTTTGAAGGAGCTGCTCATCCTTTTTATTGGAAACCGAAGTTGAGAATTCCAGACATTTATGAAAACGAAAGGAATAAAATTACATTTGGACAGTTTTTAGAAAATATTTTAAATGCAACAATGGAAGAACAAATAATAAAAGAAATAATTTACTTAGACGAGTTTAAAATTAAAGGATTGGGACCTGCGGTTGCAAGTATCATTTATTTTATTCATCCGACAATTATTCTCCCATTCAATACCGCAATTCTTAATGGATTTAACCATTTATTTAAGGACAAAAAGAAATTGGGTTCATGGAGTGAATATTTAAAAATTCGTGAGGTTCTAATAGATGTAAATAGACAACATAAAAGTGAATTTTCCCTTGACTTAGGAGCAATTGCTGGACTAATGTTCGAAATTGGCTCTCAAAAATTGCTATTAGGCAATGACGCGTATCTATCGGAACAAGAACGCAAGAAGTTAGAAACATTAATAGTAAAGCGACAAAACGAAATTAAGGAAGACAAGCAAGAAGAAAATTTACACACTGAAATGCAGTACCATTTACTGAGAATTGGAACAGCTTTGGGTTATGATGTTATATGTGCCCAAAACGACAAATCAAAATCATACAATAATTCTAACTTTTCATTCCTTTGCTTGCCCGACTTTCCGCAAATGAATACAGACAAAGAAACTCAAAATACCATTAAGTTAATTGACATTCTTTGGTTTCAAAAGGGGACAAACAATATTATCGGTGCTTTTGAAGTAGAAAAAAGCACAAGCATTTATTCGGGTATCCTGCGTCTAACTGACCTTGCCTATTCTATCGCAGATGGTGATGAAGTATTTTACATCATTATACCTGACAATAGGGAAAAAGATGTAAGAATGCAACTCACCAGACCATCAATAAAAAACATTAAAGTTCCGATTAATTATATTTTATTTTCCGATTTACGACAACATTGTGACGCGCTTTGCAAATTTGGGGATAGTCATCATATACTTGCGAAAATTGCAAAGACTGTTGCGTAACACGGCAGACAATATGCCAGCCGCCAACAAAAAATTGCTGTCAATATTTTTTTGCGAGGCAGACGAGCAAAACGAAAGTGTGTGTAAGAAATTTACTTTTGTGCACTGCGACAGTAATGAGGAACGAACCCCCCCAAAAATACTGCGGCAATTCCTGACTGTTAAGCTCATTGCATTGCTTCTAAAGGCGGCAAATAATAAGTGTAATTGAAGAGAGTATCTTGAGAGTCTTAAAAGACAGTCTCATTCATAGTGCGTCCACATCCGAATAACTTTTATAATATTTTGGTCTCCTGATACAGGTGAAAGCCTGACTTGTCGGGGCAGAGGTGATCGACAGAAGAACATAAAAAAATCCCGTGAGAAGTTTAATTCTCACGGGATATGAAAGTTGATTTTCCTTACTTCAATAATACAAGCTTTTTAGTTGAAATAAAGTTACCGGATTCAATCCTGTAGAGATAGACTCCGCTTGCGAGCTGTCCCGCATCAAATCTTACTACGTAAGTGCCTGCAGGTTTTACCTCGTTAACGAGAGTTGCTACTTCTCTGCCAAGAATATCATAAACTCTCAGAGTTACCAGTCCCTGCTGCGGTAAAGTGTACCTGATATTGGTACTCGGATTGAAAGGATTAGGATAGTTCTGTGAAAGTTTATATTCTTTCGGCAGAGTTGAAGTATTATTCTTTACATCCGTAACAACCGCAGCGCTTGTCTGTATCTGCAATGCAGTTGGCTGGCTGCTGCTTAATGATGACCATATTGTTACCTGCTGCCCTGCTGATAATGATGTTGAGCTTATGGGTTTAAAGTTAGCATCAAGTACAACAGTGCTTGCAGTTATCTGGTAATTAGGTGCCGAAACAGTTATTGAATTTGAAGTAACAGAGGAAACAATACCTGTGGTCTGCGAAATATCAGGATCGTCTTCAATGCTGATTATCAGTGCAAGATAAGAACCGTTATTCTGCAGTAAAGCTTTTATCTCGACCTTCATATTTACCTTCAGGTCGCTTAATGCAACCGCGCTGTCTGCTTCGTTAAAATATACAGTGTGCGCGCTTACAATTACCTTAAGACCTGAAACTGTCAGCGTATCTCCGCTTATAGCAGTAATAGCACCGGAAATATCTGTTTCATGTGCACCGATCATTTTTATTCTCTTTGCGAGCAGTGTGGAATCAGATCTCATAATTGCATGTATTTCTACTCGTTGACCGACTAAAAGAGATGCAAAAGTAACCGATACGTTTGTCGAATCATAAATTTTCGTCTGGCTGTCCACATAGTATCTTTTATTTGTTACAACTATGAAGTCACTTCCTACCGTATCTATTATTCCGGTAACTTCAATTTTAGGACGCCAGAAATCTTTTATCCTGATCCTTCTTGCATGATAAGTTCCGTCTAGGAGTTTTACGCCTTTTACTTCTACGATCATTCCTTTTTTCAGGTCGTTAAATGTAAGCAATGTTCCGTGGGAATCTTTTATTTCTGTCGTGGAATCGGTGGAGAAAGTAATACCTGCAACGATTATGCTGCTGGTCATTATGCTGTCAATCGGGGCTGTAATTTCAATCTGCTTTTGTTCAGGTGCTTCAACTTTAATTCGTAAAGCAAGGTATGAACTGTCAGGTTGAATTTTTGCTTTTACTTCTACCTTCATTCCGACAGCGAGATCACTGTAAGTAAGAAGCTTGTGATCGTCGCCAAAAATTTCAGTCTGAGTATTTACGGTTACTTTAGTTCCGCTTACAGAAAGTGTATCGGCATTTTTTACTTCGATAATACCTTCGAGCTCTATCTTACTGTCTTCGGCTTCTCTTTCCGTTTCTAGTTTTATTTTTGTGGCTAAGAAAGTTTTGTCTGGTCTTACAACGGCATGTATTTCAACTAAGTCGTTCACTTTGATCATTGACAGGGTTAATGTCGAGTCGTGCTCTCCCCTGATGATCGTTGTGCTGTCGGTATGAAATACCATATTATGTACAACCAAACTATCACCGCCGACAGACTGAACGGCGCCTGATATTTCAAATTCGTTGTCTTCTGTTTTCAGCATAATTCTTTTAGCAAAGTTGGTGCTGTCGCTCCGCTTAACGTACATTATTTCAACTTTGTCTCCAACGTGAAGATCGTTGAATGAGAGAACAGAATGTAATTGATTTCTTATTTCGGTTGTACTGTCAACGAAGAAGGTCTTGCTGTTCACCACCAGGCTGTCTTTTCCTATTGACTGTATCAGTCCTGAAGTTTCAAATCCATCGTGGTCGTCAGAAGGTGTAGCAAACAGGTAGGCGGGGGTTAATAAAAATAAAATAAATAATATTATTAAATAAGGGCTGAGAGTAAATTTGATCTTTTCCATAGTAACTCCTTTTTTGTAAAATATAACATAACATTTAACATCCCGGAACACTTTTGTTCCACATAACCTATGCCCTCAAATATCAGGATATTATTTCATTTTTCCTCCTGTCATTGGTTATTTCAGATAATAAGTGCATCAAGCGTAAAAGAAGTGACAACTCTTTATGATTTTTTATGAGTTAACTTAACCTTAAATTTACGCAGGCAAAAGTCGTATAAAATATAATAATTTTAGAGGGACAGTTGAAAGTCAGGAAAATTGCTATTCTTGGTCTGGGGCTGATAGGAGGATCGATTGCTAAAGCGTTAAAACTATCGGGCAGGGATTTTATTATTTCTGCTTTTGATAAAAAAGAGGATGTGATAAAAAGATCATTAAAGGAAAAGATAATTGATGAAGGTCTTTCATCCGTTAATGAAGCAGTAAATTCTGACCTGATTTTTATCTGTATGCCTGCAGATAATTCATTAAAAGTGTTTGAAAAACTAATTCCAAAGCTTTCTGAGGAAAATATTATATCGGATGTCTGCGGCGTTAAAGCAATATTTGAAGACAAATGGAACGAGTTTAACTCTGAAGCACACTATATCGGTGGTCACCCGATGGCTGGGAAAGAAACCGGTGGCTATGAGAATTCAGATCCGCATCTGTTTGAAAATTCAGCGTATATAATTTCAAGCTCAGCAGAAAAATGCAGGAGGATAAACGAATTTCTTGAAATAATCTCGCTGCTTGGTGCAAAGCCATTATTTCTTCAGCCGTCGCTTCACGATAAAGTAGTAGCGCGCGTAAGTCATCTCCCGCAGCTATTGGCTGTAGCGCTAATCCACACAGTTGGTAGTAATAACGAAGAGATAGATTTCCTGGACTATGCTGCCGGGGGATTCAGAGATATAACGAGAATTGCTTCGAGTCCTTTCACAAGCTGGAAGTCTATCTTAAAATTTAACCGAAGTGAAATAATTAATGCAATAGAAATTCTTTATAATAATTTAAACAAGGTTGAAGATTATTTAGAATGCGGTGACATGGAGAACCTCGATAAATTATTTAAAGATGCCCGCACTAAAAGAAAAAAGATTTCCAGGGACCCGAAAGGTTTTCTGAACCCTCTGCACGATATTTTCCTGCTGCTTGAAGACAAACCTGGTACCTTAAATAAGGTGTTAAAACTTATAGCAAAAAATTCAATTAATTTAAAAGATATTGAACTGCAGAAATTCATTAAAAATTACGGAGGGTTTTTCAAGCTGTCCTTTGACACCAGGCAGGATGCTAAAAAAGTGAAAACGATACTTAAGGAAGCGGGCTACAAGCTGAAGAATTAATTATTTTCAACTTCAGCTTATACTATATCATCGCGACATGTTTATTGACAAATTGTTCTTAATATAAAACGACTGAAATATAGTATATAAAACTTCGATTTGTTATCTTAAAATGTACTCTTAATTAAGGATTCATATGAAGATATATCTTGATGCCTGTAGTTTGCAAAGACCGTTTGATGACAAAACGCAGGTGAGAATCTTATTGGAATCTGATGCTGTTTTAGGTATTTTAAATTACTTTGAAATGAATAAGATAGAACTTATAAATTCAGATGTGCTAAAATATGAAATTGGAAGGATACCTAATAACCTAAGAAGGTTAAACTCGTTTAATATTTTAAATGCTGCCGATATGTATGTTAAATTAAATGGCACAATTGAAAAAAATGCTAGAATATTTTTAGAAAAAGGAATTCTGCCTTTGGATGCTTTACATCTTGCTTCTGCAGAGTATGGTAAGGCAGATTACTTTTGTACCTGCGATGATAAATTAATAGTCAGGGCAAAAAAATTGAATCTTAAATTAAAAATTGTTACACCAATCGAACTGATAGGAGAAATTGAAAAATGAGAAACGCTCAAAAAACACTAAATGAATTAAACGAAGAAATAGTCTCCTTTCTTACTAAAAAAGTTGGTATAGTAAATACTTTCAAGTTTATTAATCAGTTTACCAAAGGTCAAAGCAATTATACTTTGCAAAGAAGAGAATTTTTTAAAGATTATTCTTTTGAGCAAATCATCAATGAAATAAAAAAGAGAAGAAGATTAAAAGCATAATTGCCGAACGGATAGACATTATCTACTTACTGATAAATAACAAGATGTAACAAAAGAATTAAAAGATGGTATCTTCCCGAATCAAGGCAGCTTAACTTATGACGATTTTTTCCACATTATTTTTTTTACTAAAAGTATCTTTTCCCTTGAAGCATTACGCGAAGAATTAATTATGTTTTTTGTTTGTTATTAAGTGAAGTGAGTCTTACTTTGTAATGATACGGCATCAATGAGATTTCCCCCGCAGAAGACAAATACCATTGGAGTTTTTCTTATCCTGAAATTATGATAATTTTACAGCTCGGTTATGAGAGTCTAAAAAATTTCTGCTAACTATACGGCGATTAATGAAGCTTCGTTTAGAAAACCTGATCCTGTTAATTATTACTTGTCTGATATTCACTGCCGGAATTACTGCTCAGCAAAGCTCACTTTCCGTTTTTAAAAGAACTTATTATCCCAATGGCGTTTTAAAAACGCTGGGGGAATATGTAAACGATAAACTCGACGGCTACTATTTCGAATATTATCCCAGCGGGAAGATCTGGAAAAAATGGGAATTTAAAAACGGGAAGGAGAATGGAAAATCTTTGTGGTATTTCCCTGATGGTAAGCCGAGCATCGAATGGAATTATGAAAATGGTCTGAAAGAAGGGACCGCTAAATGGTATTATGAAACAGGAGAACTCTGGGCTGAACAAAACTATATTCACGGACAGCTTCAGGGAGTTACACGGACTTATTATAAATCCGGCGAGCTTGAAGGAAAATGGAATTATGTTAACGGCTCGCTTGAAGGGATATCATATACTTATTTCAAGTCAGGCAATGTTGAGGTTGAAAAAAAATACAAAGATGGAAAACTTAACGGAAGAACAACCGTTTTCCATGATAATAAAGTAAAAGCCCTTACTGCTGATTTTGTAAATGATAAACTGGAGGGCGAAGTAAAAATCTACGATCTTGCGGGAAACCTTCGGGTAAAAGATTCATACATTAACGGCGAATTGCTGAACAGAATTAAATATGATTACAGAGGGAAGTTTGAATCAGAAGAAAGCACGGTCAGAAATTATTATCCTAACGGAAGTTTAAAAGAAGAAATATTTTATAAGGGAGGAAGACGTGAGGGTATCTCGCGGATTTATTATGATAGCGGTTACTTAAAAGAAGAGCTTAATTATAAAAATGATACTCTGGAAGGGAGAAGCAATTATTACTACGAAGGCGGGATATTAAAAAGTTCTGTTGACTATTTAAAAGGAATTCAAAAAGGTATTACTAGAAATTATTATCCGTCAGGAAGGCTCATGTCTGAAGTAAATTATCTTGATAATCAAAAAAACGGTATCGCTCTCGAATACTTTGAAAGCGGTGTGCTGAAAGCAGCTTACTATAATAAGGACGGTATAGCTGACGGAGAGTATAAAACTTATTATGAAAACGGGCTTCTCGAATCTGAAGGAACTTACTCGAATGGAAAATTGAACGGGAAGAAAACTTATTATTTTCATTACGGCGGCGTGAAGAAAGAAGAAAATTATTTTATGGGTAAACTAGATGGCATTGTAAAGATTTTTTCTGAGGATGGCAAGCTTTTCAAAGAAGAAACCTATGTTTACGGCACTCTGATAAGAACAAAGGATTTCAGCAAAAATAACTGAGAAGAATTTTTACTTCATAAAGTTTTAATTATGCTGTTCAATAAAAAATTCAGATTTGTTTATCTTTGTATAATTAAAAACAGAGTTTAAGATGAGAAAGAAAACAAAGGGAAAGAGCGGGAAAGATTTTACAGTAGGACTTTTGCAGCTTGCTTTCAGTGAAAATACTGATGATAATCTGAAAAAAGCTGTAAGCTGGGTTGATAAGGCTGCTAAAAAAGGGGCGCAGGTTATTTGTCTGCCGGAATTATTTCGCACACAATATTTCTGTCAGAAGGAAGACGTTGAATTTTTTAATTATGCTGAATCAATTCCGGGATCTTCGACAGACGCTATGCAGAAAGCAGCGAAGAAAAATAAAGTAGTAATTATTGTACCGGTATTTGAAAAACGTACCGAAGGGATTTATCATAACAGTGCGGTTATTATTGATGCAGACGGAACAATTGCCGGGCTATACAGAAAAATGCACATACCCGATGACCCTTCATTCTATGAAAAATTTTATTTCACTCCCGGCGACCTTGGATTTAAATCGTTTAAAACAAAATATGGAAATATCGGCACACTGATCTGCTGGGACCAATGGTATCCTGAAGCAGCGCGGATAACTGCATTGCAGGGTGCAGGTGTTTTATTTTATCCCACAGCTATAGGCTGGCACCCGCACGAAAAAGAGAAATATGGCAATGCACAGTTTGAATCATGGCAGACTGTTCAGCGCGGGCACGCAATCGCCAACGGTGTTTATGCTGCAGCGGTAAACAGAATTGGTCACGAGATAGTTGTTCCCGGAACTCCCGGACTTGAATTCTGGGGTTCCTCTTTTATCTGTGATCCGCAAGGTGTCATTATTGCACAAGGCTCTGTTGATAAAGAAGAAATAATTATGGCAGAGATAAATTACAAACATATTGAAAACATCAGGCAGAACTGGCCCTTCCTGAGAGACAGAAGGATAGATGCTTATGGAGATATCGAAAAGAGAATGATAGATTGATGATGACAAATGCAGGAGGTCGGCTTGCCACGGCGAAGTGAAACAAAGCCGGGAGGTCTAAAGCCAGATGTCGGATAGCACATTTATCAGATGTCTAATCCCTGACATTTGATCATAATGGGAAGATTGTAGAATATGTTGAAAACAATTTTTATATTAACTATAATTAAAAGCAATAGTCAGTGAGGTAATGATTATATGAAGAGTAAAATTTATGGAAGATATATTGTCTCTAGTCCTGAAATTTGTCATGGTAAACCTACTTTCCGGGGTACCCGAATTTTAGTAGCTGATATTTTAGAACAAATAGCTGAAGGATTAGCCTGGGAAACAATTATTGAAGAATGGAGAGGTGATATTACAAAAGAAGCCATTGCCGAAGCTATTAATTTATCGAGGAAGGCATTTTTGGAACACGCCGATAAATATGCTCTGGAACCAAATGCGGCATGAATATTCTTGATGAGAATTTTATTGAAAGTCAATGCAGATTATTACGTAGCTGGCATATTCATTTCAGGCAAGTCGGATCAACATGGGGGAAGAAGGGGTTGAAAGATGAAGAAATTATTTCACACCTATTAAAATTAAATAATCCAACTTTCTTTACAAGAGACGAAGGTTTTTTTAACGATAAACTTTGCCATCCTGCATATTGTTTAGTTCATTTAGCAGTTAGAAAAGATGAGTCTGCATCATTTATGCGTCGAGTTCTAAAGCACCCGGATTTTAATACAAAGATAAAGCGAATGGGCTGTATTATTCGTGCCTCACATGTCGGCTTGACTGTGTACAAGATAAAAACGAAGAATTATTATCATTATGATTGGTCATGGGAAGTAATAAAATGAAAAATAATTTACCAGTTGATTTGAATTTTAGAATGCCCGCTGAATGGGAAAGACACGAAGCTACCTGGATCGGCTGGCCTCATAATAAAGAAGACTGGCCCGGAAAATTTTCCCCCATTCCATGGGTTTATGCTGAAATAGTAAAAAAAATTTCTGAAGGCGAGAAAGTCAGGATTGTTGTTGAATCGAAAGAACACCAGAGGAAAGCCGAAAGAGTTCTTAAATCTGCCGTTGTTGATTTTGCTCAGATCGAATTTTTTATTCTGAAAACCGACAGGGGATGGATGCGCGATTCAGGTCCCGCTTTTATAAAAAATAATTTAAATGAAATTGCACAGGTAAGTTTTAAGTTCACAGGCTGGGCGAAATATTCTAATTATAAAAAAGATGAGAAATTTCCAAAGTATATTTCTGAAAAATTTAAGCTGAAAAATTTCATTCCTCTTTATAATAACAGGCACGCCTGCCTCGAAGGCGGCAGTATTGATATAAACGGGAACGGAACGCTTATTACTACTGAAGAATGCCTGATGGATGGAAATATCCAGGTAAGGAATCCCGGCTTTACTAAAAAAGATTATGAAGAGGTTTTTAAAAATTATCTTGGGATAAAGAACGTTCTCTGGCTGGGGAAGGGAATCGCAGGCGATGATACTCACGGGCACGTAGATGATCTTTGCAGATTTGTAAATCACAATACTGTTGTCCTGGTGCGGGAAGAGAATGTATCGGACTCTAACTACAGAATATTAGAAGAAAACTTTGAACGGGCTGAGGACATGTTCCTTGAAGACGGTTCAAAATTGAATGTAGTCGAATTACCGATGCCGGCTCCGGTGATATTTAAGGGAGAGAGACTGCCTGCAAGCTACGCAAATTTTTATATTTCAAATTCTTATGTGCTTGTTCCCACTTTTAATGATCCGAAAGATAGAATTGCTTTAGGTATTCTCTCAGAATTATTTAATGACAGGCAGGTTGTAGGAATTCACGCTGTTGATCTTGTATGGGGACTGGGAACGATTCACTGCCTGACGCACGAGCAGCCTATGTAAGCCAGATTTAACTAACGAAAATTTGAGATCAAGAAAAATAAAGGAGATTTTTTATTTCATAACTAATACTTTCCCTTTAGCGTTGCCATCACAATGTAGGAAGGGGAACTATCTGTAAAAACTAATTTGTTTGTAGCAGAAGGTTACACTGTGAGACTCACCTTTTGACGTAAGGCATCACAATGTGAAAGGTGAGTCTCACTTTTAGTTAAATTTATTTCAACACTACCAGTTTCCTGACTGAAGTAACACCTCCTTGATAGTAAATTGAACGTTTCTATTTTAACAATATTAATTTTTTGCTGAACGAGTATCCTCCCGACCTTAGTGCGTAAATGTAAACACCGCTTGCAAGATTTTTTGCAGAAAAGTTCACTGTGTATTCACCTGCAAGCTTTTCTCCATCAACCAGGGTCTGAACTTTCCTGCCAAGCAGATCATAAACATTAAGAGAAACATAAGAGCGCTTTGGAATTGAATATTTTATAATTGTTGTCGGATTAAACGGGTTCGGATAATTCTGGAAAAGCTTGTATTCAGATGGAGTAATATTTAGATTTTTCTCCACTCCTGAAACTGTTGTGTCTCCGTATACTTTTCCATCTATTACTGCTCCAACAAGGCTTTCATACCCTCCATCAAATGTTTCAGAACTTAAGCCTAGTCCTTTTGTAAAAGAATGCCCTGAGTAAGTGAGATCGGGATAAAGAAAGTAATATATCCCTGCATAGCTTTTATCATCATATCTGTAAAAAGCAATGGATGAAAATCTAGTAAATGTATCACCAAGACAAGAACTAAATTTATATTTAATATTTGAACTTGAATCAACAGAGTTCCAGCCCAAAACAGCAGCCGTTGTATTATCTACTCTTTCAAGATAATATCCTTTCCCAGGATAAGGTCCTCCATAACTTTCATAATATAACATTGTATAAATATTATTATCCTGCATTAAAGTGTCTTTCACTGCCCAGACATACCTGGTCGTTTCAAATTGGCCCCTATCCTCACTTCCTTTATACTTCCAGAAATCGCCGATATGTAAAGGATAGAATTCTCTCCAATCTATCTTTTGCCTCTTTGCCAGCAGGTATCCGAAAGTGGAATCATTTATCACTGCGCCGAAGAAACTCCCTTCCGGCAAATCAGGGCTTATATTTATATCGCCCTTATAATACGCCAACCCGAAATCCTGTATGACGCTAACCTTCCGTTTAATTACCCCTGCGGAATCTATCAATCCAAAATCTATTGCGCTATGAAGGCTTCCAAACCCTTTGACAGTATATTTATTCAGTATTATCCACATATAACCGGGATATTGGGATGAATAGACCTGACCTGAATCTTTGCTGAAATCATATAGTAGGTTATCAGCATTATTATAGAAGATGTAGATATTCCCGCTCGTATCCTTTCTGAGATATTCGTAACGCGGAGGTTCATTTACGCTGTTTGCACATTTCGACCACCTGATGATCTTGTAGGTTTTTCCGTTTGACATTAGAGTATCTCTAAGAACTTCACTAATAACAGAAAAATTTAATCCAGGATAATTTCCTGCAGAAGTTCTGAGAACAGTAGTGTCCTGCTGGATATATTCAACATAGTCGCTGTTTTTTAATGGATAAAAATCAGGCAGTCCCATTTGCTTGTTTAGCTGAAAAGGACTATCGCTTTTTTGAAAAGGTTTGTTCTCTTTATTATGAAGATTTAACGGCAGATGGTTCTGTGGAAAAGCAGCCATTTGCATCACTGCTGTATTAAGGATAATAAACAGGTAATATTTTCTGAGGAAGGAGGCAATGCTCATAAGTGACCACCTAATAATTAAAAATTATTCCCGCTCTTCTTAGGGGTTGTCTTTTAGAGAAGAAGTGAATGAAAATCCAACTCCCTTTTTGCTGATTGAAAATAAGTAATATTTTTTTTTCTTGTCAATAGGGAAAGGGAATTTTCATTCACGGAAACGGGATAGATCGGATTGGTATAGATCGCACATAAGAAATCCCAGGCTTTTTATTTTATTTGAGCAATGAACTCATTATTTTATAATATGTTGATATTTTAAATTTTGTTTATGTTGTTCAGTTAAGTATAAGCTGTCAGAACATTATTATTTGTACTTAAGATATTTTCAGACTATGCTTGATCCTTGCGAATTAATTACCCCTAAAAAGGTTTTAGTAAATTAATCTGATAAAAATTTCAGAGGAGAATTTATTGTGATTATAGCTGTACCAAGAGAAATCCTGCCGGGTGAAAACAGGGTTGCAATCGTTCCCGATGTAATTTCAAAATATGTTAAAGCCGGGTTTGAAATTCATATAGAAAAAAATGCAGGGCTTAATGCCGGCTTTACTGATGAAAAATATTCTGCGGCTGGCGCAAAAATAATTGAAAGTGTAACCGATCTTTATTCCGGTGCTGATATTGTCCTTAAAGTTCAGAGACCACTTGAGCACCCAGAGCTAAAGAAAAACGAGATTGATCTGATTAAAGGGGGAACTTTACTGATAACTTTCCTATACCCGCTTTTCCATTTCGAGCTTGCAAAAAAATGCGCAGACAAAGGAATAAATGTTATTTCGATGGATATGATTCCGCGCACAACGCTTGCGCAGAAAATGGATGCGCTCAGTTCACAGGCGAGCATTGCCGGTTACAAGAGTGTAATAATGTGTGCAAATGAACTCGGGAAAATCTTTCCTTTGATGATGACTGCTGCCGGTACTATTCAGCCGGCAAAGGTTGTTATAATGGGAGCGGGAGTTGCCGGTCTGCAGGCTTTAGGAACTGCAAAAAGATTAGGGGCTGTAGTTGAGGTTTCTGATGTGCGTCCTGCCGTTAAAGAAGAAGTTCAATCTCTCGGCGGTAAATTTATTGAAGTGGAGACTGATTCTTCTATGCAGGATGCCGGCGGCTATGCCAAAGAGGCTTCGGAAGAATTTTTGAAAAAGCAAAAAGAATTAATTTTCAAGCACGTTACTGAAGCAGATATTGTAATTACTACCGCATTAGTGCCAGGTAAAAAAGCTCCTGTGCTTGTTACCGAAGAGATGGTTAAAAATATGAGACCGGGCAGTGTTGTGCTGGATATGGCAGTCGAGTTCGGCGGAAATTGTGAAGTTAGTGAAAAAGGAAAAACTGTTAAGAAGCATGGGGTTAAGATTATCGGTGAACCAAATCTGCCAAGCCTTGTCCCGACACATTCAAGCGAAGTTTATGCGAAAAATTTATTGGGGCTCGTTACATATATCAGTAAAGAGGGGAAAGTGGAGCTTGATCCTGCAAATGAAATAGTAAAAGGCTCGCTGATAACTTATAAGGGGGAAGTGGTCCACCCAAGAATCAAAGAACTTCTTAAATAAAAAAAATTAAGACAGGAGTTTAATAATGTTAAGTAAAACAAAAATTCTGCTGCTAGTAAATTTTATCCTGACGCCGGTAATTGTACTTGCTTCCGATGGTCAGCCGGCGGCGAATCAGTCAACTGATTTCGTTTCAATGCTGTTTGTTTTTATGCTTGCAACTTTTATCGGGCTGGGAGTTATCACACGTGTCTCAAGACTTCTTCACACTCCTTTAATGTCTATTACCAATGCAATCTCTGCAATTGCTGTAGTCGGTTCTCTGATTCTTACCGGTCACGACTATCCTACATATATTACAATACTCGGAGCGGTTGCTCTCTTTGCTTCAATGACAAATATAGTGAGCGGGTTTCTCATTACAGACAGGATGCTGAAGATGTTCAAGACTAAGGAGACAAAAAAATCATGATTACCACTGTCGTTCAGTTTGCATACATAATTGCTACAGGTCTTTTTGTCTTTTCACTTCACTGGATGAAAGATCCAAAAACAGCGCGCCGCGGCGTCTTTGCTGGTGTAACGGCGATGGCTGTTGCAATACTCAGCACCATGCTTGAACCCGGGATCGTAAACTGGGAATGGATTGCTGTTGCAATTGCTTTCGGCTTTATTGTTGGCATCCCTTTATCACTTGTACCATTGACTGCTGTTCCGCAGCGAACCGCACTTTCACATTCTTTCGGCGGTCTTGCGGCAGGTCTCGTAGGAACTGCAAAATATTATCTGTGGCTTAACGAAGGTCCTGAAAATCTTTCATCATTCAGGATGATCGCAATTATTGCTGAAATAATTTTAGGCTTCCTTACTTTTACCGGAAGTCTTCTGGCGGCAGGAAAACTACAGGAGATTAAATGGATCCCGCAGCGCCCTGTTACTTACAGGTTTCAAAATTTTATTAATATCGGGTTGTTGGCTGTAGCAGTAATTTTAGGAATACTTCTCATCATAAATCCTGTTGAGTATGAATTTCTTTTTCCTGTGATAATTTTTCTCGCAGCGCTTTTTGGTGTGCTGTTGATAATACCCATCGGTGGTGCGGATATGCCGACTGTGATTTCACTTCTTAACTCTTATGCTGGGCTATCGGCAGTTGCAATGGGTTTTGTACTTGATAATAAATTATTGGTTACTGCAGGTGCTCTTGATGGTTCTTCAGGTTTGATCCTTTCAATAATTATGTGCAGAGCAATGAACCGATCATTTACCAATGTACTGTTCGGAGCTTTTGGACAGGTTCAGAAAGCAAAAGCCGGCGTTGAGCAGCGTTCAGCCAAAACTGAAACTTTCGAAGGCGCCGCACAGATCCTGGAACAGGCTAATAAAGTTGTAATTGTTCCTGGCTACGGCATGGCTGTAGCGCAGGCGCAGTACAGGATAAGGGAATTATATGATCTGCTTACAAAACTTGGTGTGGATGTAAAATTTGCTATTCACCCCGTTGCCGGAAGAATGCCCGGGCATATGAATGTTCTTCTTGCAGAAGCAAAAATTCCTTATGAACAATTAGTTGAGATGGATGATATTAATCCTGATATGCCACAGGTCGATGTCGTTATTGTTGTTGGTGCAAATGATGTTGTTAACCCTGCTGCAAGGACAGATAAAGGGAGTCCGATTTACGGCATGCCGATCATTGATGCCGATAAAGCAAAAATGTGTTTTGCAATAAAGCGTTCGATGAACCCAGGCTTTGCCGGAATAGAAAATGAGCTTTATTATTCAGATCATACCTTTATGCTTTTCGGTGATGCGAAAGACGTAATTGGGAAATTGGTTGCTGAGTTGAAGAATCTATAGTAAGGAATATTGTAGTGACAGGTCTCAGACCTGTCGCTACAACACAAATCATCATTTTTAATGTCTTCAAAATCCCTATATTTACTTATAAAATTTTTCTGATTTTAGGGATTATGAAAAAACTGCTGATCGCTTCTCTTTTAATTTCTTCCTGCAGGCTTTTTGCTCAGAATGAAGTTTATGATTACGGGACATTTTTCCTAACAATCGAAAATACAACCCTTAAAGCTTTCAGACCGGACAGCACAATTTTTTACCAGAAAGAATTTTTTCGTCCACAGGATTTTTCTGTTGATCTCGACAGCGATGGGGTAGATGAATTTTTAATTACAGATTACTCACAGACCAGCGGCAAAAAATTTTATACTTTATACGTTTACTGCACGCTCGATACCTTTTATCTTGTTGATTCAGTATTTTCTGGTTTGATGGAACCTTACCAGGTGATTTCCAACGAGCTTAAAACGACTCTCCTCGCAACAGGTAACCCGGATTTTGATTCGTTGAACAGCAGCGATTCATTATTTTTTCTTCCGCTTAATTTCTGGAAATATGAAGAAGGAGGGTTATTCCTTGCAAATGCATCAGTTTATGACCTGTTTATTTCCGAAAATGATGACATTATTGATTTCATAGAAAATTTTTATTTGCGCAGTGGTGCATCCTGCACTTCTTCTTCTGTAATAAAGGCTGCTATTGCATCGGCTTTTATAAATTATTTTAATGCAGGAGAAAAATCGTTTGCCGCCAAATTCCTGAAAAAATATTACCTGTGTCCAGACGCCGAAGATTTTAAAAACAAAATTTTAAGACTTTTGAAATGAAATTTATCAACAACGTTTTTGAAATGATAAAGGAGACCCTTTTGAGAAAAGTTTTTTTAATTCCCTTGCTGATTGCCCTTTCCTCCATAAATCTCTTACCACAGAATGTACAAGTTAAAAGTCTGAAGTATTATCGGGGAGCAGATCAAACCAGTTTCCCGATTGTATTCTTCGGGGGAGGGGAGGGAAATCATCTTACTATTGAATTTGATGTAGCTTCGGAACACATACCTGATATGGATATTGTTTTCCGATTTTGCGACAGGAACTGGAAGCCTTATGATAATTTATTTCTTGCGAACTTTGGCAAGAACGTTGCAAGGAATGTGCCTCTCGAATTTCTACCGGTTACCGTCAATGAAGCACATTATCACTTTATAGGGATATTTCCTGAAGAGAATGTCGAATTCCCTTTCTCCGGCAACTGGATGTTTTTTGTAACTGATGCACTGGATACTTCGGTTGTTTATGGGTCCGGAAAATTTTATGTGGTTAATAATATTATAGCAGTGCACGATACACTTAAAAACGAAACACTTGAAGGAGGTCATTACTTTCCGAACGAGCTTGGAAAGGTTTTTAATATCACAACAAATTTTTATCTCAGTGAAAAGCTTTTCCCGGCTTATGTCAATAATGTTACAATAATTGAAAACAGGAAACTGGATTACCCGATTGTTATAGACAGAAGTTTTAATACAAACACAAGACAGTTTTACTGGGACGCTGACAGGAAATTTACTTTTATTGCAAGGGATATCCGCCCCGGCAATGAATACCGCCAGGTTGATCTCAGGGACATAAATAAATTTAATTCTGTAAATGTAAGAGCACAGTTTGATGGGTTAGAATATTCGAGATTTTTTAAAGAAGGACCGAGAGACCATAACGGCGGTTCGATTATTGACTATTTTAAAAATCAGAATTCAATTTACTTGAATGTTACTTTTTCAATTCGTCCGCCCGACAAAGTTTACGGTGATGTTTTCCTGGTCGGCGCTTTTAACAACTGGGAACTTTCACCCGATTACAGGATGGATTACAATGACGGAATTTTTTCGAAGACCATCCAGCTCAAACGCGGGGTTTATGATTACCAGTATGTTGTTGCAGATTATCAGAATGGTAAGATAAAGAATCCTGACTGGTATATTCTCGAAGGCAATAGCTGGGATACAACTGACGAATATAATATTTTCGTTTATTACGAAGAGCCGACTTACGGCGGTTATGATAGAATTATAGGCTATTCAAGAATCATAAGCAGAAGATAAATGAACAAATTAAAAGTTGGTGTTATAGGCGCCGGCCACCTTGGAAGGCTCCATACAAAAATGCTGAATCATATTTCCGCTTGTGAGCTTGCAGGGATTTATGATATAAACCACGAGCGCGCCAGAATTGTTTCCGGTGAATTTAAAGTAAAGTCTTTTACATCTCTTGATGAGCTTCTTAATTTAGTTGATGCTGTTTCGATAGCTGCAACAACAAGTGCTCATTATGAGCTGGCAAAAAAGTGTTTTGAAAAAAATATTCACGTTTTTATTGAAAAGCCTATCACTGCTTCGATAACCCAGGCTGAAGAAATTGTTCAGATCGCTGCTGATAAAAAACTAAAACTGCAGGTAGGGCATATTGAAAGATTTAACCCCGCACTTATTTCACTTGAAAAATTTATTGTTCAGCCGATGTTTATACAGACTGACAGGCTTTCACAGTTCAATCCAAGGGGTACAGATGTTGCAGTTGTACTCGATCTGATGATCCACGATATAGATATAATTTTAAGCCTCGTAAAAGATGATGTTAAAAATATTGAAGCGAGCGGCGTTGCTGTAGTCTCAGATACTATTGATATTGCAAATGCACGTATACAGTTCAGAAATGGCGCTGTTGCAAACGTAACAGCGAGCAGAATTTCACAGAAGAAGATGAGGAAGATGAGAATTTTTCAGAAGGATAATTATATCGCCCTGGATTTTATCACAGGCGTTTCAGAGGTCTATCGTTTAATTCCTCTTGACGAAAAAGTAAATTCTTCTGCAATCTCTTTCGGTGAGATCGGCATTGGCGAACGCAAAAAGAGAGTCGTTTACGAGCAGCCGGAAATAAAAGAGATTAATGCCTTGAAATATGAGCTTGAACTTTTTATTGACTCAGTGCTGAATGATAAGCAGCCGGTTGTATCGGGCAGTGAAGGGCTGAAGGCTTTGAAAGTTGCAGATATTATTCTGAAAAAAATTGAAGAATCAAAAATCATCTAAAAAACGAAATGAATCCTTAGTAGTAGTTTCTACGTCATAAGATTTTGCCCAAAATCCAAAAGAAATCAGAGGTCAGAAGTCAGTCTAACCACTGACCTCAGACTTCTGATCTCTTATTTTGATTCCGGCTATGCCGGTTTAGATTATTCAGGAGTGCTAAAAGTTTCATGAAAAAGAAAATTATTATAACATTACTTTTCTTACTTACAGTTTCAGGATTGAACTGCAGCATTTTTAAGACGATTACCAATCTCTCAAGACTTCAATTCAGAATTGGTTCTGCTGTTGATTTCAGGTTAGCAGGAATTTCCCTGGCAGGCAAAAGAAGCATTAAGGATTTTTCTTCATTCGAAGTATTAAAACTGTCCTCTGCATTTGTAAGGAACTCATTGCCGTTAACTTTTACTTTAAATATCGAAGCAAGAAATCCAAATGACGGAACGGGCGGTTATCCAAGGACAAACGCTGCTGTCATTTCCTTTCCCTGGAAACTTTTTGTTGATGATAAAGAAACCGTAACAGGAAATTTAGGTTCGGAAGTTATTGTCCCTGGCACCGGCGAAGTTTCAACGATTCCTTTAACAGTTAACCTTGATCTTGTCCGGTTCTTTAAGAATAAAGATTATGAGGGAATAATTAACCTTGCTCTGAATCTTGCAAGGCTGGGAAACTCACCGTCGAAACTTACTTTGTATGCTCAACCTACTGTCAAAACAGAAATCGGAAATATTACTTATCCCGATGAAATTAAAATTGTAAACCTGGAGTATTCTCAATGAAAAATAAATATGCTATTGGAGTAGATATTGGTGGAACGAATATTAAACTCGGGATCATTTCAAGCCTGGGGAAAATTATAAAAAAAACAATGGTAGATACTATGGGGGAAAAAGGTCCCGACGTAGTAGTTTCTCAGCTAAAAAAAGGGATCAGCGAACTCATTCAAAAAAATAATCTGAATGGTCGTGGAAAAATTACTGGCATCGGGATAGGATGCGCAGGCACTGTAAATCAGGAAAAAGGTATTGTCGAAAATCCTCCTAATCTTGCTGGTTGGGATAGAGTACCACTCGGAAGCATTATCAGGAAAGAATTTGGTTTTAATGTTTTTATTGATAATGATGCTAATGCCGCTGCATTAGGAGAGATGCACTTCGGTGCAGGGAAGAAATTCAAATCATTCATTATGGTAACATTGGGAACGGGAGTTGGAGGCGGAATTATCAGCAATAGAAAAATATACCGCGGAGATTTTGGTGCTGCCGGTGAGATAGGACACAGCGTAATTGATTTTAACGGTCCGAAATGTAACTGTGGTTCATTCGGATGTATTGAAGCTTATGTCGGGAATCATTATCTCGTAAAAAGAATTCAGGGAGAGATGAAAAGTAAAACAGATACAAAAATCTGGGACCTGATAAATTATGATATCGAAAAGTTAAACCCGCGGGTTATTGATGAAGCAGCGCAGATGGGAGATGAATATGCAAAATCAATTATTGTGCAGACCGGCGAGTATCTTGGCTGTGCATTGGCTTCGATTGCGAATATTTTAGACATCAGTACGTTTATTTTAGGAGGAGGTGTCGCAGGTTTCGGTGAACCGCTCATCAAGGCTGCGCAGAGGAAAGCCGCCGAAAGAGCTCTTATTCCTTTAAGAAAAAGAATAAAAGTGCTGCCGGCAAAATTAAAAAATGATGCAGGAATACAAGGCTCTTCAGCACTGGTATTTTACAGGATGGATAAATAGCCTAAAAAAATTTGGGTTAAAAATATTTTTTGTTTCGCAATTTTAATTTTATTACATTGATTTAAGAATTAAAAAATAAACCCGGAGGGGAAAATGAAAACCAGGAGCTTAACTTTTGCTTTATTACTTTCGCTGACTTCATATATATTTCCGCAGGCGGAGGGTGCTGTTCCGTTTTTAACTATTCAGCAGTCCCCGTTTTTGCAAGGTGCAGGACAAACCGGAGTTGCAATTATTACTAACGATCCCATCGGTTTCTATTATAATCCCGCAATATTAGGTCTTACTGCAAGGACAAATCATGTATCACTTCTTTTTTTACCCAAGAAAGTAGACTGGCTGGGATTTAATGGTATAAGCATCAACTCTTATGGATTTAACTTTGGATATAATTTTGATAAAAGCATTCCTTTGTCTGTTGGTGCTGGATTCATACATAATAATTTTAAGTATGATATTTATCAGGATGAATCATTTAATAGCTTCAGTATAGGTGCAAGTCTCAATTATCCTGTATCACTCAGCTTAGGTTTTTCCCTAAAGAAATTCAGTTCTACTTTTTTTGGTACAACGATGGTTAATCCGGATTCTATTCGAGCCTATGAGGCTTCCGGCACAGCTTATGACTTTGGGGCATTAGTGAATGTGCCGGTTTCTGATTTACTTTTTAAGGATGCCAGGTATGATTTTAGTGATGAATCCTTTCTCGCACCAAAATTTAATTTTGCTCTGGGTTATTCGCTTACAAATTTAGGCAAGGAAATTTCTTATTCAGACCGCAATCAGAAAGACCCTATCCCACGAACAGCAAAACTCGGTTATTCGTTCAACTTCGGGTTTGATTATAATTTTAATGGAAAAAATATTTCAATTTTCGATTATACTTTTACCGCTGAAGCGTCTGATATACTTGTTCAGCGCGACAGTAACCGTAATCTTACTTATAAAGGTTTGCTTGGCGATATTAATATCTGGAAGAATCTCGTTGAGCTGAAGTATGATAATAATACAATAATTCACAAAGGACACATTTTTAATTTATTTGAAACCATCAGGATTGCCTTCGGTAATTTTACCGGTAAGGGATATGAAAATAATCCTAAAACCAACGCTCTTGTTTTTTCTACTGACGGCTTGTTTAAATATTTTCACAACGCGGATGATAATTCCATTTTTGGATTTATCACCGGGCACATTTCAATTGAATATACAACGAGTACGATCTTTGCCGGAAGCGGGATTGATACGGACTATAAAGCAATATCATTATTCTATAAAAATATTGTGTTATAAATCACAAGCTCCTCATACTTAACCGGGAATGATTTTGCCTTGGTAATTTATGTCAGCGATTCTGTACAGTGATCTAAAAGCTCTTTTCATCTGCAGAAGGTCCGTAGATAGAAGGAACAGGAATCCCATTAAGCCGCATGTAAACAGTTAACTGCCCTCGGTGATGCACCCAATGATTTAATGTTGAGCCAATTGTTTCTCCAACGGGAGAGCTGAATAAAACCTGCCCCTGGTTTTTGAGATAAAACATTTTTGAAAGTATTTCATCAGAAACATTATGCAAAGCATTTTTCGCTCCCGTCAAACACTTATCAAAATGATTTATTAGCTCGGATGTAGTTTTGGGTATGTAGCGTTCATAGGTTGCAAAATCAATTTCGCCTTTTTCAATTGTGTAAGTTATCCACTTTGGAATTTCTGCAACGAGTAAAGCAAGGTAACCCATAGCCATAGATTTTTCGTGCGGTTTCCAATCAGATAATTCCATTGGAATCCTTTCGAGGCATTTCCGGGAAGCTGGTGCTTCGGCTTCTAATTCTTTTAAAAACATCTTTCCCATTGTTTCGTTTTTCATATCGATCCTCGTTCAGAAATTTTAGATTAACTCTTGTGTTTTATTTTTTACCATTAAACAAATAGCATTTAATTTTTTTGCCGGAACAACAAAAAGTCCAGGCTGAAAGCCATCGGTCCCATAAGCAGAATTACAATTGAGATTATCAGGAAAATAAACGGGAAGGCTGCGCCGTTAGCTCCTAAAAATCCGCCTGGCAAAGTGACGATTGTTGCAACCAGCATATTTATAATTACAGCAAATGCTGCGGGTCTTGTAAGCAGACCAATAG